>CAZBGS010000003.1:0-276257 GCA_964491785.1 uncultured Pseudobdellovibrionaceae bacterium | reverse complement strand
ATCGGATTGAATCACAAAGGACTGAAACCACTCAATTAGTTTTGGGTCGGGCTCTAAGTCCACGGATAAGTATTGGGCAAATATACAGTGATAGCTTTGCGTCTCATTTAATAAGCAAATTTGAAAATCAAACAGACTATATTAGTTGCATTACACGCCGGGAAGAAAGCTGCGAGAATATATTAGTTAATAAAAATCTTATCCCCTCATTTGAAAATTACGCCAGGCAAATAGATGCTTCATTGGCTTCAGGTCAGAGACCAACCTGTTTTGGGGGTTTTGAGAGCGGATTGGAAAAAGAAAGAGCGATTATTATAAAACCCGATGGAGAGGAGCAGGCGCTATGGGGAGTAGACCATTAACGCCCGGAGAAATTTCAGCGCGCCTTCCGGCGCATCGCGGGCATGACGGGTACGAGAGTGTGAGAAATGCGGGCTAGACCGTTGCCCTGTGGCTGAAGGCCGAGAGTCTTTCGTAGCCGGAGTCGCTGATTTCAATATCAGTTACATGTGCAGATAACGGCCCTTTTCTGCATGCCTCGATCATCTGGTGTATGTTCTCCACATCACCTTGCAACTGGGCTTCGACAGAACCGTCGCTGCGATTGCGAACCCAGCCGGAAAGTCCGTGCAGGGTTCCTTGCGATACGGCCCAGGCGCGATAGCCCACGCCTTGAACACGCCCGTATATCCTTATTCGTTTTGCGTTCATAAAATGATGAATGATTTATTATGACGGCTTGTCAAGTCCGCTGTGCCGACTAATTGACTTGAAGCGTCTATCCCCAAACAAAAGGAGAAATTAATGCTTGGCGTTGGCGATAACCTTCCCGAATTCAGAATTACCGGTGTGAAGCCAAAAGAAATGGAGCCTTATAACGATCCATTCGAACAGCTGACCCACAAGAGTTTTGCGGGCAAGTGGAAAGTGATTTTTTTCTATCCCAAGGATTTTACCTTCGTATGTCCCACCGAGATTGTCGAGTTCGCCAGAATGAAAAAAGAATTCGAGGATCGGGACTGCGTGGTTCTGGGCGGAAGTACGGATAACGAGTTCTGCAAGCTTGCGTGGAGGCGGGAGCATCCGGATCTGAAGGAACTTGATTTATGGATGTTCGCCGATACCAACGGGTCGCTCGTGGACGGGCTTGGGGTGCGGCATAAGGAGGAAGGGGTTGCGCTTCGGGCGACCTTTATCATAGATCCGCAAAACGTAATCCAGCACGTTTGCGTGAACGGACTTAACGTCGGCAGGAATCCCGGAGAAACATTAAGGGTACTGGATGCTCTGCAAACAGGGGAATTATGTCCCTGCAACCGGGAAGTCGGAGGTGAAACCCTGTAGTCAGCCGGGTACCCCTCACCCGGCTCATGCCAGGGAATGCGCAAGGTTGTTGAAGGACGATTTTCGTGGCATGCTGGGCGCAGGTTGTCAGCTGTCCAGGAGAGTATGTGATGGATTTCGATCCGGTTCTTTTGTCGCGCATACAATTTGCATTCACCGTTGCTTTTCACATTATCTTTCCGTCCTTTACCATCGGGCTTGCCAGCTGGCTCGCCGTACTCGAATGGCGGTATTTGAGGACGGGTAGAGACCTGTTCATGCAGGTTTACAAGTTCTGGATAAAGATATTCGCCGTGGCTTTCGGCATGGGGGTGGTGTCGGGCATAGTCATGTCGTATCAGTTCGGCACCAACTGGAGCGCGTTTTCAGACGCGGCCGGTTCGGTCATGGGGCCGATGCTGGGTTACGAGGTTCTTACCGCCTTTTTCCTTGAGGCTTCTTTTCTCGGGGTGATGCTGTTCGGATGGGGCAAGGTCGGGCCGAGGATGCATTTTTTTGCGACTCTGATGGTGGCTGTCGGTACGCTGTTTTCGGCTTTCTGGATACTTGCGGCTTCCTCATGGATGCATACTCCGGACGGTTTCCAGACAGGGCCGGACGGGACTTACTGGCCGGAGGACTGGATCAGGATCATCTTCAATCCGTCGATGCCCTACAGGTTCGTGCATATGGTGATCGCCTGTTACCTGACCACGGCTTTCGTGGTGCTGGGAGTGGGCGCCTGGTATCTGCTGAAGGGGAGATTTATCGAACATGGCAAGCTGATGGTCAATTATGCCTCGTGGCTGATTCTGATACTTGCTCCGACCCAGCTTCTCGCCGGGGATTTCCATGGCCTTAATTCGTTCAGGTACCAGACCTCGAAAGTGGCGGCTATGGAAGGTCTGTGGGAAACGAGGGAAGGGGCTCCGCTGCTGCTGTTCGCGGTGCCGGATTTCGAGGCGGAGAGAAATAGTCTCGAAATCAGTATTCCCAAACTTTCCAGCCTGATACTGACCCATGACTGGGACGGGGAGGTTCCGGGGCTGAAGGAATGGCCGAAGGAAGACCGTCCGCCGGTTGCGATCGTTTTTTACGCTTTCAGGGTGATGGTCGGGATCGGGCTTCTGATGATCCTGACCGGTCTGGCTTCGGCCTATCTTCGCTGGCGCAAGAGTCTTTACGATCACCGTTTTTTCCTTCACTGGTGCTTCTTGATGCTGCCTGCGGGGTTTGTCTCGATACTTGCGGGGTGGGCGGTCACCGAAGTCGGGCGCCAGCCGTGGATAGTGTTCGGGCTTCTCAGGACAGCCGACATGGTGTCGCCGGTTCCTGGCGGGAACGTTGCCGCGTCGCTGGCGCTTTTCGTCATTGTCTATACGATAATCTTCGGCGCGGGGGCGTTCTATATTTCGGCGCTGATCAGGAAAGGGCCGCCGATTGGCGAGGAGGAGCTTAAATTCCCGGCAACGCCAGAGCGGCCACTGTCGTTTCCGCAGCAGTAAGCAGGAGCAGGAGAAGAGAATGGACACATGGGAAATATATCTGCCTCTTGCATGGGGCTTTCTGTTGTCGGTGGCGGTTTTCATGTATGTGCTGCTGGACGGATTCGATCTCGGGATGGGAATTGTGTTCCCGTTCCGCAGGTCTGAGAGGGACAGGGATGTGATGATGAATACCGTTGCCCCTTTCTGGGACGGCAACGAGACATGGCTGGTGCTGGGGGGAGGAGGGCTGCTGGTAGCGTTTCCGCTCGCCTATGCGGTGATGATGCCGGCGCTTTACCTGCCGGTGATATTCATGCTTCTGGGGCTGATCTTCCGCGGCGTGTCCTTCGAATTCCGCTTCAAGGCCGACAAGAGCAAGGGGCTGTGGAGTACGGCGTTTTTCGGCGGCTCGATAACGGCGGCGTTCTTTCAGGGGGTGATACTCGGCGCTTATGTTCAGGGGATCGAGGTCGATGGGCGTGCCTTCTCGGGCGGGCCTTTCGACTGGTTAAGCGCGTTTTCGGTGATGACGGGGTTTGCGGTTATTGCCGGGTATGTTTATCTGGGCGCAAGCTGGCTGGTCATGAAAACCGAAGGGGGTATTCAGGAGTGGGCTTATGCCGTCGCGGAAAAGGCGTTGCTGGCGGTGGCGGCGTTTATGGCGATGGTGATCCTGTGGATGCCCTTCCTGCATAGCGGAACGCCTTTGCTGAGCGGTGGGCTGGACGAGGTGCTTCGTTCAGGGCTTGTCCAGCGCTGGTTTGGCGGCTGGCATATAATTTTAACCTCGCTGGTGCCGATCAGTTTCATTGGAGTGACGCTTTACGCTTTACGGTCTTTGCGGCGAAAGGCGGAATACGCGCCTTTCATCTGTGGCATGCTGCTTTTCGTGACGGGGTTCGCCGGGCTTGCTATCAGCCTGTGGCCAAACATCATTCCTTATTCGATTAACCTGTTCGAGGCCGCAGCAGCGCCGTCAAGCCAGTTGTTCATGCTGGTCGGGGCGCTGGTGCTTTTGCCGGTCATTCTCGGTTATACCGCCTATATTTATTACATATTCCGCGGCAAGGTCGGGCATGAGGGCGGGTATCATTGAACCTGCCGGGAATGCCGCTATATCTCGTTAGCGCAATATTTATTGGGCCAGCGGTTGTGGTCAAGAAAGAGTCGTCCATTGCCGGTTGCTTTGTATCCTATTATCGATACAAGGCCCTTACTTACCGGCATCTTTTCTAGCAAGCCCGCATCGAGCATTTTTTGGACCAGCAATTCCTGTCGTCTAACGCCGATTTCTGGTACTGAAACAATTGTCCCGCGAGGGTCTATTGCAGCTTGAAGAATGTCCAAAGTTGCTTTGAATTCCACTTCCCCGGGATTGATTCCTGTGGCGTTTTCAAGAAGGTATTCCCCTTTGGGAAGTATTCTGTACCCGCCTACAGAAATGGAGCCACTGGGGATGGCTGCATTTTCGACAAAGCCTTCTTCGGCAAGCTGATCGAGAATTTCGGAATTGTTCTGTCGGTCTATGCCTTCTATTACAAAAGACGAAGGAAGTATTGTCATTTTTCGATCTTCAGCGAAATGACGTAGCACCGAGAGAGTAATTGCGTTATCTTTCTCTGCTTCAGCGACGGTTCTGTAAAATGCCATTTTAATTATCATAACACCCTCCAAATTAACATAAGTGGTTATAGAATGTTTTGCTTTTTATTGTCAAAGCTTTTTATTTTGTTAACCTTAGAGGCGACTAAATGACTGCAATCAGCGTGAACGATCTTCGTAAAACTTTCTGGTTAAAGCGGCCGGCTCGCGACGTTGGCGAAGCTTTGAAATTTTTGTGTTGCCCGGTTTACAGCGAGATCGAGGCGGTGTCCGGATTGTCGTTCGAGGTCAGGCGGGGAGAGCGCGTGGCGTTTGTCGGGCCGAACGGGGCGGGGAAATCGACGACGATCAAGGTGCTTTCGGGGATTCTTCATCCGAGCGGCGGGGATGTGAAAGTTCTTGGCCATACACCATGGAAGGAACGCAAGAAACTGGCCTATCGCATCGGGACGGTTTTTGGACAGCGTTCGCAACTCTGGTATCATCTGCCTGCTTCCGACACCTTTGACCTGCTGGCGCATGCTTATGAGATGGATATGGCGCATTACAGGGCACGGCTGCGGTTTTTAAGCGAGGCTTTCGGAATCGGCCCCCTGATGGACAAGCCGGTAAGGCAATTGTCCCTTGGAGAGCGCATGCGCTGCGAGATAGTGGCGAGTCTGCTGCACAAGCCGGAAGTGTTGTTTCTGGACGAGCCTACGGTCGGGCTGGACGTTAACGCCAAGGGGATAATCCGCGACCTGATCAGGGACGCATCAATTAACGATGGCATGACTGTGCTTCTTACCAGCCACGATACCGGGGATATGGAGAGGGTCTGTGAGCGGGTGATAGTGATCGACAACGGTCATCTGGTCGCCGACCAGCCGGTCGCCCGGCTGAGATCGTCCTTTATCAAGCGCAAGGTGATCGTACTTATGATGAAGGAGGAAAGCATCGATCTCAAGCCGAAGGGTATCGGGATAATCGAGAAGAGCCCGTACCGGATGAAGGTCGAGGTGGACACGCGCGAGCGAAGCGTCGAAAGCGTGATTCAGGACGCCATGTCCCGTACGGCGCTGCGCGATATCACGGTCGAGGATCCGCCGACGGAGGAAATCATCAAGAGCATCTATGCGAACACCCGGAAGGAGAGAGCCGGATGATGCGGCAGTTATACAGCTATATCGCCTTCGCGCGGATAGCTTTCCGCGACCATATCCGAAGCAGGATGAAGTTTGCGCTCAGGTTCTGTTCTTACCTGTTTTTCGCGTTCGTCTTTGTCGAGCTGTGGAGTCTTATCGCCAGAGAGGGGATAATTACCCTGCCATACGAAAAAGTTGACATACTATGGTATGTATCGCTGACGCAGATGCTTTTGTTTCTCTCCCCGAGACTTTTCCTGACGATTGAGGATGATGTCAGGTCGGGGAATATCGCTTATTTTCTGGGCAGGCCGCTGCCTTATTTGTGGGCGAGATTTTCCGAGGGGCTCGGGGCGATGAGCGCGCATGTCGTGGTGTATTATACGGTCGGGGTTGCAGTGCTTTACCTGTATATCGGACAGTGGCCGTCCATTCCTTTCGCTCTTCCGGCGGCACTTGCGCTGCTTTACTGCGGGTCGGTGCTGCATCTGCTGTTTCAGATGTCGTCGGGGCTGATGGCTTTCTGGCTGCATGACGCCGATGCGATTTACAGGATATACCAGAAGGGCCTTATCCTGCTGGGCGGGCTTTATCTGCCGCTGACCATGTATCCTGAGGCCATGAGGACGATAGCCGAACTCACGCCGTTTCCGGCGATGATGTATCTTCCATGCTCGCTGCTGCTGGAATGGGATGCCGGTGTGGTTGCGGAACTGGTGCCGGTTATCGTTTTCTGGATGCTGTTCGCGGTGGTGCTGATGCAGGGGGTGTTTTATTTCTGCATGAAGAGGATCGAGATCAATGGAGGCTGATCTGCGATATTTCCTCGAACTCATGAAGGTGAACATGAAGGCGGCGATGGCCCAGAGGGGGGCGTATCTGGTGCGGGGGATATTCTCGCTGATCACGCATACGGTTTACATTCTGGTCTGGTTCGTGTTTTTCAGCGCCGTCCCAAGTATCGGCGGATGGCAGTTACAGCATATTCTGCTTGCCTATGGCATTGCGATTTCGTCCTGGGGGTTTGTTTCCTTTCTGGCCTACGGATTTCGCACTTTGCCTCATCAGATTGATTACGGCGAACTGGACTGCTATCTGACGCAGCCGCGTCCGGTTCTTTTGAACGTGGCCATGGGTTCTTCCAAGGCGACGGGGCCGGGGGAGATCGTTTTCGGGTTCGTGGTGATCGCCTATGCGGGGATGATAGCGGATGTGCCGCTGTTGCCGCTTTTGCTGGTGATGGTATGCGCCTGTCTGATTTTCGCAAGCATGGTGCTTGCCACGTCGACGCTTGGCTTCTGGCTGCGCAATTTCAGAGGGACGGCAGAGGAACTGGCGTTCAATTTCAATGTGCTGGCTTCAAGGCCGGGGCCATTGTTTCCGCTATGGATGAAGTTCATCCTATTTACGATCATTCCGGTCTCGTTCATGACGCATCTGCCGATAGAAGTGCTTCTCGGGCACAGGTGGGAAATTCTGATTTTTACGATTTTTGGAGCAGTTGCGGCGGTTGCTGCCGGAGTTATGTTTTTCCATTTCGGTCTGCGCCATTACGAGTCCGGGAGCAGGTTCGGAGTGAGAGGATAGAATGACGGGGTTTGCCATTTTTTTTCAGAAAATTCTCGATCGGCATGTTGCCAGCAGGAACGCACAAAAGGTTATATGGTTCATAGTCTTATGGTTGGCGGGACTGGCCGGAGTCTTTTTGCTTGCGGGAGCGGTTCGCCTTTTTTTCGCCATACTGCAGGGCGGTAGTTTTTGAACTGCCTGCTTTTTTGTTGTATAGGTCTTTTGACAGAAAAAGAGAGAAATTAACCGGATAGAGGAAGATGGAAGTCTGGATATTGTTCAATGAGGAAATTGAATCTCACACATCGGAAGCCTTCGAGATACGCCGCTTTCTGGCCGAGGGGCGAGAGATGGGGGTGGATGTAAAAGTTTTCCATCCTGATCAGTTTGATCTTCTGGTGACCAATGAGACACGCGAGTCAATTCTGATCGACGGCGAGTACGTCAAGCTGCCCGATTTTCTTTTGCCTAGAACCTATGTAATCGATACGGGTTACTTCCCTCTGGCGATCATCCGTCAGATGGAGCGCATGGGGGTTAGGGTCTTCAACGATTCAGCATCGATAGAGCGCGTCGCCGACAAGCTGCATACCCATCAGGTTCTGGCCGAACACGGCCTGCCAACGCCGGATACGATGCTGGCCAAGTTTCCCGTTAATGTCGATCTGGTCGACAAATGCATCGGTTTTCCGGTGGTTGTGAAGACGCTACTCGGGGTCAATGGAACCGGAGTTTTCCTGATTGAAAACCGCGATGCGTTTTCCGATCTCATGGGACTTATCGCCGAAACCAATCCCAATATCCAGCTGATATTCCAGAAGTTTGTCTCGTTCAGCAAGGGGAGGGATTTAAGAATGTTCGTGGTGGACGGGAGAGTCGTCGCCTGTATGGAGAGGCGCGCCAGAGAAGGCGGCTTCAAAGCCAATTACAGCCAGGGCGGATCAGTGCGCGAATTCCATCCGGACGAGGAGGCGATAGAACTCGCTTTGAAAACCGCCGAGGTGCTAGACCTTCAGGTGACCGGCATAGATCTGCTGTTCAAAGAGGAAGGCGGGTACACGATTTGCGAGGCCAATTCCTTTCCCGGTTTCAAGGGACTCGAGTCCTGCTGCAGGGTGAATGTGCCGCAGGAGATATTCGGAGCGATGCAAAGGCGGATTGATGCCGAAATCAGGAAAGCGGCCCCCGGCTGAGTTACATCCCGTATTGCTGGAAAGTCTGCGGGGCGGTTTCGATTTCCTTTATTCTGCCGTTCTGATATTCGAGCACCGAGAGGCCTCTTTCGATAAGGCCGTCCGGTCGGAAGCGGAAGATGCCGTCTATTCCCGCAAAGCCGTTAGGATTGATGAGCATATGGCGATCAAAGGGATTTCTGCCTGTGTTTCTGCGTGCAAGGACTGCTGCCAGAGCGGTGGCGTCATAGGCCAGGCTTGACAGTCTCGGGGGCTGCTGGCCGTAAAGCTGCTTGTATTTTTTCTCGAAATTCGCGCGGGAGGCAGGAGACGGAGCTGCGAACACAGCGCCTTTCAGATTGGGATCCCTCGCCAGTGACGAGTCGTCCCACAGGCCGGTGCCGAGGCGTTTTACCTTTGCGGGCCCGGCATCGAAATAGCCGAGGATCCCGGCTACGGTTCTTGCCTGCTCTCCACCCATAGGCATAAAAACGGCGTCGAACGGCGCATCTCCCAAAGAGGTCATTTTTTCAAGTTCTGCCAGTTGTTGCGCCGTCTGCTGATCTCCAGGGTTTGCGGTCAGGCGCTGTTTCAAAGTCTGCTTTTGTGCATCAAGCAGGGCAACGCGGCGGTCGAAGTCGGAAAAAGAGCGTAGTTCCGGTTGCAGGTCTTTCTGGCCGGGTTTGTATTTCAGGACTTTTGTTATTTCAAGGCCGTTCAATCTTGCGTATTCGCTGAATGTGCGGGTGGCAACATTGCCGTAGGTGTCTTCAGGTGCGATTATCCCTATTCTTTTAAGGTTGTTGCGGGCTGCGTATTCGGAAATACGCTGAACCTGCGCAAAGGGAAGGAATCCCATAATAAAAGTATTATTATCTGCCAGCTGCCAGTCGGTAGAGAACGAAATCATATTAAGGCCGTATCTTCTGACGACAGGTTTTGTGGCTTCGACCGAGGCGGCGAACACAGGGCCAAGAAGGAGCTGGGCGCCGTCGTCGATTGCCGACTGGGCTGCCTGCACGGCTCCTGCCTTGGTTCCTTTGGTATCACGCGGCAGAAGCTCGAAATTCGTCGAGCCGATATCGAAAAGAGCCATCTGGGCGGCGTTGAGCATTGCCTGGCCGAGTTCATTCTTTTCACCGCTCAAGGGAAGGAGGATGCCGACCTTGATGGAGGGGCCTTCAGGCTCTTCCGGCGCCCTCTGCGGCTGGCGTTCTTCGTAGCGGCCCATATCGCCGCGATCGTAGCCGGGGGCATAATAACCGGCGTAGCGATCGTTTTGCCGGGTCAGCATGTCAAATCCCGAGGGGGCCGCCGTGGTGGAACGGCTGTACTGGATATCACTGGAATTTTCGACATCAGTCGGGTCTTCGAAGCCTGAAATGCTTTCAGGAATGCCGCCGGCCACGCTTCCCGGGACTTCGCCGGAAGGAACAACAAGTCGGCTTGGCGCTTCCTCGGCCCGGCTCTGATGGGGGGTGGGAGTCCAGCCGCCGCTGTATCCGCTGCCGGTACAGGCGCCAAGGATCAAGGCGAGAGACAAGGCGATTACAGGCAGAAGCGAGGCGAATTTTCCATGTAACACTGCGGCCATCCTTTTTTTCGGGTGCAACATCGATCAGCTTGCATAGGTAGCACATAACGTCATATTCGTTAAGTATGGTAAACCGAAAAAAAGAACAGCCCTCTTCGTCAGGCCTTTATCTTGTTGCAACGCCTATTGGCAATCTCGGGGATATCAGCAGGCGTGCAGTTGAAACCCTGGAGAAAGCAGACCTTATAGTCTGCGAGGATACGCGTGTTACCGGTATGTTGCTGAAGGCACTGGCGATAAGGCCTTCGCGGCTGATTGCCTACAACGATCATAACGCAGGCAGGAAAAGACCGGAAATATTGTCGGCGCTCGCGGAAGGATTGACGGTGGCTCTCGTCAGCGATGCCGGGATGCCTCTGGTTTCTGATCCGGGATTCAAGCTTGTACGCGCCTGTATCGACGAGGGTTTCAGAATTACCAGTGTTCCGGGGGCCAATGCCCCGCTTGCCGCATTGCAGCTTTCCGGCCTTCCGCCGGATAAATTTTCGTTTCTGGGGTTCTTGCCGCCCAAGAGAAAGGCGCGTCAGGAGATGCTGGAGAGGTGGTCGGCGGTGCCGGGGACACTTATTTTTTTCGAGACCGCATCGAGGCTGCTGGATACGCTTGAGGATATGCACTCCGTTCTCGGTGTCAGGGAAGCGGCTGTGGTCAGGGAAATTACCAAATTATTTGAAGAAACGCGGCGGGGGACTATCGAGGAACTGCTGGCGTATTACAAAAGCGAGGGCCCGCCCAGGGGCGAAATTGTGATCGTCGCCGGCCCGGCTGCGGGAAGAGGATGCGACGCTGACTGGCAAGGGGAGTTGAGGGAGGCGCTCAGGAGCATGAGCATTCGCGATGCCGTGGCTCTGGTCGCCGGGAATAACCGGATATCAAGAAAAGAAGTATATGCCATGGCACTGGAAGTGACGAGGGAGCATGAGCAGAGGCAAGAGTGAAAGGTCTGCGGCGTATCGCAGGGGTATTCTGGCCGAGTATCTGGCAATCGTATTTCTCGGTTTAAAGGGATACCGGCTTTTGGGCCATCGTTACCGCTGCCATGAAGGCGAGATCGACGTTATCGCCAGCAGAGGCAGGACACTTGTATTTGTTGAAGTCAAAATCAGGCAGAGTATGGAGGGGGCGCTGGAGGCTGTTAGCCCGGCCAGCAGGAAGAGAATTGCCAGAGCGGCCGGGAGATTTCTGGCGGATCCGCGGAGTTCACGGTTCACGAATCACCGTTTTGACGTAATCGCGTTATCGCCGCCCTGTTTTATAAAACATATAGAGAATGCATGGTTTGCGCAGTGCTGAAAACGTTATATAGTAAGTCTGGAATTTAATGTTCTCTTCAATCTGGAAGCCCCTCATGAAGCATATTTCAGCCTTATTTGTCTTGTCCCTGTTAACGTGCAGCGCCTGTTCTCCGGTGGCAGTGGTAGGCGGAGCCGCTACTGTGGCGGGTATCGCCGCGGTTCGAGAAGGCGGCCTTAGCACTTCGGTCAAAGATGCGTCCATTCAGGCGCAGATCAACGACCTTTGGTTTCGTTACGATGTCGAGACTTTCCGCAAGCTTAACCTTACCGTTAATCAAGGCAGGGTTTTGATTACAGGCGTGGTGCAGGATCCCGAGCACCGGGTCGAGGCCGTAAGGCTGGCATGGCAGGTGGAAGGCGTCGAGCAGGTCATTAACGAGATCAGGATCGCCGAAAGCGAAGGCGTTCAGGGATTCATGAGGGACAGCTGGATTAATGCCAGGCTACGGACGGCGCTTACTCTGGACAGTCAGGTTCAGAACCTTAATTATTCTATCGAGACAGTGCAGGGTACGGTCTATCTTATGGGGGTGGCGCACAGTCAGGCGGAGCTTAACCGTGTAGTGGAAATTGCCCGTACTATCCCTCATGTCAAACAGGTTGTAAGTTATGTCAAGCTTGCCGGCGAGCCTGTTGGGTAATCCGGCCTGTTCCAAGAAAAGTTTATGAAATGGCTGTAGAAGCTAACGCGTACCTGGATAAAGTATCAAGGAAGCCCGACGATAAGGTCGAGGTTGCACCTGCCGCTGTCGCTCTCTCGGCTCTTGAGCGGCCCGGGCTGTCCCTGGAGAGTTATTTTACCCATTTGAAATCACTGATTCGCGATGTCGGGGAGCGTCACAGGGCTTTGATTGAGGCTAAAGCAGGAGATACGGTTGAGACACAACTTGCCGCATTAAAGCATGTGCTGGCCGATTTCCACGGTTATTACGGAGATGAAGAAGACCCCGGAGTAATCAATTCCGATATGATCGAGGTTATCGACAGGCGCAAGGGTTCGCCGCTGGCGCTATGCATACTTTATTTGCATGCCGGAAAGGCGCAGGGGTGGGATATTTCTGTGATGAGGATTCCGGGGCATAACGTCTTGCGCCTGGAAAAAGACGGCAAGAGGCTGATTTTCGATCCTTCCGCGGGCTGCAAACTGCTACAGGCAGCCGATCTTAGATCTTATGTTAAAAGGGCCCTGTGGGGAGATGCGGAGTTATCCGCAGATTATTACGAGCCGCCGGGTAACCGGGAACTTCTTATGAGGCTGCAAAATATACTTAAATTCAGGCGAATCGAGCTGGAAGATTACGAGGGAGCACTGCGAATCGTTCAGGGGCTGCAAATCGTCGATCCTGAAGAATACAGGCTGCTGCTTGATGCCGGGGTTCTTTACGCCCGATCGAACCGCCCGCGCGAGGCAATCGCCGCGCTGGAGAGTTATATCGACAAAACGCCAGATGCCAGAGAGGTCCATTGGCAATTCTAACTAATTGAAAATAAACCTATAAAATGACTCAAAATATCCTGTGCAGAACTTGTGCAGGATATTTTTACATGGAGGCATAAAAACAGCCCCGATAGCATGGAATAAAACAGACTATTACGGCTGATAATCAGGCTCGTGATTCGGTGATGGTTTATCTGTGTTGCTGGCGGCGGCACGATTAAACGTGCCGGACATTTTCGCGCTTTTGGGTGTGTCTTCGGGATAAGACTCTGCCTTATATTCCGGTGGCATTTTCTCCCGTATTTTTGCCGATTCCTCTTTGACCTTTTCGCGCACATATTCGGTCGTTGTGAATTTCTCCGGCGGCTTGTTCTGGCTTGCGCTTTTGAACGCACTTCGTAATGGAGAAGAGTCTTTATCTGGTCGCGGCGCAGGATTCTGTTGCTTCCTGTTTGCCAGTTCCCTTTCTATATGTTCATGCAAACCGCGTGTTTTTTCTGATGCGGGGATGAACCAATCTTTGCGCTCTGCGCTTTGCGGGACGGTGTTTTTAGGTGGCAGGATTGCGGGTTTTTCTGTATCCGTTTTTAATGGCGTTGTCGTAGAAACGCTTGCGCCGCGCTGCTCTGTTTGTTGTAGTTTTGATGGTGGAATAGAGTTTTGTTTGTTGAGCGGCTCCGCTATGCGGATTGTTCCTTTCGATGGCTTGAATATCTCCGGTACGCCCTCGCGTAGCAATTCGGCTTTCAGCTTAAGTTTTGTCGAAAACTCTAAATCAGTGATCGTTTTTGTCTTTGCGCTTTCCGTGAATTTTATGGCCGGATTTTCTGCCAGAGTCTTTTCTATCGAATCCACGAATGACTTATATTTGCGGTAATGTTCATGGCTTTCTTCCAGCATGGAAAGCCGGGTTTTCATGGTCTGGATTTGTTCGTGAATCCCTGTTCTAAAAGATCGCCCGTACCGGAAATTCTGCCGCACGATACGCGCTTGCGATTCCTGTTCGGATAGGCGCAAGGTTTCGCGGTTCAGGATGCGATTAAATAAAATGTCTTTTGAAAACCGGACAATCTCGACAATGGATTTTTTAATGATGTTGGGAAGACTGGTCTTTGCATAGATGTTTTCAAAATGCCGGACTCGTTTATCCAGTTGCGTCATTTCCTGCTCGATGGTTTTGATTTGTTTGGCTAACGGCAATGCGGACCATTTGCTGCGCTCGGCGTTCACGCGCTTGATTTCTTCTACCAGTTCGGCGCGGGTCTGACCTTGGTCGATGGATTTATAATCAACGTCCCGTTTCTGGCCGGTGGTTTCTTTTTCTGCGGTCGTTTCTTTGGCGGGCTTGGGTGCTGGCCCTTTATCGCCGGAACCGCCGCCGCCTTGTTTTCCATCCTTGTCGCCGGATTCGTCTTCATCCTCCTTTTGGTCATCCTCGTCGTCGGCCTGTTTTTCTTTTGCGGCCTTGCCTTCCGGCCCGATATGGATTTGCGGGATGCGGTCTATGCCTTGATCGTCCAGCGTCCGGCGGTCGATTTTGGCATGGGTCAGGCCCGCTTGCTCCAATGCGTCATTGGCAAGCGTTTCCCAGATCAGGCGGATTAACTCGACTTCCTGCGGGCCTTGCTCCCGGTCGTCAAGGATGCGGGTTTTCTTGCCAAGTCCGTCTTTTGTGATTTCGCGGGTGGTAAACAGCAAATGAGCGTGGTGGTTGCGGGGATCGTGTCCGTCTCCGGCAACCGGACTATGCAGGGACGTATCAACGGCCACGTTGTACCGTTCCACCAGCCACAGGCCCATATCGCGGGCGAGAGACTCGCGGGCCGGGGCTGGCAATTCATGCGGTAGGGCCAGAATAATCTCCCGTGCCACGCGGGAATTTTTGCGGGTTTCCGCCGCTTCGACTGCGTTCCACAAGGCAACGCGGTTGCGGGTGGTTTCAGGGGCTTGCGGTGGTGTGAGGATGAATGAGGCCACAACGCCCTTGCGATTGTGGTAGCGGTGCGTAAAGCCCCGCCGTTCATCATGCAGCACCGCCCCGGCGCGGTACGCGGCGGCGGCCACGGCGGAGTGGCCGTCAGACCGTGAAAACACCCGCAATGAACAATGATAAATCGCCAAGGCTGCAAAGCCTTTCCCTCTATGGGCGATTTATTGTTGTTCAAAAGTGTTGTTGTTTCGCCCGGCTTCCAAAATTACCGGGCGGAATAACAACACAGGGGACAGCGGCAAGCTGGCCCCAAGGCCCGGCAGGGCCGCAAAAGCACTCCGGCGAAGCCGGGCAAACGCAGTTTGCGTAAGTGCGCTCTTAAGCCCTTATTTTTCAGGATAGCCGATAAAATTTAAGGATTATTTTACGGAAACAGTAGGAGCCGCTAACCCCTTACTTTTGCGGACTATAAGCTGATTCTTGAGGATGGCAATGGGATATGATTGCATGAATTTTCAATGAAATTACTTGCAATATTGGCCTATTTTCGATAGTCTGGAAAGAGAGGAAGATGCCATGAACGCCGTTGAACAATTCAAAGACTATTTCCAGCCGGGGGCGGTTTACCGCCGCGCCGATCTGGAACAATGGTCAAATGCCGTTGACCGCCATTTGCGCCAGCTTACCGAAGACGGCGTTTTGATGAAGCTGTCCGGCGGGCTGTATTACTGCCCCCAAATGACCGCCTTCGGGCCAGCCCCCGCCGATGATGAAACACTGGTGCGGGCGTTCCTGAAAGATGATCGCTTTTTGCTGACTTCCCCGAACCTGTATAACGCCTTGGGGCTGGGTACGACCCAGCTTTATAACGAAACAGTTGTTTATAACCACAAGCGGCATGGCCGCTTTAAGCTGGGCGGGCGGACGTTCCGCTTTGCCGTGAAGCCGTATTTTCCCCGCAAGCCCACCCCGGAATTTCTGCTGGTCGATGTGGTCAATAACCTCGACCAGCTTGCGGAAGACCGGGAACAGGTCTTGGAACAGGTTAAAAACAAGGCCGTTTCGATGGATAAACGCGCCCTGGCTGATGCCGTCCGTGAATATGGCGGGGCGCGGGCCAGGAAGTTCTTTGCCAAGTTCCTGATGGGCGATAGATTACAGTATGTCCACTGACGGATTCTTGCATAACCATCCTGATTTCCCCGCCCTCATTCGCATTGTGGCAGGGGAGATGGATATTGCCCCGGCTCTGGTCGAAAAAGACTATTGGATTATGCACTGCCTTTACGGGCTGCAAAAACTTGGGCTGCGATTTGAGTTGAAGGGCGGCACATCCCTCTCCAAAGGTTTCGGGCTGATACACCGTTTTTCCGAAGATATAGACATTCGGATTGAACCGCCCGCCGGGATGGATATAAAAACGGGCCGCAATCACGATAAACCGGAACATTGCGAAGGCCGGAAAAGATTTTATGACTGGCTGGCCGGAACCATCAGGATTGCCGGTATCCATGATGTTCAGCGCGACACTGCGTTTGACGATGCAAAATATCGAAGCGGTGGAATCCGGCTCCATTATCAAATCATCGGTGAAAAGATTGATGGCTTGAAAGACGGGATTCTGCTGGAAGTCGGGTTTGACGATATAACGCCAAACTTCCCCAAAACCATCAGTTCATGGGCCTATGATTACGCGGTCGGTAAAGTACCGATCACAGATAACTGCGCCGTGGAGGTTTCCTGTTACCATCCCGGATATACGCTGGTTGAAAAACTGCAAACCATATCCACCAAATACCGCCAGCAGCAGGAAACGGGGCGATTGCCCGTTAATTTCATGCGGCATTATTACGATGTTTATTGCCTGTTGCAGGATGCGGAAACGGTCAAATTCATCGGCACACCGGAATATCTGGCGCATAAGGAAAAGCGGTTCCGCGCTGCGGATAATCCGGTGATTGCTGAAAATGAAGCGTTCTTATTGACGGATAAAGAACCGCGGGATTTGTATAAGTCGGCTTATGAATCCACCCACACCCTTTATTATCGGTCGCAGCCAGATTTCAATGAGATTTTACAAAAAATTAGCGATTTCAAAGAACGGCTTTAAGTTTCCCTTAAGATAACCCTGCATTACTCCGCTTATCCGCATTCAAATAGGGCGAGACCCGGAGATAAAAATGCAAGGATTTATAAATCTGGCCCCAGTGGGGGCGCTAGAAGGGCTGAAAAGATTCACACTACTTTCTCGCGAGAGTCTTGTTTCATAGCTTTAATAAGATCGCACTTTTCTTTCCGGTGGTCATTGATAGGTCAAGTCTATCGAGCCTTCTTTTATAAGGGCGAATCATGAAAAAATTAATGCAAACCGCCCAAAACTCTACAAAGCAATAAAAGAGGACTTCACATTCTATTGCTTGATGATCGCCATATGTGTGCCATTATACATTTTATTGGATTGGCTGGAAAGTTCATACCCTACTAATTAGTAGTGATATTATTATACATTATTGGGACTCTAACCGAGTTGGATGAAAGAGATATAGACCCAGCTTCAATAAGAGGAATTAAGTATGCGGCTGCTGCTGGTTGAAGACGATTTAATGATTGGCGAAGACTTGCAAAAGGCGCTACGCAAGGAAAGTTTCGTCGTCAACTGGGTGCAAGATGGCGAAAGCGCGGACATAACCCTGCAAAATGAAAGTTACGATCTTGTTATTTTAGACCTTGGCTTGCCCGGCAAATCCGGCATCCATGTTCTCGATACGCTCAGGAAAGGCGGGAACGATACGCCCGTCTTGATCTTGACCGCCCGCGACGCGATTTCAGACAAGATCAAAGGATTTGATACGGGCGCGGACGATTATCTTTTAAAACCCTTCGCGCTTGAGGAATTGGAGGCGCGCATTCGCAGCCTGTTACGCCGCAGCATGGGACAGGCCGGGAATGAAAACGGATTGCTCCGCCACGGAAAAATCACGCTCAATCCGAAAACGCGCGAGGTCTTTTTTGACGATAAAATTGTTTCCCTTTCCGCCAAGGAATTCCTGCTTATCCATACGCTGCTGAAAACTCCGAATGCGGTTTTATCAAAGACGCAGCTTGAGGAAAGCCTTTACGGATGGAACGAGGAAGTCGCCAGCAATGCCGTTGAGGTGCATATCCATCAAATCCGCAAAAAGCTGGATAGCGGCGTTATCAAGAATATCCGCAATCTCGGTTACACGTTAGGCGACCCGTTATGATTTCAATTCGCAGGAAACTTTTAAGATCAATTCTTCTCGTCATTTTCACAGTGACCGTTTTGCTTGCGCTCATAACGTACTTTACCGTGCGCGAGGAAATGGACGAGTTTTACGATGAAAATCTAAAACAGGTTGCCTATACGATTTTAGCCACCGGGCCGACCGGCCATGTTCCGCTTTCCCCGAATCTCGAAAACCACAAACTGCGCGGCGAGGAAAAATATCTGCGGCAAGTATGGATTAACGGCGAGCTTGCCTATTCCTCCCACCCAAGCATTGAGTTTCCGCTGCAAGACCATGACGGAAAAGGCCGGGTGCAATTCAGGGATAGCCGCTGGCGTTTTTACAGGCAATCAAACGGCGATACAATCGTCCAGCTTTCGCAGGATTTGAAAGAGCGCCATAGCGTTGTCGTGGAGATTTACGGTTTTCTGCTTATTCCTATCGTTATCCAGTTTCCTATTCTGGCCGGGTTGATCTGGCTTATGATCGGGCGCGGCCTGAAACCCTTGGCGGATATTTCCAGCCTTATCAAAAACAGAAACCCGTCATTTTTGGAACCGTTGCCGAGCGAAAAAGTGCCGTTTGAAATCAGCGCGCTTGTTCATGCTTTGAATGACCTTCTTTCCCGGCTGCGCGCGGCATTGGAGGCGCAACGGCGATTTACGGCGGACGCAGCCCATGAATTGCGGACGCCCTTAACCGCCGTGCGATTGCAGCTTGATATTTTGAAGCGCGCCCAGGATGAAGACGAAAGAGCCGCCGCTCTGCAAACGCTGGAAAAAGGCGTCTTGCGAAGCGCGCGCCTTGCCCACCAGTTGCTTGAATTGGCGCGGCAGGAACCGGAAAACGCGGAAATCCCCTTTGCGAGGCTTAATCTGGCGCATGTCGTAGAGGAAGCGATTGAACAAGCCTTGCCGATAGCGCAGGCAAAAAATATCACGATTGATTCCGAGATCGCGGGCGGGCTTTTCCTTTCGGGCAACGCGCATAAACTCGCGGTGATGACTGCAAACCTTATCAATAATGCCGTGACCTATACGAAAGAAAACGGCCATATCGAGGTCAAGCTATACCGGGATGAAACGCAAATTGTTCTGGACGTTGCCGACAATGGAATCGGGATAAGCGAGAAAGACCGCGAACGGATTTTTGACCGTTTCTATCGCGTTACCGGAACGGGCACTATCGGTTCCGGCCTCGGCCTTTCGATTGTCCGCAATGTCGTTGATCTGCACAAGGCGGATATTCAAATATCCCGCGGCATTGGCGGCAAGGGAACGGCCTTTCAGGTGCGTTTTCCGGGCATGGCCTGAACCCCTTAAAACCTTAGAAATCCGGGCTTTTTCGTCTTTTTTTGCTCTGCAAAAATCCCCTTAAGTCTGCCTTAAGTTTCGCTTTGTTTATTGGCCCTCCCAAGACGAAGGAAAGGGCCAAGACTAAATGATTACTGTAGTTGTTCCCGTACTAAACGAGGAAGAAAATATAGCTGCGCTGCTTGATGAAATTGTCCGCGCGGCGGAATCCGCGCCTATCAGTGAAATTATTTATGTCGATGATGGCAGCACGGACGGAACCTATGAAATCCTGCGTTCGCTGAAACAAAAATATTCCGCCTTGCGCGTTCTGCGCCATAACAACCGCTGCGGACAATCCGCGGGATTGTGGGCGGGCATACAGGCCGCGGGCAATGATTTGATAGCCACGCTTGACGGTGATGGCCAGAACGACCCCGCCGATATTGCGCGCCTTTATGATCTCTATGAACGCCACAAAAACGTGCACGAAAAACTGATGATCGTAGGCGAACGCAAAAAGCGCAATGACAGTCTTTCCCGCCGCCTTGCCTCGCGCTTTGCAAACGGCCTGCGCTCTGCCTTGCTCAAGGATATGACGAAAGATACAGGCTGCTCGTTAAAGATGTTCCAGCGCAAGGATTATATCACCCTGCCTTACTTCGATCACATGCACCGTTTCCTGCCCGCGCTGATGATACGCAACGGCGTCCATTTGATTCATGTCGATGTTTCGCACCGCCCGCGGCAACACGGCGTTTCCAAGTACGGAAATTTCAGCCGCGCCCTTGTCGGCGTGACCGATTTGTTAGGCGTCCGGTGGCTTCAAACGCGCCCCTATGCCTTTCCCAAAATAACCGAAGACCTCAACTAAGGATGAAAAAATGACTGCATATCTCACCCCTGAAACCATGTGGATTATAATAGGCTTTCTTGGTCAAGCCATGTTCTCCATGCGCTTCATCGTCCAATGGATCGCCTCCGAAAAAGCCGGGAATAGCATTATCCCGCACACATTCTGGTATTTCAGCATCGGCGGCGGGCTGGCCCTGTGCGCGTATGCGATTTACCGGCAAGACCCGGTTTTCATTCTCGGCCAAAGCACCGGCCTGTTTATCTATGCGCGCAATCTTTACCTCATCCGGCGCAAGGAATCGCAAACCGCTGTCGCTCAATAAGTACAAGGAATTTACCTAGTGAATTTTTCCACCATAGCCAAAAATCTGTGGCTCCCTTTTGTTATTCTCGCCCTGTTTTTAACCGCCATAGCGTTCCGGCCTTTGCTGCCGATTGATGAAACGCGCTATATGACGGTCGCGTGGGAAATGTTTTTGCGCCAAGGCTGGCTCCAGCCGTTGACGGTGAATTTTGAGCCATACCACCACAAGCCGCCGCTGCTATTCTGGCTGATAAATCTTTCATGGTCGGTGTTCGGGATAAGCCGGTGGGCGGGCCTTATTCCTATTGTGCTGTTCTCTATGGCCTGCGTCTATCTGACGGGCTTTTTAAGCAAGCGTCTTTTCCCTGAAATCCAAGACCGCCAGCGCGTCCGGCTTATCATGGCGGGCGGCATTCCGTTTATGATCTACGGCACGCTGGTCATGTTTGATTTCATGCTGTGCGCCTTCGTGCTTCTTTCCCTGATTTGCCTTTACTATTTTCGGCAGGAACGCCGCTTGCGCTATGCGCTGCTCATGGGCCTGTGCCTTGGCATGGGCGTTTTGACCAAAGGCCCGGTGGCGTATCTCTATGTCTTGCCGGTCGCGCTTCTGGCCCCGTTCTGGATGAAAGAATTTTCCCGGCCCGCGCAATGGTACGGCGGCATATTGGCCACGCTTGCCGTTTCCGTGCTGCCGGTTTTGTTCTGGCTGATTCCCGTTCTGAAAGCGGCGGATAGCGACTTTGCGTTCTGGCTGGTCTGGAATCAGACCGCCGGGCGGATAACGGGGAATTTCAACGCCTCGCATGTGCGCCCGTTCTGGTTTTACTTGCCGCTAATCCCGGTCATTTTCATGCCGTGGCTTTTCTTTCCGTCGTTCTGGCGCGGCCTGTCCCATGCCAAGGCCGGGCTGAGATTGCAGGAGGGTTTGCGCTTTCTGGCTTTCTGGCTTGTGCCGGTCGTTATCGCCTTTTCCTTCATAAGCGGAAAGCAGCCGCACTATCTCGTCCCGTTGGTGCCAGGCGTCGCCATGCTTGCGGCGTATTGCCTTCAAAGGCTTGAAGCGCGAACGCTGGTCAAGGCTTTCGCCGCTGTGCTGGTGCTTTTCATCGGCGGGCAGATGATCGCCTCGCAAACCTTTTTCAAGCGGTACACGCTTGAGCATGTCGCGGAAATTGTGAAGACGCAGCCGACCCGCGATCTAGCCTTTGTCCGCAATTATCACGGCGAATTAGGCTTTATGGCGCGCCATGAAACGCCGGTCGATAGCTTGCAGCCCGATCAACTTGAGGCGTGGTTTGAAGCGCACCCGGACGGGTGGGCGGTCGTGCGTTTCAAGGACAACCAGCCGGAAATAAAAAACCTCAAGATGATTTTTGCCCACCGTTACCGCGGTAAAAATCTCGGAGTGTTCGAGAAATGAAATGGCTATACGATAAAAAGCGGTTCCTGATTTTCAGGGACTTCAAAATCTGTCTTGCCCTTATTGTTTCGTCCGCTGTGCTGTTTTCGATCTTGGCCGCCCTCGATGTACGCGGCGCGCTGCATGGGTTCGACGTTGCGGTCTTAACCGGCCTGGCGGACGGGCGCAGCGGTGAAATCAAGGTCGCCCGCTATAGCGAAACCATGCGCGATATAACCAGCCTCGGCGGAACAACGCTTATAATATTCGCAACGACCGCGACCGTTCTATGGTTTTTTCAGCTAGGGCAGAAGGGCAAGGCGGCATTAATGGCCTTGACGGTTATAACAAGCTCGGCCCTGAATAATACGCTTAAGCAGTTTTTCGATTTGCCTCGGCCAGATATTTTCCCGCATGGGACGCTTGTCAGTTCCATGACGTTCCCAAGTGGTCACACATTCACTGGCGCGGTCACTTACTTGACCATGGCCTTTCTGATTTATCAGCTTGAAATTAAACCGCAGCTAAAGATATTTGCTTTCTGTACTGCTATTTTCGTCAGTTTTTGGATAGGAATCAGTCGCCTTTATTTGGGTGTCCATTGGCCGAGCGATGTAATCGCCAGTTGGATTTTAGCCCTCGGATGGTGCGCTTTGTGCTGGATGATCTGGATTATATGGCAGACAGATGAGCAAATAGATTGAATTAAGACCGCGGAAAATCGAACTCGATCTCCCTTTTTCCGGCCTGTGGTTTCAGATTCTATCCGATTGAAGTCGCGCCAGCGGCGCATCGGATGGATGGCTGGGGCGGGATGGCTGGTACAGCGGGCCGCTGTACCGTTCGCGCCACCCCTTAAATAATGACTGTTACTTTTTGCCTTTGGGATTCTTGCGCCGTTCGGGGCCGGGGCGGGCCGCTCCAGCTTTTCCGCTCTGGCTGTTATCCGGTTTACTATCGTCTTCGGGTAAGGATTCCCAGCTTCCCATACCATGCAACACGCGGTCTGCATGTTTAACGGTATTCACATGGCCGTAATGCTGTTCAATCATTTCAACAGACGTTCCCATTTGCTGCGCCAAGAAATAAACGTCAACGCCTTCACCAAGGCGGAATGTCGCATAGGTATGACGGAAACAATAAGTCGAGCGCGGAATCCCTGACGGGCCTTCGCGCAATTTCGCTTCTGTTAAAAGTTTGGTTACCAGTTCTGCATAAAGGGATTTGGTTGCTTTTCCTACCTTGGTTGTAAATACCGGGTCGTCCGGCCCGGTGGATTTAGACATGGCTTTCACCCGGTCGAGATATTCCCCGACACTCGGCGGAGCGACAAGCTGCCTTGATTTTCCCTTACCCCGGACAGACAAGATAATCAGATCGCGGCCATCCTTGTCTTTACCTTTCGAAATATCCCGCCAGCGCAGGTTTTTTGCTTCCGGCGGTCGCATCCCCGTATTGCACATGATAAGGACAAAATTATAGGTCATGGTGCGATACCAGATACTTGAGTCCTTAGTCGCCGCCTTGACCCATGCGCGGCCCCGCGTGTGCAAGGCGCGGTATTCCTCGATGGAAAACGCATCCCGGCGCATCAGCTTGAATTGCGGTCTTCCTTCAAACCGCTTGTCTGCCGTGATGTAGCGTTTCTTGATGGCAAAATCCATGATGGCCCGGAAAATCATCATTTCAAATTTTACCGTGGCATCACTGACCTGCTCACGAAACTGACCTTTCCCGTGTTCGCGCCGCCATGCGGGATAATTGGCCCATCGGTCTTGCCCGATCATGCTGATTTGAATGTTTCCTACATAGGGGTCTAAATGGTTGTTGACGGAAGATTTTAGCTTTCTGACGCGCTCATGCCCGATTTCACCCATCTTTGCGCGTAAATTCTGGGATTCAATGTATTCCTTGGAAACATCGCTAAAGGGCTTATCGAATATCGGGACTTCGTGCTTTATCCGAAACCGTACATCCGCGTCATAGTCATAGGCGCGGTCGCGGGCTTCGTTGATGTTGGAAGTCTTGAGGGAAATAGTCTTGTAGCGGTCTGCTTTGGGAAGTTTGATGCGGCAATAGAAGTTCTTATGCTCCACATCACCCCGGCGGAAGATAATCAGGCCGAGTTTGAGTTCCTCTTTGTCGATGATGAAGGCCATGCCCCTTGTCCTTTTTGTGCAGATTCCGTGTAGTTTTCAGCCGTAAGTCATTGATCTGTCGTAGCTGTGCATACTATGTGCAGACCATTATATAATAAAATAGTAAATAAAAACAGAAAGATAGTATGACTCTGTCATCCCAGAGACAGGCGGGATGCGTTTTTGCTGTTGCAGCATATCAGGGATTCAATAGATTAGCCCGCCGCCTTGGGAAACAGCCGAAATTCTGCCATTTAATTTCTATAGAAAACCGTTATTCTGCCTCTTGCCAGCGGGCGTTTTAGGTAATATGAGTTAATGGAAAGAAATGAAAAACTATGTTTTTCATAAAATAGCTTGCAGCATTTAACTTTTTTAGGAGCCCCCCAATATGATAATCCGTTATCTAGCTATTGCCGCCATGGTGCTCTCACTGAGCGCGTGTGCGAAGGACAAGAAGGCCGATGTCGGCGATCAGGTATCGATCGACAACTACGAAAGAATCTCGCCCGATCCGCTGGGAGGCACAGAGGTATACGGAGGCCAGGTTGACGGCCCGGTACCCGGTTCGCAAAGCGATCTGGTCGTGAATGTCGGTGACCGGGTCTTCTTCGGTTACGACCGTTACGACCTCACCTCGGAAGCTCAAAGCGTTCTTGGAATGCAGGCGCAGTGGCTTCAGCGTTATCCGCATGTAACGATCACCGTCGAAGGCCATGCTGACGAGCGCGGAACCAGAGAGTACAACCTTGCACTTGGCGAGCGCCGGGCAACATCCGTCAAGAACTACCTGACGGCAATGGGAGTCGATGCCCGCAGGATTACCACCGTCAGCTTTGGCAAGGAACGTCCGGCGGTTCAGGAGTCAAATCCTTCCGCATGGGCGCAAAACCGCCGTGGCGTGACCAAAGTCGACTGATATCGGAATACGGATGAACGTAAAACCGGGATATCTTCTAGCCATGTCAGGCCTTCTGCTTCTCGCAGTAAGGCCTGTACTGGCACAATCTGGCGGTCTTGAAGCCAGGCTGAACCGGCTGGAGAACGAAATCCAGACGCTCAGCCGGGCCGTTTTTAAAGGCGAAAGGCCGGCGTCCGGAAGCATTAGCAACTTTTCCTCAACCGATCAGGCAGCCACGGCCGCAATCGAAGTGCGTCTTTCCCAAATAGAGATGGACATGCGTTCTCTTACCGGACGGGTGGAGGAAATGATCTTTGAGATCAATCAAGTAAGGGAGAGGGCTGACAAGACAATAGTCGATCTCGAGACCCGTGTTGCCGAGCTTGAGCGCAGAAATGCGGGCGGTTTCGCACAGGGAAGGGCGGATATTCCCGGCATGTATTACGGGGGGAACCAGATTGCGCCGCATAGCGGCGTCCAGCCCGGGATGACACAGCCCTATGCCCCGATGACCGGACAGCAAGCGCCGGCGGCTGTAGCTCCGCCCCCCGGTCAACTCGGTTCGCTGTCGGTCGGGTCGGAGGGGTATTCGATCGTTAGCAATCCCAACGATCCTTCGGCGGTTTACGAGCAGGCTTTTTCACTGGTGAGGGAGCAGCGGTTCGACGAAGCGGAAGTGGCGTTCAAGTCGTTTCTGGAAAACTATCCGGGACATGTCCTGACGCAGAACGCAAAATACTGGCTTGCTGAAACCTATTATGTACGAGCGCAATACGAGACGGCGGCAAGACTTTTCGCCGAAGCGTACCAGCAGGATCCCAAGGGCTCGAAAGCGCCGGACAATTTGCTTAAGATGGGCATGTCGCTTGCCGGGATGGGGAGCGTAAAGGATGCCTGCGTTGCGCTGTCGCAGATCCAGAAGGAGTTTCCGAACGGAGCCGGCCCCGTTCTAAGCCGTGCCGAGCAGGAAATGGAACGGCTGAAGTGTCAGTAGGCCGGATCGGTAATTAGAGCATCGATGTCATCCAGGGGCACATCTTATATCGCCGGGTGCCCGCACGAAGCGGGTATGAACATGATTTAACCTGATCGTTCAATGCTATAGCGGGAGAATTCCAATGGTTACCTGGTTGCCGTTTGCGCTGATAGCAATCATCGGCTATCTCGGGTTCAATATCAGTCTTAAAATCGGCGGGATGACTTTGCATCCTCTGGTCTTCAGTACAATTCTTTATGTCGGCGCTTTCTTTTTTCAAATCATTGTTTTCAGCACTTTTTATTTTTTGAAGAGGCCTGCGGAACTTCTGCCTGCGACCGGGACGGCGGTGCCGGTCATTGCAGCGCTGTGCGCTGGACTGTCGGTGATGGTAATTGACATTTCCATGACTTACATGATTTCAAAAGGGGGCTCTATAGCTTTGGGATTTCCACTGGTTTATGTATGTCAGCTGGCGTTTACGGCGGCTATAGGGGTGGCGTTTTTTGGTGAAGCGATTTCTGCCGTCAATGTAGTCGGAATTTTTTTGGGGCTGGCAGGGGTCGCTATGATTTTATACAGGTGATTCAATAGTTTATTGATATGAATTGCAAGCAAACTTTCAGATTTGTTGCCGCTTTCTTCGAGCGTTATCCGGAAGCCATTAATGCCGGATGGCTTGTCGCTGTTTCCGGGGGGCCAGACAGTATGGCGCTATGCCACATGCTTTCAGAGTTAAGGGCGGAAACCGGGGGCGGAGAAATATTGGCGGTTACGGTGGATCACGATCTGCGACCTGAGTCTTCCGAGGAAGCAGGCTCCGTTGCCAAATGGCTTGGCGCGATTGGCAATGTCAGGCATACGGTTTTAAAATGGGAAGGGCCCAAGCCGAAAACGAGAATTATGGAGGAGGCCAGATCAGCACGTTACAGGCTGATTAAAGAATATGCGGTAAGCGCAGGAATTAAATACATTTTTCTTGCCCATCATATGGACGACCAGGCAGAAACTTTTTTGATTCGTCTTGCCAAGGGGAGCGGTCTTGACGGTCTTGCGGCGATGAGGGAAGTGCAAGAGGCGGGCGAGGTCTTCTATTGCCGCCCTGTGCTTTGCGCGGCGAAAGAGGATTTAATCGCCTATTGCCACGACAAGCGGCTGCTTTATGTTGACGACCCGTCGAACCAAAATAAGAAATATATGAGGCCTCGTTTGAGGAGCGCCTATCAAGTGCTTGAATCCGAAGGGCTTACCTCAAAAAGGCTGGCGGTGACGGCTGCCAGGCTCAGGCGGGCGCAGGAGGCACTCGAAAGTTATGCGGGCAGCGCCTTTGATGATGCGCTTATTGCCCATAAAGATGGGCATATTATTTTGCATGCCAATGAATTAAAAATCAATCCGGAAGAAATTCGTATTCGTGTTTTGATCAAGTCATTGGAAATGCTTGGCTATAAGGGGCATTATCCTCCCAGGCTTGAAAAACTTGAAATGCTGGCAAGGGAGATTTTTAATGGTACCGGGTTTCGCAGAAGGACTCTCGCGGGGTTTCTGTTTACCTGCAAGAAAATGGACGGAATTGAGGTTGTCCGAATAGAAAAAGAGGCTAAGAATTGATTTGCGCATCCTTCAATGTGTTTTTTTTCGATGATGAGGCGATCTGCTACCAAGGGGGCAAAAGTTTCTTTTATTGATATGGTGTCAATCTGGAGAGCTGTCCTATATTATAGTCTGACCTTACGTGCCTGGGTTTTAACAAGAAGGAAATCACTTCGTGAACAGTTTTGGGCGTAATATCGTTTTCTGGCTGGCAATTGCGTTGATGCTGGCCTTCCTTTTCAATGTTTTTCAGGGGGCGCAGCAGCAACAGCAGCAACGCATCAGAAATATTGCCTATTCTGATTTCATTTCCGATGCTATATCAGGGCAGGTTTCGGATGTCGTGATCAAGGGGCAGAAGCTTACTGGGCATTATGCGCAATCGGGCGACAGCTTTTCCACGCTGGTTCCTGTGAATGAAAATATTGTCGAGCGGCTGGGGGAAACCGGTGTCCGGATAATGGCAGAGGAAGAAGAGCCTGAGCAGATCAGCGCTTTCAGTATTCTGCTTTCATGGTTTCCGATGCTGCTTCTTATCGGCGTGTGGGTGTTTTTCATGCGGCAGATGCAGGGAAGAGGCAGCGGAGGGGCGATGGGGTTCGGTAAAAGCCGCGCCAGACTGCTTACCGAGAAGCAGGGGAGAGTTACGTTCGAGGATGTGGCCGGGGTGGATGAGGCAAAATCGGAACTCGAAGAAATCGTCGAATTCTTAAAAGATCCGCAGAAATTTCAGCGCCTTGGAGGCAAGATTCCCAAGGGAGCCCTGCTGGTAGGCCCGCCGGGCACCGGTAAAACCCTGATTGCGAGAGCGGTTGCCGGTGAGGCGAATGTGCCGTTTTTCACTATTTCTGGTTCGGATTTCGTTGAGATGTTCGTCGGTGTGGGAGCCAGCCGGGTTCGCGATATGTTCGAGCAGGCCAAGAAGAACGCTCCTTGTATTTTGTTCATCGATGAAATCGACGCTGTCGGGCGACACCGGGGAGCGGGACTTGGCGGTGGGAACGATGAGCGCGAACAGACTTTGAACCAGCTGCTTGTGGAGATGGACGGGTTCGAGGCGAATGAGGGGATTATCATCATCGCCGCCACCAACCGTCCGGATGTCCTCGATCCCGCGCTTTTGCGACCGGGACGTTTCGATCGTCAGGTAGTGGTGCCGCTTCCCGATATCAAAGGCAGGGAAAAAATACTCAAAGTTCATTTGAAGAACATTCCGGTATCGCAAACGGTGAATGCCGCGGTGATCGCAAGGGGTACGCCGGGGTTTTCCGGCGCAGATCTCGCCAATCTGGTGAACGAGGCGGCATTGCTCGCGGCGAGAAGAGGCAAGCGTGTCGTTGGCATGGAAGAGCTTGAGGACGCCAAGGACAAGGTAATGATGGGTGCCGAACGCAAGTCAATGGTGATGAGCGATGAGGAAAAGAAGCTTACCGCCTATCACGAGGCTGGACACGCCATCGTCGCTCTTAACGAGCCCGACTCCGACCCGATCCACAAGGCGACGATTATTCCAAGGGGCCGCGCTCTTGGCATGGTGATGCGTCTGCCAGAGGGGGACAGGATCTCAATGTCGAAATCCAAGCTAAGGGCCGATCTTGCGGTCGCAATGGGAGGGAGGATCGCAGAGGAACTGATATTCGGCGCTGAAAAGGTTACCACAGGAGCTTCAAGCGATATCAAGCATGCTACGGAGACTGCGCGGAGAATGGTTACGGAATGGGGCATGAGCCAGAAGCTTGGCCCACTCCATTACGGGTATGATCAGGAAGAGATATTCCTCGGGCATTCTGTCGCGCAGTCAAAAAATCTTTCCGACGCCACGGCGGCGCTGGTGGACGCGGAAATCAGGGAGATTGTCGATACGGCTTATGCACGGGCGAAAAACGTTCTTACGCAGCATATCGACGATCTTCACAAGCTGGCAAAGGCACTGCTTGAATACGAAATGCTCTCGGGGGATGAAATCAAGGCTATCCTTAAGGGGCAGCCCATTATCAGGGATGACGCCGACGACGAACCCCGCTCGGAGGGGCCACGTACTTCCGTGCCTGTCGGCGGAAGGGTTAAAAACATTCCCCAGGAAGCCTGATTGCCGGGAGCCGTTCATCTGCTATATAGTTAAAGCGCTTAGAGCATCGATCTATCAGGCTGAACCGTTTCCCGTCATTTCGCCGGATGCCGCACGAGGCGGGCATGACGTAGTTAAACCTGATCGTTCAATGCTATATAATTCGCTGACAACAAACCCTCTCCCTGCGGGAGAGGGGGAACTTTGAAGGGGACGGGATTTCCCATGGCACGTAAATATTTCGGAACCGATGGCATACGCGGACAGGCCAATACTTTTCCAATGACAGCCGAGATGGCTTTGAAGGCAGCCATGGCAACGGCGCTGGTTCTCAAGCGGGATAATAACGGCAATCATCAGAACCGGGCTGTGATCGGCAAGGATACGAGGCTTTCGTGTTACATGATCGAACAGGCCATGGCATCCGGTTTCGTGTCGATGGGTATGGATGTTGTGCTGGTCGGGCCGATACCAACACCGGCGATAGCAATCCTCACACGTTCGATGCGGGCAGATGTCGGAGTGATGATTTCAGCCTCGCACAATCCTTTTCAGGACAATGGAATAAAATTGTTCGGCCCGGACGGGTACAAGCTTCCCGACGAGGTCGAGGAAGTTATTGAGAAAAAAATCGACGGCGACCTTGCCGGTAATCTGCCGCTTCCGGCCGATCTCGGTCGTGCCAGCAGACTTGATGACGCGAGCGGGAGGTATATCGAATATATAAAGAGAAGCCTGCCCAGAAACCAGTCTCTGGAAGGGCTGAAGATCGTGGTTGATTGTGCGAACGGAGCCTCTTACAAGGTTGCGCCCGCAATTCTGTGGGAGCTTGAGGCCGAAGTGGTTCCGATAGGCGTTTCACCGAACGGGCGCAACATCAATGACGGATGCGGAGCCACTGATACCTGCATGCTTCAGGAAGCCGTGGTCGAGCAAGGCGCGGATGTCGGGATTGCCCTGGATGGAGATGCCGACCGGCTTATCATGGTCGACGAGACGGGTAATCGAATAGATGGCGACCAGCTTATGGCGCTACTGGCACTATCCTTTAAAAAGCGGGATATGCTTTTCGGCGATGCGCTTGTGGCTACGGTAATGTCAAATCTTGGTCTGGAGAGGTTTCTTCAGGGCGAGGGGATTAAAGTCATCAGAACTCCGGTGGGCGACCGCTATGTGGTTGAAAGGATGCGCGAAGGGGGATTTACGCTCGGCGGCGAGCAGTCGGGGCATATCATAATGTCGGATTACGGAACCACCGGCGACGGGCTGCTCGCGGCGATACAGGTACTCGGCATACTCAAGGAAAAAGGCGGGGGAGCCAGCAAGGCTTTAAATTTGTTCACTCCCATGCCGCAGTTGTTAAAAAATGTCCGCTTCGCAAAGGGCAGGCCGCTTGAAGAAGCGAGCGTGAAGAAAAGCATAGAAATGGCCGAGAAGGAACTTGGCGGGAACGGAAGACTGCTGGTCAGGGCTTCGGGAACCGAGCCGGTCATCAGGGTGATGGCGGAGGGCGACGATAAAGAACTTGTCAGGCGGGTGGTTCACGACGTTTGCGAGGCGATAGAAAAATCGGCTGCCTGACTTCCAACAATATTAACCTGTTGCAGGTTTTACTTGATAATGCCTGCGTTTACAGGCAAGAGTTAGTCCCGTCATGGAAAAGAAAAATCAGGCTTTGCTCCCCAGTGGGCTGATCGACCTTCTGCCGCCGGAGGCGGCAAGAGAGGCCGAAGCCGTACAAACAATCATAAAAAGATTTGAATCCTTCGGTTACGAGAGAGTCAAGCCGCCGCTGGCCGAGTTCGAGGAAAGCCTTTTCGCTCCCGGGCCGGGTCAGGTGGTGGCTGGCGAGACGTTCAGGCTGATGGATCCGGTGTCGCAGAAAATGATGGCCTTGCGCTCCGATACTACGGCACAGATCGCGAGGATAGCGGCCACCCGACTGGGGCATGAGCCGAGGCCTCTGAGGCTTGCATATGCCGGGGAAGTACTGCGCATCAAGGGTACGCAGATCAGGCCGGAGCGGGAATTCGTCAAGGTTGGATGCGAGCTTATCGGCGCCCACAATATCGAGGCGGATATAGAGGTTGCGGTGTTGTCGCTGATTGCGCTGAAAGATCTCGGAATCGGCAAGGTTACGATTGATCTGGCCCTGCCGCCGCTGGTTAATGTGATTTACGCCGCGTGCCGGACGGATGCGGCAGACCGGGAGGTTCTTGACGAAGCGCTGGAGCGCCGCGACCGCGACTCGATTCGCAGCCGTGGAGGCGAGGCGGCACTGCTTCTTGAAGAGCTTACAGGCTGCATGGGCCCGGCGGGCGACGCCATGAGGAAATTAAACGGTATCAGGCTTCCCGATGCCGCCCTGTCATATGTCAGGGCGCTTACACTTATTGCCGAAGGGGTTGAGAGAGCGATCAGGGAACTGGAGTTAACAGAAGTGAATATCACCATCGATCCTGTCGAGCGGCGGGGCTTCGGCTATCATACCGGCTTCGCCTTTACCCTGTTCGCTAGGGGGGCGAGAGGAGAGCTTGGCAGGGGAGGGCGTTACGATATCAACGGCGGCGGCAACAAGGACGGTCGTAAAACAGAGACCGCGGCCGGTTTTACTTTCTATATGGATACGATGCGAAGGGTGCTGCCTCGACGCAGGCAGCCTGAAAAGCGGGAAGTTCCTGCCGTAGAGGACTGGGCGAAGATTTCCGAGCTGCAATCCGGCGGGAGAATAGTAGTGCGCAAATTCAGTGACGACCAAACCGGGGGGACAAATGGCTAACGTAGCGGTAATCGGTGCTCAATGGGGCGACGAAGGTAAAGGGAAGATCGTCGACTGGCTCTCCAGCCGGGCGGATGTCGTGGTTCGCTTTCAGGGAGGGCATAACGCCGGTCACACTCTGGTGATCGACGGCACGGAGTACAAGCTGCACCTGCTGCCTTCGGGGATTGTCAGGAAAGGCAAGCTTTCGGTTATCGGCAACGGGGTGGTGGTTGATCCCTGGGCTTTAATGAAAGAGATCAATGTTGTAAGGGAAAAGGGCGTTGAGATCAGCCCCCGGAATCTGGTGCTTGCCGAAAACGCGAACCTGATTCTGCCGGTGCATCAGGCGCTGGACAAGGCGCTGGAGAAGGCGAGGGGGAAAACCCCTATCGGAACGACAGGGCGGGGCATCGGGCCCGCCTATGAAGACAAGGTGGCCAGACGCGGCCTTCGTGTGTGCGACCTTCGCCATAAGGATCTGGTGCAGGAAAAGCTGGAAGCGATGATGCTGCATCATAACGCATTGCTCAAAGGTCTGGGCGAGGAGCCGCTTCAGACAGGGGAGTTGCTGGAAAGTCTGATGGCGATCGCAGCGGAGGTCGTGCCTTATGCAGGCGTGGTCTGGCAGCGGCTGGAAGAGGCGCGCAAGGAGGGGAGAAAAATCCTTTTTGAAGGGGCGCAAGGGATTATGCTGGATGTCGACCATGGCACGTATCCGTATGTAACCTCATCGAACACGGTTTCTGCTGCGGCTTCGTCGGGGTCGGGCATCGGGCCGGGGGCTGTGAATTACATACTAGGCATCGCCAAAGCCTATACGACGCGGGTCGGGTCGGGGCCTTTTCCGACAGAGCTTGTCAACGAGACCGGCGAGTTGATTGGCGAGCGCGGGCATGAATTCGGAACCACCACCGGGCGCAAGCGCAGATGCGGGTGGTTCGACGCTGTCATGGTGCGCCAGGCGGTGAAGATCGGCGGCATCAACGGGATAGCGCTTACCAAGCTTGACGTTCTCGACGGTTTTGAAGAGCTCAGGATTTGCACCGGTTACGAACTGAACGGTTCGAGGATCGATAATTTCCCGGCCTCGCCGGTATACCAGCAGGAAGTAAAACCGATCTATGAGAGCGTTCCGGGATGGAGCGAAAGCACACGCGGCGCGCGTTCGTGGTCGGATCTTCCGGCGGCGGCGGTTAAATACATAAGAATGATCGAGGAACTTATAGAGGCTCCTGTCGCGCTTCTTTCAACCAGTCCGGAGAGGGAAGACACGATTTTAATGCACGATCCTTTTTACAGCTGATTTTACTTTTCTTAATTTCGGTATTATCATCAAAGCGGGCAATACTTTGCCCGCTTGGTTCATTTCTGTTTTCGATCCCGTATTTCCTGCCCCCGCTATTATTTGATTTCGAGTAAATTGATGACTGATACCGAGACAACCGAGGAAGCCGAAACAGTTTCGCAGCAAGAGTTAGCTCCGGCTGAGGGTAAGGACATCAAGGAAGCCGAGGCGCCCAAGCCTGCACAGAAGCAAGAGATCAAGGATGCGGCTACCGAGGCGGAAAAAAAAGTCGGTTCCGTTCCTTTTGGCGAAATGCTGGAAATCAAGGCCGACCGACGGTTGCCACATCTGGATGCGGGGCCGGTAAAGGCTTATGAAGTTGTCGGCAAGGGCAAGTATAGCGGCACTTATATCGCCTTGCTTGGCGAATTCCATCTGGTGCCCAGAATCAGTGCAGTTCAGATTTTTTCCAATTTTTCGAATTCCAATATTGCCAAACTGGTTCATTCGGGGGTGGTTGACTGGCTGCCTACGAACGAACAGCGTTATGTTTTCATTTACGAGAATATTCCTGGAAAACCCATTCTGCCCAAAAACGAAAAGCAGGCGATGGGGCTTAGGCAGGAAATCGTTCTGGGCAATATTCTGAAACAGCTGGTTTCTGTTTTGCGAGATTTTCGTGACAAGGACTTTGTTCACGGAAACATAAGGGCGGACAATATTTTCTCCATTTCGTCCACCTATGAAAAAATAATTCTCGGAGACTGTCTTTCCACGCCGCCTTCCTTGTTGCAGCCCTGCATATACGAGCCTGTCGAGAGGGCGATGGCGGATGCAAATTCCAAAGGGCTGGGGTCGAGGGCCGACGACATGTACGCTCTTGGTGTTACTCTTGCCGTGTTGCTGCGTTCGTTTGATCCACTTGAAGGCATGAGCGATCGTGAAATCATAAAGCTCAAGATCGAGAATGGCAGTTACGTATCGCTTGTGGGCAAAGACCGGTTGACAGGCCCTGTTCTGGAGTTGCTTCGCGGATTGTTGTATGACGATCCGCTGCAACGCTGGACGTTTGAGGAAATCGAGGCGTGGCTTGACGGACAAAGGCTCAGCCCAAAGCAGCTTACCAAAAAAATCAAGGCTGCCCGTCCTTTGACCTTTAACAACAAACGATACCTGCGCCCCAGTGTACTGGCAATGGAACTTCAGGATAACGTACCGGAAGCTGCCCAGATGGTGGAGGATGGGACGCTTGAGCAATGGCTGGAACGTTCGCTTGAAATCAAGGATGCCGACGAATTGATCGGCAGGGCATTGAAATCTGCCGAGGAATCTGGAAGAGGGCCAGTTTATAAAGACAGGCTGCTTTGCCGCATATCAATAATTCTGGATCATGAAGCGCCGATACGGATCAGGGGGCTTAGCATGAGGCCGGAAGGGATCGGGCAGGCACTGGTTCAATCTATTATTTTTAAAAAGGATTTACAGCCTTTTGTCGATCTTACGACGGATCAGGCGATACTTTTCTGGCTGGAGTTTCAAAAGACCACGAAGATTGATTCAAATGCGCTAATAGGGCGTTTCGAGAGCTGCCGCGCATTCGTCAGACAAAAGAATATCGGATACGGAATTGAGCGATGCGTTTATATCCTTAGCCCTGAATGTCCTTGTCTCAGCGAGAAGCTGAAGGGATATTATGTCAGAAATCCTGAAGATTTGATGTATGCCCTTGAAGACTTGTGCGCGAAAGGCAGGGCGCCTTTAAATTTTCTGGATCGTCATATTGTTGCATTCGTTTCAGTTAAGGATCGCAATATGATCGACCCTTTTCTTATCGAGATCAATTCAAAGGAAAGACATCAGCAAATCATAGGAACACTGAGAACTCTCGCGACGATTCAGAATCGTTCCAGGATGGAAAAATTTCCGGCAATAACAAAGGCTATAGCCGAAATGCTTGATCCGGTTTATGAGCGTTATCACGACCGGGATTTCCGGGATAGTATGAAAAATAAGGTTAATGAGCTCAAAGAGTTGGGAGATATAAATAAGATTAGGGCAATACTGGATAATGAAGAAAATCTGAAAAAAGATTTTCGAAATTTCCGCAAAGCGATGTTCGATTATCATGAACTAAAAACAGAGAAAACCAATCTGGAAAAACAAATGAAGCAGGAGGGAGATTTCGGCAAGAGTACCGGGAGGCAGGTCGCCGCGATGGTTTCCGGGCTTCTTGCCGGTGTAGTAATTCTTCTTTTTACAATAGTTGCTTTCTCGGGAAGCTAGGATGGGCAAGGCAAAAAAGCGCAAAAAGATGAGTTGGAAGGAGCAGGTGTTTCTTCTGTTCCTCTTTATTACAGCGGTCGTATTCGTTCCGACTACGATCATGCTGACGATAGGTATGCTGCCGACTATCGTAGCTTCTTTCGTGGACAGATCCAAGGAAAGAATGATGGGGCTTACGGTGGGGGCGATGAACCTTGCTGGGTGCACTCCTTTTGTTCTGCAATTGTGGACTGGCACTCATTCTGTGGCGGGAACCATGGAGATTATTGGAAGGCCTTTAACCCTAATGGTCATGTATTTCGCCGCGGCTGTTGGCTATATGATCGAATGGTCGATGACAGGAATGGTGGTGATTTTCATGACGGAAAAGGCCAAATCCAGACTGGAGGATATCGACAGGCAGCATCAGGATCTGGTGCGTAGATGGGGGCCGGAAGTCACTGGAACCATAAAGCTGGGCGAGGACGGGTTTCCGCTGGAAAGGCAATTCGAAGCCGCAGGCGGTAGCGCGGAGAACGAAGAAAGCGGCAGGGAGGAATAGTACAGGTTAAATCAATATTAAATGCTATTGATATTTAACAAGTCTTTAAGTGAGTTAAACTAGGATATGAATAATAAGGCCCGGCCCGTGGCTGCAGAGTGTTTTCGGGCTAAATTTGGGGAATATAATAAAAAAAGCTATGTCCAGTAATATCAGCAGGTGGTTACCTGGAGCTAATGGAGCTACTGCAGTCGAGTTCGCATTGGTAGCTTTCCCATTTATTTTAATGATTCTCGGGATTGTCGAGACGTCACTCATGTTTACTTCGGCGGTTATGGTCGAGGGGGGTACGGGGGTTGCGTCGAGGCTGATAAGAACCTGCCAGTTACAGAACATGACGGGTGATCCAAGAGAAAATTTTGTCCGGGCTTTCTGCGACCATGCTGTTGTTCTTCCAAATTGCAACGCTGATTTGAAGGTCGAGGCGATAGCCATGCCGGATAACAGCTTCATCAATGTAGCCGGGTATCCGCCTGTTTTTGATGAGAACGGCATTTTTACACCTTCAGGATTTAGCACCGGAGGCGTTAACGATGTGATGCTGGTGCGGGCAGTTTACAGCTATCGCCTGATAACCCCGTGGTTTGCCAGTCTTATGGGTGGAGACGATGGCAGGACGACCTTCATGTCAACCACTGTTTTCCAGGTTGAGCCCTGCGAGGTGGATCAGCAATGAAGATGAAAGGGTTTCGGCAGTATATCGAAGGCAAGGAAGCGGTGGCTGCGGTTGAGGCAGCGTTGTTGTTTCCTGTATTGCTGCTGATGTTGCTGGGCATGCTGGATCTGGGTTATGGCATCCTTGCCAGTCAGAAGACGATCAGGGCATCGCAGGTGGTTGCCGATCTGGTTGCAAGAAAATCGACATTGAATATGTCTGAAATCAATGAAGCCGTCGAGGCGGGAAGGCTTGCGCTCGATCCTTTCGATACCAGCTCTTACGGGGTGGATATCGTCAGCATTTTCTTTGATGAGAATGGCCAGTCCAATGTTTGCTGGCGGCATACTGTCAACATGTCCCCGAACCAGAATGTTCTTGCAAGTACTAACGGACTCGGGGCGAGCGGCGAGGGCGTTCTGGCGGTTACAGTCAAATACCGTTATGCGCCGGATTTTTCCAGTCATATTATCAGTGATATAAACATGCAGGAGGTGGCTTTTACGCGTGGACGAAGGTCATCTGTCATTCAGATGAACGGTTCCTGCTCGTAACAGCATCGGGAGGTGGATATGATAAAAAATACTGATATCAATTTCATTTTCGACAAGGCAGGCCGTTACTTAAAAGACCTGTCCGCATCGATAGCCCCTTTATTCGCAATCACGCTGCCTTTGGTTATCGGGGCTGTGGGGATGTCGGTCGATATAGCGCATGCCTATCTTGTCAGGGAAAGGCTTGGTCACGCGCTGGATGCGGCTGCTCTGGCCGCCGCTGCGGCGTCTAATGCAGACGCCGATATATTGCAGAAGGTCGAGGACTTTTTTTATGCCAATTATCCTCCCGAGAAGCTTGGCGTAACCTACGATTTGAAAGTCGAGTTGGTTGACGATGATGTCAATGTATCTGCAAGTGCCGTTTATCATACCACTTTCATCAGGCTCATAGGCATCGATCAGATTGCTGTTTCCGCTTACACGTCGGTGAGGCGCGAGGTCAAGGGATTGGAGGTAGTGCTGGTTCTGGACTATACCGGCTCGATGGCGACCAGTTACGGGGGAAAGAAAAACAGTGTAAGGCTGCAGGAGGCGGCGACCCTGTTTATAAACACTTTGTTTAACCGTGCCGAGAACCCGGAATTAATCAAGATCGGTATAGTGCCTTACAGCACTTCGGTGAATGTCGGGCCTTACGGGCTTGGTGAAAATCCGGACGGCAGTGGTTATGATACGCCTTTTGTAAATAATCCTCTTAACCTGGACTATGAAATTCAGGGTTATAGCGGCGATAATCGTTCCTTAAAATGGGGGGGCTGTGTGCTTACAGAGGGTTACAGCAATGACGTAAGCGATTTCGAGGGGCCGTGGGACATGTATCGCTGGTGTCGCGATCCTGGAACGGACGCGCCGATATGCGATACCAAATCGGTATGCGTAAAATATTCCGGCAAGAAATGCGTCCAGTACGAGCAACAGCCGAACGAGCCTCATCCGAACAACATATGTCCTACAGCTTCCATAGTTCCGCTCACCAATAACCGGCAGGTGTTGCTCACAGCGATCGACGATATGGATTATCCGGCGGGCCATACGCTTGGAAACTATGGCATGGTCTGGGGATGGAGGGTGATATCACCTGAATTTCCATTTACCGAAGGCGTCGCCTATGAGAACGAGGACTGGCGCAAGGCTGTTATCATGATGACCGATGGCGACAATACCATGCACGGCACCTATTCCGCTTATGGCGATACCAATGCTCACAATGTCAGGGTCGCCCAGCTTAACCAGAGGTTCGAGGAAACATGTAACAATATGAAAGATAAAAACATATTGATTTATACAGTTACATTTACCTCGAGCATCAATAATACCACCAAAGGCTATTACAGGCGTTGCGCGAGTCAGGAGAGCAATTATTACGACTCTCCCGATCCTGATGATCTCGTTGAGGTTTTCGGCAGGATCGGTCGGGAGCTTAGCAATTTGCACATAAGGCGATAGTCGCCTGCCTGCATCTTCTATTGCCAACTATTTGACCTGTTTCTGGCGCGTCCTGAATAATGCATAATTATGCCCAGAAAAGGCCACATTTAACTTATTTTGCCATCAAGTATTGGCAAGTAAAAACTTTAGTTAATACTTAGATTATTGCCAAATTATCAGATAGATAAAATTTTATGTAAATATTATTACAAATTTATTTCTTGTCATATGCAAATTATTTCTTGAAAAAAACTATTAAAAAAATTTTTTTAACTTCCTGTTAAAAGTATGTGTTATATTCTGAAAGTAACGGTTGGGAGCTTCAAGTTACTTTGGGGCTTTTACTGAACTAAACCAACAACGGGAAACCAAACGAAGGAGAATGTAATGTATAAGGTTATGGCTTGGATGGAAGCGTATCTTAAGGACGTTAAGGGCGCTACGGCTATTGAATACGGCCTGATCGCCGGCGGCATTTCGCTTGCTATCGTCGCTGCTGTGTTTGCGTTCGGCGATTCACTTTCTTCAATGTTCGACTCTCTGGCCGGCGCTATGGACAGCGCTGCTGCACAATCCACGGCCGAATAATGCTATGAATTTACAAAACCCACCCGGAATTCCGGGTGGGTTTTGTTTTCCGGACGGCCGTTTTGAGCTGGATTGCAGCGGCCGCGATGGTCGCAAGGGGCTAAATAGTGGAGATATTTGTTCTCTCAGTTTACTATCTGATGATTATTACGGCCTTGCTGGCGGGTGTAGTGGCGGCCGTGTCGGATTTTCGCGGGATGAGAATTCCCAATTTCTGTCCGCTTATTATTATCGTCTGTTTTATCATTTCTTTTCTGGCAGTTACAATATCGGATCAGGTTGTTTTTGCAGGAGCATTGTCGCACCTGGCTTCGGGAGCAATAGTGTTCAGCTTTACATATATGCTGTTCGCGTTTGGAGTGTTCGGGGCCGGGGATTCCAAGCTGGTTACTGCTTTTGGATTCTGGGCGGGACTACAGGGTTTGCCAGTTTTGATTTTCTACGTTACTATAGCAGGTGCGGTTCTGGCTCTTGTGGCTTTGGTGCTGTTGCGCTTTCCGGTTTCATCCGGCATGTCAGAAGAGTCCTGGATTGCCCGTCTGCGCGCCAGGGATAGAGTGGTTCCTTATGGAATAGCTATTGCTTTCGGGGCGGTGGCGGCCTTCTACCATCTTGGTTACTTCGGTATTACTTTCCAGTAATCTCTTTTTCCGGGGCGCCGGTTCTTCGGCGGATGATAAATGAATAAAAATATTATTATCGTTCTGGCCGGCGGCTTGCTGATAGCTGTTCTTGTTGCTGTTCTCGTGCAGTCAAGCCTTAAAAGCAGCAAGCCCAGAGTCGTCAGCGAAGAAGTAAAAGAATATATTCTGGTGGCAGCCAAAGACCTTAAACTTGGAGCCGAGTTGAAGCCAGGGGATTTACGCTGGCAGGCATGGCCGAAAAGCGCCATTTTCCCAGGGGCGATAAAAAGAGAGGCCGATGAAAAGCCGGAAGAAATTGTGTCGGGGAGGCTTAACAGGACGCTTCTGACGGACGAGCCTCTATTGAAGAGCGCGATTGTCAGCAACAATAGTAATCTCTCGGCATTGCTGCCGAAAGGGATGAGGGCGATAGCGATTACAGTCAAGGCAGAAACCATGGCGGGGGGATTCATCGGGCCGGGAGATTATGTGGACGTGCTCCTTACCTATGAAACCAAGATTTCTACCGACCGTGATGACAAGCTAGCCAAGAACGTGGCGGACGCCATTGTCAGTAAATACGCTACTGAAACCATTCTTGAAAATATAAAAGTACTGGCTGTCGATCAGGCGGCAGAGCGGGAAAAGCCCGATGCGAAAATCGGCAAGACTGTCACGCTTGCGGTTACTTTGAAGGATGCCGAAAAGCTGGCGCTGTCTTCCGAGATGGGGCTGCTGGTTCTGGCGTTGAGATCTCTCGGGGATAATGAAGTTTCCGAGATGAGATGGCCAGTAATCACCGACAGAAGACTGACCAAAATACTCGAAGAGATTTACGGTGAGTATATAAGAAAGATTTCAACTAATGATAACGGACAGGAAGCGCAGACTGTTCCTTTGACAAATACTTCTGGAGTTGGTTCGTCAATTGTGCGAATCTATAATGGGAATTCAGTTCAGGATGTTCCCGTCCGCTAAACTATCCTTGCCTCTTTCGGGGCGCGTTAAAGTTCTAACTGTTTGAAAGACAGAGCCCATGATCAGGTTACCGACCAACTTATCCAGGCTGCTGTGGATGGTTCTGGCTGTTTCTGCGTTGACAATCAGCGCGGCAGCGCAAGTCCATGCCTCAAAGGAAAATCTTGTATCGTACAATCAGGTGAAAAAAGATCCTATTGTCCAGCTTACTCTGGGTAAAGGGGAGATGATAAGCCTGGAAGGCGCTGTATCCGACGTTCTGGTGGCAAATCCCAGCATTATCGATGTTCACGCGCTGCAATCAGGCAACCTGTATGTGGTCGCCTTGCAGGTCGGGGATACCAACATTCTGGCTACCGATGCGAGCGGCAATATCATATCGCGCATCAATGTACATGTTCGTTACGATGTAAGCGCAATTCAGGCGCTTGTCGAGGAGCTGTTTCCCAACGAACAGATAGAAGTGGGTTCGTTGCATGACCAGATCTTTTTACGAGGGACTGCGTCAACTCCCCAGGTGGCGGCAAAAGTCACGGATATCGTCGCTCATTACGTAAGCGATCTTCAGGATGAAGATGGCAAGACTGCCGACCAGCTCATTGCAAATCTTCTTCAGATAAGGGGAGAGCAGCAGGTAATGCTGCGTGTAAAAATAATCGAGGGGAGCCGCAAGATTTTGAAAGAACTGGGAGTGGAAAGCTCTCTGAACGATCTTGATGAACGTAACACGGATACCATTTTCGGAATTCTGCCAACGCATAGTTCGGGCGAAGGCCATCTGGCTTCCGCGTTTGCGAGGACGCTGGCCAATTCCGGCCTTTCCAAAGATCCCATTTTGCGTTCGAGACTTCTTGGCGATACAAAGATCAAAGGAATCGGGTTGCTTGAGGTTTGGATAAAGGCGCTGGAAGAGAGGAATGTTCTAAATATTCTCGCAGAGCCTAATCTTGCCGCTGTATCGGGAGAGCAGGCCGGGTTCCTGGCGGGGGGCGAGTTTCCGGTGCCGAGAGGAAGGGACAATTACGGCAATATCGTAATCGAAATGCAAAAATTCGGGGTTTCGCTGAACTTCAGGCCGACCGTGCTTTCCGGAGACCGGATCAGTTTGCTGCTGAATACGGAAGTTTCTTCGCTTAACTACAAGAATGCGATTGTCCTTTCGGAAGTTACTGTGCCCGGACTTGATGTCAGGCGGGCATCGACCACTGTGGAGCTTCCCAGCGGGGGCAGTCTGATGATAGCGGGGCTGCTGCGTTCGGATAATCTGCAGGGAATGAACGGCGTGCCGGGACTGATGGACACGCCTGTTCTTGGAGAGCTTATCAAATCGAAGAGCTTCCAGCGTGACGAGACAGAACTTATGGTGATCATCACTCCGTATCTCGTGGAGCCTTATGCCGAAAAGGAATATGCCAAAGTGGTGGACGAGGCAAAGACCAGTCCTCTATCAACTGCCTTCATTAACAATATTCGCAGAACCTACGGAGACAAAGCGCCAGACTTCAAGGAGGAGGAAGGGGCTTTCGGCTATCTGCTGAAATGATACGGAGATCATTATGAATTTAATTGGTGGAAACACGGCCAGGCTTGTGAATACGGTTTACGCCGCTGCTTTTTGTTTGCTGGCTGCGACTGGATTGTCGGCTTGCTCGCTGGACGAGCCAAGCAACGTCAATACCAGCAGGGTCGAAGTTCATAGCAGGGAGCACGCTTACAAGATACCGCTTGATAAAGTTAATCAGGAAGAAATCGAGAAAATCGCCAATCATTATTACCGGTTCTCTAACGGGCCGGCCAGAGTGACCGTCACATACGATCCTGTCTCGCAAGGCGGCTCTGCCATGAAATCGAGTTTTGAAGCCGCGAGGATTGCCAAGGAGTTGCGCAAGGCCGGAGTGGTTGAAATTCAAACCGATATATTGCCGGTTTCCGGAGAAGCCGCTCCGCAGGTGTTGGTAACCTATGAAGAAATTAGTGCACATAAACCTGAAAACTGCGGTACTTTGCCCGGAGCCGACGGGCCGGTTGCTGACACCGGCAAGCTGGATGGTTATAAGTTCGGTTGCTCGATAGAAACCAATTTTGCAAAACAAATTCAAAGGCCAAGAGATTTGTTGGGGCAGAAACCGGGGGCGCTTACAGACGGACGCAGAGCTGTTAACATAAACAGTCCTTACCATTCCGGTGTCCCCAATAATCCACTCAAGGGCGAACAGGCTTCCTCAGACTAGAGGTTTTGCGATATAAAGGTATTCAATTTATTCAATTCGAGCTAAGGACGCATAAGGATTAGAACGGGGTATGAGCAAGGAGGAAGACAATTCCAATACGGCTATTTTGCTTCCAGCGGCCAGCATAGCGGTCTTTACTAAAGAAAAAGACACGATGGAGGTGGCCAGATCGCTGGAGGATGACTGGCGGTTTGCCCGCGTTCGCATTGAAGTGGAAACGGGAAGCGTTGACGATGCCATAGAGTTATATACGGGTGTGGAATCTCCTGATCTCGTTATCGTTCAAACAGACAATATCAACGACGAATTCGCAGGCAAACTTGAGGCGCTGGCTTCCAAATGCAGGGAGGATACTGCTGCGATAGTCATCGGGCCCGTCAATGATGTATACCTGTATCGCAAACTGATCGGCATGGGGGTAAGCGATTATCTGGTCAAGCCGGTCAAAATCGATGTTCTCTCGGAAGTGATTGCCAAGACGCTTCTTGAGCGTATCGGCACAAGCGGAAGTTATCTGGTCGCCGTGCTGGGTTCGAGAGGCGGGGCGGGCGCTTCGACAGTTTCCAGGATGCTCGCGCTTGGTGTATCGCTGGTTCATAACCAGAAAGCGATACTGCTGGATGCGGCGGGAGGCTGGTCAGGCAATTGCATCAGCCTGGGTTTTGAGCCGGTGTCGGCTCTGCACGAAGTTATAAGGGCTGTTGAAACAGGGAACGAGGATACGTTCGGGCGGATGCTCTTCAAGGTTGGTGATCGCTTGAGCGTACTGGCAACCGGGGCGGATGTTATGCTTGATCACGAGCCATTGCCCGAGCAAATAGAAAATCTGGCAAACCTGCTTATGAACAAATTTCCCCTGGTCGTTTTTGATCTGTCCAGGGCGCCCGCACCAGTGGCGAGGGCGATAGTCGCAAAAGCCAGCAGAATAGTACTTGTATCAACACCTTCTGTTATCGATTTGCGACTGGCAAGGACGCTTTTGCATGAACTCAAGGAATTGCGCGGAAACTCTGTTGAAGGTATCGATTTGATCATCAACAAGCAAGACGCTTCTCCCTCGGGCGAGGTTTCCAAAGGCGATATAGAAGCTGCGCTTGAATACAAGCCTAAAATTTATCTCTCTTATAATCCCAAACTATTTGTCGGACTCGAGGGGCAGGGAAAGCTGTTGCATGAGGATAAGACGGGCAGGGAGCTGGTCGAGAAGGTAGTTACACTGGTCGAAGATATTATCGTAGAAAAATCCGAAGCGCCTGGAGCTTCGGAACAAGTTGCAAAATTTGCCGGGAAAAAAGCTCTTCTGGATCTTTTTACCCGAAAGAACTAGTCATTTCAGGTAACCAAGTATGGCTTTTGGCAAGAGGCACGGCGAACAGAAAATTGAAAAACCTCTCAAGTTAGAGAGGAAAGAAACTGCTGCGGTTGCTCAGGTGAAACCTGAAAGGAAAGAAATCAAGCCGGCAGAGGTAAAGGATACTTCCGGTAAAGAAGTCGCAGAGGAAAGCACAAGCCGGGCAGAAGAGAAGAAGCAGGAGTCAAAACCGCGGAAGAGCATGGCCGACGATGTGATATCGGCAGTTGACAGTTCCCACTCCGATGAAGGCGATTCTGTGGACTCAATGACATCCATGCGGTTGCAGCGCGCCCGCAACAGGATATGGCTCGACTTGCGCGATGGCATAGACCTGAAAGCGCTGGCGCGAATGGAAGGGCCGGCTGCGAGGGAAGAGGTTCGCTCGGCGGTTCAGGAAATCGCCCGGTTCCGCAATCTTGATCTCACTCCCGCCGAGCTTGAAAAGATCGCCAAGGAATGCGGCGACGATATGCTTGGCTTTGGGCCGCTGGAGCCGTTGCTGGAGCGGGATGACATTGCCGATATCATGATCAACGGGCCGGAAACGATTTACATCGAGACCAAAGGAAAAATTGAAAAGACAAAGATCAAGTTTCGCGACAACCAGCATCTGGTTACGGTTTGTCAGAGGATTGTAGGTGCAATAGGCAGGCGGGTGGACGAGGCGTCCCCGATATGCGACGCGCGTTTGCCTGATGGAAGCCGGGTGAACGTAATTATCCCTCCGCTGGCCATCGATGGTGCGGCGATGACCATACGGAAATTTTCCAAGGAAAAACTTACGCTGGAAAAGCTGGTCGATTTTGGTTCGATGACGCCATCCTGCGCAAAACTAGTCATGGCGATTGGCAGGTGCAGGGTCAACTGTCTGGTTTCCGGAGGAACGGGTTCGGGGAAAACCACGATGCTGAACTGTCTGACCAGATATATCGATCCCGGCGAGCGGATCATTACCTGCGAGGATGCGGCCGAGCTGCAACTACAGCAGCCGCACGTGGTAAGGCTGGAAACGCGTCCGCCTAACCTTGAGGGTGTAGGCGAAGTAACAATGCGGGATCTGGTAAAGAACTGCCTGCGTATGCGTCCCGAGCGCATTATCGTCGGCGAGGTGCGTGGGCCGGAGGCATTCGACCTGCTGCAGGCGATGAACACCGGTCACGATGGTTCAATGGGCACCGTTCACGCCAACAACCCGCGCGAGGCGCTGTCACGTATGGAGAACATGATAGCCATGGGCGGCCTTAACCTGCCTCAGAAGGCGGTGAGAGAACAGATATCTTCGGCGGTTAACGTTGTCATTCAGGTGCAGCGTCTAAGGGATGGTTCCAGAAAAACAACTCACGTAACCGAAATAACCGGGATGGAAGGCGATGTTGTCACCATGCAGGATCTGTTTATCCTCGAAATCGAAGGTGAAGACGAAAATGGCAAGCTGATTACCCGCCAGAGATCCACGGGACTGCGCCCAAAATTCTATGACAAGGCGAGACAGTATGGCGTGGAAAAGCTGGTGCTTGATGCAATGGAAGAGGCCTACGGCTGATGAATACTCTTCAGATAGTTATCATTCTTCTGATCCTGATCATCTCTCTTGGGATGTTTCTGGCTTTTTCCCTGGCTCAGAAAGCGCAGCAGAGAGCAAGGGCGCTGGCGGTAATCAAAGGCGGATCAACGCATAAGAAAAATGTAGATAAAAGCTCTGTCCAGGATCAAAGGCGAGCTGAAATCGCCCGGAAGCTCAAGGAGCGGTCGGAAGGCGAAACCAGGAAAAAGAAAGACGGTCTGTCGATGTCGGATCGCATCATGCAGGCGGGTCTGAAAATTTCGGTGAAGCAGTTCTGGATAAATTCCCTGATTTTGGGACTTGTTGTTGCCGGTATCGCCAAGCTTGCGGGTATGAGCGTGTTTGTGTGTCTGATGATGTTCATTACCGGCTTTCTCGGGATTCCGAGAATGATACTTTCCAAGCTTGCGGCACGGCGTCAGAAAAAATTCCTTGAAGAGTTTGCGGATGCGCTGGAGGCGATGATCAGACTTCTCAAGGCAGGCATGCCGGTTTCCGAGGCTATTGCCATGGTCGGACGGGAATTCGTCGGGCCTGTCGGCGAGGAAATGTCCAAGATATACGATACTCAGAAAATCGGTATTCCACTCGACGAAGCCTGCCAGATAGCGACAAAGCGCATGCCGCTGACAGAAATGCAGATGTTCGCTACCGGCATTGCCATTCAGGCGCAGACGGGAGCCAGCTTGTCGGAGGTGCTTGGCAATCTTTCCGGGGTTATACGCGCCAGGTTCAAGCTTAAGAGAAAGGTCAAGTCGCTTTCATCCGAGGCGAAATCATCGGCCGCGATTATCGGCTCCCTGCCAATTCTGGTATCGACAGGCATCTATTTTATTAATCCCGATCACATCATGGTCATGTTCGAATATCCGGTCGGCAAAATGATGATGGCGGGCGCGGTTATATGGATGGGGCTGGGAATCCTTTCCATGAAAATAATGATCAATTTCAAGGTCTGAATTATGGATCTGGACAAGGACACATTAATCATACTGGGTAGTTCGCTGGCGGCGGCGGCTTCGTTTGTGGCATTCGCCTATCCTTTCCTCAATAAAACGGAGCAAAAAGAAAGATACCGCTCTATTATAGAAAAAAAGCGCAAGGAGCTTTTTACCGCCACCAAGCAGGGACTGGATAAAAAAGGCGAGCAAAAGTCAGTTTCCGCTCGGGATTCGATGGCTTCGTTTTACAAGGTGCAGCAGCTTGCAGGGGAAATGGGCGAGAAGGTTCGCGACAAGATGCTGCAGGCCGGTATCCGCGATCCGGCGGCGCCTTTGAAGTTTATGATAGCCAGGGCGGCTTTGCCTGTGGTTCTGAGTCTGCTGGTAGTTCTTTTCGTTAGTGCCAGCGAGAAGGAAATATCGGACGGACTGACATTTTTCCTCATTCTGGGAGCTGCTGGTTTTGGTTATGCGCTACCGGGAATTCTTATTAAGAACCAGATAATAAAAAGGCAGCAGGATATTGGCTACGCCTTTCCCGATGCCCTGGACATGATGCTGATCTGCGTGCAGGGCGGGATAGGACTTGAGCAGACCATTCACAAAATCGCGGAAGAGACAGCCGAGCATTCGCCGATGCTTGCCGAGGAACTCGGTATTCTAAGCGCGGAAATGAGCATGCTTAACGACAGGAAGGCGGCTCTGCAGGATTTCGCCCGGCGTGTGGGGAGCGGCTCGGCCCGCAGCTTTGCAACAGCGATGATTCAGGCCGAACAGTACGGAACCTCGGTATCCCAGGCGATGAAAGTAATTTCCGAAGAGATGCGGGATATGCGTATGCAGGAAGCCGAGCGCAAGGCCATGGCGTTGCCTCCGAAGCTGACTGTTCCAATGATCCTGTTTTTCCTGCCCGCGTTGTTCATCGTAATCCTGGGGCCGGTTGGCGTAAAGATCGCTAATCTGTAAAGCGCGACTGCCGCTGCGAGGCTATTGAGGGCCTATAAAAAACAGGTGATCTTTATTGCAAGCAAGGTTATAATCAACGCCAAGCGTTTGCTTTCGTCCGTAAATCAACTTCAGTCAGCTTCATGAAAAAAAATTTTAGCAGATTTGCATTCGTCGCTGCGGTTCTTGTACTTGCACCGGTTTCGAGTTTTGCGCAAGCAGAGGGATCGCCGCGTTCCCTTGGATTGATGCCTGCCATGTCTGCCGACCAGACAGTGGATGCGGAGATAAGCGCTGATTTCGATGCAACACATCCTCCTGTGCGTGTCACGCCTGACAAGGCGGAAATGATCAGCCTGGAAAGAAAGGCGGCGACCATTATCGTCGGCAATCCCGATCATGCAAGCGTGCTGATGGAAAATCCGAATTTGCTTGTTATTGTTCCCAAAGCTCCGGGGGCGACCTATCTGACTGTCCTGGACGCCGGCAAGAATGTGATTATGCAACGGCATGTTATTGTTGCCAGCCCCAAGGAGAGATATGTCCGCTTGCGCAGGAACTGCAATCCTCCGGCATTAAGTGGGGATGCCAGCTACAAACTGGACGATTGTCAGTGGATGAGCGTTTACTATTGTCCCGAGAATGAGATGTGTCATCAGATCGGGGGCACTGAGAAGAAGGATGAAAAAGGCAACAATACCGGAACAACGAATAAATCCGGTAATGATTTAAATCGGCCATCGGGGGCCAATAGCGAGGAATAAAATATGAATTGTTTTCCGGTTATGCCTAGCATGAACAAGATTTTGACGGGATGCATTGCGCTGTTCATGCTTTCCGCCTGTCAGACGACAACTGGTAATGTCGGCGGGCCGCAGAGCGAGGCACGCTCGGCGAAGATTGATGCCGCTCTCCAGCGCGCGGTTGAAGACGGAGCAAAGAAAGGGAAATCCCCGGCTTCCTTGTCGGTACTTGAGAATGAATATAAAAAGAACAGCAATGACGTTGAAACCGCTCTTGCTTATGCCAGAGCTTTAAGGGAGGCGGATTATCTCAACCGGGCGCTGATAGTTCTGGCCCCGCTGGCCGGTAAGGAGGATGCATCATCGATGGTGCTGTCAGAGTATTCTCTGGTTGTTTTGAGCATGGGCAATTACAGTGAGGCGGAGGAATACGCGCGCAAGTCGATATTGAAAAATCCTCAAAATTATAATGCATATCATGCGCTAGGCATCGCTCTTGACGCTTCAGGGCATCACAAGCAGGCTGAAGTCGCGTTTCGCAAAGGGCTTGATAACTGGCAGGGAGATCCTACCCCTGTAATGAATAATCTTGCGCTAAATCTCGCCGAGCAGGGATTACTTGACGAAGCGGTGCAGATTTTACACAGGGCTGCGGAAGCTGCGCCAGGGCGGGCGGAAATCGAAAGAAACCTTCGGATAGTCCAGGCGCTTCAGAGAACGCGGGATTACAGCAAGCCGAAAGTTGTGCCGCAAATCGAGCCTGACAGAATGGTAGTTCCCAAACAGAAGCCGAAGCGGGAAAGCTGATCAGTTCCCCGTCATCCCTGCGGCACGCCGTCGGGCAGACTTACCGGCGGGCATGACGCGATTCAAATGAACATTCAGTGCTATAGCGGCAGGGTTACTACCATCATTCCCTGATTTTCTTCATCGTGAGAAATGTTGAATCCCAGTTCGCGGCACATATTGAGCATTTCCTGGTTCTCGGGTAGAACGTGGCCCCATAACTCTTTAAGGCCTTCCGAACGGGCGTAGGCGATCAGGCGTTGCATGAGAGTCCAGCCGAGGCCTTTGCCTTTCATGTCCGAACGTACGATGATCCCGTATTCTGCGCTGTTCATATCCGGGTCTGCCGACAGGCGCGAAATTCCGATCAGTTCTCCGTTGCTGTCGATCGCAACGAAAGCCATCGCCCTGGCATAATCGATCTGTGTTAGCCTGGCGATGAATTCGCGGGGAAGCTTTTTGACCGGTTTGAAAAGTCGCATCCGCTGGTCTTCGGGCTCGGTTTTATCGGTAAAGGTTTCGTATAGCGCTTCGTCTTCGGGTCGGATTGGGCGGATGAAGACTTTCATGCCGCTCTGGACTTCCTCGTGCCTCTCCCACTGTTTTGGATAGGGCCTGATGGAAAATCGTGGATTCAAACCTTCTGCAGTGGTATGGGCGTCTTTTACGACAATTCGTGCATCGAGCGCCAGCACGCCTTTTTCATCTGCGAGCAGCGGGTTGATGTCGAGTTCGTAGATCTCCGGCAGTTCGGCGATCATATGCGAAATGCGGACAAGAGTGAGCGCGATCGCGTCGAGATCGGCGGCGGGCCTGTCGCGATAGCCGAGCAGCAGTTTGTAGATATTGGTTTTCTGCATCTGGTCTTTTGCAAGCTTCAGGTCGAGAGGCGGCAAGGCCACCGCCCTGTCCTTGATCACCTCAACGGCCGTGCCGCCTGTGCCGAAGAGAATAATCGGCCCGAAAGTGACGTCTTCCGAGACGCCGATAATTAGTTCATGAGCGTTGGGGCGGCGGATCATCGGCTGTACGGTGAAACCGTCGATGGTAGCGCCGGGGCAGTTTCGGCCGATGCGTTCGAGCATCTTTACGGCTTCTTCCCTTACCGCTTCCGGGGAGGGCAGGTTGAGCGCCACGCCGCCGGCATCGGATTTGTGTGTAATGTCCTTGGAGAGAATTTTGATTACAAGTTCGTTGAAGCCCTCTGCCTGGATTTTCCGGGCGTAGTCTGCCGCCTCTTCAGGGGTTGCTGCCTCGTAGGTAGGGACGACCTTGATGCCGTAGGAAGTAAGAACCTGCTTGGCTTCGGATTCGGTCAGAATCGAGCGTCCGCTGTCGATTACCGGCCTGAGAATCGAGCGGGCCTTTTTCGGGTCGGTCTGGAAGTCTCCGGGCAGTGCTGGCGGGCTGCGCATAAGAGAGTTTTGCGCCCTGACATAGCCGGTCAGATAGCAAAAACCCCTGATGGCATCTGCTGGAGTGTCGTATGTTGGAATGTTCGCGTCTGAGAATATTTTCCTTGAATTTCTGGCGGTAGCATCGCCGAGCCAGTTGGTGAACACGAGTTTGTCGCCAGCGTCAGGTTTATGCCTGTATTTTTTCACTGCATCAACCGTGGCCTTTGCGGCCTCGATTCCAGGTACGTGAGAAATCGGGCAGTTGATAGCCAGAACAGCATCAACATTCTCGTCTTCAAGAACGGCGGTAATCGCTTTCTCGTACCTTTCCGGAGGGGCGTCGCCGAGAATGTCCACCGGGTTGGCGCGAGACCAGGCTTCGGGCATGTGCCGGTCGAGGAACTCGATGGTACGCGGTGAAAGATCAGACATGTTTCCGCCTGCGTCCATAAGCCTGTCCACCGCCAGAACCCCTGCTCCGCCGCCGTTGGTGACGATGGCGAGGCGTTCGCCGGGGATGGGTTTGTGGCGGCTCAGGATTTCGGCGGCGTCGAATAGTTCTTCAAGGTCGGTGACCCTGAGAATGCCGGAGCGTTCGAACGCGGCGCTGTAGACGTTGTCGGCTCCGGCGAGTGCGCCTGTATGCGAGGCTGCGGCTGCGGCTCCGGCTTCGTGGCGGCCAGATTTGATGACAACAACGGGTTTGATTTTCGCTGCGGCCCTTGCTGCGGACATGAAGTTTCCAGCGTTGGAAATCATTTCAAGATACATAAGGATCGCGCTGGTTCCGGGATCGGAAGCCATATAATCCATCGAGGCGGCGACGTCGACATCGGACATGTCGCCGAGCGAAACCAGATGCGAAAAGCCGATGCCGCGTCCTTCGGCCCAGTCAACGACAGAGGTAATAATTGCGCCCGATTGCGAAAGGAATGCCAGTTCGCCCTTGCGAGCGTTCATATGCGAGAATGTGGCGTTAATGCCTATGCCGGGAACCATGATGCCAAGGCAGTTGGGGCCGACGATCCTGAGCTTTTTTTCCTCGACAACGCGCAGAACACGCGAGTGTATTTCCTTGTCCTGGCGTACGCCAGCAGTGATGATGACGCAGGCGCGGTTGCCGATTTCTCCCAGCTGCTCCACCGTATCGGCCACGGCAGCCAGCGGGGTGGCTATCACTGCGAGGTCGGGGACGCCGGGGAGGTCTTTTGCCGTACGGTAGCATTTGCGGCCGTCGATATCGTCCTTTGTCGGGTTTACCAGCCAAATCTGGCCCTCGAAGCCGCCTTCCAGAAGATTCTGCATTATTTTGGCGCCAACCGAGCCGGGCCTTGACGTGGCTCCGAACAGAGCAACGGATTTGGGAGAAAACATTTTATCAAGATTAATTATAGACATAAGCGAAAGGCCCCTTTTTGATCTTTTGCAATTCTAAGCCAATGTGTTGCGGCTTCTCAAGTCTTGATGGAAGATATACCCGTTATATGCCGGGTGATTTCAGTAAGAACTTATAGGAAAAAAAGAAACGCGTCACATTACCGCAGATCTTATAATCTTGCAGCAATGAGTTAAAAATAGGTATGCTAATGTGCGATTCGGCAAAAAAACCCGGATCGGTTTCATATTATGAATCAAATCACAAACGGGATAAATTGGATGACAAATTTCCAGCCTGTTCGTCTGGAGCGGGAGAATTTCTGGCAGCTTCTGGACGTCTTGAAGAAGCATGGTTACCAGCTGGTCGGCCCGACCGTAAGGGACGGGGCTATCGTTTATGACGAACTGAACGGAGTGGAAGACCTGCCCGAAGGATGGGGCGATGAGCAGGACGCGGGCACTTACAGAATCGTGCGGCGCGGCGACGGGGCGTTATTCGGATACAATTCCGGGCCGCAGGCGTGGAAAAAGTTCTTGTATCCATCAAAGAAAAAACTCTGGAGCGCCAGGAAAACCGATGAAGGGTTTGTGGTCGAAGAGGATAGTGAAGAAGTTCCGCGCTATGCGCTGATAGGCGTTCATCCGTGCGACCTGCATGCGATTCTGATACATGACAAGGTCTTCATGCAGCCCGATACGGCAGATCCCCGTTACGGCAAGCTTCGTTCGCAGGCTTTTATTCTTGCGGTAAACTGCACACAGAGCGCGAAGACATGCTTTTGCGTATCGATGGGAACAGGGCCGAAGGCTGATCACGGGTATGATCTGGCGATGACGGAGGTGATGCGCGAGGGACAGCATTTCTTTGTTATCAATGCCGGGTCGGAGAAGGGGCGGGAGGTTCTTTCGCAGGTCGGCGCCGCCAATCAGGCCGGGGAATGGGAAATCCGGATGGCGGACGAGGCTGCGGCTTTCGCGGCTTCGCAGCAGGTTCGCGGGATCGATACCCATAACATCAAGGAAGACCTGTACCGGAATTACGAGAACCCTCACTGGGAAAAGATCGCGGAGCGCTGCATGTCCTGCGCCAACTGCACCATGGCCTGTCCGACGTGCTTTTGTTCGAAGACCGAGGATCAGATGTCGCTCGGCGGAGAGAAGGCAGAGAGGTGGAGGTTCTGGGACGCATGTTTCACGCTTGATTTCTCGTATATTCACGGGGGGACAATAAGGCAGACGATACGCTCGCGCTATCGCCAGTGGATGACGCACAAGCTTGCCGCCTGGCACGACCAGTTCGGCACTTCCGGGTGCGTCGGCTGCGGGCGCTGCATTACATGGTGCCCTGTCGGGATCGACATCACTGAAGAGGTGAAGGCAATCAGGGAAAGTGAAGGGAAAGCATAATGGCTGATTTCGAGGAGATACGCAGTTACCTGCGGAGTATCTCTTTCTTCGAGGGAATGCAGGAAACGCACGTCGATCTTGTTTCTGGCTGCGGGAAATTCGTTCGCTTCAAGGCGGGCGAGTTTCTGATGAGGGAAGGGGAAAAGGCGGAGAAATTCTTCTTTATCCGCGAGGGCGAAGTCGCAATAGAAGGTTACGCTCCGGCGCAGGGCTCTAAAACAATCATGACCGTCAAGAGTGGCGGGGTTATCGGTTACTCGTGGCTGTTCGAGCCGCACAGGGTGTCGTTCGATGTGAGGGCGATGACCGATATAGTGGCGATAAAGATGGACGGCGTCTGTCTTCGCAGCAAGGCGGAGAGCGATCATGAGCTTGGATATCATCTGATGAAGCGTATCGCGCATGTCGTGTTGCAGCGGTTGCAGGCGACGCGGCGCCAGTTGCAGGACGTATATGAAATCATGGAAAGGAAGTCTTAAATGACAGCAAGACCCGCAATCAAGCCGGAAGAAGCAGCGCTGGCTCCTGACCCGATGGGCCCGCAGCCGTTCCGCGTAGTCAGGGTTAAGGAAGAGATCGAGGGCTGCACCACGCTTACGGTCGAGCCGGAAAGCGACGAGGCTAAAAAGCTTTGCTTCTTCCAGCCGGGCCAGTTCCATATGATCTATATCTTCGGGCAGGGCGAAATTCCGATTTCGATTTCCGGAGATCCTCACAAGCCTCAGCAGCTGGTGTTTACCGTGATGGGCGTCGGCGCAGCATCGAAGGCGCTTACACGGCTTAGGGCCGGAGATATGGTGGGGTTGCGAGGGCCGTTCGGCAATACATGGCCGGTGGAAAAAGGCGCGGGCAAGGATGTGCTTCTGGTAGCCGGAGGGCTTGGGCTTGCGCCGCTGCGTCCGACCATCTACTCGATTCTGGCCAGGCGCGAGCTGTACAGCCGGGTGATGTTGCTGTACGGATCAAGGCGTCCGGAAAATATTCTGTTTCACGAACAGCTTGACCAATGGAACAAGCGGATGGAAATGAATGTGGGCATTACCGTCGATACAGCGGATAAGAAGTGGGACGGGAATGTAGGGGTGGTGACCACGCTTATCAACGAGACCAGTTTCTCGCCGACACGGACGATAGCGATGATCTGCGGGCCGGAAATTATGATGCGGTTTTCGGCGCATGCGCTGATCGATCGCGGCATGGATCCGAAGAACATCTATGTATCCATGGAAAGGAACATGAAATGCGCGGTCGGGCAGTGCGGGCGCTGCCAGTACGGCCCGTTCTTCATGTGCAAGGACGGCCCGGTCTTTTCTTTCGACCAGGTGGAACAGCTTTATAAAGTTAGAGAGGTCTGATCAATGGCGGACAAACCAAAACTCGCTATCTGGAAGTTTTCGTCATGCGACGGCTGCCAGTTGACGTTACTGGATCTTGAAGACGAGCTTCTGGACATCGTCGGCGCTGTCGATGTCGCCTATTTCGTGGAAGCCTCGCGGGAGACGAAGCCCGGGCCTTACGATGTTTCTCTGGTCGAGGGATCGATCACCACGCCACACGAGGCCGAGTTGATCCAGCAAATACGCAAGGACAGCAAAATTCTGATCGCGATCGGCGCGTGCGCCACGGCGGGGGGGATACAGGCGTTGAAGAACTTCGCTTCGGTCGGGGATTTCATCAACGCGGTTTACGCGACGCCGGAATATATTCATACGCTGGAGACGGCGACGCCGATTTCCGACCATGTGAAGGTCGACATGGAGTTGCGGGGATGCCCGATCGACAAGGGGCAGTTGCTGGAAGCGGTGAACGCGCTTTTGCACAACCGGCGTCCGAATATCTCGACGCACAGCGTGTGCATGGAATGCAAGCGTCGTTCGACGGCATGCGTTATGGTCAGGGGTGTTCCCTGCCTCGGGCCGATCACGCAGGCCGGTTGCGGGGCGATCTGCCCGGCGCATGAGCGCGGCTGTTACGGCTGTTTCGGGCCGATGGAGACGCCCAATGCCAGGGCTCTTGGCGACTGGTTGCTGTCTCGAGGGCTGGTAAGAGAGGAAGATATGGTGCGGATGCTGCGCACTTTCAACTCGGATGCTCCGGCCTTTAAGGAAGCCAGCGTTCATTACGAGGAAAAAGCCAGGGGTAAGTAAGAATTCGCTTTCGGCTCAGGAAATGGCAGTTTGCAGGAAGAGGCATTAGGAAATGAGCAAGGATAAAAAAACAACACGTATCGAAGTCGACTATCTCGCCCGTGTCGAAGGCGAGGGCAATATGTATATCGAGATCAAGGACGGTAAACTTCAGGAACTGCATTTCGGCATTCATGAGCCGCCGCGCTTTTTTGAGGCTTTCCTGAGAGGCAGGAAGTTCACGGAAGCTCCCGATATCACCTCGCGGATCTGCGGGATTTGTCCGGTCGCTTATCTGATGAGTTCGGTTCATGCGATGGAGAACGCGCTGGGGACGCAGATCACCCCCTGGGTGCACGATATGCGCCGGTTCCTTTATTGCGGGGAGAATATCCAGAGCCATATCCTGCATGCCTATCTGCTGCACGCGCCGGATTTTCTCGGGTATGAAAGTTCGATCCATATGGCGGCCGATCATCCGAAGGAGGTGGAGCATGGATTGCAGCTCAAGAAGGTCGGCAACGAGATCATGGAGATTATCGGCGGGCGGGCCGTGCATCCGATCAATATCAGGGTAGGCGGGTTTTACAAGGCGCCGACGAAGAAGCAGATGCGCGACATCATTCCGGTGCTGGAAAAGGCGAGGGAGATGGCTTATCAGGCCTGCAAATGGGTGGCGACGCTTCCCTATCCTGATTTCGACCGCGACTACACCTATGTCTGCGTGCATCATCCTCACGAATACGCGATGAGCGCGGGCCGGATCGTCTCCAACAGGGGGCTGGATATCGAGCCGTGGCAGTTCAACGACGTGTTCGAGGAGCATCATGTCGAGTATTCGAACGCGCTGCACTGCCGGTTCAGGTCGGACAAGTCATGCTATCACATGGGGCCGCTGGCGCGTTTCGTTAACAATTACGATCAGTTGCCGGACGACTCTAAGGCTTTGGCCAATGAAATAGGGCTTGGGCGCGATGTCAGAAATCCTTTCAAAAGCATTATGGCCAGGACGCTGGAAACATATTACTGCTGCGGTGAAGCCTTGAGGATCGCGCAGAATTACGAGCTTCCGGACAAGCCCTATGTCGATCTCGACGTCAGGGCCGGAGAGGGGCACGCGATGACCGAGGCTCCTCGCGGCGGGCTTTATCATCGCTACAGGATCAATGACGAGGGCCTGATCGAGGAAGCGCAGCTGACGATTCCGACTTCGCAGAACCAGGCGATGATCGAGGACGATCTGCGTGATTTTGTGCCGAAGTTCATGCATCTGCCGGACGACAAGCTGCAATGGCATTGCGAGCAGGCGATCAGGAATTACGACCCGTGTATATCCTGTGCAACCCACTTCCTTAACCTTACCGTCAAGAGGTCTTGATAAATGACTGAAAGAAAAAATATTTCCTCCGGGTCTCCGATGGAGAAGCCGATCGGCTTCAGCCGGGCGGTCAGGGTCGGTAACTGTATAGCCGTATCGGGAACCGCGCCGATTACCGATGGCAAGACGGCATGTCCGGGCGATGTCTACGGGCAGACGAAGCGCTGTATCGAGATAATGGTAAAGGCGGTGGAGGATGCCGGGGGTTCGGTGAAGGATATAATCCGCACCCGGATCATGCTTACCGATATCTCGCGCTGGGAAGAAGCGGCAAAGGCGCATGGCGAGGTTTTCGGCGAAATCCGCCCGGCCTGCACTTTCGTCGAGGTCAGCGGCCTGATTAAGGATGACTGGCTTGTCGAGACGGAAGCTGACTGCTATCTCGGATAAAATGAGCAAAAAACTTGTTATCGGTATTGGCAACCGCTTTCGCGGCGATGACGCCTTGGGCCCGGTGGTTGCGGATGAGTTGGAAAAGCGGGGCATCAGGGTTATCGAGCATAGTGGCGAGCCTGCCAGTCTTATTGACGCTTGGCAGGGCTATGATCATGTGATTCTGGTTGATGCGGTGTTTTCCGGAGAGGAGCCGGGGACTACCCATCATTTCGATTTATCCTGCCAAAGATTGCCAGTTAACTTCGCCAAGCCGACAACCCATGCCGTCGGTGTGGCGGAGGCTGTGGAATTTGCCCGGGTTCTCAATAAGTTGCCGCCAGTAATTGAGTTTTACGGTGTAGAGGGGCTGGGGTATGAACATGGGGCAGGGCTTTCTGCCCAGGTTGATGCCGGTATGCGGACGCTTATAGAAAAATTGGCAATTGGCGACTAGCTAAAGTCCCGATACTCAGATCCACATCCCGAAAAAAGAGCGGAATTGCCAGGCTCCCACCAGAACAAGTCCGGTGGCGAAGCCGGGGCCTGCGGGTATCTGGAGTCCTTTGAGCCGGGGAGCGTGCTTTTCCCTGATCGCCTCGAATACGGCGGCCAGCACGCCGTGAAGCACTCCTGTAAAGGCCCCGATCGCCATGGCGAGGAAGATGCCATCTACTCCGAGCCACAGGCCGCCCGCACCCATCAGCTTGACGTCGCCAAGGCCGAGAGCATCCTGCTTGTAGAGATGATTGGCCGCTGCTCGAAGCGTGAAAAGGGACAGGAATCCTGCCGCCATTCCAAGTGTTGCATCGGCAGGGTGTATCAGGCGGAATGCGGTGGCGGAATGAAAAGCCAGGCCGCAGATCAGGAAGGCAAGGACATATTTGTTGGGGAGCAGGCGAACGCGCAGATCGATATACGAAAGTACGGCCAGCAGCATGACTGCGACCGTCAGACTCAATGCTGCTATTATATCCAACATTTCACAGATTCCAGTGACGACAAAGATGAATCAATCTACCCTGCCATTACAATTCTATCAAGCGCGGGTGTTTTTGGTGGAAATGTTCGGGATAAGTGGCTATCCGGTCTGCACGTGATGCCAAAATCCGGGTAAAGTCGATAAGGAAATTTGCGCAATTCAGGTGCTTTCGTCGTTAGCCGTTTATTCAAGAACCTTCTGGTGCGGTCATCTATGAACGAAAAAGAGAAAATTCTTGTCGTAGAAGACAATGATTTTGTCCGTATGCAGATCGTTCGCTTTCTGAACGATGGCAATTGTTACGAAGTGGTGGAGGCCTGCCGGGGGGATGACGCGCTGGAGATTATCGATGAAAGTTTCGCGGCTGCGATAGTCGATGTCAGGATGGAGCCTGTGGACGGCTTTGAATTCATACGCTCGTTGCAGAGTCTGAAGATAGCGGCGCCGGTAATACTTGTAACCGGCGATCAGAACCCCGACCTTTTAAGCGAATCGGGCAAATGGGGGGTGAGCGCGGTTCTTATCAAGCCTGTGCAAAAAGACCGTTTGGTAAAAACCGTAGAACGAATAGTCAAGCAGAGGCGAGCGTCCTGATGACCCGGGATAAGAAAATTACTGACAAAGCAAGGCTGGCAGCCAAGATCGGCAAGCCCGGTATCAGGCACGCGGTCTCGGTAATCCTGTCTGCCTTGCTGCTTTTCAGTTGTGCAGATGCGACCGCACCGGGGGCGCGCAATGTCAATATTCCCAAGCCCATTTCGGCGGAGGAAAGGAAAGCCGCAATTAACGAACGTCCTGACAGCGTTCTCTATCTGCCTCTGGGGGAGGATGTTCTTATACCGACCAACGTTTCTGAAGATCCTTTGCCGGACGAGATAATCGGGCCTTTCGAATTGAGATCGGAAACCCTTGCCGGAGCTTTGCAGCTTATTCTTGCCGATTACGATATTCCGCTTGCTTTCGAGACTGAGGAGGGCCTCAACAGGCGGATAACAGTTGCCAATCTAAAGGGGCAGCTTGGCAAGGTAATCAAGCGGGTGTGCGGGCTTGCGGATCTATATTGCGCCTACGAGGATGGTCTTCTGGTTGTCAAGAACACTCAGACCTTTACGGTCAGCATCCCGCCCGTAGGAGGCAACAATGATCTGATGGGGGCTGTTTCCACAGGTCTGCAGGCGATCACCGGTCTCAATCCGATAGTTGATCAGGGTACCAGAACAATTGTATATACAGCGACTCACCGTACGGCCGAACTTGCCGAGCGTTATTTTCAGCGGATGCGCAAGAATACGGCGATGATAATATTCGAAATATACATCTGGGAGGTTTCGCTTTCTTCCGATAACAGCTCAGGTATCGATTGGGGCAAGGTTCAGGCCTTTGGAAAATTCAATGTGGGTTTGGATCTTCCAGGCGGGGCAATGAGCGAGAGTCCTATAAGTATCGGATTGCCAACTACGGGCGGAATTGACTACGCCAATAACGTTCTGGAGTTCATCTCCACATATGGATCGGTCAAGACGATTTCCCAGCCGCAAATTACGTTGCTCTCAGGGTCGGAGGCAAGTCTCAGGGTTGCTGATACTACAAATTATGTATCTTCTCTTGAGCGGACATTCGACGATGGGGATGAAAATATTTCAACCCAGACAGATACTGTTGATTCAGGGTTTACTTTAACAATAAACGGAGCATGGGATAACGCGACCGTTTACGGGAAAATTGAGATTGAGTTGCAGGAATTCCGGGGTTTTACGCCTTTCGAGGCGGCGGGAACAACTCTGAAGCTTCCTGAAACGACGGAACGTGAGCTGACAACCCAGGTCAGAATACGTCCGGGCGATTCCCTTCTTATTGCAGGACTAATCAGAGAAAATGATGAGATGGACAAAAGCGGGCCGGGGCTTATGAAAGTTTTTCTGCCCACCAGCCGGAATGTTAATTCGTCGAATGCGGAACTCGTGTTCCTTCTTCGTCCAAGGGTGGTGGTTTATACGGATGATGTGCAGAAAGACATATTTCCTGGCGATGCGCCGTTCGATTATAACCCCGACTTCGACTTGAATCCCGAGAAGGTTTTAACCGAGGAGCCAGTAAAGCCCAATATCTTTAATGTTTTTCAAAGTGAGAAAATCCAGAAAGAAGAGTTGCCGAGGCCGGTTCCGGAATTATACGTTCCAAGGAATGAGCCTAAAATGTTCTCGTATCCGAACAGGCAGAAGCCTGCATATATTAAGGATGATAGTGTCGAAATAACGCCGCTTGATGAACTCGAGGCCGATCAATTCGATCCCGGGGCGAGATAGTTTTTCATTTTTTTTGACTGAAAAATGGCTTTTTTTACCGCCGCGAGTCGGGGGGCGTGTGTTTTTGCGCGTTTTGTTTAAACTAATATCTGGCGACGGTTTCTATTATTATCAATGGCTTGGCCAAAGAAGCTAACTTTTTTTACAAAGAAAAAACCATTTATCGCTTTCCATGAGACTCTGAAAGCAATATTATTAACGTGTGGATATCTTTCCATGATTCGAAATTTTCATTTTTTATTCTATGGCTCATCTGCTTAAACGCACGATTCTCATTCTGGCAATTTTTTTCCTCTGCAGCTCTCCCTATAAAGCTGCGGAGGCAACGGCGTTTGATGATCCTTCAGCGCGGGTAGCAGGGGGATCAGGGGGATTGATTGCTGCTAATGGCAACGTAGACGGGGGTGCCGTTCCGATTGGGGCGACTGCTCAGGTTGTCGTGCTTTTCAGGAATGAGAGCGGCCGCAACGTTACGACGGGGGAAATCAATCTATATCCGTCATCGAACATATCAGCCAGTGTCTCGCTGAACCAGTGCGGTCAGGAGGCTTTGCCGGCCGGCTCGGAATGTGCAATCGCATTATCCGTAAAAGGTTTGCAGCCGGGCCCATGGCGGGTGGAAATGCTGATGCGCCATGACGGCAGAACCAGACTGGTAACCTCGACCCTGTCCGGTACTGTAGAGGGTAGCGCAGAGGGGCGCGCGCAGTTAATAAGCGATGTGGAGTCGATACCTGCCGCACTGGATTTCGAGGCTCTGTCAGCCAGCAGAACGCTGGTCAAATCGGTAATTTTGCGTAATATTACTTCAAATCCCATCGAGATCAAAAATATAGCTATTGAGGCCAATCCGCAGGCCGGTTACGCTTTACGTTCAGATTGCACAAGCCTGGAGGCCGGGCAGGCGTGTATAGTCACTGTATCATGGGCGCCTGTGCAGGAAGGCCCTGCAACCGGCGTGCTAATCGTCGAGCATAACGGGCCGACCGGCGTAGTAAGCATCAACCTTAACGGCGAATACAATCCGCAGGAAGTCAGCAAGGCAACGGTATTTCCCAAGGCGGTTCCGGGGCGCGGACTTCTTGTTTCGTCTCAGGAGCATGTAGATTTCGGCTCAGGCATAGCTTCGAAGTCCTCGATTACGGTTTCTCTGGTGAACGTGGGAGACGCGGCCCTTGTTCTGGAGGATCTGAGGCTTTCAGGAAAGGATAACGGTCTGACAATTGAATCGAACGGATGCCAGCCGGGAATGCTGCTTGAACCGATACAGGCCTGTCCGCTTACTCTCAGTTGGGCGCCTGTTCGTGCCGGAGGTTTGATTGACGACATGCAGGTGATGCACAGCGGGGCGCGGGGCATACTGGTCATACCTGTAAGAGGAACTGCGCAAGCTGCGGTTAGTCAGGATTCGCAGGCCATTTTGCTTAGCGCTTCTCCGGGAATGCAACTTGATATGAAGGATCTTAAAGACAAGGATGAGAAGGACGAGGAAGATTATTCTGCGCTACAGCAGGCGGCTCCGGCTAATAAGGCCAGAACTCTGGACGGTTATGTAATCACCTCTTTCGCGACGAACAGGGCGATAATAGCAGGGCCAGGCGGAAGCCGCGTGGTCTTTGACGATGAAGTTGTGGTCATCGGCGGCGTTCAGTGGCTTGTAAATATGCGAAAGAGCGGTATTGAGTTTCATAACGGGCAGGATAAAGTTCTTCTACTTTTTGACAGATCTTTATCTTCTGTTAACCGGGCTAGTGGACAATCAAGCGGTGGGAGCACCGGATCAAGCTCAAGCTCAGGCTCAAGTTCAGGTTCAGGTTCAGCTACTACATCTTCTGGCGTAACCCAAGGCAAAGCAGCTTCGACCGGGCTGTAAGTTCGGTAAAATATGAACGATCAGGATCAATCAGCATCAGGCGGCGAAGGCCGCGATACAGAAAGCGAAGAAGAGCGTCGGAATCGTACAGACCGCCGTTCCGCTTCCGGTGGAGAGCCTCCTGGAGGGATCGAGCGCAGAAGCTGGCATGAAAGACGCAAAAGCAGATCGGCGGAAGGGCGCGAACGCTATCTGGACATGGTTCAGAGAGAGCGGGTCATGCTTCTAGAGCAGGGGGTTACCCGCTCCACCGAACAGCTTCTGGACATGGCTGGTGCGGTATTGCCGTCAGATCTTGAGGATGAAACGGTTCGCGATCGTGCAACCGGAGATCAGTTAAGATCTGCACTGCCGGTTCAGTCATGGCTTCCGCTTAGTATCCACCTGATAGGACTTGTTGACGGCGTATTAAAAATAGCTCCGTTGCATGATTTGAACCAACGTCAAATAGAAGCTCTCATATCTACTTCAAATCGAAGCGGATTTCATGTCGAAAAAGTTGAAATCGAAGTCTGGGATCGCAAGGAACTGATCGATACACTTCGGGCGGTGCATGATCTGTCCGCGGACAGGACGGAAAAGACGCTTGCCCTGTGGCTGGACGATGTTGATAACGGGTTGCTGCTAAACCAGTTTCAGCGTGACATGATGGCTGAATCGCTGCAAATGAGGTCATCGGATATACACCTTGTACAGGATAACAATCCGGATGCACCGAACTGGATAAAATACAGGATAGACGGCGACCTTATACCAATGCACCTTCTCCCGGCGGACGCAATGGCGCGTCTGACGACTTTGCTGAAACGCGATGCCGGTCTTAACTTCGGTGACAGGGTGACGCCCAAAGACGGTCGTTTCGGGTTTGTCTGGCAGGGCAGAAGCATCGACGTCCGTGTGGCCGCGGGGCCTCAAGGTCAGGACGGGGAAAAGCTTACTCTTCGTTTGCTCGACCGGGCGGCGTTAAAGGGGTTTGACGAATTATTCAGGCGTCACGAGGATGTTGGCGACTATCTCGCAAAGCTGCTATCTCCGGAAATTAAAGGCGGCGGCGGTTTGATACTTCTTTCGGGCCCGACCGGATCCGGTAAAACCACAACACTTTATGCCTGCGTGCAGCAGATCGATCGCAGGCGCAGGCATGTTCTCACTATCGAAGACCCGATTGAATACGAAATGCGCTATGCCACGCAATGGCAGGTCAGGCCGGGTATGCATGGGGGCGAATTCGCCGATTTGATCAGGGCTGCGATGCGTCATGATCCTGATTATATCGTTGTCGGTGAAATGCGTGATGGCGATACGGTCGAGACTGCGCTAAGGGCCGCGGAATCGGGGCATACGGTTATTTCCACGATTCACGCCGACACGGCTTTGCAGACATTTGAGAGGTTGCGCTCGTTAATGCCTCATGAGCGCGAGAGATCATCCACCTATACATTGTCGCAACAGGTCAAGGCAGTGCTTAACCAGCGGCTTGTGCGAACGCTGTGTCAGGGATGCGCGCACAAGATCCATGCCGCAGAGTTATTAAATCAGGAAGAAATCAATCAATTGGGTATTTCTGCTGATGCCGCTGTGAGGAGGCATAACACCAGCGGTTGCGATTTATGCAATCGCACAGGAATTCAGGGCCGGACACTGCTGCTTGATGCCCTTCTCATTCCATTGGGGGTACAGCATCGCAACAACATATACGAAGCTCTAATTCAAAACGTCAACAGGGTTGTACATGAAGAGGGTGTGATCGTTCATACACGCCGCGAAGGGCTGGTTGATCTGGTGATGACCGGACTTGTAGATCCGAAAGCAGCGATAATGCACCTTGAAGACTGATAGTGCCGGGCCTGTAAGAGATGAAACAGTGGGTCGCCGATGTCGCATATGAAACAACTTCCGGGCCGAGGAAGGTCACCGAGTCCTTTTACATGCCTACGGAAGAAGACGTCCGGCATGCAGTTATCAAAAAGGGCGGATATGCTCTCAGGATCAGGCCGCATGAACGCTCTGCGTTAGAGCGGTTGCTGGCGAGGTCTACGTGGTGGCAGGTGCAGTTGCTGCGTGGAATCATGTTTCGCTCGACTGCGACTTCTCCCGGGGTGGCTTTGTGGAAAATCATTCAGGCCGAGACAAGCCCCAGGCGTCAGAACATTCTGGCTCCGGCGCGGGAGGCGCTGGCGAGAGGGCTTGGCGTAATCGATGCGCTGAAAGCCTTGCGGATATTCGATCACGGCACTATAGCAATTCTCGCCGCAAGCGAAAGAGCCAACAGGTTGCAGGAGGGCATACCCCACGCCATTCATTCGATTACCCAGAAAAGAAAGAATACCAGGGCGATCGCGGCTACGATGTCCTGGCTTGGAGTAGACGTTATTATGATAACCCAGTCACTTTTCTGGGGGAAAGATATGGTGTTGAACTGGTTCAGGGGGAATGCGCCGAACGATCCGAATGAACTGGAAAAATATACCAAGGTCGTTGGCAATCTTGAACTGACCTGGGACATTCTTATCTGGAGTTGCTTTGCAGCAGGAAGCTTCCTTGTCTGGTGTATCGTATCATTCTGGTATAACAAAGGGAAACCAGACTGGCCTACGGCGAAACTGGTGCGAAAAATACCTCTAATCGGTGCTTATCTTCGAGATCTTGGTTTTGCCGATTCGATGATGGCTGCTGCAAGGATGTTACGTGGTCTGGTGCCGATCAACGAGGCCTTAAAACAATCTTCAGAAGCGACTACGGTGCCGGAAGTCGCGGATTACTGGACTCAGGCTAATCATGATCTTTCCCGTGGCGTCAATCTTGGCGCGGCTCTTGACCGGGCGCCGCTTACGAGAGCCGAACGTTTGGAACTGGCGAGCTTGTCTGATCTTGCGCAAGTTGCTACAGTTATGGAGTCTATTGCCGATATGCGCAGTGCGGCGGCAAAAACTAAACACTCTCTTATCGTCTGGCTGGCCTTTGGCCTGACTGGCGTGTATCTGGCAATTGCTTTCGGTAGTGCGATCTATGCTTTGACGGTTATGAACATGAGTATGGACAGCATGATGGGGGGCCTTCTTCAAGGAGCTATCTGATTGGTTTCCATTACACAAAATCCGGAAATTGCCGCAAAAAAGAAATCCCGGGCGGCGGCAGATGACAGCGAAGGGGTAACCCGTCTTCGTCCCGGGCTAGCGGATAAACTTGCAGGGGAAGCAAGCATGGTTCCCGGCCAGGTAAGCCCGTATTTGCCGATGGAGCTTATAGGAGGATCGATTCCTCATGTGGCGGGAACCGAAGATGAAGCCGTCTGGAACGCCGCCGCCCAGGCATGCTCTACGGAAAAAGTTTATTATGTTTACTCAATTGAAGGGGGGCGGGTCTGGTATCTTGCGTGCCCTTCATCAGCTCTGGCGTCGAACCCCGACAGCTGGTGCCCGTTGGCCGCAGCTTTGCCCGGTCAGAGTGAGTTCTGGGATAAGGAGACCGTTTATCTTTACGAGCAGGAAGGTGTTGCAAGTGCGTTGAGATGGGATCCCGAGACTGGGCGGATGCAGGTGTTCCTTGGCGCTGCCCGTACTATTTTGCCCAGAATCCAGACAATGGACGCCAATTTCGTGACGATAAATCCTCATGTTGCTAAAGTGCTGCCGTGGAGGAACAGAGCTCTTTACAGCGAGAAACTGGCGAGGGCAACGGCAAGAATATTGCTGATTTCCGGGCTTGGCGTCGCTTTCCTTGCCATTACCATTCTTCTATTGAATTTTCTTGCTATTAACATAATGAAAAGGGATCTGTCCAGCGTTAAGCAGCAGACGCAGCAGGCGACTGAGCAGCTTATGATTAGCGCCGCTCAATCAATGCAAAGCGATGTATTCAAGCACATGGTTCGTATTCAGGAGTTGCTAGATAACCTGAGGAAAATCGACGGGACGCTGGTGCGTTATGAGGTCAACAAGGAAAAGGTGGAGTGGGAAGCTCTGGTTCCTCCGGCCTATCAGCAAGGTGTTGGGCCGGTCAGAGGCCAGGTGCAGGGCGGCATGTCGCCGGACGGAAGAGTTCGTATCAAGGGGAATCAGTGAAAATTGGACAATATATTAACTTAAAAAGGTTTTAATGTTTTGAGTTTATACTTTATTATAAAGAAATGTAATCGGAATAATGGGATAGGAACAGAGTTTGGTTAATCTTAAACAATTCGACTGGCGCGTTTTCAAGAAGCTGCTCGATCCCAATGCGGCGAACGATCTCAATTCATTTCTGGAGAAATTGCCCCAGACAGCTGGAAATACAGCTCTGATTGCCGGGGGCATCGCCTGGGCCTGCGCCTGCGGCATCGGACTATATGCAGCAGTGCAGATGCAAACGCTCACCCAGTTGCGGGCAGAGCTTCAGGAGGCCAAGGCTCTCAATCCGCCAGTGCCCAAGGTAAGCAACGTTCCAGTGGATAAAGCCTCGGTAGATGATTTCGTAAAAAGGGCGCAGGATATATATAGAGGTATAGAGATCAAATCGAGTTCATCGACCGTGGTCGTCACCGCAAAGGCAACATCGGCATTTCCGGAATTCCGCGAGGCACTGGGACATGTCCAGAACGGCGGCCAGGGTTGGCGGGTTAACGTCGATAGGCTATGCGTGGGGAGGGAGTGTAAAAATTACCAGCTGGGGGCTGAACTCAGAATTAGCAGGATTAACGTATCAAACTAAACAACCAGGGTTTTCTTAAGCAAAGAGGAGATTGTTATGTACAGACCAAGCGAGAGCCGCGCAGGAGAAAGCGGGAACGTTCTGTTCCTGATTCTAATTGCTGTGGCGTTGTTCGCGGCGCTTTCATATGCCGTGACCCAGTCAAGCCGTTCTGGAGGCGGCGACACAAGCGGGGAGACCGCGCTTATCAACAGCGCGCAGTTAACCCAGTATCCGGCTTCAATCAGAACCACGATCATCAGGATGATTGTGAATGGTATTTCGGTTACTGAACTGAATTTCAATACCCCGGCTGATTTCGCAGATATTGTTTCCACCAGGGTTGCGGTATTCCACCCTGCGGGAGGGGGGGCGATTTATTCGCCTGCGCCACCTGATATGATGGCTAGCGAAACGCAAGGTGAGTGGTATTTTAATGCAAATATGGAAATACCCCATATCGGGGTCTCCGGTGCGGGAGGAAATGACCTTATCGCTTTCCTACCTGGAATTACCGAAGGTGTATGCAGAAGGATCAACACCGAACTGGGCATATCGGGTATTCCGGTTCTTCCTGCCGACCAGAGCGGCCAGTACAAGGCTCATGACCTTGTTAACACGACTTTCGGCACTTCCGACATAAGTTTTCCAGCAATAGACCAGCCGGATATTGATGATGGTGCCAACGGTCTTGACGGGCAGCCTTATGGCTGCTTCCGCAACCCTGCCCCCAATCTGGAGCACGTCTATTATCACGTGCTTGTGGAGCGGTAAGCCGGAAGTCCTGATTAGCGTAAACCGACCAGCTTCTCTTTGCTAATATCAGTGGGCCCGGCCATTTCGATGTGCCGGGCCCGTCCACAGAAGGGAAATATATTATGAACAGGAGTGAAAGAGGATCGGCGCTAATTTATATTCTGATCGCCATTGCACTGCTTGCGGCTCTTACAGTGACTTTTATGGAACCCTCCAGCCAGCAGACGACATCGCAAAACACCTTTAAATCGGCGGCCGATCTGAAGTCGCAGGCCGATTTCATTCAGACGGCAATACAGGAATGTGTCCTTTATTATGGTGATAAAAGCGATCCGGTCTCGCTTAGCGAAGGGTTTCAGAAAAATGCGCCTTTCCCGCTCTTACCCTCTTCGGAATATTTTGACAACCATGGGGCGGATACACCGGATATTACCACAAATGAAGTGAAATACATTCGCTGCCCCGGCAATAATACCAATAACTGGGATCATGCCCGGATCTTTTCAGGGAGTTCAGGGAAGTTCATTCCTCCGCAACCCGATCTTTTCGGGGAATGGATGTATTATGCCGGGGAAGACGGGGTATTCATCTGGATTAAAACCAATAAAACGGATGCTTTTCTTCAATCGGCTCTTGAAAAACTGGATGAGCAATATGCCGAATGCGAAGCCGACATAATTACAGCCGCAGCTGGCGTAACCAAGGACATGGACAGCGAAGCTGTGAATATTGCCGAATGTGCCGGGGGGGCAACCGGAGCGACATGCTTTCGCGTCTGGTTCAAGATGAGGGGAAATTCACAAAAATTCCCGGACGAACCGGGATGCCCGTGAATCTGACCGGGAACCATCAAGCTTGAGATGGGGTTAGGTTTTCCTGAATACAATTCAGGAGGACACCTTAATGAACTATCGCAAGATGCTATACGCCTCGGCTGTGGTGCTGGCCGCGATCTTTTATTCGATAAGCGTTAATGCCGCGCCGATTTACGAGACAAGGACGGTAACCAGACCGGTACAAGAACCAAATATAGAGATAATCCCTTTCAGCCGCTTCGATTTAAACAATGACGGGGTTTTGAGTGCGGCTGAGGCTGGCGAGAACCTGTTTTATCTGTTCGATGCCGACGGCAATCAAGTGCTCGATAACATTGAGTGGGAACGAGAGATCGTTTACACAACGGTGCCAGTGCAAAAGGATACTTACGTGTATCTCGATACTAACGGCGACGGAGAATTCGATACCAAGCAATTCGATACGCAAAGACTGGAACTGACGACTGCTTTATCCAAATTTGATGAGGACAATGGCGGTTTGTCGCCCAGAAAATTCTCTGATTCCTCATTTCTTGAAGCTGATCTCAACCGCGACAAGGTAGTCGATATAGGTGAATGGAGAGCGACCTATCTTACCGATAGTGAGCGGCGAATCATGGAAAGTGCAGGTGTCGTTGTCGGCAGCAACACCTACGGGCTGATCCCCGACCGGGCTGACTAAGAGCCAGTGACAAGCGCCATCCAGCCCTGAAATATCCGTCATATCCTACCCGCAGCGCGCCGGAAGGCGCGCTGATCTGGGGTATCGGATAAAATATGCGGAGCACACAGTGTAGTGGCCATATCCCCGCATGCTACACCGCTGCAAGCAGCGGCTTCGTTTGCGGGGTGACAATTCGAAGCAGGTTTTCACGGATAGTGTGAGAAAATGAATGGGTTTCAGGCTGCTTTTTTTATGTCTTCTATTTTGTCGTTGAGGCCGGCGCGGACTATGCCGGTTATGAGTTTGGGGTATTCGCTGCGGGTGCAGTATTCGGTCAGTTCCTCGGCGTCCTGAGGCATGCCGAGTTCCTGGGCGTAGTCTCTGGCCTTGTCGTCGAGAAAGGGATACAGGTTCGGCCAGACAAGCTGGACTTCGCGGCAGAAGATGTCGGCGCCAATGTCGCCTATGCCATGAAATTCCTGAAGGGCGTTGTGAATTTCCAGCAGATCGCCGTTATATCTGTCATACAGATTATTGAGGTCGCCGCTATATTTCTTGATAACAAGCTCGGCAGTATCGCCAAGGCGCGTGGCGGCGGTTTCCTTGTAATGGGTGAAGCCCGAATTTTCGAGAACCTTCTGGCGGTCGTTCCAATTGCTTTCATTCATTTTTTCGGGCGTGTTCCATCCTTCATTAAGAAGGGCGCGTGCAGACTTGATTGCAATTTCATGATTGATGCGGTCGCTAATCAGAAGGCTGGCGCAAAGCCACTGAAAAAGCGCGTTGGGATCGCCATGCGACAGGTCGATACCGATCTCTTCAGCAAAGGTGTTCGGGTAGCGTTTCAGAATTTCCTTGCTGAGTTTTATTATTTGTTTGTTGGGGACTTTTTTGGGCGCCATTTATTATCTCCTTCAGGTGACAAATGCCCGGAAAGGGGGCTCAGTTCCAGTAGTTAATATAGGTTAGGGAGACAAACTTGCTATCTTCTTCAATGAGTTCGGTCAGAAAATTCAATGTCAGAATGGCCAGCGAGATGCTGCTGCTGTTCGGCGGCATGCCGCTGCTGGTTATGCTGGTCAGAGAGAGATTTTTCATGGTCGCGGTATTGTGGGGCAGCGCATTGGCGCTGTTTGGGCTGGTAAGCAAAAAAGAGGGCTTCAGTTTTGCCGGAGAGTGGAACCTTGCGGAGGTCGGCAAGGGTTTGCCGCAGGTGTTGTTCCATTTTACGGTGGCGACCCCTTTGCTGGTTGCTTTCAGCATGGTTTACGAGCCGGAAAGCTTTTTTGCCTTTCCGCGCGACCATACCGGGGCGTGGGTAGCCGTGATGCTGCTTTATCCGTTGCTTTCGGTTCTGCCTCAGGAAATCATCTATCGCAGTTTCTTCTTTCACCGCTATGAGGAATGGCTTGGCAACACGTGGATGGTTCTTGCCGTAAGCGCGTTCTCGTTCGGCTATATGCATGCGATTTTTGGCAATTATGTCGCGATTATTCTTTCATGGTTCGGGGGGATGATAATATCGCGCACCTATGCGCAGCATCGTTCCCTGGCGCTGGCGTGCCTTGAGCATTCGCTTTACGGGTGTCTGGTGTTCACCATCGGTCTTGGAAGATATTTCTTCAGCGGCGCGGTTTGGGGATAGAGCAATAAAGCTTGGATTTTTGCCATCAAACAGCTTTGGCGTGTTTGCCGGAGGTTTCGTTCCAGCGGGTGTCGAAGGCGGTGCAAACCAGCCGGGTGAAAGGTTTGCCGGCTTCGGTTACCTTGACCTCGTTGCCGTCAAGTTCGGCGATACTGTCACTGATGAAGACGGCAATCCGGGCGCGGGCCCTGTTTTGCGAGGCCGGGGACAGGCTGCTGAAATCCGCTTTTCCGTAGCACATAAGATCTCCGATGATGGAGCGGCGTATCAGGTCTTCGCCCTTGGTGGCCGCACCCCGGCTTGTGGCCAGCAATCCGGAGCCGGTCTTGACTCTGTACTCCTTAATGAGGTGATTGTTCTGCAGATAGCCTTTCGGGGTGATGCTGATCGCTGAGGCACCGAAGCCGAGCAGAGAGCGGCAATTATCCGTCGTGTAGCCCTGGAAGTTGCGATAAAGGCGCTTTTCCTTCAGGGCCAGAGCCATCGGGTCGGTGGCCGTAGTGAAGTGATCGATGCCCGTCTCGACATATCCGGCATTAGTCAATTCGTCCGATGCGGCTTTTTGCAGGTGGTAGCGTTCGATAACTCCGGGGAGACCCAGGGGGGAGAGCAGTTCCTGATGTTTTTTGAACCAGGGGACATGGGCGTAGCCGAAAACCGCCAGTCTGCCGGGTTTCAACTCCAGCGCCATTTTCATCGATTTGCGGATGCTTTGCTCCGATTGCAGCGGCAGGCCGTAAATCATGTCGAAATTGATGCCTTCGATGCCGGAGTTTCGCAGCCAGTCAGTCACTTCCCGCACTTTTTCGAAAGGCTGGATCCGGTCTATGGCTTTTTGCACGTGAGGGTCGAAGTCCTGGATGCCGAGGGAAACCCGGTTTATGCCGATCGAGGCGAGGAATTTCGCTTTTTTTGCGTCGATGGTGCGGGGGTCGATCTCCATCGCGTGTTCGAGCAACGAAGTCATGTCAAAGCAGGAGCGCAGGGTTTCCATGATCCCTTCGATTTCGGCTATATCAAGGAAAGTAGGCGTTCCGCCTCCCCAGTGCAGGTATGAGACCTTGCGGCACGGGCCGAGAAGGAACGACACGCTCTCGATCTCGCGGCGCAGGGCGTCGGTGTAGGTGCGGGCCGGTTCGTAGTCGCGCAGTATTTTGGTGTGGCAGCCGCAGTACCGGCAAAGTCTGTGGCAAAAGGGGATGTGCAGATAGACCGAAACCGGTTCGTCTTCCGGCAAATGGGGCAGCCAGCGCTGGTAATGGGCGGCGTTTATCGCTTCCGAGAAGTGATTTGCCGTCGGGTAGCTGGTATAGCGCGGGACGCTGATGTCGTATTTGCGAAGGAGATCTACGATATTCATAAGGAGTTTTAACTGTTTTTTTGACGACTAATCAAATATAGTCCGGCCGTGATCATTGAAAAAGAACAAGTATTAAGATTTCTGGCGGATAGCGGAACGCCCCTTACCAAAAGGGAACTGGCGCGCGCTTTTGGAATCAAGGGCGACGATCGCACTGATTTCAGGGATTTGCTGAAGTCGATGGAGGAAGAGGGACTTGTCGTCAGACTTCCGGGCAAGGAATATGCCGTTCCCGAAGGACTTCCCTCGGTCGCGATCATCGAGATAACCGGAATTGATATCGACGGCGATCTTTTTGCCCGGCCTGTTCAATGGGACGAGAATCAAGGGGCGCCGCCGCGTATCGAGGTAAAACCTGAAAAAAAGGGCCATCCCAGTCTTGCGGCGAGAGACAGGGTGCTGGCTAGGCTGATACGGACTGGCAAGAACGATTACGAGGCGAAGATTATCAGACGTCTCGATATTCCCCAGGGGCGGGTGATGGGGATGGTTAACCTGCAAAGGCGCGGCGGCGCGATCCTCCAGCCGACGGATAAAAAAGCCAAACACGATTTTGAAATCGATCAGAAAGACCTGAATGGCGCCGGGGACGGCGATATGGCAATCTGCGAGATCCAGCCGACGCGTGGCATGCGGACGAAGAAGGTGCGTGTCGTCGAGGTTATCGGGCACAGATCTGATCGGCGCGCGATTTCGCTGATTTCCCTGCATGAGGTCGGGATCAGGCCGGATTTTCCGGCGGAAGTTCTGAAATCGGCTGAGGGGTTGAAAGTGCCTTCATTCGCCGGGCGAGAGGATCTTACCGTATATCCGCTGGTTACGATCGACGGTGCGGATGCGCGGGATTTTGACGACGCGGTTTTCGCACAGGAGGCGGAAGGCGGATATCACCTGATCGTGGCGATCGCCGATGTTTCCTATTATGTCCATCCCGGCAGCCAGCTGGATCGCGAGGCATACCGGCGGGGCAACTCGACATATTTTCCCGACAGGGTCGTGCCGATGCTGCCGGAGGCGCTTTCGAACGACCTTTGTTCGTTGCGGCCAGGGGAGAATCGCGCCTGTCTGGCCGTTCACATGCATATAGATACAGGGGGCCGACTGCTCCGGCACAAGTTCGTTCGCGGGATTATGCGGTCGCAGGCAAGGCTTACCTATGAGCAAGTGCAATCGGTTCACGATGGTTTGACGAAAGACGATGAACTGAGGCTGGTTATCGAGCCGCTGTATGAAGCCTTTGCGATACTGGATGCGGCAAGGCGGCAGCGCGGGGCGCTGGATCTGGATCTGCCTGAAAAGAAGATAGACCTTGATGAAAACAATAACATGGTTGGCGTCAGCCAGCGGGTAAGGCTCGACTCCCACCGGCTGATAGAGGAGTTCATGGTGCTTGCCAATGTGGCGGCGGCGCAGGAGCTTGAGAAGCGGAAAGCGCCTTGCGTCTACAGGGTTCATGACGCGCCTTCACTGGAGAAACTGGATTCGGCCAGGGAATTTTTGAAGTCGTTCAATCTTTCGATACCAAGAGGTCAGGTCGTCAGACCGGCCCAGTTGAACCAGCTTTTGGCGAAAGCCGAAAGCCACCCGTACAAGCATCTTATTAACGAGGTAATTCTTCGCGCCCAGGCGCAGGCGCATTACAGTCCGGAGAATATCGGGCATTACGGGCTTTCCTTGAGCAGGTATGCGCATTTCACCTCGCCGATCAGGCGTTATGCCGATCTGGTGGTGCATCGATCGCTGGTTCGCGCGCTCGGGCTTGGCAAAGGCGGGTTGGAGAAGGAAGAGGAAGTCAGACTGGAGGAAATCTGCGAGCATATTTCCGACACAGAAAGAATTTCCATGGAGGCGGAGTGCAACGCGGTCGACCGATTTACTTCGGCTTTCCTTTCCGACAAAATCGGGGCGCAGTTCGCCGGAAGGATCAAGGGGGTTACACGCTTCGGCCTTTTCGTCGAACTTGAGCAGACCGGGGCGGACGGTTTCGTGCCGATGCGGACGCTGCCGGATGATTATTATGTGCATGACGAGGAAAAGCACGCGCTGATCGGGCGTCATTCGGGAAGGGTCTACCGGATGGGGGCCGGTATCACGGTGGAGCTTTGCGAGGCGGATCCATTGACCGGAAGCACCATTCTATCCGTGGTCGGCAGAGGCGGGGCAGATATTCCGGGAATGGAACTGGAGGTAAGGACATCGCGGAGAAACGCCAGTAGAGGCAGAGGAAAGGCAAGGCGAAGGCGGAAATAACTTGAATATTACGGAAAGAACCGCTACAAAAACTAAAAAAGTAAACGCGGGGAGATATGAGTAAGAGTAAAAATAACGGTTGTCTGCCCGGCAACAAAACAAAAATTGAGTACAGGGATGAGCTCGTCCATTCGCTTCTATTTTGCGGCTCTGAAAATTTTACCAAGCTAGAGGATGAATTAAAGACCATTTTCGGCGTTACTATACGCTCCATCAAGGATTCCGGGCAGTTTGCGGGAAGAAAAAGCAGGGGAGTTATCGGCTATGAGCTTGCCGGTAATGCAGCGGTACTACCTGGCGCAACGGAATTTGTAAATGAAGTTTTTGATGCGGCAGAAAAATTTATTCTTTCCAGAAACCTTAATGGAATTAAAGCTGTAAGGAACAATGTAATTTTCTTTTATACCGGGAACGGGCCTTTCCTGCCCCTGGCTCATAGGCACGAGCAGAAATTTCGAGACACTTTATTTGAAAACAAGCTGGCAGATGCCGCTGCCGCAAGGCTGCAATTAAAAAACTTCCATGATTTGCTTGTCTCTTTGTCCTCTGTGGATATGAAGCTAACCTTTGGAGATTCTGGCAGGCTTCTTAGTGAAAGCAAGGTTTTTGCTGATGCGCTTGCCATGCCTGAGACGGTTGCGAATTCAGAAAGCTATCATCAGCTTCTCAAAACGCCCGTCAGAGCGAAGGGCGGACATACTATCGGCAGTATTCTTGTCGGCCTTGGGTTGCTCGGCGGCGGCGGTGCCTGTATCAAAAATGCGGATGTTTTTAATATGGCCAGTTTTGGAAATGGCAGCAGTTGCAGCAATGGTAACGGCAGCGACCCAAAGCCATTGAATGGAAACAAAACTTCTGTTTCTACTTCTCCGGGGGGGCGTAAATCCGGCGGAATTAACAAGCTCGTAGTTGCAGAATTCTCTCCAAAATCAAGAGAACAAGTTTTGTTTTCATGGGCGATTGACGATCATCAGGTCACATTCGGGATTGGAACGAGTGGGGGAGGCAAAACTTTTGAAGCTTTGAGAAAAGGTCTGGATGCTTACTTAAAGGGCAATACTGCAAAGGTTACGATTATCCGCGCGATGACGACAGCGGCAGGCGGGCCTGGAATGGGTGAGGTTCCTGGCGATGAAAACCAGAAAATGAAAAGATGGTTTTCGGCGCTCGATGAAACTGTCAAGGCTGTAGCTGGCGGGACGGAGTTAAGTCAGCTGGTGAAGGCAGGGATTGTCGAGATAAGGCCGCCGGATTATTTGCGCGGTGCCACGCTCAATGGATTCACAATTATCGACGAGGGTCAGAATTTGCCCGATGAGGTGCTGGAGGATCTGTTGTTTCGCCCGGGAGACAAAGAAAACGGAGAATCCGGCAAGATCGTGATAACCGGGAATATCCGGAATCAGATTGATATCAATCTGCGACGTTTCCATCCCGGGATATTGTACGCTTTGGACATATTCGGGCGGATGAAGATCGAGGGGGTAACCCCGCAACTGATTGGAACCGACGATTCCGAACGACTGGATCTGGCGAGAGAGGCGCTGGATCAGATAGCTTTTATAGCTTTCCCCGCGGAAACCGGAAGAGCCAGAAACAAGCTCGCGCCTGGTTTAAGCATAATCGCCAGTTCATTGCTAAGCCGGGAATGGCATATGAATGTCGCTAATGAATTTTACAGCGACGAGCGGGCGAGGCATCTCAGAAATCTTCAGCCGAGAATCGAACGTGCGGAGGCGATGCTCGATGAATTAAATTTTTTAGTTATGCAAAAATACTTGCATCGAGCCAGAAGAGAACTGCCCGAACTGTTCCCTGCAGATATTGCTGGTATTAGCGACAGGGCTAAAGATAGCGGATTGCAGCTTGTAATTAACTAGTGCTTGACATTCTCGGCAAAACCCGTATGTTTCGCCTTCTGAATTTACTAAACTGAAGTTTTCGAGAGTCCGACGATGGCTAAAAAAGGCGATATTGTAAAAATCCGTCTGGTGAGCACCGGAAAGAATGCCAAAGGCAATCCGACCGGCTATACCTATTACATAAAGAAAAATCCTCGGACGATGACCGAAAAGATGAAGTTTCGCAAATACGATCCTCGCGCCATCAACCCGGAAACCGGCAAGCCTGGAATGCATGTGGATTTCGAAGAGAAGAAGCTTCCTCCGGCCAAAAAGAACTAGTTCTGCTAGCAGCCCGAACCGCCGTTGTAAAGCTTTCTGATTTCGTCGATCGTAAGGGCTCGGTTGTAGACACGGACGTCGTCGATCTTTCCGTCGAAGCTGTAAAAGTTTGGCTGAATGTCCCCAATATAAAAGCCTACGCCGGTATCAATCGAATAATCTCTTGAATAGGTGGTAAAGACTTCGCCGTCGCGGTATACGGTGATGGTTGGCCGGTTGAAGGTTATGGCTATATGATGCCATTCGTTCCAAGGGAGAAAATTTGCGCGAGCCGTTGGGTTCCATGTGCCGCCGCCATCAAAGTGCTGGATACGGAAGCCACAGGGGTCATTGTTATCGCAGAAGAAACGGTAAGCCTGATTTTTGCCAAAGAAACCCATAAGGCCATTTTTGCCCGGCCCTTCAATATAAATCCAGCCTGCTACCGTATAATACTGGGATAAAGACAGGGCGTTAGAACGTGGTATCTCGACATATTCGTCCACGCCGTCAAACTGTAATGCGTTTCCGGTCACGCCGCTTATATGATCATTTGATTCCATATTATACATCTGGCCATCGCGAAGACCGGCAGAATCGTAGACTATCGTTCCCAATGATTCGTCAAGCTTCCAGTTTGCAACCAGCGAAGCGGGTTTTTTCATCAATTTCCATGCCAAACCGTCGCAGTATTCAAAACTCAGGGAGCAGGAATTGTATTTCAAGGTTCCTTCGGCGTCGCTATTACAGATAGAAGTCTCATTGCCGAAGGTAATGTTTTGTCTGATTCTTTTTGTTGTAACGCCGCTTTCATCAAGCTCCTGCTCGGTTCGCCAGGTGGTTCCGTCGCAATAAATGCGAATGTCGGTGTCGGCGGCGGAGACTTCTACGCTTCCTGCTTTTGCCGCGGTGCAGGCGTCGCCAGGGTTGGCGGCTGAGGATATTTGCGGGATAAGCATTGTTAAGGCCGTTAGCAGCAGAAGAGCTATTGGCAAAAAGTATTTTGGCATTATCTTTCCCTTCCAATCACGCTATTCAATGGTGGGGCGGGTGTCCTGAATATAATCAGCGGGGTTAAGTTTACCTATTGTTTCAAAGACTACGCAATCTCTCCCGCTGTTTTTGGCCTGATAGAGGGCGTCGTCCGCCCGCTTCAGCACATCGATCGAACTGTGGCCGCCGCTTTCGATGATTGCGCCGCCAATGGATGTCGTTACGTTCAGCTTTCCGCCAGGGACGCTGCAGGAAAAGGGTTTGCCGGCAATTTCGGTTCTAAGACGCTCGGCGATGAAATGAGATCTTTTTTCGGTGACGTCGGGCAGCAGGATAACGAACTCCTCGCCGCCAAGTCTTGCCACGAGGTCGAAGCTTCGTACGCTGTCCACGAGGCGGGATGCATATTCTTTCAGCACCTCGTCGCCGACATTGTGGCCGTGAGTGTCGTTGACCTTTTTAAAATGATCGATATCGAGCATCAATATTCCCAGAGCCTTGCGGCGGGTTTCGTTATTGTTGAGCAGTTTTTGCAGGTGGACTTCTAGATATCTGCGGTTATAAAGGCCTGTGAGAGAATCGGTAAGAGCCATGGAAAGGCTGATTTCGTAATTAGAGCGCAGGCGTTCCTGAAAGCGCTTGCGCCTTATTTGCGTCCTGCAGCGGGCGAGGAATTCGTTTCTGTCTACAGGGCGCATTATGTAGTCATGAGCGCCGATCTCCAGACCGTGGGCGACTCTCTGCAAATCCTGATCCTCGGCAACCATCAGGATAGGGGTGGAACGCGTCTTTTCATTGGAACGCAAATGCGAGCAAAGCCGCAGACCGTCCTCATTGCGAAGATTCAGCGAGATGACCATAAGCTCGAAGCTGCCTTTGGCTATATGCTCCATGGCTTCGGCGCCGGTTTTTACATGGGTGATAATATCCTCGTCCTTTTTGAGAACTTCCCTGAACTTGTCGCTTTCAAAGTTCTGGTCTTCAACGACCAGGATATTCGCTTTTTCGACAGGCTCGTCCATTACATTGGTTTTTTCGTCAACAACGCCTAGATGCGAGGCGGTATTTTCGCGAACCCGCCATTCGTCCACGGTCATTTTAAGGCGAACTAGAGAACGAACCCTTGCCATCAGTGATGTGTCGTTAACAGGTTTGCTCAGGAAATCGTCGGCCCCGGCTTCCAGCCCACGGACACGGTCGTGAGCGTCGGTAAGGGCGGTAACCATCACTACCGGAATATGGGCGGTGTCAGGGTTTTTCTTGATTTTTTCGCAAACCTCGAAGCCGTCCATGCCCGGCATCATAACGTCGAGAAGAACTATATCCGGAGATTCTGTCGCAACTTTCTTTAATGCTTCAAGGCCGCTGGTTGCCGTAAGGACGTCGTAATACTCGCTGCTGAGTTTTACCTCCAGCAGTTTGACGTTTGGCATAATATCGTCGACTACAAGTACGCGGGCGGACATTTATGGTTTTTCCTGGGGTTACTTGAGATATTTCTCGATTACTTCAATGAACTTACTGACCGATATCGGTTTCGATACGTAATCCTCGCATCCGCCGCTGCGAATTTTCTGTTCGTCGCCTTTCATGGCGAAGGCGGTTACGGCGATGACCGGGATCGATCGCAATTCCTCATCATCCTTGAGCCATTTGGTTACTTCAAGTCCGGAGACTTCGGGAAGCTGGATGTCCATGAGGATCAAATCAGGCAGGTGCTTGCGCGCTTTCTCGACTACATCGTTGCCGCTGCGGGCCTCAATGGTGTCAATTCCATGAGCTTCCAGCAGGTCGTGAAAAAGCTTCATATTCAATTCATTGTCTTCAACGATCAGAACTTTTTTTCTCATCACGTATCTCTGTAATTTCCTTGCCTTTACTATGGCATTTTTTGCCCTTAATTCAAACAAAGTAAATTTACAGGGAAATTATTAATTATTCTCTACCGGCAGGACTGAGCTTGCAGTTTTTCCAGGGCCACCAGTTTCTGGGAGACTGTGAAGTCGTCGTAATCGATTTTCATGTCGCTGATAATGCCGTTCTCGTGAAAGGTGACGCTCATTTCGTAGTCAGAGGATTCCTCATCCTTGCTGACAGGGAAGAATGCCATGCGAAGCTCGTGGGCGGGGGTGTTTAGCAGTGTTCCGTCGATATTCGGCGATGAAGGTATTTTAGCCAGGGCGTTAACCTTCTTTCCGATGAAGGTGTTTATCAGCACCGGGCCGTCTTCATCGCTGCCGTCGAAGATTGTGGCAGTATAGAATTTCTTTCCCCTGCGGATGGCTTTTACCAGTTCGACGGTATGGGACATGGGGAAAAGCGTTTTATCGCCCAGTTCGTATTCAAGACCTTCCGGCATGGTGTAAACAGCCTGTCCGCCATTGCCGTCCATGGTCGCGCGTCCACGGATTTCCTGGTACAGCTCGCCGTCCCTCTTGCGGCGCGAGGTGAAATCGAAGCTTTTCCTGTCGAAGGGTTCGAAGGTGGAAAAATCGCTTGTTATCCGCATTGCCGGACTATCGGCGTATTCATAAATCAGTTTGAAGCGGTGGTCGGTAGTCCACGCATCGCAGGTAGCTTCCCATTTAAAGAACATCTGGCCGCTAATATTAACTATCTGCGAGCCGCTGTGAGAGGAGACAAGGCTGATTTCGTAAAGAGCCTTGTGGGGAGTGAAGCTGAAATCTTCTTCCGAGGCTGTTATTGTTTCCGCCGTAGGGGCAGATGCGGCGCTTTCCTGTTCTTGCCGGATGCCGGATTGGGGGGAAGACCTCTCGGGTTTTCCAAGCAGAAAAAGTGCGCTTATTGCAATGATGACGGCGAGCGCAATAACGGCAATCAGCGGTGGTTGTAGTCTTGGGAAGGAGGAGGGCATTCCGTATCTTTTCACTTCGAGTAAAACAGTCAGATAATCATATTAGTGAAAAGATCAAACAAGGCAAAGGCATTTCCATCCCGGCAAACAATGCCTAACCGAAGAACAATCCGGCTTCGCTTCTGTCGTGAAGGGGGGCCTGAGAACTACGGTATATTCTGCTGATCGTGCAAACTGGCACGGCTTTCGCAAGCGTTGCGTCAAGGCAAGGTATTTGCGGGTTAAGCAAAGAGCAATATGACGGTGAGCATGAACAATAATGTTACTCAATCTGCGGGAGCCATTGATGACCTGACCGGTTTGCCGGGCAGGGAGGCTTTGCTTCAGTCGATGGGTGAAGAAGCCGAACAGGGATGCTCCGGGGGAGTGTTCGTCGTCATCGAGCTTGATAACCTTGCCGGTATTTGCCGCCGCCTGGGAACCGGTGCGGGGAATCTTGCGCTGAAGCTTCTGGCACAGAGCTTGCAAGGTCAAATGCGTGACAAGGAAAGAGTGTTTCGGACGGATGGCGGAATATTCGTTTTGATGTTAGGGGGCGTGGATCCGGTTATAGCCGCCGGACGTGCGCAATCAATTGTAAAACAGCTCAACCGCCTGACATTCATTTACGAAGAGGAGGAGGTCAGTATTTTTACGAGTCTTTGTTTGAAACCTTATGGCGGAGGACAAAAAAGCGAAAATTTCAGAAATATGCAGACCTCTGCCTGGTTTTAGCCTGCCATTTTTCCCTGACCGTGAACCCAAACCTCAGACTGGCAGGCAATAAAGGAAGCCCGGATCGTACTCCAATCCCGATCCGGGCTTTTCTTTTTTAGGGCTTTTCCATTTGATTTCTTGCAAAATGTTCCGGGTTTGCCTATCAATCTGAACAGTCCTGTACAAAGGAAAAGTCAACCGCATGATTATCGATATTGCAGTTATTGTCGCCTTGCTGGTCTCCGCCGTTATCGCTTTCCTGCGCGGGTTTATCAGGGAAATGCTGACGATTGTCGGCGTGGTTGGGGGATTTGTCGCGGCTCTTTACGGGGGGCCTCTGTTTGCCGGAATTGTACGCAGCTGGATGGACGTAAATGAAGAGGATCCCGAGAAGCTTTTCGGCGCGATCCCCTATCCTATGGTGGCGGACGCTATCGCTTATGGCTCGATCTTCGTCGGGGTGGTGATAATTCTATCGGTCATAAGTTATTTCGCTTCGGGGTTTATCAGTTCGGTGGGGCTTGGGCCTGTCGACCGGACTCTTGGGATAATTTTCGGAATTTTTCGGGCGGTTCTGCTGCTCGGGCTTTTGTATCTGCCTTTCCATCTGTTGCTTGATGATGATGCCAAGGAAGAGTGGTTCAAGGGTAGCAAGACTTTCTTTTATATCGAATGGACGGCAAAATCCCTTGGAGATATGTTACCGGAAGATTTCAACAGCAAGGAAAAACTGGAGCAGAAAACCGCCGGGACGCGTGAAAAGTTGCAGGAAATGGAGCTTCTGGGCGATAAATCCAATGAAGGTGCAACTGAAACGGATAGGGAAATGAAATCTGGAGAGAAAAACAGCGGCGCCGATGGTTACAGCTTCGAGCAGCGGCGTCAGCTGAACGAGTTACTAGAGGGCGGTGCCTTGCAATGAGCCCGTTTGACGACGACAAGTTGCATGAGGAATGCGGGGTTTTCGGGGTTTTCGGCAGTGATGATGCCGCCGCGCTTACTGCACTCGGGCTTCATGCGTTGCAGCACAGGGGGCAGGAATCCTGCGGCATTATTACCTGCGAGGGTCAGACTTTCAATTCGCGCCGGGCTCTGGGTCTGGTGGACAGCACGTTCAGCGATGTCAAAATCATAAGAAGTCTGACGGGCAGCGCGGGAATCGGGCATAACCGCTACGCCACGACCGGCGAGAGCAATATGAGAAACGTGCAGCCGCTTTTCGCCGAGCTTGCTTTCGGCGGATTTGCGATAGCGCATAACGGCAATCTTACCAATCCGCACACGCTGCGCAAGGAACTGGTGCAGCGAGGGGCGATATTCCAGTCGACGACAGATACAGAAGTTATCGTCCATCTGATGGCTTTTTCAAAAGAAATATCGGTCATCGACAGACTGACCGACGCCTTGCGGCAGGTCGAGGGTGCGTATTCTCTTGTTGCGCTGGCGGAAGGGCAGATGATAGGCGTGCGAGATCCGCATGGAGTGCGGCCTCTGGCGCTGGGGCGTCTCGGGGATGCTTACGTTTTGGCATCGGAAACTTGCGCTTTCGATATTATCGGAGCGGAATTCGTCAGGGATATCGAGCCGGGAGAGATTGTAATCATCACCGGGGACGGGTTAAGCAGCAGGAGGCTGGAGAGGAAGTGCTCGCGGTTTTGCATTTTCGAATACATCTATTTCGCAAGACCCGACAGCTTTATGGAAGGGCATTCGGTCTATGAGATGCGCAAGAACATCGGGGCCGAGCTTGCCAGAGAGGCGCCTTGTCCGGGCGCGGATTTCGTGGTTCCGGTGCCTGACAGCGGAGTTTCGTCGGCGCTTGGATACGCCGAGGCTTCTGGGATATCGTTTGAACTCGGGATAATTCGCAATCATTATATCGGGCGCACCTTTATCGAGCCCAGCGACCAGATACGCAATCTTGGCGTCAAGCTGAAGCATAATGCCAACCGGGCATATATTCAGGGCAAGAAAATAGTTCTGGTAGACGATTCAATAGTACGCGGCACTACGTCCAGAAAGATTGTCGAGATGATGCGCAATGCCGGAGCCAGCGAGGTTCACATGCGCATTTCCTCGCCGCCGACTACGCATAGCTGTTTCTACGGGATCGACACCCCCTCGACTGAAGAGCTTCTGGCGCACAGATACAGCACCGAGCAGATCCGCGAGCTTATAGGTGCGGATTCCCTTGCCTATATCTCTATCGACGGCCTTTACCGGGCTGTCGGCGAAAGCGGGCGGAACAAAAGCAAGCCGCAATACTGCGATGCGTGTTTCACCGGCGAATATCCCGTTAACCTTACCGACCATGAAAACAACTGCGATGGTGCAATCGCGGCCAGCCTTTGCGGTCGCCGCAAAGGTTAACCCGCATTTCTAATCCTCTCGCAACCATCATACCCGCGAAGGCGAACTGCTTTGCGGGTCTCCGCCGCACACATGCCCCAAGGCTCCCGCATGCATTACACCGCTGCACAGATGGTGTGAGAAATACGGGTTAGGTTTATTTACAAGTATTTGAAGCAGGGAGTAGAATTTCCTTTGTCCTCAAGGGGGATAAAGATGCGCTCTGTTTTTCCGACCAATCTTTTCTCAAATGTTCGTGGCGATCTGTTCGGCGGGATAACCGCTGCGGTCGTGGCTTTGCCTCTGGCTCTGGCTTTCGGGGTAGCTTCGGGGGCGGGGCCGGTGGCCGGATTGTACGGGGCGATTGCGCTCGGTTTTTTTGCGGCGCTTTTCGGAGGAACGCCGTCACAGGTTTCCGGGCCGACCGGGCCGATGACGGTTATCATGGCCTCGGTAATTACCCAATATCAGCATGATTTTGCTCTGGTTTTTACGGTCGTGATGATGGGAGGCATGTTTCAGATAATTTTCGGGCTTTTGAAAATTGGAAGATACATCAATTACGTTCCCTATCCGGTCGTCAGCGGTTTTATGAGCGGTATCGGTCTGATAATAATAATTCTCCAGCTTGGCTCTTTAACCGGATACGATTCAAAAGACGGTGTTCTGGAAGCGCTTCACAGTCTGCCCGGTCATTTAGGCAAGCCCGTGCTTCCGGCGGCAGTGCTGGGGCTTATGACGCTTGCTATAATTCTGTTGATACCAAAAGGCTGGAGGAATCATTTGCCGCCTTCGCTGGCGGCTCTGATTGTCGGTACAGCCGCCGGGATTTTTCTGATCAAGGGAGCGCCGGTTCTGGGAGAAGTTCCGGAAGGGCTGCCTCGGCTGCACATGCCTATTATTACAGTCAGCGAACTGCCTTCGATGGTTTCTGCGTCTTTGACGCTGGCGATGCTGGGGACTGTCGACAGCCTGCTTACCTCTCTGGTTGCGGATAACTTTACAAGAACGCAGCACCGTTCCGACCGGGAGCTTATCGGCCAGGGCATCGGAAATATTTTTGCCGGGTTTATCGGCGGACTGCCGGGGGCAGGGGCGACAATGCGTACGGTTGTCAATATCAGGGCGGGAGGCCGTACGCCGTTATCGGGGATGATGCATTCGATAACGCTTCTGGCCTGTGTGGCGGGGCTGGGATTTCTGGTGGAGGATATTCCGAAAGCGGTTTTGGCGGGGATACTGCTGAAAGTGGGCTGGGACATAATCGACTGGCGTTTCCTTGGCCGTCTTACATTCGCGGGAATCAAGGACGCTGACAGGCAGGCTACTCTGGTTATGCTTGCGGTATTGCTGCTGACTGTGTTCGTGGATCTGATAATGGCGGTTGCGATAGGCATTATTATTGAAAGCCTGATAACGGCGAGGCGTCTGGCCACGCACCAGATCGACGACGTGCAGTTCGCAACGGCAGGAGGCAAGCCCGATGTCCGGCACAGACTTTCCGAAGAGGAGGAGAGGATTATCGACGAGGCGCAAGGGAAACTGCTGCTTCTGCGGTTTACCGGGCCGCTCAGTTTCGGGACTGCGCGCGATCTTTCCTCAAGGCTGCAGTCCGGATACGGCGGGCTTCAGGCGGTCGTTATCGATCTTACCGATGCCAGAATGATGGATATTTCGATCATGGTCACTCTGGCCGATATGATCGATGATTTTCGCAAGGACAATGTGGAAATCTATCTTAGCGGCACCGGCAACAAGGTCTTCAGGACGCTTAAATCACACAGGATTATCGCCGGAGTAAGTCCATCAAATATTTTAGAAGACAGGCTTGCGACTCTCAGGAAAGCTGCCGCTGGTCTGGAAGCGGTGGAGCAGCCATCGATAAGCCAATGCCACGTATCATCATGAACCAGGTGAACGATCTCCAGGGATTGGCGGTCGCGGGAGGTTTTTCCCTGTAATCGGCACCGGTGATTTCTCGTAAGGAATTTCCAGCACGTTGCACAGGTCTCGGTACCACAGCTCGCTGCCTTTTTCGTGACCGTTTTTGGAAGCGGAGAAGATGGTCAGGGTTGTGGTGCCGATGTGGTGGCCGAATCTGGTTCCGGTTACGTTTTGGATTACCTGATGGCCGGTAACCTGTATGTTCCATCCTAGATTTCTCATTATATCAAAGACGTCGTGATTTACATCGATTCCGTTGTCATACTTATCCAGTTCGAGTCTTTGCGGATCGAATATTTCTGCCAGCGCGCTCACGGCTTTTGCGAAGATGTCCAATATTTTCATTTTGTCTTCTCAGATTGTCTTAAGTACATATAACAAATCCCAATCTTATGTAAACAACAAAGTTCTTTTTCCGGCTATTAATTGTGATAAACAAAAGCATGATTTCTTCAAAGCTTGAAAGCGTTGCCGCTGGCGTAATTTCTGTGCCTGAAATACCCGCTATCACCGTGAGTTCGGGCAAGGCCTATGTCCTGGCGACGGATGGGGAAATCAAAAACTTTCCTCTTTCAGGGGCGCATCTTGCGCTGGGCGGCGGAGCGGCGCTCGTATGTCATGCGCCTATTACGCGTTCCCGGCTGGGGATCGAGCAATTATTCACTTTCGATCTGCTGGAGTTGTTCGCGTTCGTTCATCCGGGAAGGTTTTGCGTTCCCACGCCTCGCGGACTGGCGAAGGCGCTTATGCTCGAATGTCCGGACGACGACGAGGAATTGCCGTTGCTGTTGAGCGAATGCGCGGCGGCGATGCTGGGGGATCTGAAGGGGAGCGGGAATCCGGACAGGCTGCTGGAGATTGCCGGAATCATGGGGCTGCAAGGTAAGGGGTGGCCGTGGACGCCCTTCGTTTTTGCGGCTTTGGGGAAGGAATACGATCCGAAGGAGCCTGTATTTAGCAAGAACGCGCTGAATGTCTGGCGTGTGTTGCCCGAGTGGTCGGAGCAGGCTCCGGAGCCGCAGCCTTCCCACCATCCGGTGACGGGCGAGGAGGCCAGGCAGAGGCTTTCGAAACTTCTCGGTTTCGGGGCGGAGAGCAGATCGCAGCAGGTCGAATATGCTTCGGGGATAACTGCGGCTTTTTCTCCGCTCGAAGAAGAGGGGGCGCCGCATGTGGTTCTGGCCGAGGCGGGGACGGGGGTAGGCAAGACGCTTGGATATCTCGCGCCCGCAAGCGTGTGGAGCGAAAAGAACGGCGGGCCGGTATGGGTTTCCACATATACGAAAAACCTTCAGCGGCAGATCGAGGGCGAACTGGACAGGCTGTATCCGGATGCCGATCTTAAAGAAAGCAGGGTGGCCATTCGGAAGGGCCGTGAAAATTATCTCTGCCTGCTCAATTTCGAGGAACTGGCGGCGGGTGCGGGGCTGGCGAAGCATCCTGCGCAGGCGATAGCGGCAGGGCTGATGGCAAGATGGATCGAGGCCACCAGGGATGGCGATATTACCGGAGGGGATTTTCCGGGCTGGCTTCCCGGACTTATCGGGCATGCCAATACGACGTCCCTTGCCGACAGAAGGGGGGAGTGCATATACGGCGCATGCGACCATTACCACCGTTGTTTCGTCGAGCGTTCGGCGAGGAAGGCAAGGCATGCATCGCTTGTAGTGGCAAATCACGCGCTTGTTATGATACTGACCGCGGATTCCGGCGCGGAGAGCGATCTGCCCGCAAGGTTCGTTTTCGATGAGGGGCATCATCTTTTCGATGCGGCTGACAGTGCTTTTGCGGGGCATCTCACGGCACGCGAAACGCGGGATCTGCGCCGGTGGCTGCTGGGCAGCGAAGGCGGCAGGCGGAGCCGGGCGAGAGGGCTGGGGCGACGGGTGGAGGATCTGGTTGCCGGAGACGACGCCGCGGAAACCGATCTGCGTATGGTGCAGTGGGCGGCAAGGGATCTTACCGGTGATGGATGGTCGAAGAGGCTTAAAAGCGGAATGCCCTCAGGGCCGGCAGAAAAGTTTCTTTATGCGGTATACGGGCAGGTTTATGCGCGTTCGGATGCAAAGGAGAAAAATTACTCGCTGGAAACGCAAACGTTTCCGCTTGCTTCCGGAGTTCCGGAGGCAGCCGCCGGACTGAGGTCTTCATTGAAAAAGTTGTACAGGCCGCTGCAATCGCTTGGGAAGCGTCTCAGGGACAGGCTGGCGGAGGATCAGGGAGAGATGGGCGCGGATATGAGGCGCAGGATTGAGTCCACCTGTACATCTATCGGCTTGCGCCAGCTGACGGTTTCGGCCTGGATTTCGATGCTGGAGACGCTGGAGAAAGGGGAAAGCCCGGAAGAGTTCATCGACTGGATGGAGGTCGAGAGGATCGAGGGGAATTCGGTGGATGTCGGGATGTACCGGCATTTCGTCGATCCAATGCGGCCTTTTGCATCGGCGATCAGGCCGCATGCGCATGGCATCGCCATCACTTCCGCCACCCTGAGGGACAGCAGCGGCGACGAGCAGAGCGACTGGGACGCGGCAAGGGAAAGGACGGGGGCGGATTATCTGACTCATTCTCCGGTTTACCTGTCAGTCCCTTCTCCATTCGATTACTCGGTCAATTCCAGGGTCTTTATTGTCAACGATGTGAATAAAAACGATCCGGCGCAAGTGGCCGGCGCCTACAGGACATTGTTTGAGGCATCGGGCGGAGGGGCGCTGGGACTGTTTACGGCGATACAGCGGCTTCGTGATATTCACGGGAGGATAGCCGGGCCGCTGGAGCAGCAGGGGATTACGCTTTATGCCCAGCATACGGACGATATAAACACCGGAACGCTTGTGGATATTTTCCGCGAGGATACGCATGCCTGTCTGCTTGGAACCGATGCCGTCCGCGACGGGATAGACGTTCCGGGGGAGAGTTTGCGGCTGCTGGTTTACGACCGGGTGCCCTGGCCGCGGCCAACGATACTGCACAAGGCGAGACGCGAGCGTTTTGGGAAAAAACGTTATGACGAGATGATCACGCGGCTTCGTCTGAGGCAGGCATTTGGCAGGCTGATACGTGTTTCCGGGGATAAAGGCGTTTTCGTGATCCTGGATTCCTCGCTGCCTACCCGGCTGCTTGGCGCTTTTCCGGAAGGGGTGCCTGTGGAAAGGAAAGGGCTGGGGGAGGCGGCAGCGGAAATCAGGAATTTTCTATAGTGGAATTTAACCGGTAATTTCCGGTATGCGATTAACTTGCTGCAATAATAGAAAAAATAAATTCTTTCTTACAAGGTCATTCTTTCGAAATATCACATAGATAATCTTCATTATCATATTTTTGCCCAGAAAAGGCCATTTCCGGAATTGGAACTAACAACCGCCTATAATGCTTGGCCAGAGCGATCGTTAACCGGAAAAGGAAATGCCTGAAAAAGCTGGGCTTCTTTTTTCAGGGAACAGGTTCTAATGGGGGCCGCCTGTTCCTGCAATGCAATAGGAGGAAGAAAAATGACCAACCCATATTCCAAGGAAAATCCTGGAAATTTTGCCAACGACCGCGAGCGCGCCAGAAAGGCGGGCAAGAAAGGCGGTGAAACCACATCCAAGCGCTATCTCGAGGAGGCGAGGAAGTCCAATCAGGGAGAGCAAAGCAAGTAACGGAACGTGAAATGAGGAGAGGAAGATGATCAATCCATATACCAAAGACAATCCGGGCAATTTCGCCAACGACCGCGAGCGCGCACGCCGCGCCGGGGCGAAGGGCGGCCGGATCGGAGGGCAGAAAGGCGGACGCACGACCGCGAGCCGCTATCTTGACGAGGCCCGGCGTCAGAATCAGAGCGAGTAGGACTCGTTTGACAAAAGATTTACAAACTTGGGGGGATTTCCCCCCTTTATTTTTTGTAAGGAAGCCTCTTCCGCCGGGAGAGGGAAATATAAAAAAATTGCTATCTCAAAGGCAAGGCTGCTAGTTTGCTGACGAAAAACAAAAAAGAGGGATGTGGCATGAGCCTTAAAAAAGAGTTCAAAACCGGATCAGTCGTTGCGGAGCAACAGCCTTTGTTACTGGGAAAAAAGCTCATCGCGGAGATGGAAGGTATGGGCTGGAGGATACGCGTACATGAAAACATGACGACTCCATGTCCCGGCTTTGTCATGTGCGAAGGCAGCAAAACTATCGGTGATGTCACGCACAAACAAGGTTCTGGCGTATGGTTTTGTGACAAGGACAAAGCCGTGGCCAGACAGATGCCGGATTTCAGTAAGCCGGGCAGATAGAACTGCCTTATTTTCAGCGGGCGATGAGGACGTGGTAGAATACGTATTCGCCGCCGCCGTCGATTACGCAGCCTGAAGGTCTGCCGCTGGTCTGGGCGGTGCAGAGTTCTTTGGTGCCGTCGCCTTCGAGGTTAGGGGGGGCGTACGGGTTGACGCCTTCCGTGCCGTCGGCGTCAGTTCCGACCGTGGTGGACAGCAGCTGGCGGTTTATCTGTTCGCAGACTTTCTGCTTCATGTTTTTAAGGATGATGGCCACTTCCGTGCGGTCGCTGTCCATGCCGCAGATTCTGGTTTCACCGTTGAAGATCCAGGCGCTTGCGTCATTCACCCCGGCAGGAGGAGCCTGATAGGCGAGTCCGCCGCCTTTGGCGTGGAAGATCTTGCATTCGTCAGGGGTGTCGGGAGTCCTCTGGTAGGCGGCAAGGGCAGGGACTTTCGGATCGTGGAAATTTATGTCGGTTTCGCTGCAGCTGTTTAGCATCTGGAGCTTTTTGATGTTTTCCTCCATGCTTTTGGAGAAGCGGAGAATCTGGCTGACCTTGATGCTTTGCTGCTCATAATCGCCGGTCTGATCGGTGGAACTGCCGCCGCGCGAGAGCGTGACGGTCAACGCTCCGAGGAGGACGATCGCAATGAGGATAAACCAGAGAGCGTTGCCGGATTGTTTTGAATCTTTTTTCATTGGAGATCGTTTCCCTAACCCTCCCGCTTCGCGGGCCCCTTCCTCTCCCGGCGGGAGAGGGGTTGCATATGAACCGCATCGATTTTATCAGGAAGGCGCATTGCGGCAAAGGAGGTTTTAAGACCGAGTTCAAAACAACTGAACGAAAGGCTTGGACTTGTTCGATCTTCCTGTTAATAAATACGGTTCCAACTTTTGAGGAATTGAAAATGAACGATATCGCATCTGACCCGCGGCAGTCGAAGAGACTGAAGCTGGAAGCCATGAGAGAGGCAGGGCTTGAGCCTTACCCCTATACCTTTGATCGCACTCATATGGCAAAACAGTTGCAGGACAAATACAAAGACCTCGAAAGCGGTGTCGAGACCGGAGACAAAGTGGCGGTGGCGGGCAGGATAATGGCCATCCGCAACAGCGGCATGTTTATCGATCTTCACGATCCTTCGGGCAAAATTCAGGTTTTCTGCCACAAGGATTTCATGAGTGCATCGGAGATGGAGAAGCTGAAGTTCCTCGATATCGGCGATATCATCGGGGCGAGGGGCGAGATACGGCGGACGCCGAGAGGAGAACTGTCTGTCAAGACCAATGAACTGGTTATGCTAACAAAGTCGCTGTTGCCTTTGCCGGAGAAGTATCACGGGCTTTCCGATATCGAGCAGCGTTACCGGCAGCGTTATCTCGATCTGATTATGAACGAACAGAGCAGGGAGACTCTGCGCAAGCGTTCGAAAATCGTATCCTTTATCCGTCGTTACATGGAAGGAAAAGGGGCGCTGGAGGTGGAGACGCCGATATTGCATTCGATCATGGGCGGGGCTTCGGCAAAGCCTTTTGTCACGCATCATAACGCGCTCGACAGTGATTTCTATCTGCGGGTCGCGCCGGAGCTTTTCCTGAAGCGGCTGATCGTGGGCGGGTTCGCAGACAGCGTTTTCGAGATCGGGCGATCTTTCCGCAACGAAGGTATTTCGCCAAGGCATAATCCCGAGTTTACCTCGATCGAAGGTTATCACGCCTATACCGATTATAACGACATGATGGATCTTGTTGAGGATCTTATTACCTCGACGGTTCAGGAGGTATGCGGTTCCCTGGAGGTCGATTACGGGGATTACAAAATCAACTTCGCAAAGCCCTGGCCGCGCAAGAGCAAGGCCGAGCTTGTCAGGGAAGAGACCGGAGTGGACTTTCTTTCGATAAGCGATGCCGCCGGAGCGCATGAAGCCGCAAAAAAGATCGGCGTCCATGTGGATCCGAAAGCAAAATGGGGCGAAGTGCTGGAGGCGATTTTCGAAGAGAAGGTCGAAGAGAAGCTGATCCAGCCGGTTCACGTGACCGACTTCCCGCTGGAGATCTCGCCGCTTGCGAAAACGCACCGCAGCGATCCGCGGCTGGTGGAGAGGTTCGAGACTTTCATCAATACCTGGGAAATCGTCAATGCCTTTACCGAGCTTAACGATCCCGATGTTCAGCGGGAGAGATTCAACGAGCAGGCCAAGGCGCGCGAGGCAGGGGATGAAGAGGCGCAGATGCTGGACGAGGATTTCGTCAATGCCCTTGAGTATGGCATGCCGCCATGCGGCGGCTGGGGGATGGGGATAGACCGTCTTGCGATGCTATTGACCGGTTCGGCCAATATCCGCGATGTGATCTGCTTCCCGACCTTGAGGCCGAAGAGCTAGCTTGATGCCCGCACGGAGCGGCATGACATGAATTCAACCTGATATTGTCCAATGCCCTAAAACCATTCTTTCGGGTTGGCCAGGCGGTAGCCTTTGGAGGCTCTGGAGATGCCTTTGGTGAGGCGAAGAATCAGGTAGAGCACCAGAGGAAAGGCGGCGGTTATTGTAGCTATAATCAAGGCTATTCTATTGTCATCGAGGAAAGCCCGCTTGCAAGGTTCCATGATGGCGACAAGTTCTCTGGCTTCGATGTTTCCGTTCCTTGCCATGACAAGATCTCCCGCGGTTTCTGCGCATGGCTGGATCGCCGAATAGTCAACCTGCGTCCAGAGATATACGCCTCCGGCGGCGATGGTTGCGAGCGAGAAAAGGCAGACTATCCAGATGGTGCGGATGATCCATGTCATATGATTTTCTGTAAGGCTTTCAGGTTCGGCCTTCCTGCGCACCAGATATGCCGCGGCAAGAACTCCGGTGAAGAAAACGGCGGCGATGACGGCGAAGACCGGATCGGGAACGAAGCTCATTAGCAGCGAGGCGACGAAAGCTCCGTATATTCTGATGATGGACTTGACTTCGGGGTTTTTACTGGTGGGCACTGGTGCGGGCATGGTTATTTTCTCCCGAAAAGTTTTTCGATATCCGACAGTTTAAGTTCAACCCAGGTCGGGCGGCCATGATTGCACTGGCCCGAGAGCGGGGTTTTCTCCATTTCGCGCAAAAGGTGGTTCATTTCCTCCGCGCCAAGACGTCTTCCGGAACGCACGGAGCCGTGACAGGACATCTGCGAGAGAACGGCGTTGATGCGATCCTGCAATACGCTTGCGTTTCCATTATCCTTCAACTGGTCGGAGAGATCCATAACCAGCTTTTCCACATCCAGGCGCGTGCCCAGAATCTCCGGAACCGACCTGACCGCTATCGCGCCGGGGCCGAAACTTTCGATTTCCAGTCCCAGTTCGCCAAGGATTTCCTTTTGCTCCAGCAGCAGTTCGGCGGCTTCGGTTCCGGCTTCGACGATAATCGGGGTAAGGAGCAGTTGCGCCGGTATCCGGCCTGAGGACTGCTGCCGTTTCAGTTTTTCATAGGTAAGGCGTTCGTGGGCGGCGTGCTGGTCGACTATCACCATGCCATCTGCTGTCTGGGAAATTATGTAGTTTTCATGGATCTGGGCGCGTGGGGCGCCGAGGGGGAAGCATTCGGCGGCTTCTTCTGTTGTTTCCTTTTGCGGTTCCTCCATTCTTGCAGAGGGGGCGAAGGACGATGGGGAGGGAGAATAATACTGGTAAACGGCTTCGGCGAGGTTTCCCTGAACCGGCCCTGGCGGTTGAGGCCGGGGGGTAAAGAAATCGCTTTTCCCCACTGAGGCAAGGGCTGCGCGGGAAGATGCGGTCGATGTTTTTCCGCCGTGTTCGCGCAGCGAGGACTGAATCGAGGTTACCAGAAGCCGCCTGATCAGGGAGGGATCGCGGAAGCGCACTTCGGCCTTGGCGGGATGGACGTTGACGTCGACATCCTCGCAGGGGAGGTCGATGAAAAGCGCCGCCACCGGGTAACGGTCATGAGCCATTACGTCGTGATAGGCGGCGCGCAGCGCGCCTCCCAGAAGTTTGTCCCTTACCGGGCGGTTGTTGACATAGAGATACTGGTAGAGGGAATTTCCCCGGCTGTGCGTTGGAAGGCCGGCATGGCCGGAAATTCTGACGTTCCCGTATACCTCATCGATCATCATCGAGTTTTCGCCGAAATCGCCGCCAAGTATGGCGCAGAGGCGTTCGCTTCTGTCTTTGGTGGCGGGAAGTTTCAGGCCGGTATGGCCGTTATGCGCAAGTTTGAATGAGATCTTCGGATACGCCATGGCAAGGCGGCAGACGACGTCGCGGATGGCGGAGAACTCGGCGCGTTCGCTTTTGAGGAATTTCAGTCGGGCGGGGGTTGCGTAGAACAGGTCGCGGACGTCAACCATGGTGCCCCGCGGATGGGCGCAGGGGACGGGTTCGGATTTCCTGCCGCCCTCTACCCTGATTTCCCATCCGCTGCCGCCGTCCATTCTGCTTTTTATGGCAAGGCGGCTTACTGCTGCGATCGAGGGCAGGGCCTCTCCGCGGAAACCGAGATGGGTGATATTCAGCAGATCCTCGCCTGAAAGTTTCGAGGTCGCGTGCCTGTCGAGGGCGGCGGAGAGTTCTTTCTCATCCATGCCGCAGCCGTCGTCGCTGACCATGATCTGACTTTTTCCGCCGTCCCGCACGTCGATTTCGATGGTCGCGGAGCCGGCATCGATTGAGTTTTCGACGAGTTCCTTGATGGCGGCAGCCGGGCGCTCGATGACTTCACCGGCGGCGATACGGTTTATCAGGATTTCTGGCAAATGGCGGATTCGCATAATAGAAAACTAGCTTTTTTTTGCCGTTATTGCTACCCGCTATACTTCTTTGAAGCGATGTCATTCTTTAATAATCGCGTCTTCCAGATTGGCGCCTTCGAGTTCCGTTTTATTGAGCATTGCTCCTGTTAAATCTGCATGGCGCAGATCGGCTCCTCTGAGATCGGCGAATGAGAGGTCGGTGCCCATCAGTATTGTGCTGCGCAGGTCGGCGTTGCGAAGATCGGCGTAGCGAAGGCTGCTTTCACTTAAATTGGCGCGTTGCAGCCATTCGCTGCCGTCAAGCTGAGTGAATTTAAGCGGCGAGAGGTTGACCCCGCTCATGTCGGAGCGCGCGAAGTTAGCGTATCTGAGGGAAGATCCGCGCAAGTCGGCACCCTTCATTCTGCAATCGCGGAAGTCGCTGCGATCCATTACCGCGCTCTGGATACTGGCTCCGCGCAAATCCTGATGCAACAGATTGGCTCCGATTGCCCTGATCGCGGTAAGTCTGAATTTCCTCAAGTTCAAAATATCGCGAAGATCAATCCCGCTCAGGTCAAGCTGCCTTCCTTTCTTTCCTGCGCTGTCTACCCAGAGGGTATGTTCTTGTAGAAGTTCGGGAAGAGAGCGACCGAGAGTTTCCAGTTTTTCTCCCATACCTTCTTCGGTTATAACGTCTTCGAAATCGGCACCGCCCAGTTCAGCAGATTCCAGAATAATTCCCGAGATTATCGAAGATTTGAAACTTACATCTTTAAGGTCGGTGCCGGAGAGATCGGCGTCGGTCAAGTTGGCTCCGTCGAATTTGGCTCCGGCGAACTGAGCATCGTGGATGGTTACGCCGGTAAGGTCGGCGTCGGTGAAATCGGCTTGCGAGCCATGGGCGTTGGAGAGGTTGGTTTCAGCCAGCCTTGCTCCTCTGAAGATTGTGCGGGCAGATGAGTCCCCCAGGCGCTTGCGGTCTACCAGTTCACCTTTTTCGCCGCGTTTCATGATCTTGCCGGAACGCAAATCGGCGGAAGCGAGGTCGGCACCTTTCAGGTTGGCTCCAGCGACATAGGCGCCGCGGAAGTCCGCCCGGTAGAAATCGGCCTTCTCAAGGTTAGAGTTTCGTAGATCGCAGGCGAAGAAGCATGCAGCGCGGAACCTGCCGCCGGTGAGAGTTGCCCCGGCAAGCTTGGATCCGGTGAAGTCGGCTTGCGAAAGGTCGGACTTATTAAAGTCGAGGCTCGACAGATCCAGAAATTTTAGTATGGCTTTTCTTCCGCCTTTGATGCCTTTAAGGAAGAGGGCATGCTGTTTTATAGCGAAGTCCAGCTCACTTTGGCTTATCGGCGGGAGATCGCCCGGTTCAGGCACGGCGTCATCATTCATTTCTTGATCCTGTTTTTTCTTATTATAAGTGTTTGCTCGAAGACGCCAAGAGTCTTGAAAGAGTTACCGGTCAGGATCTCCGAACCAGGTTTTCAGCATTTCCTCGCCAGCGTTAATTTCCTGGCTAGTTATGCCTATGTACTTTTTTAAAAAGCCAGTTCTATGAGGCCTTGCTCCCGGCCAGGTATGACCGCCATGGAAAATTTCATAATATTTAAGAGGCGCTTTGCAGTTCTGGTAAGTTCTTATCATTACCGAAGTCATATCTTCCTTGTTATCGATGCGGGTTTCGCTTCCCGGCCCGTTACCGCAACTGTTTTTCTTTCGCCAGATTTTCAGGGTTTCTTCGGCGGAATAGGCCTTTCCCTTGTTGACGCCATAGCCTCCTTCCGAGCCAGTCGGTCTTCCCTGATGCGGGCAAATTCCGTCTTCCGTTCCAAAAAAGAAAAGAGAGGATACAGGCTTGTAAGATGCGCATTCTAGTTCGACGGGCAGTTTGGTTGTCACAATGCCTATTCCGGAAATTCTGCCCGGGTAGTCGCATGCCATTTTCATGCTCATGCCACCGCCGTTGGAGATGCCTGCGAAGTAGAGTTTACTTTCGTCGATCAATCCCTTATTCGCCAGGTGGGCGGCGAGGCGCATCAGGTAGGCCGCATCGTCACGGCCGGCATCGTCCCCGAAGGCCACGCCTCTTCCATCGTTCCAGTAATTGTCTGGGCTGGAAGGGTATATGGCAACTACGCCGTAAATGTCTGCAAATCTATCAAAATTAATAGAGGCTCGAAGAAAGCGTCCGTTAGAGGTGCCGCCATGAAGCAAAAAGACAGCAGGAGCTTTCGCTCCTGCGTTAATGCCTTTATGGATTTCGTAATTGCGACCTTCAAACTCTTCTGCGTGAAGGCGGTGCACCGGTAATAATAATGGTATCGTCAAAGCCGTCAGAATAAAAAAATGCCTGATTTTCCAGTCAGGCATTTTCATCATTACCAATGTTTCTTTATGTAATCGAGCAGACCTTGCGTCGAATTGTCCAGGCCGTCCGATTTTTCCTCGCTCCATGCGGTGAGGATGTTTTTGGCGAGCACCTTGCCGAGTTCGACGCCCCACTGGTCGTAGCTGTTGAGGTTCCAGATTATGCCCTGGACGAAAACCTTGTGCTCGTAAAGGGCGATCAGCATGCCGAGGCAGAAGGGGTTTACCTCGTCGAGAAGGATGGTCGTGGACGGGCGGTTGCCTTCGAAAGCTTTCTGCGGATTGCCGCCGGCTTCCTCGACGGTGCGACCCTGCATCAATGCCTGTGGCTGGGCGAGAACGTTGGCCAGCAGCAGCTGGTGATGGTTGCCGACCTTGTTTTGCGTGGATACCGGGGCAATGAAGTCGCACGGTATAAGTGCGGTTCCCTGGTGAATCAGCTGATAGAAGGCGTGCTGGCCGTTGGTGCCGGGTTCTCCGAACAGAACGGGGCCGGTCTGGTAATCAACGCGGCGGTTGTCACGGCCGACGCTCTTGCCGTTGGATTCCATGTCCATTTGCTGGAGATATGCGGGGAAGCGGCTTAGGTACTGGTCGTAGGGGAGGACGGCGTAGCTTTGCGCGTCCCAGAAATTACGGTACCAGATGCCAAGCAGCGCCATGATTACCGGCATATTCTTTTCAAGTGGGGCCTCGCAGAAATGGCGATCCATGGCGTATGCGCCATCGAGCAGCTTGCGGAAGTTTTCGAATCCGACCGATATGCAGATCGAAAGTCCGATCGAAGACCACAGCGAATACCTGCCGCCTACCCAGTCGCGGAACGGGAACATGTTCGCCTCGTCGATCCCGAAGGCCTTTACGGCCTGCGTATTGGTGGAGACAGCGACGAAATGTTTGGCTACCGCCTCGGGTTCTCCGGTGCGTTCCAGGAACCAGCCGCGCGCGGTTTCGGCGTTGGTCATGGTTTCCTGGGTGGTGAAGGTTTTCGACGAAATGATGAAGAGAGTGGTTTCGGGTGACAGGCTCCGCAGCGTCTCGGCGACATGGGTGCCGTCGACATTGGAGATGAAATGCAGGTTGATGCTTCGATCCGAGAAAGGCTTCAGCGCCTCGCAGACCATCAGCGGGCCGAGATCGGAGCCGCCGATGCCGATATTGACGACGTCGGTGATACGGTCGCCTTTGTAACCCGTCCATTCGCCGCCGCGAACCCTGTCGCTGAAGGCTTTGAGTTTATCCAGGCATTCGTGGACATAGGGAATAACGTTCTCGCCATCGACGACCAGTTTGTCGCTTTTCGGGCGGCGCAGCGCGGTGTGAAGGACGGCACGATCCTCGGTCGAGTTGATATGGTCGCCATTGAACATCCTGTCGCGCCATTCCTCAACCTGGCAGGCGCGGGCGAGGCCGGTGAGCAGTTGCAGGGTTTCGTCGGTAAAGCGGTGCTTGGAGAAATCCAGAAGCATGCCGTCGACTTTAAGATGATATTTCGAATAACGCGCGGGGTCTTTGACGAAAAGATCACGCATATGCATGTTTTCGAGTTTCAGGCGATTCTCTGCGAGCTTTTTCCATTCGGGTTTCCTGGTCAGGGAAGAGGCGGGAAGGTCTGTAATTCTCTCACTCGACATTGGGTAGCGTCTCAACTGTTCGGGTTGGTTTGATGCCTTGAGGCTGGCCTATCATTACCACTGTTAACCTGTCACTAACAAGCAGCTTTTTCGCCACATTCAGGACATCTTCACGGGTTATCGATTTCAGCATTTTTTCCCGCCTGTCCAGATAGTCGATCGGCAGGTCGTCAAGGCGCAGGGACAGCACCAGACTTGCGATTTTATCCGTGGACGAGAGCATCAGAGGCATCGAACCTATCAGATAGGCTTTTGCCGTTGCCAGTTCCTGGTAGCTTACGGGTTCGCTCCTCATTTTGTTCCATTGGGTGCGGATAATGTCCATGACCTCGCCGGCCCGGGGGTTTTCCGTCGAGGTGCTCAAGGTGAGAGCGTTGGCGTGATCCAGGTTATAAAGGCTTGTATAGATGCCGTAGGTCAGACCTTTCTTTTCGCGCACCTCATCCATCAGGCGCGAGCCGAAGCCGCTGGAGCCGAGGATGAAATTCATCAGCATAGCCGGGTAATAGTCCGGATTATTGCGCGCAATTCCGGGTTGCATGATCTCGATCACGGTTTGCGGCATTTCGCGTTTAAGCAGGATTATCTGTCCGCCGCCTTTTATTTCCGTATCGGTTACTCCTGCCGGGGGAGAAGTGTCAGGCAGTCCACCGAAAACCTTGTCCAGCAAAGACGCGAGTTCAGCCGGGGAGATATCGCCGGTCACCGAAACCAGAAGGCGGTCTTTGGTCAGATGCCTGGAGGTGAAAGCCCTCAAGTCTTCTTCGGTGATCTTTTGCAGCGATGACAAGGTGCCGCCACTGTTGAGGGAGTAGGGATGCCCTGCGAAAGCGGCGTCGTTAATCAGTCTGGCCGCAAGCCAGTCAGGGCTGGAAAGCGATTTTCTTATCCGCGCCAGATTCGCCTGACGCATGCGCTCTACAGGTTCGGGGTCGAAGCGGGGGCTGGTGAGGGCAAGATTGAGCAGCGAGAACGCTTTGTCCTGATTTTCTTTTAGCGTTTTGAGGGAGCCAAAGAACGAATCCCGGCTGGAGTTGAATTGAAGGGTTATGGAGTCTTCCCGCAAGGCTTCCTGGAATTCAAGGGAATCCATTTCGCCCGCGCCCTCGTCGAGGGTATTGGAGACCATTCTGGCAAGACCCTGTTTGTCCGGAGGGTCGAGAACGGCGCCAGCGCCCTTGAAGGCAAATTCCATAGCCACTACCGGAACGCTTTTGTCAACAACAAGCCACGCGGTTATGCCGCCGGGACTGGTTACTTCCTGGATATCGAGGAAGCGGGCATTTGCAGACGAGGTTCCCGGAAATATCAGAATCAGGAATATGAAAGAAAAAAATATCTGTCTCATAAAGGATTTTCCTCGCTGGGCAGAAGATAGCCGGTAACCGATGCCTGGCCGTTGTCCGGATCAAGATATTTCGCGGCTGCGGCGTTTACCTGTTGCAGGGTTACAGACTGGATCTTCTTTGGCCAGTTCTCGACATCGTCAAGAACTGCGCCGGTTGTCAGGGCGCGGCCCACGATGAGGGCCGGGCCGGTAAGGCTGTCGCGGGCATAGATCGCCTCAGCCATCAGCCGTTTTTTCGCCTGGCGCAATTCTTCGGCGGTGATGCCGTTTTTGGCGATCAAGCGGAGTTCTTCCTCGAAGGCCTGCTCCAGCTGTTCCAGGGGAACATTTTCAACCGGGGTGGCGTAAAGGCCGATCTCGCCGCTGTCCCAGGCTTCTGCGCGGTAATACATTCCGGCGCCGGAGGCGACTTTTTGTTCGACGGCAAGGGTTTTATAAAGGCGCGTGGTCGGGCCGCCGGCTATGGCTTCCTCAAGAACCTGAAGGGCGAGAGCCTCTTCGGCGTTCTGGCGATAGCTCGGAGCGAGAATAAGACGCTCGAAATAAGGCTGGCGGATATCCTTGTGGCGGTAGATCACTCTTCTCTCGCCGCGAAGGTCGGGGACTTGAGTGCGCTTTCTTTCCGGGACGGCGACTTTCGGAAGAGGCCCGTAGATCTTTTCCGCAAGAGGGCGCAGTTCCTTTGCGGTAATATCGCCTGAAACTATTAGAATCGCGTTGGATGGAGAGTACCACTGTTTGCGGTACTCGCTGGCGATCGGCCAGTTCAGTCTTTGCATTTCATGCATCCAGCCGATTATCGGAGTGCCATAAGGATGGTTGACGAACATGACGGCGCGCATCTGTTCGGCGAACATGGCCTGCGGATCGTTTTCGGTGCGCTGGCGGCGTTCTTCGAGGATGACCTTGTGCTCGGCGGACACTTCCTCGGCCGGGGGCTGGAGATTGAGGATCCTGTCGGCCTCCATTCTCATGACCTTGCCAAGATGCTGTTTCGAGACTGACTGGTAATAGGCGGTATAATCCTGGGAAGTGAAGGCATTGTCGTTGCCGCCCAGTTTTTTGACAATTCTCGAAAATTCGCCGGGGGCGAGTTTTTCCGTGCCCTTGAACATCAGATGCTCAAGGAAATGGGCGATGCCGGAATAGCCCTGCGGTTCGTCCGCGGCTCCGGCCCGGAACCAGACCATATGCGTGACGACAGGGGCGCGGTGATTGGGAATGACCACCACCTGCATGCCATTGTCCAGTTCGAAGGTCTGCGCGTTGAATACCTTGTTCTGCGCCCACGCGGCGGGCGCAATACTTAAAAAGGCAAGCAGAAGAAGAAAATATCTAACTATCATGGCCATACTAAATAGGCGAGGTTGCCGGGTTAACAAGCCATATAAACAGGGTGGAGAGAGATATTCCAGTTTTACATGTTACTTTCTTCAACTGTTTTATGCGTTTTGATTATCTCTGCCGCTTCCTCGGGGTCGTCGGTGATCCGCATGAAATTCTTGTCGGCCGGGTTTATTGTTTTGTGGCTGATCATAGTTTCATTGATGAAAGGGCCAAGATGCGACCAGTATTCCCTGCCCATGGCCACCACGGGAAAATCGCTAATTTTTCCGGTCTGAATCAGGGTCGCGGTTTCGAAGACCTCGTCCATCGTGCCAAAGCCGCCAGGCATAAGGACGAATCCGGTGGAGTATTTTACCAGCATCACCTTGCGGACGAAAAAGTAATGAAACTGGACGCTGATATCCAGATAGGGGTTGCTGCCCTGTTCGTGGGGAAGCTCGATGTTGCAGCCGACCGACAGGCCGCCGCCTTCCTTTGCGCCGCGGTTGGCGGCTTCCATGATGCCGGGGCCGCCGCCGGTCATGATCGTATAGCCGTCCTGGCCGAGAAGGCGGGCGGTCTTTCTTGCCATTTCATAGTATTTGTTGCCTTCGGCGAAACGGGCCGAGCCGAAAAAAGTGATGCAGTTGTTAAGATCCGCGAGGCGGTTGAAACCGCGGTTGAATTCACGCCAGACGCGGAAGGCCATCATGAAATCGTGCCATCTGCCTTTTTCCTGAAGGAGGCGGTAATCTTTTTGCGTTTTTGACATTATTGATGACTCTAATTTGGATAGGTGTTCTCAGAGGTCTTTTATCACGCCTGAGGCGGTGTTTCCAGAGCTGCTTTCGTCCAGGAAGAACAACAGAAGGGTTTTGACAAAGGGAATTATTTTCATTTTTTTGATTTCCTCAACCGAGAAGAAACCAATTTCCGCGCCCTCGCCCAGCGTTAACTCGCTGATCGCTTTGTCGATCGTGCCTGTGAACGCGGTGACAAGTTCGTTACGGCCAGCGGTGTCGATGGTCTGTGCAAATGGTTTGAGGCCGGTTGCAATAAAGCCGGTTTCTTCGAAAGTTTCCCGGTAAGCTGTTTCCTCAGGAGTCTCTTCCGGTTCCTTCATGCCGCCGGGAACTGTCCAGTATCCGGGGTAGATGATTTGCGGGATGTCATCCCGCAAGATCAACAGGGTTTTCCCCTCGTTATTTACAAGAATGACGATTGAAGCTTCGCCGTTATAATTCTGATTGGCTATTATTTGTTTATCAGATTCTTCAACGTAGATCATTCAGCCGCCATCTTTTTCCTCTCAGCCTTCTTTGCGAGTTCGCGTTCCTGGGGGGTCAGGTGTTTTTTGCGCAGGCGAAGGGATTTGGGAGTTACTTCCACCAGTTCGTCCTCGTTGATCCAGCTCATCATTTCTTCAAGACTCATGCGGCGCGGAGGGACGAGGATTACGGCCTCGTCGCTGCCGGAGGCGCGGATATTGGTTAGTTTTTTTCCTTTGAGAACGTTGATTTCGAGGTCGTTTTCGCGGCTGTGTTCACCGACTACCATTCCCTGATAGACGGGAGTCTGATGACCTATGAACATAACGCCGCGATCCTGGAGGTTGAAAATCGCGTAGGCTACGGCTGAACCAGTGTCGGTGGAGATAAGGGCACCGTTGCGGCGTCCGGGGATGTCTCCCTTGTACGGGCCGTAGGAATGGAAAAGTCGGTTCATGACGCCGGTGCCGCGAGTGTCGGTCAGGAACTGGCCCTGATAGCCGATAAGTCCGCGGGAGGGGGCCAGGAACGTCAGTCGGGTCTTGCCGCCGCCGGAGGGGCGCATGTCGGTCATGTCGGCCTTGCGCTGGGTAAGCTTGTCCATGACCGCGCCGGTGTATTCGTCGTCGACGTCGATGATTACTTCTTCATATGGTTCCAGTTTTTTGCCGTTTTCCTCGCGGAACAGGACGCGCGGCCTCGATACGGACAGTTCGAAGCCTTCGCGGCGCATGGTTTCGATCAGAACGCCGAGCTGGAGTTCGCCGCGTCCGGCGAGTTCGAATGAGTCCTTGTTCGCGCTTTCGGTGACCCTGATTGCGACATTGGTTTCGGCTTCGGCCTTCAGGCGGGTCGCGATCATTGTCGAGGTCAGTTTGCGGCCCTCTTTTCCGGCTAGGGGAGAGTCATTGACGGTTATGGTTACCGCCATCGTCGGCGGATCTACCGGGTGGGCGGGCAGAGGCTCGCTCACTTCCGGAGAGCAGACGGTGTCGGCGACGCTTGTGCTTTTCATGCCGGCGATGCAGATGATGTCTCCTGCGATAACCTCGGTCGCGGGGACACGTTCTATGCCGCGGAAGGTAAGAAGTTTGGTGAGGCGGAAGTTTTCGATCGCTTCGCCGTCGAGGCCGATGGCTTTTACGGCCATGTTCACTTTGGCCTTGCCGCTGTAGACCTTGCCGGTCAGAACGCGGCCAAGATACGGGTCGGCCTCAAGAAGGGTGGCCAGCATTTTGAATGGGCCTCCCGTGTCCACCCTGGGCGGCGGAACGTGGCGCAATACCAGTTCGAGCAGCGGGTGCAGGTTTTCGCGGGGGGCGGTCAGGCTTTCCGCGCACCAGCCGTCTCGGCCCGAGGCGTAGAGGGTCGGGAAGTCGAGTTGCTCCTCGCTTGCGTCCAGAGAGGCGAAAAGATCGAAAACTTCATTATGCACTTCGTCGGGCCGGGCATCAGGGCGGTCGATCTTATTGACCATAACTATCGGGCGCAGGCCGAGTTTCAGGGCTTTGCCAAGGACGAATTTTGTCTGGGGCAGGGGGCCTTCGGCGGCGTCCACCAGCAAAATCGCGCCGTCGGCCATGTCGAGCACACGCTCGACCTCGCCGCCAAAGTCGGCGTGGCCGGGAGTGTCGATGATATTGATCTTGGTTCCTTCCCACTCGATGGCGGTGCATTTGGCAAGGATGGTGATGCCGCGCTCTTTCTCAAGCTCGTTGCGATCCATCACCCGTTCTTCGAGTTTCTGGTTCTCGCGGATCATGCCGCTTTGTTTGAAAATTGAGTCGATCAGGGTCGTTTTGCCGTGGTCGACATGCGCGATAATCGCGATATTTCTTATGTTCTGTGCCCTCATGGCGCGCTGTTTACAGTAAAACAGAGGAATATGGAAGGAAATTTATTCTCAACGAGCCGTAGGTTCTTGGCTTTCATTGACAAATGCTGTTTTTCAGAATAAATCTTCTTTTTAAAAAAAGTGTCCAATGGCGTATTTGCGCGGGGCAAAAAGTAACTAAAAGCAGGGAGTATCTTATGAGTTTTTCTTATGAGCAGAAGCTCAATATCTTTAATTATCTTTCCGAAAGGGGTAACTGGCAAAACCGTTTTATTCTCGATGCCGCCATTGACGAGCGCCGGAAGTGGAATGTCAAAATTATCGGGAATTTCAAAAATGGTTCCAACTCGGATGGTACCGGTTCCTATGTCGTACATGAACCTACCGGGGCTACGGTTACAGTAAAAAGAAATGAAGGCATCCTTGCAATTGAGGATGAATCCGGGAGAAGGGTTGAACTGGAGAACGGTAGGGTCAGCGGCAATATTAGCGAGAATGCTTTTTTCCCGGTAGATCAGACGAATATTTATACTTTTTTTGAAGACAGGAATAATTCTTTCGTTTTTGAAAATGCCGGTTTGATGGTCAGATTTGACCGAGAAGGAAGGAAATCATTCTTTCTCGAGGGCAAGGGGCTTGGTTTCGATTTCGGAATGCCCGTATCCAACAGGGCGGGACTGAATTCTCCTGCGTATCTTCTTCATTCACTTGCCTTTAATTTTGAAAATGCGGCTAAAGAATGGGGTATAAGAAACCTTGTTCTTCTGGATGCCACCAAACTGGTGATCTCAAAAGAAATTGGGCTTGAGCCTGCGTTAAGGGCGGTCAACGAGATTGATGAGGAAAAGGCTCTGGCGCATCTTAAGGATTACATGACTGAAGAGTATGACCAAAACTGGAAAGGGCCGTGGCAGTGGCGTCCGAGGGTGGTCAAAGAAAGAGAAAACCTGGCTGAATTTGAGAAGCCTTTTGTGGACATAACCGAATTCAATGGAGCGTATGTCGCAACTCCAAGGCAGTTTTTCGTTCAGGCCGCAGAAGGCGGGTTCGAAGTGCTTACCTCGCTGGACAGCAGGGAATGGATATGGTCTCACGGCCATGTTCTCAAGACGGCGCTTCAGGATGGCGATTATCTTAAAACAGTGATCAGCGAGAAGCCTGATGCCGCGATGATTCTCAGAATGTTACATGGCAGAGGAAAGGTGGCTAACGACCACCGAGGCGAAGAGTGGCGTTATGTTATTATCGACAACCCTAAATCTCCGAGGATAGCCGCAAATCTGCGGGAGGCTATGAAAACAAATCTTGATCTTCCGGGTTCGGAATATATGGCGGTCAATGTCGCGCCTCAACTATGTCTTGTGGCGGCGCAAAATGCCGCGATCGTCAAAGTGGCTCAGGCGTTTGCTGCTTCGACCGCATTGAAAAAGCTTATCAGGGACGGTAGCTCTGACGCCGATGAGATGGGCAGGCTTTTCGATCAGGGAGCCAATTATAAATATATCGAACCTGAAGCGGCCCGGAGCGGAAGTTCTTTCGCTACCGAAATGAGTGATGCCGGTAACCATAAATTACTGGAGGCATTGCGAGAGAGAACCGGTGTCAGGGATCTCGGGGCGGAAAGGCCTGCCTTGCCGGAGTTGAATATATAGAGGCAGCTGGGGAGGAAAAATCGGGTTTTAAGCAGCCTTGCCAGGTCGTTGCAACTGGCTCCTATTAGATATAAAATCTCATTTAACAAAGGGGTTAGATTATATGAAAAGATTTTTGGCGATGGCGTTTACGGCTTTGGTGATGCAGTCGGCATCCGTAGCTGCGCAAAGCGTTGATATAGGTTCTTATGGTTCGGTGAAGGTCAGGATTCCTGGCGGCCCGTCGGTCGATATCGATGGCGGGAATGTAACTGTCGATACCGGGGATGCGGCTGTCGGGGTTAACTCCGGGGGCACGAATGTCGCTGTGGAAGAAAGCGGTGTCAGTGCCGCGGCGGCTGTAAACCTTGAGAATGGTTATATCGAGGATCAGAGCTTTTCCGGCAAAAATCTGGCGGGAGCGGTTTTCGCAAACGCCACGCTGGTCAATGTCGATTTCTCCGGTGCGGATTTGAGAGGCGCTGTCTTCACCAATGCCAGTTTTGAGAACGTAAATCTTTCTAATGCCGACTTGCGGAGGGCCGTGTTCCAGAACGCGAGCATACTCAATTCTGATATGCGCGGCAGCCTTGTAAAAGGAGCAACTTTTATCAATGCCACTTTTGACGGGACGAAAATTGCCGGGGTCGACTTTTCGACGGCGGTAATGACCAACGCCGATCTGACGGGGGCCGATTACTCCACGGCGGCAGTCATGTCATCTGACAATATCCGCAAGTCGCTGGTGCAGAAGACGGAGGCTGGGGGTGAAAATGAAGATGCGAGGCAGGCAGTAAATCTCGCAATTCATTTTGCTTTCGATTCCGACGAGCTTGAAGCCGATGGCTATGAACAGCTTGCCAGACTTGCGGAGGCGCTTAAATCCGAGGAGCTTGCGAAATCGCGGATTCTTGTCGAGGGGCATACGGACAGCAAGGGGGGGGATTCATATAATCTCTCCCTTTCAAACAGAAGAGCCGAGAGGATCGTCAAAACCCTGGCCAATGCCTATGGAATTGACCGAAGCCGGCTTGAGAGCAAAGGTTATGGCGAAAGCCTGCCGGTTGCCGATAACAACACGGACTTCGGCCGTTCGCAAAACAGACGTGTGACGGTTGTCAATGTGTCGGCTGAATAAGAAGTTCAGCCGTTTTCCTAGAATCAAACTTTTTAATTATCTCAACCGCAAGTCTTCCGAATTCCTGGGTTTCTATGCGGGAGGCGGGTAATGTGATGCGGGAGGTTTCGTTGCTGTATTCGCGGTGGTGGGAGTTTTGGTAGAGAGGGTCGTAATGGGTTTTCAGCAGGTCAAGGATTAATGCGTCCCAATTACCGGAGTCGATCAGGGAGAGCCATTTTGCAATCGTCTCCTTGCCTCTGACGGCTTTGAGCGCGGAAAGGCTCCTTCAGGTTTTCGGGATGGTTCTTAAACCAGGCGTATTCACTGGAGAGGTATGATACCCGCTCATCAAGAGGCAGTTCCGGAATTACCAGAATGCCGCCCTTCATGCCCTCATACAGGGATAGGGGAAGCTGTACGATTCCTATTCTGCGGCTTTCGGCTTCGACGAAAACCGGGCGGGCCGGGTCGAAAGCCGACAGGCGGGCCGCCAGTTTCGTATCGAAGGATTTCTGGCTCTGGGCGCGGTTTACGGGATTGATTCCGAGTACGGAACCTTTGTGTTCCGCCATTTCTTCAAGATCGAGTATCTGGGCATCAAGATCGCCCAGAATATTCAGCAGCATTGTTTTGCCGCTGCCAGTCGGGCCGCCGATAACTATATATCTGAAGCGGGATGGCAGTTGCTCCAGTTGTTCGAGTACGCGCGAGCGGTAAGCCTTGTATCCGCCTTTCAGCAGGATGGCGTCCCAGCCGATTTCTCTCATGACGGTCTGCATGGATCCCGATCTCTGGCCGCCGCGCCAGCAATAGATCAGCGGTTTCCAGCGCTTGTCCTTGTCATGAAATTTTTTTTCCAGATGAGCGGCGATGTTGCGGGAGACCAGAGCCGCTCCTTTCTTCCTTGCCTCGAAAGGCGAGACCTGTACGTAAAGCGTGCCTATTTCCGCACGCTCGGCGTCATTAAGGACGGGGCAGTTTATCGCGCCGGGGATGTGGTCTTGCGCGTATTCCGAAGGCGAGCGGACGTCGATGATGTCATCGAACATTGCATCGCCGACAGAATCTATTTCTATAAGATGACGTTTGTCCATGGCCAGCTGTTTCCCGCCGGATCTTTCCCGCTCATATGAATTGAAAAACCAAATGAAACGTTTATCATCGCTATACGTTATACATCTATTGCTTTTTCACAAACCGGGATAGCCGCAAAATGAATGTAAGAAACCGTATATCGCTTTTCCCTATGGCCGCCAGTATTTTCGCGCTTCTGGCTTTTTCCAGCGAAAGCTCGTATGCCGGCACCTCTTCCGGGCAGGAAGCTGTTTTGACTAAGGCCGAAATTGAAAAACTTGCCCAGGAAGTGCGCGAGCAAAGGCAGTTTCTCCAAATGAAAGAAATAGAGCTGGAGGAGCAAAAAAGGCTTCTGGATTCCAAGCTTTCGGAACTGGACAGGAAGCTGGACGAGGCGAGAGGGGGGGCTGACGAGGAAATCGGAGAAAGTCAGAAAACGGAAACTCTGGCGATGCTGAGCGGACGCGGGCCCGGGCCCAGAGAAGTCGGAACCGAGCGCAAGAGCGAGAGCGAAAGTCAAAAGCCGGAAGTTCCCGCAGTGGCAATCAGCAGCGGTGGCGTCTTGTTGCCGAAAGGGCGGTTTATCCTTGAGCCTTCGATACAATATAGCCGGACGTCGGCCTTAAGGGTCGCGGTCGAGGGTTATACCCTGATCCCTGCGATCAATGTCGGGCTGTTCGATATTTCCGAGATTGACCGGGATATTCTTACCGCGGGAGTAACAGGACGGGTCGGGGTAACCGATCGTCTGGAACTGGAGGTTTACGTTCCTTATTTGTGGCGCGAGGACTCGACGATAGGGCGTCCGATCGGGGTGGGATCGGCTACGAGCGTTCTCAGCAAGGTTGACGGATCGGGGATCGGAGATGTCGAGATCGCCGCCCATTATCAGATCAATAGCGGTAGAGACGGATGGCCTTATTTTATTGGCAATCTCCGTTATAAATCAACAACAGGGGAAGGGCCGTTTGATGTGCCGGTCGACCCTGCCACCGGCCTTCAGACAGAGACGCCGACCGGTTCGGGATTTCATGCCTTGCAACCAAGTATCACCATGCTGTATCCGAGCGATCCGGCAGTATTTTTCTTGAATCTCGGTTATACCTGGAACATGGAGGATGATGTCGGGGGCGGTAACGGAAAGATAGATCCGGGCGACAGTATCAATTTTGGTTTGGGAATGGGCTTTTCCATTAACGACAGAACATCTTTCAGTCTGGGGTACAGCCATAGCGTTGTTTCGGAGACGGAGAGGAACGGCGTTACTCTGGCGAATTCCGACACGCTTCAGGTTGGCTCGACAACTCTCGGGTTTTCCTATCAGATCAATGAGAGGGTGGGAATCAATTTCAACGTGGCGGCGGGCGTGACTGACGATGCGCCGGACGTGCAGGCTACGCTGCGTATTCCGATAAAGTTTGATCTGTTTTAGTCCGGATTTCTCACGCTGCAAAAGCCGCACTCAATTATGGTGCGAGCCTTAGCGTGTTCTGGAAGTTAATTTCGGTAGCGATTGAACGGTTGCTGTAATTGCTTATGTTCTGCACCTGCAGATCGAGGATATTGATTTGCTGGATTGTCAGGTTATCAAGATTGTTCTGAATAACCGATAGCACATCCGGCAGGGTGCTGATGTCGGTTGCGCCTTTGAATGCCGAGTTTCCCTCGCCTATCTGGACGATGCTTCGGAGAGCGTTGGAACTTGCGGCCAGATTGGCGGTATTAAGGGCTATCTGGTTTATCAGTTTTCCATCGACGAGCGTGTTGGCGGAGAAGGAAAAGTCGATAATCATTCCGTTGCTTGTGATAAAACCGCCGCGCATTTTATCAAGTTCTTCCTTCTTTACGATTTCCTCGCTGGAAAAGAGTTCATTATTTTTGCCAAAAGCTGCCGGCCCGTAAAAGGCGTAGGCCTTCGGGGCTGAACTCATCGCCATAGTGGAAATCAAGCCAAGGAAGAAAAGTTTGCCGCGTTGATTTTTCATTTGCTCAATCCTTTTAATAATAGACACCCGGCGTTATCGCAGTATGGATGCTCAACGAACTCAGGGCCTGATCGCTCAGGGCGATGCTGATAAGATCGCTCTGGCGGTCGGGCCAGTCGTTTTCATTCAGGAAGCTGAGGCGCGCGCGGCCGGTATTGTTGCGGATAGCGAAAAAGATGTTGTTCCATATTTTGTTGAATTCGTCATATGTCAGTTTGCGAATTCCGCGCGCAGGATCTCCGAGCAGCACATGGGTCGGGGTTATGCCCTTGACAACTACGAAATGCATATAGCCGTTTGTGTTAATTAAAACTATTCCCGGAACTCCAATCACCCTGGCTTTATCTAGATCAATCCAGAACCCGTCAGCCTTGAGGCCCATAGTTTCCAGATATTGTTTCATGTCCAGGAGAGAGAACCCTTGCGTCCTGATTTTTTCCTTGTTTCCGGTCTCATACATGGAGTCGAGGACTTCCTGCTCAGTCACCGGTATTTCATAGTGGTATTTAAGAAGTGTCGCCAGAGCGGCGGATCCGCAGCTATAGTCGTATTGCTGCGGAACGACGGTTTCAAAACGCTGCGCCTTATAGCTTGTAACTTTTAGCGAGAAGGCCCGGTTTCCGCCAACGAGACCAAATTCATTGGCATAAGACCGGGCGCTTATGCCAGGGCTGCAGATTGCCAGAAGAGTCAGGAAGGCAAGATATTTCATCTCCTTGCCTTCCCTATTTGATATTCAGGTTTAATATCGTTGCCGATTGAATCAGGACGTTGTTACCGCTGTTCTGGATGATCGTCGACAAGCCGGATGAATACGAGAATGCTCCTGCGTCTATTATGTTGCCGCCAGAGATTGTTCCGTTACTCGAATTGTTGGTGGAAATTGCATCGAAAACCGCAATGCCGAGGATTTCCGGGCTCAGGGCTGTGCCTCGCATCTCCTCCAGATTTTCGTTTCCAACCGCAAGCGCCTCATCAAAGAAAAGACCATCCTCAAATGCGGCCCTGGCTGTGCCGGAAATCGCCGTGAGCGATAAAGCAAGGGAGACAATCGATAAGCTATATAAAATTTTTTTAATCATAGTCTTACCTCAGATTAACAATGTTGCCGATTAACTTGATTGCACGAGGAGGAGGGCATTTGGAGTGCCCTCCTCCGGGACGCAATTACTGGTTAATATTGGCGTTAACTGTGATTGCCTGCTGGGTATTGGAGTTGATACCCGAGTTCTGGGCAACCGCATTAATGCCTGTGGCGTGTTTGAAGGAAGCGTGCTGAACGACGTTATCTCCGGTGTAGCTGCCGCCTCCGCCGAAATTGACGGTGGAGTTAGCGACTGTGGCGCCAAGGACAGATGCCGTCACCAGTTGGGTGTCGCCAAACGCCAGATTGTTCAGGCTATCGTCGTCAGAAAACTTGACTGTAAGGCTATAGCTTCTGTTGTCGTTATCCTGGTTCGAGTTGTCGATCTGGTTATTGGAGGCAATATCGACGTCGTTGTGGGACAAGAAATTGGTTTCATCATTGTCCTGACTGTTGTTCTGGCTGTTGTCAGTCAGGGTGTTGTATGAAGCCACTACATCATTGTCCTGACTGTTATCGGTCAGGGTGTTGTGTGAAGCTATGACGTCATTGTCCTGATTATAGGAACCGTCATCATCGCTTACTTTGACGATGGCCGTGTCGTTGTCCTGGCTGTTGTCTGTCAGGGTGTTGTATGAAGCAACGATATCGTTGTCCTGGTCATTGTCCTGACTGTTGTCTGTCAGGGTGTTGTAGGAAGCCACGATGTCATTGTCCTGGTCATTGTCCTGATTGTAGGAGCCGTCATCGTCGCTTACTTTGACGATGGCCGTATCATTGTCCTGACTGTTATCGGTCAGGGTGTTGTATGAGGCTACGACATCGTTGTCCTGGTCATTGTCCTGGCTGTTGTCTGTCAGGGTGTTGTTGGAGGCGATATCGACATCGTTGTGGGACAGAAGGTTGGTTTCATCATTATCCTCACTGTTGTCTGTAAGGGTGTTGTATGAAGCCACGACATCGTTGTCCTGATCGTTGTCCTGGCTGTTGTCTGTCAGGGTGTTGTGCGAGGCTATATCGATTTTGTCGTTGTCCTGATTATAGGAGCCGTCGTCATCGCTTACTTTGACGATGGCCGTGTCGTTGTCCTGGCTATTGTCCGTCAGGGTGTTATGCGAGGCGATGGCTACATCGTCGTTGTCATAGCTTCTGTTGTCGCTGTTGTCTGTAAGGGTGTTGTTTGAGGCAATATCGACGTCGTTGTGGGACAGAAGGTTGGCTTCATCATTATCCTGACTGTTATCTGTCAGGGTGTTGTTTGAAGCGATATCGACATCGTTATCCCGTATGACTTCCGTATTTCCGTTGAGCGAACGGTTCACCGACGCATTTTCTATATCGGTGTCTGCGGCGAACGCTATCGCCGGCGGCAGGGCAAGGGCCACGACCGCCACGGATGCGCTGACCAGCAAGGTTGATTTTATAGTTTTTAACATAGTGCAGATCTCCTATCTCATTGTTCAAGTTGAGCTATTCCCTGTTCGGAAGCGGCGGCCGATCCGGTCGATACCCCTTTGCGAACAAGACCCAGATGTCCAAGCTCAACGTAATTGCCGCTGAATGGTTCCGTCGCAGGTTGTGATTAACGGCAGGCAATTGCGCTACCTTCCGACATGAAAGTCTATAACGAGCAGTTTTATGCCGGTTATAGCGAGCAGCTTGAGCGCAATCTTGCTGCTTTTAATGGCAATTCCGCCAATGCAATCCTGATGTCGTCTCAGGCAACCAACGGGGAATTTATCAAGGAATCCTTTCTTGCTAAAATTTCCAGTCTGGTTACTCGCAGGGACATTACAAGCGTTTCTGCCGCCAGCCAGTTAAAAGCAACGCAAGGCGAAATCGTCAAAGTTGACCGCTCGATTAAAATCGGGCCGGGTACAGTTTACCGATGAATCCCTGCACAAAGGCAACATGACGCTTGATGAAATGTCATTTCTTATTGGTCAACAGGCCGCTGATGAAGTGACAAAAGAGCATCTTGACTCCGTACTCTACGGGCTTAAAGGCGCTTATGGCGTTACCGCTCTTGCTAATGGTCTGCTTCAGAACAGCTCTACGGCAACAGTGACCCACTCGATCCTGAACAACGGCGTTGCCAAGTTTGGTGACCAAGCTAACAGGATTGTCGCATGGGTCATGCACTCAAGCGTGTTCTTCGAGCTGATGGGGCAGGCGATTGCTGACAAGATCGACAGCGTGGCCGGTACGGTTATTTATGGCGGTTCTCCCGGCACGTTCGGGCGTCCTGTCGTTGTAACCGATTCCGATGCTTTGATTGATAACGGCTCTTCTTCGGTATCGACAGACAATGTATATATCACTTACGGCCTTGTCGCTGGCGCTGCTGAAGTTCAAGAAACCCGCGTAGGTAATCTGCTTATTGAGCGTGTTGGCGGTAACGAGAACATTTTCACTCGCTATCAAGCTGAAGAAAACTTTGCTGTTGGGCTGAAGGGTATGGCTTTTAACACATCAACGGCCAACCCGACCGTCGCGCAGCTTGCCACGAACACCAACTGGACACAGGCCTTTACCGACCTGAAAGCCCTTCCCGGTGTTCAAATCAAGACCAAGAAAGCTAACGCGCTTGGCTAAGGTCAATTTCTGGTACGGCGGCTCACTCGACCGCGAATACCATAACCATACCCCCTCGCTGGCCCTTCGCGGGCTGGCGAGAGTGGGGTATACAGAAGTTAATCACGTTGCCCCGTCAGGGTTTAGGCCTAATGAATTTATGCCCTGTGATCTGAATGTTATTTACGGCATGAGGATCAAAGGCAAGGAGATTATCGAGGATTACCTGAAGCGGGGCATTCCCTCGATTGTCATTGACCTCGGATATATTAAAAGAGCCATGAAATCAAATGGCTATGACGGATACTGGCAAATAAGTCTTAACGGGTTGAACTGGATACCGGACCAAGCGGATGATATTCGGTTTAAATCGCTAGGGCTTGATTACCCGGAATATAAGAAGCGGGACGGTTACGTGCTTTTGTGCGAACAGACCCCCGGCGATTCCTCGCACGGCATGAGCCTGATGCGCTTGAATGAGTGGATGGCCAGCGCTGTTAAAAAGTGCAAGGAACTTGGCCTTGAGTATAAAAAGCGCCGTCATCCGATGAACAGCTTTATTCCAAAGGAAGAACTGCCGACCTGTCCTATAGAGGATGATCTAAAGGGCGCCTCAGTTGTTTATGTACATAATTCCAATGCTGGCAACGATGCGTTGCTGGCTGGAATACCAGTGGTCTGTGATGAAAACCCAAGATACAGACCGGCTTACTACGATCTTGTCAGTAAGGATTTAGCCGCTCCGGTTTACCCCGAAATGAAGGATTACCTTCACCGGCTGGCTTACGGCCAATGGACACGAGACGAAATCGAAAATGGAAAGGCTTTTGAATATGTCATTACACAAATGTGACGTTACCGGATCAACGGATAGGGTTCATTATCTTCCCCTCTATATGCAGACGGATAAGATTAAAAAGGTCTGCTTTCGGGTTGCGGTAAAGATGGAAAAAGAGCGGCTTGCAAAGCTGGCGAATCCCGCAAAAGTCGAAAAACCGGAAGTGAAGCCGGAAGTTAAAGCTGAAGCGAAGGCGGAACAGCCGAAAAAGGCCAGAAAGCCGAAAGCCAAGAAATGAGTTCGACCCCTTACAGGGCATTGGCTCGCTTATGCAAAGAGGCAACAGGAAGCGTTCTTAATATCGGGGATACCGCCGATAGCCCGCATAGCTTGCAAATGAAGGCGGCGGGGCTGGACGTTACAACAATAGGCTTGCTGCCTGAAGCGGATATTCAGGCAGATTACAACAAAAAAGCATTAGGCGTGTATGACGCTATATGGTGCGCTCACTGTCTTGAACATCAAAGGAATGTAGGGAGTTTTCTGGAAAAGATATTTTCAGAACTGAAGGACGGCGGGGTTTTATGTGTTACGGTCCCGCCATTAAAAACAAACATTGTCGGAGGGCATTTAACCCTCTGGAACGGCGGATTGCTGCTCTATAACCTGATTTTGGCAGGCTTTGATTGCGCAAAGGCTTCTATAATTGGTAACAGTATCGAGAACTTTAATAATTATGGGTTGGTCTTTGCGGAGTCTGGTTCCGGCGGCGGTAGAGCGAGGGTTATAGATAATCATGTCGGTAACGTATGCCTCACTGCTGGATCACGCGCATTTAGCATGTTCAACACTGGTCATGATTATATTAATTTTTCAGGGAACACTCAAAAAACAGGCGACGGAACCATCACCAAGCTTGTTAACATAAGTGGTAACGCTAATTTGAACGTAGTTATACGTGATAATTATGGTGATGTTATGAGCATTGATAACCCCCCACAGTCTTTACAGTTCCATCACACTAGGGTCCACCGCCGATCCGCGGCACCCACTACACTCGCTTGGGGTGTGGGGGATATAGTCTACAATACAGCACCTGCCAGTGGTACACCTATGGGCTGGATATGTACAGTTGCGGGCACTCCCGGTACATGGGTTCCTTTTGGTGATTTAAAATTATCAGCGACAACTGTATGGGACCCCGGCTCACTAGCCGACGGAGACGGGGAAACATCATCAGACATCACAGTGACGGGTGCCGCGCTAGGTGATTTAGTCTTGGTAGGCGCTCCCTACGATCTCCAAGGCATAACATGTAACGGGTATGTATCTGCTATCAACACCGTTAAAATTAGGATACAGAATGAGACAGGTGGGACTATAGATTTAGCATCAGGAACATGGAATGTTCGTGTTATGAAGGCGTGATGATCTGCACAAATGGGCAGGATGGCCAGTGTCCCGGCGACACTAAAAGAGGTTCACCGGATCGGCGGCTGGCCTGAGGTTATATCAGCAGCAGAATAACCACCCCGGCAACAAGCGGGATTCCCATGAGAGCGGCAAGCCAGAAGACCAGCCAGATCAGCTTAGACATATCATGCCACGCTCTCCATTTATGCATACATTTCATTTCTTGCTTGCCTCGCTGCTCTGGTGATTAATTTCAGGTCTGAGATAAGGATGTGTGTGTAAAGAGTCTTGCCGTCATCCGTCTCGATGTCCTTTTCCGCGCGGACGAGCGCTTCATCGAGTGTCATTTTGCCTCCATCTTCTTGGCTATTGCCGCTATGGCGAATATGGCTGTGCGCTCGTGGGTCATGTGCACTCTCCATCAGCGTCAACAATCCTGCCTAAAACCTTCCCGCTTTTTTCTCGCAACTCCATAGCGCCTTTAGGAAGTGTCTTATCCTCCTTTATTGGAAAGCACATAAACTTTCGATCTCCTTTAAGATTTACTATTTCAGGATAACTGTCCTGCAAGGCTCTGGCAGCCTCTAGAACAACCTCGCAAGCTTCCATGAAATCGGGTTCGCGGCCCATGTTTTGCCGCTCAAAATCGACAATGTTAATTGCTTCTTCGAGTGTCATTCCCCCTGCATCTTCTTGGCTATCGCTGATATGGTGTTGGCGGATTCGGCTATAAATTCACAAAGTGACTTATCATCCATTTCGCTAACGTCGCTTTCAATGAAGCAAACCTGCTGATCGTTAAAAAGCAATTCAGAACCGGCATTTTCGAAAACACCTGCCGTGACTTTTCCCCTAGCCTCTTGTTCCCGAATTTGTTTAACCGCTTGCGCGATCCGGGGCAGTGCATCCCTTCCGGTTGTTTTTCCCGCCTCGCCAACCTGATTTCTCAGGGATTCATTGCACGTATTTTGCACGAGTCTTGTGCAATATTCGTGATTCGTTCGTGTTATTATGTTCATATAAGTGCAAATGGTTAATTTCTTAACCAAGCGCAAAAACCGCAGAATACAAGGGGTTTGAATGGTGGGCGGTACTGGGATTGAACCAGTGACCCCTACGATGTCAACGTAGTGCTCTCCCGCTGAGCTAACCGCCCGGTTTTGTAAATCGGAGTTATTTTTTGGCACAATGGAGGGATGATTGCAATAAATTCCTGCATGCTTCTCAGCTCTGATGGAGCGTTGATGAAAATATTTTTTATCCCATATCAAAATTTGCGAAAAGTCATGCTAGTTTAATGTGATGAAATTTATATCTGACGAACTTTTCACCATTGGCGATTTTATAAGATACGGGGTCACCCGCTTTCATGAGGCCGGGCTGTTTTACGGGCACGGGACGGACAATGCGATGGATGAGGCGATATTTCTGGTGATGGAGACTTTGAGTCTGCCGCCGGGGATGCCGATTGAGTCGTTGTGGAACTGCCGTCTCACTGGCGACGAGCGCAGCAAAGTGGCCACAGTCATCGAGACCCGCGTCCATACCCGCAAGCCTGCATCATATATAACGGGGCGCGCCTATATAAGCGGAATCCCGTTTTATGTGGACGAGCGGGTGATAGTGCCTCGCTCTTTCATTGGCGAGATACTGATGCGCGAGGGCGGGTTTTCGCCTTCGGGCATGCCACGGGAGGTCGGGAGCGTGCTGGATCTTTGCACCGGTTCGGGATGTCTTGCGATTATCGCGGCGCTTGTGTATCCGGAGGCGTTCGTGGATGCGGTCGATCTTTCGCCCGGCGCTCTGGAAGTGGCGAGGCATAATGTCGCGGAGCATGAACTGGGAGACAGGCTAACACTATTTCAGGGAGATCTGTTCACACCGCTGAAGGGGCGAAAATACGATCTGATAATATCGAACCCGCCTTATGTAGATGCCCGGAGCATGGCCTCATTGCCGGAAGAATACCGGCACGAGCCGGAGATGTCGCTGGCCGCCGGGGAAGACGGACTTGATATTGTCAGAAAAATCATCGAACAGGCACCGGACTATCTTAACGATAAAGGCGGGCTTGTCTGCGAGGTCGGGCGGGGCAGGGAACTGATCGAGCAGGAATATCCGGATATCCGCTTCCTGTGGCTGGATACGGAGAACAGCGAAGGCGAAGTCTTCTGGGTAACGCGCAAGGAACTTCTTCGGTAAAAACCATCAGGAACATTGATCTTGCCAGGCTCGTTGGCTTTGGCACTTTCACATCTTCCCCTACGAGGTTCTAAATGCAAACAATAGATAATTACAGTTACGAAGAGGATTATGATCGAATTCTCGAAGTAGATCATCACGGACGCAGAAAAACCATAACTGCTACGGCCAGAAGGGGCCGCAGAAGGAGAGTGTTATGAGTAAATTCGTAAAATACGATGCAGAGAACGTCCGACCTGAAGGATACAGTCCTGACGATTTCGACGAGGAAGGCCAGCCGATTTCCGACAAGCCGCTAAAAAAGCGGAATCAGGATAGAGGCAAGGCATCAGAGAAATAACGCTTGTCTTACCGTTATTGCGGTTATGGAGGCTGGGGATCATGCCTGGGGCAGGTTTTCAGGCCATAATTTTTCATCATGGCAGAAACTGCTCTTAAGGAAGCTCCCAAATCAGACGGACTTTGGAAAACCATGTCAGGAGCGGCGGGGTCATTTTTTTCAGGAACCTTAATCCGTCCGTTCATTACCATGACGACTTTTCCGCCGTTTGCTTTGATGTACTCGGCGGCCGGACGGTCGGTTCCGGTTTCGCCGAAACTGTCTCCGAAAAAGATGGTCAGTGATTCACGTGCGGGCTTAATGAAATAACGGATGCCGAAGTCCTTGCCGTAGACGGAGGGACGGATTTCCATTTCGTGGCCGCTTTCCTGAACCAGGTCGAAAACCTGCTGGCCTGTACCGGTTACGGGATTGGCATCGGAGGAAATGATGTCCGTAAGAAAGGCCATGGCTTCTTCGGACGCCGTCTTCCGCGTTATATCGGGCAAAGTACCGGCATTGACGCCGAGAACACCATGCTTAATTTCGATGGTTATTCCATGGTATTTATCCTGCATATAATGGCCAAAATCATGTATTGCGGCGACAAATTTCTGTTCTTCGGGGGTGAAGCGGTACTGCACCAGCGAGCCGCCGGTTTCAAGATGTTCGACGCCGTGGCTTCCGGTAATGGTGAATGGCAGGTCGCCATCCCTTTTCCTTAAAAAGTTTGCGGCCACATCCACTTCCCTGCCGGTCAGGATAGAAACCTTTACCCTTCCGCTTGCGGCGATCTCATGCAGAGCTTCAAGACATTCAGGGTCGATGACTGCCTTGGCCGGGTCAATGTGAAAGGGCGATAGAGTGCCGTCGTAATCGAAAATCAGATTTACCGGAATACCTTTACCGAGAGCCCGGGCTACTTCCAGAACAAGATTGTTCTGGTGAACGGAGGCGGCATCGGAAAAATATTTGTTCATGGAAAAACTCACAAATAAACAAGGCCCGCAAAATATTTAACATATTATGCAGGCCTTGTTCAAGTTTATTAAAGGATTCAGTGGCCGCAGCAGCAGCAGTTGTGGCCCGATTCTTCTTCATCGTTACCGCAACAACCTGCGGTATTCTCAAGGACGGTAAGGATCAGCTCCACCAATTTGCCCGGACGCGGGACTACGAGGTCGATGCGCGGAGCCGGGTGTTCCTTTGACAGCTTGTCCGGGGCTTTATTCGGGTCGGGAACGGTGCCATCGAGCTTGCCGCCTTCGGGGTGGTGGGTATGAATGTTGAAGAACGGAATGCCGAAACGGCCAGCCAGTTCCTCTGCCCTGATCATTGCATAGTAGTCGGTGCCAGGCCCGCCGTCGCCCTTGCAGACGTCGTCGCCGGAAAAGGCGATAGATGTGGGCGGGTTGTCAAGTTTGAAAGCTTCGAGGGCGATGGCTTCAAGGCCGTGGCCCTTGTTGACCTTGGCAACTTTCATTTCTACTGCCGCCGGAGCGCCGAGGGTTTTGAAGACCTTGGAGCCATCTTCTTCGTTCGGGCCCTGCTCGACAAGTTTGCCAATGAATTCTTTCAGTGCTCCTCCGATGGCAGAGTCCAGTCCTGAGCCTTCGGGCTGGCCGTAGTCGTTAAGGATGGTGCGGTAGTGGATGTTTACCGCGGTGCCTTTTTGCTCGATGAAAACTTTTGAAGCTTTTGAGGCGTCAAAGCCATTTGCGGAGACGGCCTTGCGAACGATCTCGTTAAGTTCGTTTTCCTTGCTGTTTACGCTCTCAAGAAAGGCGATTTCGCCGGGAGACATTTTGCGGACGTCGGAGCGGACGCCGTTGAAATACAGAGCGCCGCCGCTGTCTGCGACGAGAGTGGCTTTTTCCGGTTGGTCGATGCCTGATTCCTTCATTAGCTTGACGGCGTCTTTCGCGCCGCGGGAGGTGAGGAAGCCAAGGCGGTAGGCGTTGCCGGAGCGGATGTAGTCATTGACGATCTCGACCAGTTCAACCGGAAGGCGGGCATCCATGGCTTTTTCGGCGAACAGTCCAGGAACCAGAACGCCTTCTTTCACCAGCCGTTCGATTTCTTCCTGGGAGGTTCCGTAGGGTATCGCCTGGTTGGCGGGGTTGTCGTTCGGGCCGAGGGGCAGGGTTTTGCCGGGCGCCAGAGTGTAGCCGCGCATAATGTTTCCATCCATGTCGCAAACGAACATGGGGCGCGTGCCGAGTCTGATCATGAAACTTTCGATTTCCTTAGCGGTTGAATATGAGCTCGCCATATCTTTTAACTCCTGGTGGTTAGGGCTTTGCTACTCTTTCTATTATGAGCGTTAGAGATACTCAAGCGGAATTGCACAGGGCCTTAAGCGCATTTGATTATTTGTAGTAAATGGGATTAACAAAAGTAAATAACGGCAACAGCGGCGGAACGTTCCGCATGCGAAGAAGGATAAGACCGCCAAGGCTCTATGTTCTGGTAATAGTAATGGGGATCTCGGCGGGGATCATATGGCCTGTAAACATGTTTTCGCCATGGGCGCAGGCCTTTTTCGGGCCGCTGATAATGGTGACGGGGTTTTTGCTTAAGCTCTGGGCTGTCAGGGAATTCAGGCAGTCTGGTACCTGCGTGCCTGCCCACAAGCCGACGACCAGACTGGTGACGACCGGGCCTTACAGGTATACCCGCAACCCCATGTTCATATCCTCCAGCGTTTTTCTATTCGGTCTGGGGGTTCTTGTGGACAGCTTGTGGCTTATTCTCATGTTGGTTCCGCTGATTATCTATATTCATACCCGTTTCGTCAGACGTGAAGAGGCATTTTTGAGAATGAAATTCGGTGATGCCTATCAGGCCTATGCTCTTCGCGTGCGGCGCTGGATATAAATGCCTTTCGGGGGTTTCGTAGTTGTTTGTTTTTAAAAACAAGTTATGAATAGTTTTCAGGCAAAAACTTAAATGACTTGGCGTAAAATCCCTGATGGACGTTTTTTATAATTTACAGGAGCTTCCTGCCGGATACCGCGGGGCCGTGGCCGCCATCGGCAATTTCGACGGCGTGCACAAAGGCCATCAGATATTGCTGGGAACAGCGAAGGAATATGCGGAAGAGAAGGGCAGGCCTTTTGGAATTCTTACTTTCGAGCCTCATCCGCGTCATTTGTTCCGGCCTGACGATCCTCCTTTCAGGATTACGCCCGCAAAGTTGAAACTGGAGCGGTTGGCCATGTCGGGTGCGGATTTCGCGCTTGTCATTGCTTTTGACTGGGATTTTGCGAGCCAGCGCCCGGAAGATTTCATCGAAGGGATTCTGGTAAGAGGGCTTGACGTTTCGCATGTGGTAGTGGGGGACAGTTTCCGGTTCGGTCAGCTTCGCAAGGGGACGCCCGGCATGCTGAAGGAAAAGCTTTCTTCGGTGGCGATTGTCGAATCGGAAAAAGACGACGGAAGCGAGATACTTTCATCAAGCAGAATTCGTGCTGAGCTGCGGCATGGCGAGATAGCCGCGGCAAACTCGCTGCTGGGGTGGCCGTGGGAGATTCAGGGGAGTGTCGTTCACGGCGACAAGCGCGGCAGAAAGCTGGGGTTTCCGACGGCCAATGTCGCTCTCGGGGAAACCTTGCATCCCGGATACGGCGTATATGCGGCCTGGGTGAGGATCGAGGAGGACGGGCCGGATGCTCCGTGGCTGCCTTCGGCGACCAATATCGGTATCAGGCCGATGTTCGAGGTGGCGCAGGGGCATGCCGAAGCTTTCATATTCGATTTCGACCGCGACATATATTATAAAACCCTGAGGATCAGGCCGGTTATGCAAATCCGTGGAGAAGCCAAATTCCCCGATGTGAGCCAGCTTGTCAGACAGATGGAGCTTGATTGCGAGGAAGTCCAACGCATTCTCAAATTAAATCCGCCGAAAAGCACGCCTGACGGTGTGGCGCGGGGATGACGGGAATTGTTAATCAAGGTGGCTGATGTCGAGGCCGATGGAGGTGGCTGCCATCATGCCTGCCTGATAGACCAGAAGCATAATCGCCAGGTAGACCAGCGAACCTGCCACCGAGAAGGCGACCGATGTTCCACCGTGCTTTTTAATAAGATGCTCCCGCTCTGACTTTTCCTGCGCACGGTTATCAAGATTATGAAAGAATTCAAGCGAGTATTTTAAATAATAGCCGCTGACGAAAAGGGAAACGATAAAGAAAACCATCATGAATAATGGTAAGGGAATCAGCACTCCGGTGAATATTTCGAACAGAGTCAGTACTGCCATTGTGGCCAGAAACGCGGTGTAGAGTTTTAGCTGTTTACGGTAGCCGAACCAGGCAGGGGGGAAGATCATGCATAGCAGGTTCAGCGAAGGTAGAAATTGAGCTTTTTCAATATTGTCGGTCTTGTGGACGGCGCGCAGCCATCTCTCTCTGTAGCGGACATAATCCTTGCCGAGGAACAAGGAAACCTCGGGCCGGTCAAGAAAATTCTGGATGTCCTTTATGTCCTTAATAATTCCGGTTCTCCTGTTTGTCTTAGAGACTACACGCTGCTAGCAGGAGGGCCAATAAAAAAAAGGTGAAATTTTAAGTGTTGAGGACGGCTGCACACGCCGGTATGAGGCAAAGATGAGCTTTGCTATTCATGATGCGAGGGTGTTTGTTGATGTAATGCTAATGGACAGGAACATGCCCGAATACAAAGAGATTCAACCCGGATGGATGGCCGCGCCCGCCACGGCGGATGAAGCCGAGCGAATTGAGCTTTTGCATAAACTCAAGATTCTGGATACCGGTCAGGAGCCTGTGTTTGATCGTATTACCGAACTGGCGGCCAGATTGTACGGGGTGCCGATGGCCACTATTTCGTTTGTTGACAAGAATCGTCAGTGGTTCAAGTCGCGTGTCGGTCTGGATGCTTCCGAGATGCCGAGAGAGCAGGCGTTTTGCGCTCACGCTATTCTTGAAAGCAGGGTAATGGTCGTTCTTGACGCGCTTATGGATTTCCGGTTCAAGGGGAACCCTTTGGTGACAGGGGAGCCTTATATCAGGTTTTATGCCGGCGCGCCTCTGGTCTGCGGCGGCGGATTGAGGATTGGTGTTTTGTGCCTGATAGATAACAGGCCTCGTGCGGGATTCTCCGGCAAACAGGAAGAAAACCTCAGGCTTCTCGCAAGGCATGTCTCAAATGAGCTGGAGGTAAGGCTGCTTGAGAGGTCAGTCAGGCAGCCTTCTTTAGTTTTGTAACCGCGATCCGGATATTCATGCCCGAAAGCTCATGCTCGCCGGTGTAGTCGGCGGAGGGGCTTTCGCCGAGGACAAGGGTTGCCGACAGGGTTTCCGACCTGATGAAGTCGGCGTGTTCCTGGGCGGCCTTTCTCATGGCCTCGGGGAGATCGAGCGCCAGCTCTATCCGGTCGGAGATGTGGAAGTCGGCGTCCTTGCGGGTCTGCTGGACGAGGCGGACTATGTCTCTTGCCAGGCCTTCGCGCTCCAGCGCCGGGGTGAGTTTGGTGTCGAGAATAACTACTCCCTGGCCGGACATCTGCTGCGAGGAGAGACCTTCGGCGGTGATCAGGCGCATGGTGAAGTCGTCGCCCGAGAGGGTTTCTCCGGCAATCGTTACCGTGCCGTCACCGTTGTCCTTCCAGTCGCCCGATCTGGCGGCGGGCATGATTTCCTTCATCTTGCCGCCGACGCGTTTGCCTATCGCCGGATTGACTTTCAGTTCGAGAGCGCCGAAGGCGGCGAGGTCGGTGCTTAGGGTCAGTCTCTTGACATTGACCTCGTCGGCTATCAGATCGCCGAAGCGATCCAGAGACCCGGCGTCTTCGCTGGCGACGATAAGTTCGGAGAGCGGCAGGCGGACGCGCAGGTTCTCGCGTTCGCGGATAGAGAGAGTGGCGGAACAGACCTCGCGCACCCTGTCCATGGTCGCAACCAGTTCATGATCCTGCGGCAGGGTTTTGGCGTCCGGCCAGTCGGTGAGGTGGACGCTCTTTTCCCCGGTGAGGCCGCGATAGATCTTTTCGGTGACAAAGGGCAGGAACGGAGCGGCGACGCGGGTCAGGTTATGCAGCACCGTGTAGAGGGTGTCATAAGCCGCCTGCTTGTCGGCGTCTTTTTCCTCTCGCCAGAAACGGTCTCGCGAGCGTCGGATATACCAGTTGTTGAGGGCGTCCATGAACTGCCAGATCACATGGCAGGCGCCGGGGATGTCGTACTGGTCGAGGCGGGTTTGAGTGTCCTCAATCAGTTCGCGGGTTTTGGCGAGTATGTATCGGTCGAGGACGCCGTCCGCGTTCCCGATCAAGTTGCCACTCGCGTTGTCGGCGTTGGCGTAGAGCGTGAAGAAGCTCCAGGCGTTCCAGATCGGGTTGATGATCTGGTTCCGGGTTTGGCCGATGGCCTTGCCGTCGCGGGGTATGGAGAGGTCTCCGCCCTGCATCAGCGGGGTTGAGACCAGGAACCAGCGCAGGGCGTCCGAGCCGTATGTGTTGAAGACGTCGATCGGGTCGGGGTAGTTGCGCAGGCGCTTCGAGAGCTTCTGGTGGTTTTCGTCGAGGACGACTCCGTGGCAGATGCAGTTGCGGAACGGGGCGCGGTCGAACAAGGCGGTCGAGAGTACCATCAGCGTATAGAACCAGCCGCGGGTCTGGGCGATGTACTCAACAATAAAGTCGCCCGGGAAGTGGGTTTCGAACCAGTCCTTGTTCTCGAAGGGGTAGTGAACCTGCGCGAAGGGCATGGAGCCGCTTTCAAACCAGCAGTCGAGAACGTCCTCGACGCGGCGCATCGTGCTCTTGCCGGTCGGGTCGTCCGGGTTCGGGCGGGTGAGGCTGTCGATAAAGGGGCGGTGAAGATCGTCCACCTTTACGCCGAAATCGCGCTCCAGCTCGGCAATCGAGCCATAGACGTCGATGCGCGGATAGTTCGGGTCGTCCGATTTCCAGACCGGGATCGGCGCTCCCCAAAAGCGGTTGCGTGCGATGTTCCAGTCGCGCGCGCCTTCAAGCCATTTTCCGAACTGGCCGTCGCGGACGTGTTCGGGCACCCAGTTGATGTTCTCACGGTTCAGTTCCGCCATCCGGTCGCGGAACTTCGAGACTTCGAGATACCAGCTGTTGATCGCCTTGTAGATAAGCGGTTCGTCGGTGCGCCAGCAATGCGGGTAGTTGTGGTCGATGGTTTCCTGACGGATCAGAAGGCCGCGATCCTTGAGCGCCTTGATGATCGGCTTGTTGGCGTCGAAGACCAGCATGCCTTCATAATCGGGAACCTCGGCCGTGAATTTTCCCTGATTGTCGACGGGGACGACGACAGGTATCTTCGCGGCGCGGCAGGCGTGAAGGTCGTCCTCGCCAAAACCGGGAGCCATGTGGACGACGCCGGTGCCGTCCTCAATGGAAACGAAGTCCGCGCCGATGATGCGAAAAGCGTTTTCGGTGTTTTCGAAGTATGGGAACAGGGGTTCGTAGGTTTTGCCGACGAGGCAGGAGCCTTTGATTATCTTTATACCCTCTCCAGGAACACTGCGCGTTCCGACCTTTCCCGAGGGAGGGGCGGAATCCCCCTCTCCCCGCGGGAGAGGGCCGGGGTGAGGGGCAAGGATTTTCTCATATGCACAAATTCTGTCTTTGGCAATGATGATGTTTTCGCCTTCGTGTTCGATGATCGCGTAGTCGATATCCGGGCCGACGGCCAGCGCGAGGTTCGATGGCAGAGTCCAGGGGGTGGTCGTCCAGGCGAGAATGTAGGAGGTCTTGCCTTCGATCTTTTCCCTCAGTTTGAAGGCTATCGTAATCGCCGGATCCTGCCGCATGCGATAGGAATTGTCGAGGCGGGTCTCGAAGTTCGAAAGGGGGCTTTCGACCGCCCAGCTGTAGGGGACGACGCGGTAGTCTTCGTAAATCAGACCCTTATCCCAGAGCTGCCTGAAGGCCCACATAACGGATTCCATATATGTTATGTCAAGGGTCTTGTAATCGTTTTCGAAGTCCACCCAGCGGCCCTGCCGGTTGACGTAGTATTCCCAGTCCTTAGTAAACTGAAGGACGGATTTGTGGCAGGCGTCGTTGTATTTCTGAAGGCCGTAGTCGAGAATCTGCTTGCGGCCGGAAATGCCGATTTCCTTTTCGGTCTGAAGTTCGGCGGGCAGGCCGTGGGTGTCCCAGCCGAAGCGGCGGTCGACCCTGAAGCCCCGCATAGTCTTGTAGCGGGGAATCATGTCCTTCACGTAACCCGTGACCAGATGCCCGTAGTGAGGCAGGCCGTTGGCGAAAGGGGGGCCGTCGTAAAAAACGAATTCGTCCGCGCCTTCGCGGTGGCGGATGGTTTCGCGAAAAATATCTTCCGATTCCCAGAACGAAAGAATTTCCTCTTCCATTTTCGGGTAGTCGGGATTGGTCTGGGCCTCGGGATATTTTTTGCTGTTATCGCCGCTCATGGTTTTCTCTTCGTACTAAAAACTTTAAACTGGGATTTATAGACGTTAGAACCGCATGAAACAAGGTTTCAATCTGCGGTGCTGTACAAGTTTTGATATTTAAGTTAAAGACATTCGCATGAAATCCAAGTTTTCAGCACTTCTGCTAATTGTTTTAGTCGTTCTCTTCGACCAGCTCAGCAAATGGGCGGTGATGGAGAAGGTGATCGCGCCTGCGCTCGGCATGGAAAGGCAGGCGGGTTTTGTCGAATGGCTTGGCAATCCAGTGAAATACAGCTTCGTCCGTGTCGGGGTGACGCCGTTTTTCGACTGGGTGATGGTCTGGAACAAGGGTATCAGTTTCGGGATGTTCCAGTCGGACAGCCCCTACGGGCCATATTTCATGATTGCGCTGGCTCTTGCAATATCGGCTTTTTTTCTGGTCTGGTTGATACGCACCGATAACAAGTTCCTGATAATCGCAATTTCCATCGTGGTCGGCGGAGCCTTGGGAAATGTTATGGATCGCCTGCGTTTCGGCGCGGTCGCGGACTTTCTCGACTTTCATATCGGCGATCTGCACTGGCCGGCTTTCAATATCGCAGACAGCTGCATAACGCTTGGCATTGCGTTGATCGTACTTGATGGTATATTTCTGGAGCCGGGTAGACATAAGAAGGCGGAAGCACATGATCAGACATAGCGGGATTAAAATTTGTCTTTTTTCGGCGCTTGGCGCTTTGGCACTGGTTTCCTGTTCCAATCCCAAGGAGAAGCTTGGGCTTAGCAAATCCGCTCCTGACGAGTTCGCGGTGATCAAAAGAGCGCCGCTGGAGATCCCTGCCGATTTTAGCGCCCTGCCTGCGCCGAGACCCGGTGCAAGCCGTCCTCAGGAACTTAATCCGGGAGTTGAAGCGCAACAGGCTGTATTCGGCAGAAAGAGCAAAGAGGAACGCAAGGTGTCGGAAGGCGAGAGTTCGCTTTTGGGGCAGACCGGAGCGATGAATGCCGATCCGGAAATTAGAAGGAAAATAGATCAGGAAGCGGCAGAGCAGGCGGCAAGCCAGCGTCCGGTTGCCGACCGGCTGCTTAACTGGACATCATCAAAGCCGAAGGAAGCTCCTGCTGCGGTGGTCAATCCGGAAAAAGAGGCCGAGCGTCTGAAAAGAAATATGGATCTGGGCAAGCCGGTCACAGATGGCGAAACGCCGAGTGAAAAGCAGTAGGTTGTTATTAGAGGGAGGATACTTCTTCCCGAACCCTCTGAAATTCGTTCAATGCCCTGGCGACGAGATCGCCGCACGGTTTTCCGGCTTCGGCGCTATCCTGAAGTTCGGCGGCGATGTCGCCGAGGACGCAGGCGCAGGCTGATCTTGCCGAACCTTTAAGGCTATGGGCGGTTTCTCTCAGACCGTGCAGGTCGTTATTATCCAGAGCCTCTTTCATCGCGGCTAGCAGCGGTTCGGTCATTTCAATGAATATTTTTAGCATCTCTATGGAGCTTTCGTCGAAGGCGCCCATGAGTTCGGCCATCGCGGCGGTGTCGATCGCAGGGAGTTGCGAGTCGGATGCCGCATCCGTTCCTGTGATGTCAGATTCCAACTCGGCGGATGCGATTTCCCCGGAGAGCAGGCCCCATCTGATCAGCAACCTGCGGAACTGGCCCATGGTGACCGGTTTGAGCAGGCACTCGTCGAAGCCATGGGTAATGTAGACGTGGCGCTGGGCCATGTGGACGTCGGCGGTCAGGACGACTACGGGAAAGTGTTTTCCGTCCCGGTTCTCCATGTCCCGGATATGGCGAACCAGTTCATAGCCGTCCATCTCCGGCATATGCAGGTCGCTGAAGAGAATGCCGTAGGCGCCTGATTTGAGGGCATCGAGAGCCTCCTTGCCATTGGCTACAAAATCGGCCTCTATGTTGAGCTTAATCAGTTGTCTTTGCAGGACATAACGGACGCTTTCCGTGTCCTCGGCGATGAGCAGGCGGCGGGGGCCTTCCATGTCAAGTTTGACTACGGCACGCGCGGCTTCCTTGACGGCGTCGCCCAGTCCGGCGCGGCTTGCGGGTTTGGTAAGATATTTGGCGCCGAGAGACTGGAGACTGTGGGCGAGGCCGACATCGTCGCGGACTGTGTACATGATAAGTCCCATAAAAGGTCTTACTTTCATAAGCTCGCGGATAAGATCCAGGCCCAGTCCGTCGGGAAGGCCCTGATCGATCACGCCGACATCGTATGGTTTGCGTGTCGCCAGTTCCAGACCTTCGCGCCAGGTCGGTACGCTGTCCACTTTCGCCCCCATCGACTGGAGGGAGCGGACTATTTCCTTTGCGCCCTGCGGGTGGTCTTCGACCGAGAGAACGGAGATGCCGTCAAGGGAAGGGAGTTCCAGCGTGGTGGTATCGGTGCCGACTTCCTCGGTGGGTATTTCGAACCAGAAGGTCGAGCCTTTTCCCTCCCCTGAGATAACGCCGATCTGTCCGCCCATCAGTTCGACCAGTTTCTTGCAGATCGAAAGGCCTAGGCCGGTGCCGCCGAATTTCCGGGAGGTTGAGCTGTCGGCCTGAGTGAAGGGGCTGAAAAGTTTTGCCGCCACCGCCTTGCTCATGCCGATGCCGGTATCGATTACTTCCACGCGCAGGCCGACGCCGTGCCTTGGTTTTTCGATAACCCTTATGTCGGTGGATACCCTGACGGTGACGGTTCCTTCACCGGTGAATTTCATGGCGTTGCCCATAAGATTCATCAGTATCTGGCGGAGGCGTTTGGGGTCGCCGATTATGACAAAAGGTACGTTTTCGGCGATATCGTCTACCATTACCACTTTCTTGCCGTGGATCTTGACTGCCAAAGCTTCGATCACGCCGCGAACCAGGGTGCGGACGGGAACCTCGAAGACGTCCAGCTCCATTTTATCGGCGTCGATCTTTGCGAAATCCAGGATGTCGTCGAGTATTTCCAGAAGGCCGCTGGCCGAAGTCTTGGCGGTCTCGACCATAGCCATTATTCCGGCGGGCGGTTTTTCTTCCCCGATAAGTTCAAGAAGGCCGTAGACGGATTGCATGGGGGTGCGGATCTCATGGCTCATGGTCGCAAGAAAATTGGATTTGATTTCTGCTGCGGCGTCGGCTTCTGCTATTTGCTGCTTCAGTTTAGCTTCGGCTTCCTTGCTTGCGGAAATGTCGGTCGTCCAGAGATAGAGTACAGGTTCGTCGTTGAATTCGCCTTCGCTGACAGCCACCTTGATCCAGCGGGTCTGTTCATGATGATCAAGTCTTAGTACATGTTCGGAAGGAGGGTTCGGGCTTTTAAGTTTCCGGGCCAGTTCTGCGCATTCTCCGTTGTCCCAGGCGTCCATGCAAAGGTGGGCCGCGGGATTGGAGTAAATTATGTCCATGTTCATCCGGTCGCGCCTTAGAATAAGGACGCCGATCGGCATTTGGTCGTATATTTGCGTGGCTCTCATTATTTTTGCAGGCGGGTTTGTTTCAGTGTCTTGACATGACTGCCCATATTATCACAGATGATATTGAAATATTAAAGAGGAAGGGAAGCTAATGGGTTACAAAGTTGCGGTAGTAGGCGCTACGGGTAATGTCGGGCGTGAAATGCTTCAAATTCTGGAGGAGCGCAAGTTTCCTGTAAGCGACGTCGTCGCTCTGGCTTCAAGCAGGTCGGCAGGCAAGGAGATTTCGTTCGGGGACAAGGATCTGAAAGTTCAGGATCTTGCGAAATACGATTTCAAGGGTACTGATATAGTGCTGTCATCTCCGGGGGCGAGCGTATCCGCCGAGTTTTCGCCGAAGGCGGCGGCGGCCGGGGCGGTGGTTATCGATAACACCAGTCATTTCCGCATGGATCCCGATGTGCCCCTGGTGGTTCCGGAGGTTAACCCGCATGCTATCGCCGAGCACAAGAAGAAAGGCATAATCGCCAACCCCAATTGTTCGACGATCCAGATGGTGGTGGCGCTGAAGCCGCTGCATGATATCGCCAGAATCCGGCGCGTGGTAGTGTCCACATATCAAAGCGTCTCGGGGGCTGGCAAGGAGGCGATGGACGAGCTGTTCAACCAGACGCGAGGCATCTTCATGAACCAGACGCCCGAGCCATCCAAATTCACGAAGCAGATAGCTTTCAACTGCATCCCGCATATCGACAAGTTCATGGATGACGGCATGACAAAGGAAGAATGGAAGATGGTCGCCGAGACCAAAAAAATTCTCGATCCAAAGATCAAGGTTTGCGCCAGCTGCGTCAGGGTGCCGGTATTTATCGGACATGCGGAAATGGTGAACGTGGAATTCGAGAGCGAAATTACAGCAAATCAGGCACACAGGGCATGGCGCGATTTCAAGGGGGTCACGGTGATCGACCTTGAGAGCGAGCTGACCTATGTAACGCAGGCGGAAATCGCAGGCGAAGACGATGTGTTTGTGTCGAGGGTAAGGGAGGATTCCACTGTCGATCACGGCCTCAGCTTCTGGTGTGTTTCTGATAATCTTCGGAAGGGCGCGGCTCTGAACGCGATTCAAATCGCGGAAGAATTGGTCAAGTCTTTTTAAAAGTAGAAAAATCCTGCAAGACTTTTGGCCTGCTTCATGCTCTAATATTTGAAATATTGTCCCTGATAATATTTCAATGGAATCCGCATGATCGATTTTTCTTCGCCTGATCGTAATCCAATCAAATTACTGACAGCCGGTTATATAGTCGCGTTGTCAATAGTCGCCGCGATGTCATTTTGCATTTACCTGTTCCTCAATCAGGTCATTGCCGAACAGGACAGCAGCAGTCTTCTGGTAAGCGCGAGACAAGCCAAGCTTTCGCAGAGGATCGCGCTTCACGCCAGCCATTATATCGAGGATCAGACTACTTTAAACAGGCAGCTTCTGGAAGATACGCTTGAGCTTTTCACGGCATCGCATGAGGCCTTGCTGAAGGCGGACGGCAAAATGAACATCACGGATGGCATGTCGAATGAAGTAAGGCAGGTATTTTACAGTCTTCCCTACAAGCTTGACGAAAAGGTTCGCGGCTTTATCGGGGAAGTAAGCGCTTTGCTTGAAGTCCCGGAGGCAGAACTCAAGCGGGGAAACCCTCATCACAAATATATAGTGGAGGCGGCTGCTGGGCCGCTTATCAATGCTCTTGATGCGGCGGTCGCGGCATATGAGGCGGAAAGTTTCAGTAAAATATCGAGGCTTCAGTCTTATCAGAGAATGGCGCTTTTCGTTATTTTCGCAACGCTTATTGCTGAGGCCATGATGATTTTCGTGCCTCTGGTGCGCCGGGTCAGGGAATATGCCGACAAGCTTGAGATGCTGGCTCTGACCGACCCTTTGACCGGTATCGATAATTACCGGAATTTCATGCAAAAGGGCATGAAGGAAATCAAAAGAAGCGTGAGGATTAACAAGCCATTATGCGTTGGTGTTATGGATATTGATCACTTCAAGGAGGTTAATGACCAGTTTGGACATAATGTCGGGGACGCAGTGCTGAAGGAGTTTGCTGCCATAGTTATAAAATGTCTGCGGCTGGAGGATGAAATCGGAAGGATCGGCGGGGAGGAATTCGGGTTGCTGCTGCCGCATACCAAGCTGTCCGATGCGAAGACTGTGGCTGAGCGTATCCGGAAGACGGTCGAAATTTCCCCGATAGTGCATGAAGGCAAGGAGCATTTTATCACGGTAAGTATCGGACTGGCTGAAGCCAATCCAAAAGTGATGACGCTCGATCATGTATTGAACGCCGCCGACAAGTCCCTTTACAAGGCCAAGCAGAAAGGGCGCAACCGGGTTGAGATTAACCGCGATTTCACCACCGACAATATTCTGTCGTTCAGCAAAAGTTGATTGTTTTCGGTATTGGATGGCGTCTGGTGTGGGGATAGTAGAACTCTGGCCTTTCCATTTCGATGACCAGAACCTATTATAGATCCTGTTTCAGAAGCAAACAGGTTCAGAAGGTTAGCATGTCAGTGAATGGTCGTCCCGAAAACCGTCCCCTTTCGCCTTTTTTGCAGCTTTTCTTTAAGACGCCGATGACTTCATGGCTGTCGATTACCCACAGGCTTACAGGTGTGGCGCTGGTATTTGGCATCCTTTATTTCATGTGGTGGCTGATAGCGGCGGCGGCCGGGCCGCAGGCATATGAGTTCTTTATGTGGTTCAACAGGACGCCGGCGGGAATCTTCATGCTGATGGGATGGACGTTCTGTTTCTACTATCATCTGGCGAACGGGATCCGGCATTTGTTCTGGGACGCTGGGGCTCTGCTGGATCTGAAGCTGGCGTTTGCGGCCGGGTATACGGTTATCGCTTTTACGCTGTTTCTTACGATCGGTACCTGGATCTGCATCTTTTTGTGGTAGGCGAAAATGAAAATGAAATGGGAAGATGACGGCTTCAAAACAAGGATGGCCCAGGTTCGGGGGCTTGGCAGTTCGCGTTCGGCGGTCGGAAGATGGGTGACGCTAAGGCTCACCGCCATAGCCAATATTCCGCTGTCGGCCTGGTTTATCTGGTTCGTTCTGCAGAGCAAGGACGCCGGCCACGAGCAGTTCGCACTGCTGATGGCGAGGCCGGTCAATACGGTATGCATGATTTTGCTGATAATTTCGGTTTACTGGCACGCCTTGCTGGGTTGCAGAGAGGTGGTCGAGGATTACATACAGCTGGAATGGTTCAAGGTTATGAAGCTTACCGGTTTGTACCTGTTCTTTTTCACAGCGGCTATCGTAAGTATCTACTGTGTCCTGAAAATAGCGTTTATGGGGTAGAAGAATATGACGCAGGCCTATGAAATAATCGATCATTACTACGATGTCGTTGTCGTCGGTGGCGGAGGGGCCGGGTTGCGGGCGACACTCGGCATGGCAGAAAAAGGTCTGAAGACGGCGTGCGTAAGTAAAATATTTCCGACAAGATCCCATACTGTAGCCGCCCAAGGGGGGATTTCGGCAGCGCTAGGAAATATGGGGGAGGACGACTGGCGCTATCACATGTACGACACGGTAAAGGGCTCGGACTGGCTTGGCGATCAGGAAGCGATCGAGTACATGTGCCGTGAGGCTATTCCGGCGGTTATCGAGCTGGAGCATTACGGCGTGCCGTTCAGCCGTACAGATGAAGGCAAAATCTATCAGCGATCGTTCGGGGGGATGACCACCCGCTACGGGGAAGGCACCGCCCAGCGGACTTGCGCCGCGGCCGACCGTACAGGGCATGCGATCCTGCATACCCTTTACCAGCAGGCGATCAAGCGCAAGGCCCAATTCTTTATCGAGTATTTTGCGATAGACCTGATCATGAACGACGAAGGGGCATGTGTCGGAGTTATGGCGCTTTGTCTGGAGGACGGGAGTATTCATCGCTTTCGTTCGCATATTACCGTGCTTGCCACGGGAGGGTACGGGAGAGCCTATGCTTCGTCCACCAGTGCGCATACGACGACAGGGGACGGCAACGCCATGGCGCTTCGTGCCGGGATTCCCCTGCAGGACATGGAATTCGTCCAGTTCCATCCGACCGGTATCTATCCGGCAGGATGTCTGATTACCGAAGGCGCACGCGGGGAGGGCGGATATCTTACCAATTCTGCCGGAGAGCGTTTCATGGAACGCTATGCTCCGACGGCCAGGGATCTGGCCAGCCGCGACGTGGTATCGAGGGCCATTACTATCGAGGTGCGCGAAGGCAGGGGCGTCGGGCCGGAGAAAGACCATGTATGGCTCCATCTCGAACATCTTGATCCTGAAGTAATACATCAGCGGTTGCCGGGGGTTACCGAGACCGCGAAGATATTTGCCGCCGTGGACGCGACCAGAGAGCCGATACCGGTAGTGCCTACGGTGCATTATAATATGGGGGGAATTCCGACAAACTATCATGGGGAGGTTATCAATCCTTCCAGGTTCGACCCCAACAAGACCGTTCCGGGTCTTATGGCTATCGGAGAGGCTGCTTGTGTTTCGGTTCACGGGGCCAACCGGCTCGGTTCCAATTCGCTTCTTGATCTGGTGGTATTCGGCAGGGCTGCCGCCTTGCGGGCCGCTCGAATTCTGAAGCCGGGATTGCCGCACAAAGCCCTGAAATCGGACGATGGAAGCATCGCGCTGGAGCGGCTGGACTGGATCAGATTTTCCAACGGAACGACTTCGCCCGGTGAACTCCGCAGCAGGATGCAGCGGGCGATGCAGGAACACGCCTCGGTATTCAGGAATGGCGAGGTTCTCGCACAGGGAATCAGGAAGATCGATGACTGCTTTCAGGCCCGCAGCCTGCTTGGGATTTCGGATCGTTCACTTGTCTTTAATACCGATCTGGTTGAGACACTGGAGCTTGATAATCTACTATATCAGTCCAAAGCTACCATTGAGTCTGCGGCGGCGCGCACGGAGTCACGGGGAGCGCATGCACGCGAGGATTATCCCGAGCGCGATGATCGGAACTGGCTGAAGCATACGGTTATCTGGGTTGATGAGCATGGAGGCGCGAAAATCTCTTACCGTCCGGTGATAATGCACACGCTGACCGATGAAATTGAAACTATCCCTCTAAAGGAACGGGTATATTAACTTTACATAATTTTAAAAATTGTATATATTCCTCAAATATTAAACGGCGGTGTAATAGGGCAGTGTTGTAAAAAATGCCTGGTTCCTTTGATCTAAAGCAGGTTTATTATAAAACCAGTCTGAAAGCCTATCTTGACAGGTTTGCCAGAAACTATCCTGATGGCAGTTCGGATTACGATGCGGTAATAGAAGAAATTTCTTCTTTCTGGAAAGAGAATGGCTTTGTCCATCCGGCTATACTTACGACGTATCTCACTAGCGAGAGACTTGAGGAAGGCAGGCAGGATCTGGCCTCGCTTGCCGGCAGGATGGAGCTATCGCGTTTTTATCCTCTTGAAAGACTCACTGGATTTTATGAGAAATCGCATCTGGATCGAATTTCGTCACTGGGGCATTTATATGCCCTGAGTACCGGAAGACCTGCGGCTATGATCGAGGTCGACTTTTCGAATATGGGTGGCACCAATACATATTTTCGTGAGACGATCGCATATAGTCGCAATGTCGGGTCTTATTCCGTTCCTATGGATGAAGCTTTCCGTCTTACTGATCGAGTGGCCAGGGTTTTTTGCGACAGGATACGTATTCTTCTTAAGGAAAGAGGATTTACAAATATCTATCCTGTACGCGCCGGCGGTGATGAACTCAGGATAATCGTTCCTGATATGGATGATAAGCAGCAGAAGGCGATTTCTAACGAACTTAATGAAATGTTCGAAGAGATTTCAGCAACTCTTAATCTGATGGAGCATCCTCACCGGAAATATCCCTCCGACCCTTATCGCAAGGGGTTCGGAGCTGCTTGTGTAATAGTAGATATGGGTTCGATGGATCCAGGCAATGTATCTCAAGAAGTTTCCTTAAGGCTTGAGCGGGAAAAGCTGCTGCAGGGTTATTGCAGAAAAGGTGAGGCGGCGGCGGAAGCCATGGAGGCGGACAGGGATGAGGCAGCAAGGAAGAAAGCCAGGTATGACAAGCTAAAAGAATGGGCAGCCTCTGGTTTAGGAGGATTTTTGTCCGTTCTTGGAGATCTTGAAAATGAAAACCTGCAAAAGCTGTTTGAGGTCAGTCAGAGGGAACCCCAAGAAACTTATCATGAGATACTGCATGATGCGCTAGGCAGGGATATAACCGATTACGGCCTTTTCATGGATCCCGAACAGAGAAGAATGCATGTACTTCAGGCTATTCTTGACGCAAGGAATATAGCCGGGAAACGAGTTGAAAATATCTACATTGAAATAATGAAGGAAGCGACGCTGCGTGATCCGGCTACGGGAACGTGGATGGATGGCGCTGATTTTCGGGAAACTGCTACTATTTTTATCAACGACCGGAACAGACTATTCGCACAGGAAAATTTCGGCGACGGTGTCACTGATATGGCCAAAGGGTTCGGGACTGCTGTATTTGGCGACAGGAATGCCCATATATATGCATTGGGGTTCTCATTCAAAAACCTGTCTGGTTTAAACTCTCTTGTCGGGCATGATGCGGCTGACGTGATACTTGCAAGGTATGCGGGCGTTGTGCGCGAAGCACTGGCAGAGGAGGGGTTCGTGGAGGATGATTACCGCCTCGCGTCGCTTGGCGGTGGTAACTTCATTGTTCTTGCTACGCCTTTCAAAACAGCCGGCGGTAGTATTTCTCTGCTGGACGATCGCGACATGTCTCAGGTGACCGGTGCGGTAATGCATAAGGTTAATGAGTTGAGCATGAAAAAAATATCCGCCATCTTTAATCGGGCATCCGGAAGTGGCCGTGACGATATGGTTTTGGGGGATATTCCTTCAGGCGTTACTCATGCACCGTGGAACAGGGGGATTGGCGTTGTCAGTACGGTGCTGAAAGATAACGATGCAGGTTCGTATGACAACAGCCGTTCAAAAGGTTCCATGCTGATTTCCAGATGTATCGACGGCCTGGCGACCGCTTGTCATATTGCTAACCTGAATTCGCAGATTAGCTGGCTCAGCGTGCAACAAAAAAGCTTTCAGCCTGGATCCTCTCCTGATATTTCTCTGTGATTGATGTTTGGAGTCCTTGAAAAATTGTCTGCGCCCGGCAATGCCGCAAGACCTAACGAGGATGCCTGCGGCCATCGCGGTAATACTGCATGGGTCATTGACGGAGCAACGGGGCAGGGGCCGAGCGTTATTGCCGACGAGGGCGCTACGGACGCTTCCTGGCTGGCCGCGAGGTTAAGCCTTGCGCTTGACAGAAATGCGGAAATCTTCGGGGGAGATCTTTTCGGGTTGATTATCGCATGTCAGTCTCAAATCAGGCAGGAGTTCACAAGTAACCTGAAAGCTGGCATAGAGGACAAGGCCGACGTTCCTTGCGGGGCGGTGACGGTTATTCATTGCGACGGTAAAAGGATTTATTGCGCCGCCCTGTCCGATACGGTGCTTGTGCTTTCGGGAAAAGACGGCAGAGTGGATGGATGGTATGGCGATCCTGCGCATCACAAGGTCGATCAGGGAATGATCGAGTTGTTTGTCAGGTATCGCGAGGAGGGAGAAAACGATCCTGTAAGGTTACGGGAGAAGCTCAGGCCATATATAAGGAAGCAAAGGCAAACCACCAATACCCCAGGTCATTTTGGAACTTTCGATCCGATCAGCGATTTGTCGGGACATATCGTGCAGAAAAGCTGGAGGGCAGAAGATTATTCACATGCGTTGCTGATGAGCGACGGATATTCCGCACTCAGCGATAAATATTCGAAATACAGCTATTCATCTTTAATGCAAGCGGTACGTGCCGATGGCCTTGATATTCTATATAAAGAACTACGTGAAATAGAAGAGGGTGACCCGGACTGCCGGATATATCCGCGTTACAAAAAAAGCGATGATGCAACGGCATTACTGGCCAGTTTTTAAGAAAAGTAATTGAAAAAAACTATAAATATTGTTAGTTTACATATATTGATTATGAGGGGTGGATGTTTACACAATTGCAGTTGCAACCGGCATACAGCGACGAGAAAAAAGGAGGAGGGCGTGGATTACCTCCTGAGGAAGGGCCGGGGCTTTGGGGCAGGTTAAAGGAAGCTTTCGTTAAACCGGCGCGGGATTTCGCCTTGCTGAAACTGAGGGAGGGCGACAGGTCGTATACAGAAATATTCAACAGCCTTAACGATAAAGAAAGCCTTATGGCAGCCGCGGTGATGTGGGTAAGCAGGCCGCGCCAGCTTATGCAGGTAAAAGACAGATATCAGGGAATTTTTCTAAAACCTTAAAAATACTGTTTTCAGCTAAAGCAAATCCAAACTTCACAAGCGAAGATCTACGTCCTAATATTCTTTATCAATAATATTTGGGAAAGCAGATTTGTCCGATGGTTCAGTTCACCCTTCCGAAGAATTCAAAGGTTAAAAAAGGCCAGACTTTCAAGGCGGCTGGCGGGGCGGAGAAAAAGAAAACTTTCCGCATTTATCGCTGGGATCCGGAGAGCGGAAATAATCCGCGGATGGACGAATACGAGATCGATCTTTCCAGATGCGGGCCGATGGTTCTGGACGCGATCATGTATATCAAAGACGTTATCGATCCTACGCTCGCCTTCAGGCGTTCCTGCCGGGAGGGGATATGCGGGTCGTGCGCGATGAATATCGATGGCAACAATACGCTTGCCTGTACCAAGCCGATTGAGGAAATCGGCGGTGATTGTGTAAAGGTTACACCGTTGCCGCATATGCCGGTAATAAAAGATCTGGTTCCAGATTTGTCCACTTTTTATGCTCAGTACGGTTCGATCGAGCCATGGCTTAAGGCAGAAACGCCCGCCCCTGACCGTGAGCGGTTGCAAAGTCCGGAGAACGCCGATCTTCTCAACGGTCATGACGGGCATGGGCCGGCGGCCTGCATTCTGTGTGCCTGCTGTTCCACGGCATGCCCCAGTTACTGGTGGAATCCGCAGAGGTTCCTTGGCCCCGCGGCGCTTATCAACGCGTGGCGGTGGATTGCCGACAGCCGCGACGAGGCTGCGGGAGAGCGGCTAGACCAGCTTGAAGACCCGTTCAAGCTTTACCGTTGTCATACGATCATGAACTGCACCAGTACCTGCCCGAAGGGGCTGAATCCCGCAAAGGCGATCGCCGAGATAAAAAAGCTTCTGATGATACGCCGCTGATTTTCAGGTTACCCGCTGGAGGCTTCGGCCAGAAATTCGCGGACTATCGCCGCGCGTTGTTCGACGGGCATGTCGTTGTGGCCGTGGTTTTCGAAGATGTGCAGATGCTTCGGGCCGGGGGCTGTTTCGAAAATGGCCTTGCTTTGGGATAAAGGTACTATGCCGTCCCTCGCGCCGGCGATTACAAGCAATGGCATTTCCAGATGAGCGATCTTGTCGATGTTGCGGAAGCGATCGAGCATCAGAAGGTCTACCGGCAGGAAGAAATAGCGGGTTTTTGCCAGATCGGTCAGGCTTGTGTACGGGGATTGCAAAACCAGAGCCCGGAGGTTCTTGTGTTCGGCTGCCATCTGTACAGCGACGCCGGTGCCGATCGATTCACCGTAAAGCACGATCCGGCCTGGATCAATGCCGCTTTCCAGCAGATTTCCAAGCCAGGCTCTGGCGTCTGCGTAAAAGCCGGTTTCTGAAGGTTTTCCCGGATTGCCGCCGTATCCGCGATATCCGGCAAGCAGAAGGCCATAGCCTGCGTCAAGGTAAGGCTTCATGGAAAAGAACCTTATTCCATGCTCGGCAGCATTGCCGTGATAGACAACGATTACAGGTAATTCAGGGTCTTTCGGAGGGGCGTACCAGCCGTGAAGTCCGAGGCCGTCGGCGGTTATTACGCTTACCACCCGCATGTAACTTTCAGCGCCGTAGGCCGACAATTCCGGAGACGATTTTGAAGGGAAATAGATCATCGTCCTTTGTGCGAGGAAAGCAGCGCTCAGAACAGCGGCATATAAAAGCAGGACGCTTCCTGCCGTGACCGACAGCATTTTCTTAAAACTTTTTGTCTTTTTCATCAAAAGGGGGTCAGGAAAGTGATTTCTGTAACACAGTTGGCAGAATACATCTGTTGTTCGCCGTTTTCCAGCATGATGATCTGGCTGCAGGTCGAGCTTCCTTCGACAGGAATGCTTTCCGATTTGCCGTCTTCTCTGGGCACGGGCATCATTCCCCGTTCAATACTGCTGGTGCGCAGTGTCGCTTTGCCGCCGTCTCGGGAAATATTTATTTCCTCGATGTTCAGTTTAATCTCGTAATCCTCAAGCGCCTGTTGTCCGCTCAGGATACTGTCGATGAACTGGGGTTTGTCCAGGCTTAAGGTGTTTGTCTGGCTGGGATAGCCGGGAATGTTGTAGCGGATCTCACTTTTGAAGAAGCCTTTTTTGTGCAGATGCAGCTCAAGGTATGCGCGAACCTGATCAGGGGACATGCTGGTATTTTTACTGGTGATCTCGGTGGTTTGTTCGACGAACTCCCGGATGGAGGATTCATCAAGCTGGCCCTTTTTACCTGCATGGGAGACATGTGGGGCTGCGAGCAGAAAAACAGCGCAAAGGACTATGGTTGGAAATGCTTCATTTACCATTTTCATTGAAGATCCGCCCCTGGAGATCATAATTTTCAATCGCCCACAATAAATCCTTACATAAAATAATGAAGGCTTTGCTAATTATTGGCACTGGTTTTTTTCGTTTTATACTCAAAGAAACAGTTCATTGAATGTGGCGCCGTCAAGCGTGACGGTTTTAAGGCGGGAAGTCTCGCCAGATATTATCCGGACGTTGCTTTTAGGCACTTTAACCTTTTTGGCAAGAAGCTCAATCAGTGCCTTGTTAGCTTTTCCTTTCTCTGGAGCGGCGGTAACGGATACTTTCAGGATTTTGTCGCCGTTACCATCCTGTGCCCAGCCGGTAATTTCATTCCGGGAAGCCTTGGGGGTGAGTTTGATTTTGAGGGTTATTTCGCTCATTCATTTGTATGGCGCAAAAAACGCCAAGCCGAAAACCTGATGGGTCAAGAATATCGATTATTATAAATTCTCAGTCAATCGTTGTTGATATGACGGTATTTTTTATGCAACAGGCGGATATGAGGATTGCCGGTTCGCTTTTCGTATTTCTCGTAATATTGCTTGTGGTGTTTTTCTGCGGGCCAGAATTCCTTTATCGGGACAATTTCTGTGACAATCCTGTCTCCGAATTTATGTTTGTTCAGTCTTGCGACTTCTTCACGTGCGATTTTTTCCTGTTCTTCGTCGTGGTAAAAGATTGCCGAGCGGTATTGGGTTCCGACATCGACGCCCTGACGGTCTAGCTGCGTCGGGTCATGGGCATGTTCGAGGAACCAGACAATCAGATCGCGATAGCTTATACGATCAGGATCGTACCAGATTTGAACCGCCTCGGCGTGCCCGGTTTTGCCGGTTATTACCTGGTCGTAAGTCGGATTATCGGTGTTGCCGCCGCAATAACCCGGTTCGGTAAACAACACGCCTTCAAGCGAACGAAAATCGCTCTCAACGCACCAGAAACAACCTCCGGCAAGGGTTGCGACAGGATATCCTGATAAATGTTTTTCTCTCATAATTATCGACCCCTTTCCCATGGCGAGGGCGTAAACTGCGGCTGCTGCCAAAACCGCAACCGCCAATGAAAAAAATAAAAACAACCGCATAGATAAATAAATATTTCGGCGCTCATTGAGGGAAAGAATTAATAAAATAAACAGAAGGGCGCGTCATATGGCGCGCCCTTCAGGGTTAGTTGATGCCGGTTAATCAGAACGGCATGTTTGTATGCGTGTTGCAATCCATTCTGGTCATTACCAGTTGGTTCTGATGTCTGACAAGATAAGCCTTGCATTTGGATGTCGCATGCAGGACGCCTGAGGTCAGGTAAGTAGAATAAGGAACGTAGCGCGTGCCGTATTCCTTCAGGTCGAGATCGACCACCGCCTGAGTTGCGTCAGGGCGCATTTTTACTCCGGTGATGATATATTCAGGCTGATAGCCCACGATCAGACGCTTCTTGTTTTCGAAGTTGCGGATCATTTCCCACTTGCCAGCTTCCTGATAGCTGCTGGTCGTATAGTAGGGGTAATAGGCATATGGATAGCGGTAGTAGTACTGTCCATAGGTCTGGTTCCACCATATTTCCTGAGCGGCCGGGTGTCCCGGCTGAAACAGTTTTACATTGGTTTCAAATAACGCACCTTCGGCTACGTTCCTGGTCAGGAAGTTGCGGCCTACGGCAATATTCGGATTGTTCAAAGCCGAGTTTGCCTGGGCTATGAACGAGTGGATTTCATGCACCATGATGCGGCCTTCACCGGCAAGGGCCGGCTGCAGAACCAGCATGCAAAGCGCAATCGTAGCAAGAAGAACCCTCATCGGATTTCCTTTCCTATAGTTAAAAAACAATAGGTACAATTTGGCCTGAATTAGCTTTACATATGGTAAACAATCAATTTACATATCATTCTTTTTGAAAGAAATGAAAATTTAATGGGAAATGGTGTTGCCCAGATGCAACAGGCTCTGAGCTCAGAGCTAGAGAATGAACGATCAGGTAAATCACGTCATAGCGGCAGATGAACACGCCTTAAGGCGTGTCGCGGGATGATGTTTTTAAATTTCTTCCTCGAACGAAACGTCGGTGTGGCATGAGCCGCCTTTGGAAACCAGTTCTCCGTCTATTACCTTGTGGCGGGTCGTGCAGCGGGTGCGGCTCACGAACTGTTTGCCGGGGGCTTCGAGATTGTAGGGGTTAAGCATTTCGCCGCGTTCGACAAGGATGTCTTCAGTAATGGCTTCTGCCGATTCCAGATCCATTTTTACGCTGACTGTGTCGATGTCGAATTCGTAATCGTCGATATAGTTGGTGCCCTGGATATAGGTGTTGATGTAAGCCTCTTTGTTCATTTCAAAGGTCTGCTTACTGTCTATCGGCAGAACGGGATTGTTTACCGTGAGACGGAAGCGGGCGTCGTCGCTGATGTGCTTGTGCAGGTAGTTGATTGCCGAAAGGGTGCGCTTGTCCTGATTAAGGACTTTTTTCATTTCAAGATTCTTTTGGGCGATCAGGTCGGTTATCTGCTCTTCCTTGGCCTGAGCCGGTGTAAAGGATATGGCCAGAAGGAAAACGGTCGCCAAAAGTCTCTTCATGTGACAATCTCCTAGATCCGGTTCTGGATCGGTAAAGCAAGCGTATGTATGATTTAGCTGGATTTGTAGCAAAAGAACGCAGAGCCTGTCCAGAATTTTTTTTACATAATGGATTTCAACCTGTGCAAAAGAAAGTCAGAGCAATAAAATCGCTGTCATCCTGGTGTTTCTACGACTGGGCCAATTCGGCGTTTAACACGGTCATCATCACATTTGTCTATAGTGTATTTTTCGCCCGCGGCGTGGTCGGCGACGAGACATCGGGCAGCGCTTACTGGAGTTACGCGGTATCGCTATCCGGTTTTGCGGTGGCGGTTTGCGGGCCGGTTCTGGGGGCGGTTGCAGATAATTACGGGGCGCGCAAAAGGTGGGTCGCAGTACTGACCATGCTGGTTATCGTCTGCTGCCTGCTGCTGTTTCTGGTGCCGCCGGGGGCGGAGGGGCGCGGAATTATTCTGGCGCTTGCGCTGGTGGCTGTGGCTAATACCGCGTTTGAGCTGGCGATAATCTTTTATAACGCCATGCTGCCGGATGTCGCGCCAAGGGGGATGATCGGGCGGGTGTCGGGATGGGCATGGGGGATCGGGTATTTCGGGGGGCTTGCCTGCCTTGCGGCGACGCTTTTTCTTCTGGTGGGGTTTGGCGGGATGGATCCGGTTCTGCCGGTTCCGGAGAGCGATTCAGTTAATATCAGGCTTAGTACGGTTCTGGTTGCATTGTGGTTCGGGCTGTTCAGCGTTCCGCTTTTCGTGTGTACGCAGGACGTGCCGAAAAGCGGTTTGGGGATTTCGCAAAGTATCAGGCTCGGGATCGAGGGGTTAAAGCACACTCTGCTTTCGATCAGGCGGTATCGCAATCTGGCGACGTTCCTTGTGGCGAGCGCTTTGTACAGGGACGGACTTAATACGCTTTTTGTGGTCGGCGGCCTTTTCGCGGCGGGGGTTTACGGCATGGATTTTCAGGAGATTCTCATTTTTGCCGTGGCGATGAATGTTTCTGCGGGAATCGGGGCGCTTGGCTTTGCGTTTCTGGATGACAGGGCGGGATCAAAGAATACCATTATCGCCGCACTTGCCGGACTTGTTATAAGCGGAATTCTGGTATTGATGACGACAGAAAAAATGATGTTCATGATGCTTGCCGTGGTGCTCGGGATTTTCGTCGGCCCGGCGCAGGCGGCCAGCAGATCGTTTGCGGGGCGTCTTGCTCCTGCGGGTATGGTCGCGCAGACCTACGGGCTTTATGCATTTACCGGCAAATCAATCGCCTTTCTCGGGCCGCTTATGTACGGGTTGGCCACGCAGGCGTTCAATTCGCAACTGGCGGGGCTGAGCACTATACTCCTGTTCTGGATTTCCGGATTGCTGCTGCTGACAAGGGTTAAGGAGGAAAGATATGGTTGATATCGTTTTTCGTCCTTCACCCAATTTCGAGCCGAGGCCGGGCGGCGTCAGGCCGGAGATGATTATCATGCACTATACAGGGACTTATTCAGGCGAAGAGGCGGCAGCTTACTACCTGAATAATACAACGGACAGCAAAGCCGGGCGTATAAGTCCGCATTATATGATCGATAGGGACGGGACGGTTACCCGATTTGTCGATGATAGCATGAGGGCTTGGCACGCCGGGAGGTCATACTGGCGCGGGGAGAGGGACATAAATTCAAGGTCAATCGGCATAGAACTGGTAAATCCCGGACATGAACTGGGCTATGAACCATTTCCTGACACGCAGATGCATTCGTTGATCTTTCTTTGTAAGAAAATTATGCATCTGCATGATATTAAAGCAGAAAACGTGCTGGGTCATTCCGATGTCGCGCCGGGGCGCAAAAAAGATCCAGGTGAACTGTTTGACTGGAGGAGGCTTGCCGGGGAGGGGGTCGGGATCTGGCCGGAGGATATACATGGTGAGGCAGTTGATATGGACACTGCGCTTATTGCGCTAGGCTACGATCCTGAAACGGATTTTGAGGACAGGCTGCATGCCTTCAGACAGCATTATGCACCGGAGGCTTTTGGTTGCGGGGGCATGGAGGAAGGCGGGCTTTCAAGGCGGCGCATGGCCGGACTGATCTTGAAAATAATGCCGCACTTAAAAAATCAATTTTTAACTTGATTTCTTCGGCGCGGGCAGCAAATCTATTGTCTTCAGAAAACCGAACAGCCGCCTGATTTTTCAGGAGGAAAGTCCGGGCTTCATGGAAACGCGGCGCCGGGGAAATCCCGGGCAGGGCGACCTGACGGAAAGTGCAACAGAAAGCAAACCGCCTGGCATCGCTTGCGATAACAGGCAAGGGTGAAAGGGTGCGGTAAGAGCGCACCGCGTCCCTGGCAACAGGGCCGGCACGGCAAACCCCGCCGGAAGCAAGGCCAAATAGGGACTGCTTATGGAGATGTTTCCACTCCGATGGCAGTCCGGGTAGGCTGCAAGAGGCGACTGGCAACAGTCGTCCATAGATGAATGGCTGTTCTCGACAGAACCCGGCTTACAGGTTATCTGAAATTTAAATTTGAAAAGCCGTCCCTTCGAAAATGGACGGCTTTTCCTTTTTTTACCCCCACACGTTGAATTGATTTTGTCTAGCAGCAGCCGCGGCGGAAGCCTTCTTCGCTGTAGAACAGTTTGCTTTTGGTGGCGGCGTGATAAGCCGAGAATAGGATCGTGCCCAGATACAGGCCGCCATTAAAAGCAAGTGCCAAAAGTAAGAACGGAATTAACATCATTTTTTTATGCCCCACACTAAGAGTTGCTCCGTTATGAAAACTGTTTACCATAACGGAACAAATAAAATCAAGCTATTTTTCACTAAAAATATCAAAAACTTAGCTGAAATAGCACTTTAGCAGAAAAGCCAAAGTTATACTTAATTTTTTCTCAAGCAGCCTATAAAAAATATCGCTGTGGATAAGATCCTGGATATTTTGAAAACAGTTTAGGAACACACTTTTTGCGGTTGTGAAAAAACCAAGAGAAGTCGTTGGTTTTATTAACTTCTTACGGCTCGGTGATTATTCAAGAATTTTATGTTAGAAAAGTAATGTTTTTATGTGGTTAATTAAGAAGTTAACTTGACACTTGATTGACTGACCATACAATACCATGCTATCCCATAATAATCCAGACCGGCCCGGTTTAGGGGTCGGAATTCCAGAGAAAGCAGGAAAGGCAAAGGTTTACCGGGCGTGTCGTTGTTTCTTTCAACATTTGTGAACAAAATCGACAAAAAGGGACGGGTTTCCGTGCCTGCCGGGTTTCGTGCGGCGCTTGCCGGGCAGTCTTTCCAGGGGGTGGTGCTGGTGCGTTCTCATCTGCATTCGGCTCTTGAGGGGTTCTCGTTCGGTATGATGGCCGAGCTTGGCGAGCGCCTTGATCAGTTCGCGCTTTTCTCGGAGGAGCAGGACGATATGGCGACGGCCATTTTCGGGGAAGCCGTGCCTTTACCTTTCGACGGCGAGGGCCGGATCGTTCTTCCTGTCGATCTGATGGAGCATGCCGGGGTCGTCGATCAGGCTGCTTTTGTCGGTCTGGGGCATAAATTTCAGATATGGGAACCTGCGGCGCTCAAGCGCCGACAGTCGGAGGCGAGGGGCAATGTCCGCGCCAAGGGGCTGACGCTTCCGAAGGGGGGCCGGGTATGAGCGATTCCGCCCCGCATATTCCGGTGATGCTTGCGGAGGTGCTTGAGGTGCTTTCTCCTGTGAACGGTGAAACGTTTATCGATGGGACGCTCGGGGCTGGCGGGTATTCGAGGGCGATACTGGGGAGCGCCCGGGATGTAAGGGTTCTGGGGATCGACCGTGATCCTGCGGTGGTTTCCGGCTTGGCCGGGAAGGTTTCGGGGCTGGAGGTGGTGCATGGCCGTTTTGGAGAGCTTGATGTTCTGGCCGCCGCCTGCGGCTATGAAAAGGTCGACGGGGTGGTTCTCGATATCGGGGTGTCGTCGATGCAGATAGATGATCCGGCGAGGGGTTTTTCTTTCAGGTTCGACGGGCCGCTGGATATGCGTATGGACAATTCGGGCACGGAAATGTCGGCGGCGGATCTGGTGGGCAGTGCCGGGGAGCGCGAGCTTGAGGAAATTTTCAGAAAGTTGGGTCAGGAAAGATACGCCCGCAAGGTTGCCGCCGCGATTGTCAGGGAGAGGGCGACGGAGAAAATAGTTACTACGGGCAGGCTTGCGGAAATCATCAGGAGCGTGGTGCCCAAATCGAAAGCCGATCTTCAGGATCCGGCGACGCGCTGCTTTCAGGCGCTGCGCATAGCCGTAAACGACGAGCTTGGCGAGCTTCGCCGCGGGCTGGAGGCGGCGGAGAGAGTGCTTTCTCCGGGCGGCAGGCTTGTAGTGGTATCGTTCCATTCGCTCGAAGACGGGCTGGTGAAGGATTTCATGCTTGATAGAAGCGGCAACAAGCCGCGGGCCTCAAGGCATATGCCCGTCGGCGGCGCAATGGAAGGCGAGGCTGCTTTCAGGTTGCTCTCCAAAAAAGCTATTCAGCCTTCGGAGGAGGAGATCAGGCGTAACCCCAGGGCCCGTTCGGCAAGGTTGCGGGTGGCGGTTCGTACCCGGACTCCTGCCGCGGCGAGATCGGGGGGTGCCGGATGAGGCGGCGGGGTTTGAGAATCTCGGCGTTGTTTTCGCTGGTCAGTGCGATATTTGCCGGGGCGATGCTTTATTCCGTTTCGCAGGAAGTTCACCGCGCCGAAGGCGAGGTGGCATCATTCGAGGTAAAGATCAAAAGCGAAAAGGACGCCATCCGCACATTGCATGCGGAGTGGGATTACCTGAACCATCCGGCGAGGCTGGAAAAGCTGGCCCGCGAGTATCTCGATATGGAAGATCCAGCTCCGGCGGCACTTATCGCAGGCGCCGGCGATCTCCCTGATGTCGAGGAACCAACCATTCCGGCCGGCAAGCCCGAAGCATCGGAAGGCTATCGCCTTCGTCCGGTTCATGCCACCGTTCCCGTTATTCCCTCCAGACTGCCAGTTCCGGCAATGCCTCCCCAGGAAACCAATACTGAAACCGATGATTTCCAGAAACTCCTGAAAAACCTTAGCGGGGGGCGCAGATGAACCGTACGCCTTCCGCCAATAGAAAGACAATGAGTCTGGCAGGATTCAAAAGCTCGGCGCTGGAGATAGCGCGCGGACGTCTGATGTTTGCCGGGGTAGTATTTATTTTCGCTTATCTTCTGATCGGGGTTAAGGCTTTCGATCTGACCGTTCTGCAAGGAGATCTGGAAAGAATTCGCGGCAATGCGATTGTCGCTCCGGTTGAGGAAAGGCGCGAACCCAATCTCAGGGCGGATATTACCGACCGTAACGGCGTCCTGCTGGCTACTACGCTAAGGACGGCATCCCTTTATGCAGATCAGGCGGTGATACTGGATGCCGAGGCGGCGGCGAGGGAACTTGTCAAAATTTTTCCAAGGCTCTCCTATGCCGAAACTCTCGTAAAACTTACCGGGAAGCGCCGTTTTGTATGGATAGCCAGAAATCTTACTCCGGAAGAACAGGCAAAAGTTCTTGAAATCGGAGAGCCTGGCCTGAACTTTAAAACCGAGCCGCGCAGGATCTATCCGCAGGGCAATCTCGTCTCGCATATCGTTGGGTTCGCCGATATCGACGGTAACGGACTTTCAGGTATCGAGAGGGGACTGAACGAGAAGCTTGCGCAAGGAGTGGAGCCGGTAAGCCTTAGCATAGATTTGCGGCTGCAATATTTCCTGCGCCGGGAAATGGCCAGGGCGATCAAGGAATTCAACGCTGCCGGCGGGGCGGGGGTTATTTTGGATGTCAGAAACGGCGAAGTGATGGCTGCCGTTTCCCTGCCTGATTTCGATCCTCATGATCCCGGCAAGGCTTCGAGCAGCGAGCTTTTCAATAATGTCACTCTGGGGGTTTTCGAGGCGGGTTCGATTTTCAAGATTTTCTCGATGGCCGCCCATATCGAACGTGATGATCCGCAGTTTTCCGAGACTTTTGACGTTCGTCAACCTCTGGTCAGAGGAAGGCATACAATCAGCGACTTTCACCCGGAAAACCGGATTTTAAACCTGCCTGAAGTGTTCATGCTTTCGTCGAATATCGGCTCGGCCATGATCGGCGAGCGGGTGGGTACCGAATTCCTTAAAAAATTCTATGGCGATCTCGGTCTGTTGTCAGCGCCTGATTACACCGGGATTCCTGAAAACGGAAAGCCTCTGGTGCCGCAGCCGTGGCGGGAGATCAACACTCTAACTGCTTCTTATGGCCATGGGGTGGCTGTATCGCCGCTACAGATCGCTTCGGCAGTGGCGACAATTGCCGGCGATGGCACGTATGTTCGCCCCACTTTCCTTAATTCTGCCAAAAAGATGGCGGGCGGCCACCGTAATGCCACCAAGAACAATGAATTACGCATAGTTAAGCCGCAAACAGCCCATAGGATGCGCCAGTTGATGCGTCTGGTAGTCACGGACGGTACGGGATCAAAGGCCGACGTTCGTGGCTATCAGGTGGGGGGGAAGACCGGAACGGCAGAGAAAACCGGAGGACGGGGGTATGACCGCAAACGCCTTCTGTCTTCTTTTGTCGGGATTTTTCCTGCGGATGATCCGGTGTTCGTGGTTCTGATCATGATCGACGAGCCGAAAGGCAACAAGAAAAGTTTCGGTTATGCCACGGGCGGTTGGGTTGCCGCTCCCGCGGTTGCAAGGGTAATAGCGTCTACCGGTACGCTGCTCGGGATCAAAGGCGTGCCGGGCGATGACGACAAGTTGGTAGATTCGCTTAAGAAATATATCCACAAGGATGAAAAGGAGAAGCATCTTGCCTCTTACCGATCTGGAACTGAATGATATTGCCGCAAAAGTCAAAGGTGTGACTCTTGACAGCCGTGCGGTGAAGAAAGGCTATCTGTTCGCTGCTTTGCCTGGAAACAAAAGCGACGGCAGGAAGTATATCGGCGATGCGATCCGCAACGGCGCAATCTATGTTCTCGCGCCATCGGGAACGGTGCTGCCGGAAGATGCTACCGGAGCGGTGCTGGTGACGGCGGATAATCCTCGCCGGTCGCTTTCACTGATGGCTTCCAGATTTTACAGGCAGCAGCCGGGCAGGGTTGTCGCGGTGACCGGAACCAACGGCAAGACTTCGATAGTTCACTTTACCCGCCAGCTTTGGGAAGCCGCGGGCTTTACGGCAGCCAGTCTTGGGACGCTTGGCGTCCAGTCGGGGCCGTTCAGCCGTTCGGGTTCGCTTACCACGCCCGATCCGGTGAAACTGCATGCGGAGATGGCCGATCTGGCCGCCGCCGGAGTGACGCATCTGGCGATGGAAGCCTCCAGCCACGGACTTGACCAGTATCGGCTGGACGGCGTGCGCATCGGCGCGGTGGGATTTACCAATTTGACACGGGATCATCTTGATTATCACGGGACTGAAGAAAATTACTTTGCCGCCAAGAAAAGACTTTTTTCCGAAATTCTTGTCGATGGTGGCACCGCGGTTCTGAATGCGGATATTCCCGAGTTTGCAGAACTTAAAGAAATCGTCTCGCGCCGCGGATTGAGGCTTATCGATTACGGCAGGAATGCAAGTTTTTTGAAAGTTCTGTCCGTTACAACCCAGCCAAGGGGTTACAGTATGGAGCTTGAGGTGTCCGGGCGGAGGGTTCCGCTGAACGTGCCGCTGGCCGGCAGTTTTCAGACCATGAACGTTCTTTGCGCTCTCGGACTCGCGATGTCGGGAGAGCCTGATAACAGGGATCTGGAAAAAACCTTTTTTGCCGCGGCGGAAACGCTGAAGGGCGCGCCGGGAAGGCTTGAATTTATCGGAGGACATCCGAAAGGGGCGGCCATCTATGTCGATTACGCCCATACGCCGGATGCTCTGGAGAACGTTCTCAAATCACTGAGGCCGCATACTAAGTCGAGGCTGGTTTGCGTGGCCGGTTGCGGGGGAGACCGCGATCCGGGCAAGCGTCCGGTCATGGGCAGGATCGGGGCGGAACTGGCGGACGAGATGATTATCACCGACGACAATCCCCGCTCCGAAGATCCGGCCATGATCAGAAAGGCGATGCTCGATGCCGCGCCCGGCGCCCGCGAGATAGGAGACAGGGCCGAGGCTATCAGGACGGCAATTCGCGATCTTGAAGAAGGAGATGTGCTTGTCATTGCCGGCAAGGGGCATGAGCAGGGGCAGATCATCGGCGACAGGGCTTTGCCGTTCGACGATGTGATAGAGGCAAAAAAAGCAATTACGGAACTCAACTAGCAATCAAGGGAAATCAGGGTAAAATATTATGGATCAGCGTAACGAATTAATAGATTTCACGATTGAGCAACGGAACCAGACGCAGGCGCTGGTAATCGGGGTGTGCAGCCGCAGGCCAAAACTGCGCAGGCTGCTGAAGGAGCTGTTTTCAGGTCTTGGGCATACGAACAGCACCGGCGGCGTCGTGCCGACTTTTGCAAGTGCGGATCCGGGGGCCGATTATATCATTGCCGACCTGCGCGGCGCGAAGCCTGCGGAAACGGCATTCAACACCTGGCTGGCGAGGCCGCATATCCTGATCCTTGACGAGGCGGAAGTGGATGCGCTGGACGGTATGGAGACCGGCGGAATTGTGATTTGCTCGAAAGATAACGAGCAGTTCGGCGAAATCGAGGAGGCTGCCAGGGAGGCAGGCTGCGCCGCGCTCTTTACCGTCGGTGAAGGCAGCGAATGTTCTGCGCGCATGTGCGAATCACTTGAGGCATGCAATGGGACGAGAGCGGTGTTCGAAATACTTGGCGAGAAGGTTTCTCTCAAGGTTTCCGCCTCGGGGAAGGATTTAACCACAATTTTGTACGGTCTTCTCGCGGCGGGTATTTGCGGCTATCAGTGCGGACGTTCGGCGGAGGCGCTGATGGAGACAATCAGGAGTCAGCCATGGGGCAGCGCAGGCGGGAATCTGGCGCTTTTCGAAGCCTCGAAGCGAGGCGTTCACGAGAGGCAGGAGGCAGCGTTCAGGGTTCTGGCCATGGTCGATCCGGGGCGCGGAAGGCGGCGCATGGCCTTTCTAAGCAGTATGGAAAGCAGAAATTCAGGATGCGGCAGATTGGCTTTGCCGGTGAAAACGGCTAACCTCGACCTTGTCTATACAGGCAATGACTTTTGCAGCAAGGGCAATGGCGGAACCGGCGCGGGGGAGATCGTCACGGACGTTCTTTCACCGGGTGACATTCTCAAGGTACGTCAGGCTTTCGGCAAGGGCATGGGGATAATGATCGAAGCGCTCCGCACCTTCCCGGAGCATATGATGAGAGGGCAGGAAGCCGAGTATGCTTTATAATCTTCTGACTCCTTTTTCGCAGGATTTCATCCTGTTCAATCTCTTCAATTACCAGACTTTCAGGACTGGTGGAGCGATACTTACAGCGCTAATCATATGCTTCTTTATGGGGCCGGGATTTATCCGCTGGCTTAAAAAGAAACAAAGAAACGGCCAGCCGATCAGAACGGACGGGCCGGAGAGCCATCTTCAGAAGGCGGGAACGCCGACTATGGGCGGGCTGATGATACTGATATCGGCGGGATTGTCTGTTCTGCTCTGGGCTGACCTGAGCAACAAATATGTATGGATCGTGGCGGGGGTTCTTCTGGCCTACGGAGCTATCGGTTTCGCCGACGATTATGCCAAGCTGACCAAAAGCTCCCACAAGGGAATACCCGGAAAGATCAGGCTTTTGCTGGAATTCACTACGGCGATGGTGGCGGTGAGCGCATATATTCATATCGCGGGGTGGAAGGATGGCAGCGGGCTTGCGATTCCGTTTTTTAAAGATTTTCTGCTGCCGCTCGGTATTCTGATGATTCCTTTCACCATGGTGGTGATTGTCGGTTCCTCGAACGCGGTTAACCTTACGGACGGGCTTGACGGGCTGGCGATTGTGCCGGTGATGATAGCGGCGGCCTCTTTCGGGTTGATCAGCTATCTTACCGGGCGGGCCGACTATTCGAATTATCTGGGCATTCATTTTGTGCCCGGGGCCGGCGAGCTTGCGATAATCTGCGGGGCGCTGATCGGGGCGGGGATGGGCTTTTTATGGTATAACGCGCCGCCGGCGATGGTTTTCATGGGCGATACCGGATCGCTCTCCATGGGTGCCTCGCTCGGGACGATAGCGGTCATCGTCAAGCATGAGCTGGTGCTGGCGATTATCGGCGGGCTGTTCGTTCTGGAGACTATCTCGGTGGTGGTTCAGGTGGCATCGTTCAAGCTGACCGGGCGGCGGGTGTTCGCAATGGCGCCGCTGCATCATCACTTTGAGAAAAAAGGATGGTCTGAGCCGACGGTCGTGATAAGGTTCTGGATAATAGCCGTGATACTGGCATTGATAGGACTATCGACACTTAAACTGAGATGATAGACGCAAGCGAGTTTGTAAAGACCCTTAATGGAAAGCCGGTTGCCGTGTTTGGCATGGGCTTGTCGGGTATCTCGACCATAGCGGCCCTGATCAGGGCCGGGGCGAGAGTGGTTGCATGGGACGATAACGAGACGAGGCGCCAGAGAGCCGCTGAAGTCGGCGGCGAGTTGAAGGATCTCGCGCAGGAGGACTTCACGCAATATGCCTGTCTGGTGCTTTCGCCAGGCGTTCCGCTGCATTTTCCAAGGCCGCATCCGCTGGTTCTGAAGGCGCGAGATGCCGGGATCGAGATTATCGGCGACATTGAAATACTGTCTCGCTGCAATCACGGGCGCGAGGTTATCGGAATTACCGGCACCAACGGCAAGTCGACAACTACCGCTCTTACCGGGCATATCCTTAACGTCTGCGGGATCAGCGCGTCTGTCGGCGGCAATATCGGCAAGGCGGTTCTGGATCTGTCCGTACCGTCCGGGAACGGCGTATTCGTTATCGAGATATCGTCTTTCCAGATGGATCTCTGCCCGACTTTCCGTCCGGATATCGGCGTCATGATCAATATCAGTCCCGATCATATCGACCGTCACGGGAGCGTCGAGGAATACGTGGCTTCCAAGGAAAGAATGTTCGAGTTCGACGGGGGAAGGGCGATCATCGGGATTGACGACGAGGAATCGGCGGCGATGTTCGAGCGGGTGAAGGAGAGCGGCCGGGCCGAGAGGGTAATCCCTTTTTCAATCAGCAAGCGCGCCAATGGCGGGGTCTATGCCCGTGACGGAGTGCTTTTCGACGATATGGAGGACGGAGGGGTCGAAGCCGGCGAGCTAGATTATCCGACGCTTCAGGGGATTCACAATCATCAGAACATTTGCGCGGCCTATTGCGTGGCGCGCAGTCTGGGGATTGCGGCTGACGACATCATGAAAGCGATGGAGAGTTTTCCGGGGCTGGCGCACAGGCTTCAGAATGTCCGGAAGATTAACGGGGTTGCGTATATCAACGACAGCAAGGCGACCAATGCCAGCGCGACAGGCTACGCGCTCGCCTGTTACAGGAACATATACTGGATAGTCGGCGGGCGTCCGAAGGAGGGCGGGCTTCAGGGTCTTGAGAAATATCTCGACAGGATCAGGCACGCTTTTCTGATCGGGGAGTCGATGGAGGCTTTCGCCGGTTTTCTGAACAATCACGGAGTTTCTCATAATTTCAGCCAGACTCTCGACCGCGCGGTGGGCGAGGCGCACCAGATGGCGCAGTCCGAGCGCGGAAAGCCGGGAGGCACCGGCGTGGTACTGCTTTCTCCGGCATGCGCGTCCTTCGATCAATTCAGCAATTTCGAGGAACGGGGCCGGGCGTTCGTTAATCTGGTCAACAATCTTCAGGCAGAGTCGACTATATGAAGTCTTTTTCCCGTACCGACAAGTCGGTTTTGGGGAGGTGGTGGTGGACGGTCGACCATGGCATGATGGCGGCTCTTTTCGTGCTGATAGTCGCCGGTATCGCGCTGGTGGCGGCGGCCAGCCCGCCGGTGGCCGAGCGTATCAATCTCCCCGCGTATCATTTTGTAATCAGACATTTGATTTTTCTTCTGCCCGCGGTGTTTCTGATGGTGGCGACTTCGATGCTGGAGATGAAATGGGTCTGGCGGCTGTCGACGGTGGTTCTGGCCGGAGGCATCGCGCTGATGGTGGCGGTTTTGCTTACTGGAGACGCGGTCAAGGGGGCGCGCAGGTGGATCGATATCTTCGGATTTTCTCTACAGCCAAGCGAATTCGTCAAGCCGGCTTTCATCGTCGCCGCGGCATGGCTGATATCGCTGCATAAGGAAAGGCCGGAATTCAAGGGTTATCTGATCTGCGCCGGTTTGTATTTTCTGGTGATCGGACTGTTGCTGATGCAGCCGGATCTGGGGATGACAATCGTGGTAACGCTGGTGCTGGCGGCGCAGGTCTTTCTTGCGGGGCTGCCTTTCCGTTATCTGTTTGTCGTTCTGCTTTGTTTTGCGGGGTTGATAGTCGCCGCGTATTTTTCCTTTTCCCATGTCGAAAGCCGTATCGATCGCTTTTTCGATCCGGGCAGCGGTGACAGCTATCAGGTGGACAAAGCCCTTTCGGCATTCAGGAACGGGGGAGTTTTCGGTACCGGGCCGGGGCAGGGGGAAGTCAAGCTCAGCATACCCGACGCCCATTCCGATTTTATTTTTTCTGTGGCCGGAGAGGAACTGGGGCTGTTTTTTATTGCCGTGCTTCTTGCTATATATGCATTCATTATATTGCGGGGCTTTCACAGACTGATGGACAACGAGCGTCTTTTTGCGGTATTGGCAGCCGGAGGATTGCTGGTTATGTTCGGGTTGCAGTCGCTAATTCATATGGGCACCAACGTCAATATCATGCCAACCAAAGGGATGACCTTGCCGTTTATCAGTTATGGGGGCTCGTCGCTGATAGCTTCGGCCATGGCGATGGGGATGGTGCTGGCGCTGACCAGGAGGCAGCCGCGCTCCGGTGTGGCAAGGGGCGGGCTGGCCGCCAGAACAAGAAAGAAAATCGAAGCGGATGAAAAAGAAACCCAATAAAAATTACATGGTACTGCTGAGCGCAGGAGGAACGGGGGGGCACGTCTTTCCCGCGCAGGCTCTTGGCGCAGACCTGCTGTCGAGGGGATTCGAGGTGGCGATGGCTACTGACCGCAGGGGCCAGAAATACGAGGAGATGTTCGAGGGAATACCGCTGCATGTCATATCCGCCGGTACGCTGGGGGGAGGCATGGCAGGAAAGATCAAGGGTCTTGCGGGTCTTGGCATCGGCATGGTTCAGGCGCTTGGTCTTGTGCGGAAATTGCGGCCTGCGGTCGTGGTCGGGTTTGGGGGGTATCCTTCGTTTCCGGCGGTATATGCGGCGCAGAGGCTTAATATTCCGACCATCATTCACGAGCAGAACGCCATTCTTGGCAGGGCCAACGCCATGCTGGCTCCTCATGCCGACCGGATCGCCATTTCATACAGCGAGGTGTACGGGCTGCAGGAAGCGGACAAGATGCGGGCCGTGCATACCGGCAATCCGGTGCGCGACGAAATCGCCGCGCTGTTCAGCAAGCCCTATCCTGCGATAAAGCCGGACGGGCCGGTGAACATACTTGTGCTCGGCGGGTCTCTCGGGGCATCGGTCTTCGCGGAGATAGTGCCAAAGGCTCTGGCGAGTCTCCATTCATCTTATCGCAACCGTCTTAAAGTGGTGCAGCAGTGCCGGGCCGAGGATCTTGTGAAGACCTCGGGGCTGTATGCCGAAGCGGGCATCGAGGCGAGAACCGACAGCTTCTTTAATAATGTTCCCGAACTGCTGGCGTGGTCGCATCTGGTGATTTCCAGATCCGGAGCTTCGACAGTCGCCGAGGTGACCGCCGCGGGGCGGCCATCGATTTTTGTGCCTTATCCGCATCACGCCGATCAGCAGCAGAAGATAAATGCCGATTATGTATCGGATAACGGCGGGGCGTGGACGATGACGGAGGACGGGTTTACACCTGACGTGCTGATGGCAAGGATAGAGACTTTTCTGCAGAATCCGGAAACCCTGTTTCGGGCCGCCGAGGCCGCCCGCGATCTGGGCAGACCTGACGCGGCAAGAAGGCTCGGCAATCTGGTCACCGCCATGGCGAGCGGGTGGTGATGGTAGCGGACAGGCACCATGGATCCCGTTTTTCAACGGGATGACGGAGATGTCCCAACCCCGTCATACGGCGCAAGCCGGTATCCATGGAGACTTGCGGATATGTACTACGGATACCGTTTTTAACGGCGTGAATGAAAGATAACTCTATTTTTATGGGGATAAGGAAATTACAATGCGGGCAATACCACAGGATGTAGGGGCTTTACATTTTATCGGCATTGGCGGGATCGGGATGAGCGGGATCGCCGAGGTGCTTAATATTCTCGGATACAGCGTTCAGGGATCGGATATCTCCGACAGCGCCAATGTCCAGCGTCTGCGCGGCAGCGGAATAAAAGTTAATGTCGGGCATTGCGCCGAAAATCTTCAGACAGAGGATGGCTCACTGCCGAGCGCGGTGGTGATCTCTTCCGCTATCAGGAAGGATAACGAGGAGCTTGTGGCGGCAAGGAAGCTTAAAATCCCTGTTGTCCGGCGGGCGGAAATGCTGGCCGAGCTGATGCGATTGAAATGGTCGATTTCGATTGCGGGGACGCATGGAAAAACGACCACGACCAGCATGGTCGGGGCCATGCTGGAGCATGGCGGGTTTGATCCCACGGTTATTAACGGCGGGATCGTCAATGCCTATGGCACCAATACCCGTATCGGCAAGAGCGACTGGATGGTGGTCGAGGCCGACGAGAGCGACGGGACTTTTACCCGTCTTCCATCGGCGGTGGCGGTGGTGACCAACATGGATCCGGAGCATCTCGATCACTATGGCGAGATTGAAAACATCCGCGCCGCGTTCAGGCAGTTTATCGACAATCTGCCGTTTTACGGGTTCGCGGTGTTGTGCCTGGATCATCCTGAAGTGCAGTCGCTGATCGCCTCGATCACGGATCGAAGGATCATCACTTACGGGTTCAATCCCCAGGCCGATGTCCGCGCCTCGAATGTCCGGGTGAAGAACGGCGGCTCGCTTTACGACGTGCATGTGGTTTCGTGGCTTAACAGCGGCGTCGAGGCGACTTTCCATGACGTTTATCTGCCGATGCTGGGGCAGCATAACGTGCAGAACTCCCTTGCCGCCATCGGTATTGCGCTGGAGCTTGGCATTCCGCAGCCGGTGATAAAGAAGGCGCTTGAGACTTTTTCGGGCGTAAAAAGGAGATTTACGAGAACCGGAGTAGTCAACGGCATTACTGTGATCGATGATTACGGGCATCATCCGGTTGAGATTGCCGCTGTTCTCAAGGCGGGGCGCATGGCTGTGGAGGAGAGCGGCGGACGTCTTGTCGCCGTGATGCAGCCTCACCGTTATTCCCGGCTTTCCAGTTTGTTCGAGGATTTCTGCACCTGTTTCAACGATGCGGACACCGTCTTCGTGGCCGATGTTTATCCCGCCGGGGAAGATCCGATAGAAGGGGTGTCGGGGGCGGCGCTCGCCGAAGGGATAAACAGGCATGGTCACAGGGATGTGCGCGAACTGAAAGCCCGGAAAGAGCTTGCCGGTATGATTGCCGGAACAGCAAGGCCCGGGGATTACGTGGTTTGCCTCGGTGCGGGGGACATTACCAAATGGGCATATGCGTTGCCGGGGGAGCTGGAGGAGTTGTACGGACGGCTTGAAAAGGAAAGAGCCTGAGATTACATCGGGCAGGGTGGATATCATGCCATGAAGAAACGAGAATCTTTTATCGATATTCTCCCCCCCGTCCGAGGGCGGTACACTGAAAACGCTTCGCTTGGCGAAGTGGGATGGTTTGCGGCGGGGGGCAGGGCTGATGTGCTTTTCAGGCCGGCGGATCGGGAAGATCTCGGGGATTTTCTGCGTAATGTTTCACCTGAAATTCCGGTGAACATTCTGGGCGTGATGTCGAATACGATCGTTCGGGATGGTGGCGTGCGCGGTGTGGTAATCAGGCTGGGCCGCGAATTCAATACAATCGAGCAAATCGATGAACTGACCCTTCAGGTCGGGGCGGCGGTGCTGGACGCCAATGTCGCTGCGAAAGCGGCTGAGGCCGGGATCGCCGGGATGGAGTTCCTTACCGGAATTCCGGGAACTATCGGCGGGGCGATATGCATGAACGCCGGTTCTTACGGGCAGGATATGAAAAGCGTGCTGGTTTCGGCGAGCGCGGTAACGCGGGAGGGGAAGTCTGTTATCCTTACGCCCGGCGATATGCGAATGGCTTACCGTCATTCGGAAATTCCCGGAGGAGCGGTTATTACGGGCTGCATTCTGCGCGGGCAAAGGGGAGAGCCGGAGAAAATCAAGGCAAGGCTTGCCGCAATCAGGGCAGAGCGAGAAGCTTCACAGCCTGTGAAGGAGCGAACCGGCGGCTCGACCTTCGCCAATCCGGAAGGCCATAAGGCATGGAAGCTGATAGACGAGGCAGGTTGCCGCGGCCTTACTATAGGCGGGGCGAAGATGAGCGAAAAACATTGCAATTTCATGATCAATACCGGCAACGCCACCGCCGCCGATCTGGAAAATCTGGGCGAGGAAGTCCGGCGGAGGGTGAAGGAACATTCAGGCATAGAGCTTTTGTGGGAGATAAAGCGGATAGGGGATACTGCAGACGATTCAGCCTGGCAGATCGATGCTCATCCGGTTTTGTAGGGTGTGCCGATTATATCGGCGAGCCATTTGAAGCCGTCCTCGATATAGGTGCATTCGTCCTTGTTCTGGGTAAGGAATTCCTCGATTTTCGGGTAGAGCTGGATGGCCTGGTCGACTGCCGGATCGCTTCCCTTGCGGTAGGCGCCGAGTCTTATCAGTTCGGCCATGTTTTCGTAGGTGGAGATTATCTGTTTTGCGCGTCTGATGATGGCATTCTGCTGGTCGGTCAGGGCTTTGGGCATGGATCTGGAAACGGATTTGAGGACGTCGATTGCCGGGTAGCGGCCGCGGTCGGCGATGCCGCGATCCATCACTATGTGGCCGTCGACTATGCCTCGCACGGCGTCGGAGACCGGCTCGCTGACATCGTCGCCTTCGACGAGGACGGCGAACAGGCCGGTGATCGATCCCTGATTCTGCGCTCCCGGCCCGGCGCGTTCAAGCAGCCTTGAAAGTTCTCCGAAGGTCGTGGGCGGGTAGCCTTTCGAGGTCGGCGGCTCGCCCGCCGAAAGGCCGATTTCGCGCTGGGCCATGGCGAAGCGGGTTACGGAGTCGATCAGGCAAAGAACCTTTTTGCCCTGATTTCGGAAGTGTTCGGCGACCGAGAGAGTCATATAGGCGGCCTGACGGCGCATGAGGGCCGGTTCGTCGCCGGTGGCCACGATAACGACGGAGCGTTTGAGGCCGTCCTCGCCGAGGTCGTCTTCGAGAAATTCCTGAACTTCGCGTCCGCGTTCGCCGACGAGGCCGATTACGGAGACGTCGGCTTCGGTATAGCGGGCCATCATCGAAAGAAGCACGGACTTACCGACGCCCGAGCCGGAGAAGATACCCATCCTTTGACCCTGGCAGGTGGCGAGAAAGGTGTTTACCGCGCGCACCCCGAGGTCAAGCTGTCTGCCCATCCGCTGGCGGGAGTGGGGGGGCGGGGGTTTGTTCTTGAGCGGCACAGGATGAAAACCCTGCGGCAGGGAGCCGAGGCCGTCGATAGGTTCCCCGAGCGCGTTGATCACGCGTCCAAGCCAGCGTTCTTCGGGATAGATTACCGGCTCGTTGCGCTGGATGAAGGCTTTACAGCCTAGGCCCACGCCTTCCAGAGTGCCGAAGGGGAGCAGCAGGGCGCGACCTTCGCGGAACCCGACAACCTCGCATGGTATGTTGCGATCCTGCGAAGGGCGCAAATGAACATGCGAGCCGATGGAAAGCTCGTTGCCGAAACCGGCGATTTCCACCAGAAGGCCAAGCACCTTGGTCACTTTCCCGAAGACTTCGTAATCGGGGAGGACGTTGGTGATCGTCATCGCATTTTCGGCCAGTCGTTCCATAATGCGTACCAGGGTTAAATTTCGTGAACTATATCACAACCTGAATGAAAAAACCTTTTGTTAACAAACACAGTATTTGTTAATATTGCCCGTTAATAAAGATTAATAATAATGTTTTTTTTAAACGTTTGGGGGCAAACATGCGGGTTCTTCTAGTTGAAGATGACAGTTCGACAGCAAGAAGCATCGAATTGATGCTTAAGTCAGAGGGCTATATTGTCGATGCAACCGATCTTGGCGAGGACGGTCTGGAGATCGGCAAGATATACGACTACGATATTATAGTTCTTGATCTGATGCTTCCCGATATGGATGGCTATGATGTTTTGAAGAGTCTGAGGGCGGCCAAGGTGGAGACGCCGATTCTGATTCTTTCCGGCCTTACCGAGCTTGACAACAAGATCAAGGGACTTGGATTTGGGGCCGACGACTATCTTACCAAGCCTTTCGACAAACGGGAGCTTATCGCGCGGATACAGGCGATCGTCAGGCGTTCGCAGGGGCATGCGCAGAGCGAGATCATAACCGGCAAGGTCAGGGTCAATCTTGATACCCGTACGGTGGAAGTCGGCGGCAGGCCGCTGCACCTGACCGGCAAGGAGTACGGGATTCTCGAACTGCTCTCGCTGCGCAAAGGATCTACGCTTACCAAGGAGATGTTTCTCAATCACCTTTACGGGGGCATGGACGAGCCGGAAGTGAAAATCATCGACGTATTCATCTGCAAGCTGCGCAAGAAACTTCAGGTGGCGTCCGGCGGCGATAACTATATCGAGACCGTCTGGGGGCGCGGATACGTTTTGCGCGATCCCGAGGAAGAGCGCAAGAGGCAGAAGGCGGCTAACGGCTAATACTGCGTTCTTGCTGTTGCCGTTTCACGAAAAATTCAACTATATTTATGCCTATGTGTAAGGGCATGCATTCGACTGTCGAGTTTCTGGCGCAAAGGCTTTTGCGGCGCAGCGTGCCGAAATGGTATGGCGCTTTCTGCGATCCTCTGAGCGGCGGATTCTACGAACGTCTGGGGCGAAGCTTCAAGCCGGTTCCAACCGGCAACCGGAGACTTCTTACGCAATGCCGGCAACTTGCTTTGTACAGCCATGCCAGCATCCAGAAGGAATGTCAGAAGTTCAATCCCGATCTGAAGCGGCATTTCACTCATATCGTCGATACCTATTACGTTGTGGAAACCGGCGGCTGGCGGTTTAGTGTCGACGAGACCGGCGAGCCTCTGGATTCAAGTAATGATCTTTATACGCTTTCTTTCGTGATATTCGCGATGTCCCATTATTTCCGGGCGACAAAAGACGAAAGGGCGCAGGTGCTGGCAAGGGCAACGCTGGATTTTATAAGGAATAATTTCAGTCGGAACGGGGTGCCAGGTTATTCGGAATGCTTGGATGAGAAGCTTGAGGCGATACCAAAAATGCGGCGGCAGAACCCGCATATGCATTTGCTGGAAGCTTCCCTGTTCGCATGGGAGACATGGGGGGACGGAAATTATCTTGCCATGGCGGATGAAATGGTCAGCCTTTTCCACGATTTCTTCTTTACGGCGGGCGATGCCAGGGATTGCTTTCTTGGCGAGTATTATTCCGAGGATCTTTCCCGCGAACCGGAAAAGGGGAATATTGGGGAGCCGGGACATTATTTCGAATGGATCTGGCTATTGAAGAAGCATGAGAAGTTTCATAATCAGCCAGGCAGGCATGACGATGCCTGCGCCAGATTGCTGGACTTTGCCAATCGTCACGGGTGGGACGGCGAGTATGGAGGTATTTACGATGAATTCGACGCCGCCGGAAACATCCTCAAGGACAGCAAGCGGCTCTGGCCTTTTACCGAGGCGGTGAAGGCCAACGCCCTGATGCTGGACAGCGGGGAAGACAAGGATTTTATCAAGGGCCGTATGGCGGATATGATTTTGCTGTTTAAAAGATTTTATATGGACGAGCGGGGGTTCTGGACAGAGTGGCTCAGGCGCGATCTCTCGCCGGCTACCGACTATATGCCGGGCACGACGCCTTACCATGTGTATTTCGGAGTGATGGAGGCGCGCAGCGCGTTAAGCGATCGGGGAAGGATAAAATCCCTGATGATCGGGCCCGCGACTTTTGCTTATTCAGTCAGAAGAAATTTCGCATCTACTTTTAAAAGATTGCGTAAAGCCGGTTAACACGTTTTGCATTTATGCAATTGAACGTTAAGTAAGGTTGAATCACGTCATGCCCGCCTCGTGCGGGCATCCGCGATGCTTTCGTAGAGCCAATACCGCTACATCGGGGGTTCGGTCAGGTCGGCGGAGGGCTGGTCTTGCAGGGTTGCGGGTTCAGACGGTTCCGGGGCTTGCAAAGCTGACGGAGGCTCCGAGGGCGCAGGCGCGGGAACCGGATCGGGTGTCAATATTGACTCGGATGGTTTTGGCGGTGCTTTCGGTGCCGGTTTTGCTTTTTTCGTTACCGGTTTGGGAGCAGGATCGGGGTCGTCCATGATCGGCTTCATGGTTTTTGCCTGCTGAGGGGCTGATGTCGCTGGCGTTCCAATCCTTTCGGCAGGTTCGGCGAGTGATGGCGCAATCGCGCCGCTTCTGTTCATACGGTTATATTCAAGTTGCTCCTCGGTAAGCTGGAAGCCGGCCAGGATGCTGTAGCCGGGGCCTTCCTGCAGATTATCCAGAGGGATAATCTGGCGCAGTGTTTCTTTATGCTGAAGCGATTCCTGATTGGGCCCGTATGAAAGCGAAGCGGCGAACACTTCCTTGGCCATTATCTCGCCGTCTGGCGAGGTGACGGCGATAAAGTAAGGGTAGGCGAAGCTGGGTTTGTCTCCCTTATAAACCTTGGAGCGGGGGCCAAGGCGGCTGTCGAAGACAAGAGATACCTGGACGGCCACACTTTTGTCTTCGGAATTGTAAATGCAGGTTCCGCGTTGCTTGCTCAAGGTTACTTCAGAGACCATGGTGCCGGAGCCAGGGTTTTGAGGATCCGTGAATTCGCTCAGGGCCGAGAGGTCATCGACGACCCTGACAGACGGGCATGCCATCAGGCCGTCAAGGCTTAAGGTTTTATCCTCTTCAGGCTGTCCGTTTTCCGACTTGCCGGAAAAGCTGGGCCAGTGGAAACCGTTGCTTACATTCTGACGCAAGTTGCTAAAGCTGGTCTGGCACGCGCCGAGGATCAGTATGGAACATGTTCCGGTGACGACTACTGGCAAACTGTGTTTCTTCATAGCTGTTCGTTTCTGGCTGTTATCGCGATTCTCCATGGAGTGTACGAAACAGCCTCTTACAAGGCAATAGCCTTGCCAGAGGCATTCCACAGCAGCTATATATCCAGGTATGAAAACGGATAAGGAAAAGCTCAGAATAATACTTGCCAGTCCTCGTGGTTTCTGCGCGGGTGTAGGGCGGGCGATCCAGATGGTGGAACTGGCGCTCAGGAAATATGGCGCGCCGGTTTATGTGCGCCACGAGATCGTTCATAACCGCTTTGTCGTCGATTCGCTTAAGGAAAAAGGAGCGGTGTTCGTTGAGGAGCTTTCCGAAATACCGGACAGCAGCAGGCCGGTGATTTTTTCCGCTCACGGGGTTCCTAAATCCGTCCCGGCGCAGGCCGCCAGCCGGAACATGCTTTTCATTGACGCGACCTGTCCGCTGGTAAGCAAGGTGCATCGCGAGGCCGAGCGGCATCATGCCGAGGGCAGGCTGGTGATTCTGATCGGGCACAAGGGACATCCGGAGGTCATCGGCACCATGGGGCAGCTTCCGGAAGGGGCGGTAATTCTCATCGAAACGCTTGAAGATATTAAGAAGATCGAGGTCGGGGAGGGGCGGGATCTGGCCTGGTGTTCTCAGACCACGCTTTCGGTCGAGGACACGGAGCAGATCGTTTCGGCGCTGCGCAGGAAGTTTCCGGATATCAGCGGGCCGATCAAGGACGACATCTGCTATGCGACGACCAACCGGCAGGAGGCGGTCAGGAAGATTGCCGCCATGGCCGATGTGACGGTTGTGATCGGTTCGCCAAATTCGTCAAACTCAACAAGGCTGGTTGAGGTGGCAAAGGCTCATGGGTGCCCGAGGTCTTTTCTGGTGCAAAGGGCTTCGGAAATCGACTGGGGGCTAGTCCGGGGGGCAAGGGTTATGGCGATCGCGGCAGGGGCCAGCGCGCCGGAGGTGCTGGTGGACGAGGTCATAGCAATGGCCGGGGAACATTTCGAAACAAGCGTTGAAGAAATCCGCATAAAAGATGAAGATGTGGTATTCCAGTTGCCAAAAATTCTGAGAGAAGCTTGATGGCTGTTTACACCAGGGTCACCAAACAGGAACTTAATGTATTTCTGAAAGGATATGATATCGGCGAGTTGCTATCCTTCGAGGGGATAGAGCAGGGGGTAGAGAACACCAATTATCATCTGTTCACTACCAAAGGCCGCTACATTCTCACTCTTTTTGAAGCCAGGGTTAATCCAGCGGATCTGCCGTTCTTTTTCGCGTTTACCGATCATCTCTCGGATGCGGGGATAGTCTGTCCCTTTACGATAGCCGATAGAAACGGCGACAAGGTCGGGCGGCTTTGCGGGCGGCCGACGGCGGTTATCTCGTTTCTTGAGGGGAAGGGGCTGGAGACTGCGGCGATAACAGTGACCCACTGCGCGCAGCTTGGGAAGGCGATCGCGAAAATGCATGTGGCGGCTTCTTCTTTTCCGCTTTCGAGGGTTAACAGCGTCGGTCTTCCGATGTGGAAGGAACTGGCGGCGAAAACCGGAGATCGCGCCGGGGAGGTCAAGGAAGGTCTGGGCGCATTAATAGCTGACGAGCTGGAATATCTGGAAAGGCGCTGGCCGGAAAAACTGCCGCGTGCGGCGGTTCATGCGGATATCTTTCCGGACAATGTTTTCTTTTCGGGAGGCAGCTTTGCCGGGGTGATTGATTTTTATTTCACGGCGAGCGACTTTCTTGCCTATGACCTTGCGCTGGTCATCAACGCCTGGTGCTTCGATACGGAATGCCGCTTCGTTCCGGCGAGGTTCGAGGCGCTGATGTCGGCTTATGAGACTTTGAGGCCGTTAACCAGAGCGGAGAAGGAAAATCTGACTTTGCTCTGCCGCGGGGCGGCGATGCGCATTCTGATGACGCGCCTGCATGACTGGATATTCCATCCGCCGGGGGCGCTGGTCAAACCGAAAGATCCGAAGGAGTATGTCGCCAAGCTTGAATTCCACCGGAACGACGGTCTTTCCCAGTCAGAAAAGTTGTCCGGGGCCGCCGGGTGATGGCCGGTGAAGCAGTGGAAATATTTACCGACGGGGCTTGCAGCGGTAATCCGGGGCCGGGGGGATGGGGGGCGGTATTGCGGTATCGCGGCCATGAGAAGGATATATCCGGCGGGGAAGAGATGACCACGAACAACCGCATGGAGATGATGGCGGCGATTTGCGCGCTGGAGGATTTGAAAAGGCCATGCAGGGTAAGGCTCCACACCGACAGCCGTTATCTTCAGCAGGGTATCAGTCAGTGGATTCATGGATGGAAGCGCAACGGGTGGAAATCAGCCGACAAGAAGCCTGTTAAAAATCAGGATCTCTGGGAAAGACTCGATTCGCTGCTTCTGGTTCATCAGGTGGATTTCGTCTGGCTCAAGGGGCATGCGGGCCATCCGGAGAACGAGCGTGCCGACAAGCTTGCACGTGAAGCGATTCCAAAGGCTTAAAAAGCTTATCCACAGGGACGACTTCCGGAACTGGCAATCTTAAGATTCTGTTAAGGATTGGCGAACAAACTGGACTCAAGCCTTGCAGAAGGCCTCGTTCAATCAGCGAAAGGGAGGCGGCGGCATGTCAGACAACGGTAATCCAGCCCTTGAGGAAAAAGCCGTAGTGCTGCCGCTGCCTCCCGATACTGTGGCGGGAGCGGATTACGAGATGGAAATTTATGTCCGTTTCATGAGGTATCTTCGCCATTCTCCCGGTAAGGGGGCCGATCTGAAAATACTTTCGGCCATCCAGTTTACGGCGGACATGCTTAACCTTAGCGACGCCCTTGTGGCTAAGACGCTGGTCGATCTGGGCCTTAGGGCTTCGCGGCGGGCTTTCCCTTCGGAATATCTCGATCATATAGACCGCAGCCTTATGAATGCAGGCTGGAGTATCGGCGGACTGACTTTTCCGGTAAGAGCGCTTAGACGTTATTGGGAATGCAGCGAGAACAGAGTGGTATTATAAAGTGTGAGAAATGCGGGCTAGTTATTATATCCTCTTGCCGGCCTTTCTCCGGAGGTGCTGCTGCTTAGGAGGCGGGAGAGGATGGAGCTGAAGCCCTGCGAGGGCGGGGTTTCGCTGAGCAACGGCTCAGGGGGTCTGACATTGATCGCAGTCAGCATTATGTCTTTCCAGATCTGGGCGGGGATGCTGCCGCCGGTGACGCCGTTCGTCGGGCTGTTATCGTCGTTGCCGATCCAGACTGCGGCGACATAATCGCCTGAGTAACCGGCAAACCATGCGTCGCGGTAATCCTGGCTGGTGCCGGTTTTTCCTGCCGCCCTGGTATCGGGAAGCCTCGCGTTTTTACCGGTTCCGCGTTCCACGGCTTCGGTGAGCATGTAGGTGATCTCTCCGGCGGTTTTCGGATTGATCACCTGGCGGCCTTCGTCCTTGCGGTTTCTTTCGTAGTACAGCTGACCCTGATTGTCGGTAATACGGGTTATCGCGAAAGGTTTGACCCTGTAGCCCTTGTTGGCGAGCACTCCATATGCCTGAACGATTTCGATCATCGGCACGCCGCTGCTTCCGAGGGCAAGGCTCATATCTTTTTTCAGATCGGCTTCGATGCCGAGACTTCTTGCCAGTTCGACAACTTTGTTAATTCCGACATAACGCGCCAGTTTGACGGTGGCGGAATTGAGCGAGCGGGAGAGGGCTTCCTCAAGGGTTACCTCGCCGTAATATTTGTTGTCGAAATTGGCGGGACGGTAGCTGCCGCTGGTGATCGGGACATCCTCGATCATATCGGATGGCCGCCAGCCCCCCTCCAGAGCCGCCAGAAAGACAATCGTTTTGAAAGCGGAGCCGGGAGGGCGTCTGGCCTGCGTTGCCCGGTTGAACTGGCTTTTGCCGTAATTGCGGCCGCCGATCATGGCGACTATGGCGCCGTCGCGGTGCATCGCAAGAACCGCGCCCTGATGCGCGTTCCTGCTTTCGCCGTATAACTCAAGCGCCGCTTCTAGGGATGCTTCGGCGGAGTTTTGTATTTCGGGTATCAGAGTGGTTTCAACGATGATGTCTTCGGAAGGGGTGCCGATAAGATCGTCTATCTGGTCAATAACGTAATCGGCAAAGTAACGGGCTTCCTTGGCAGAGCGTGTTTCCGTCCTTGCGATATCGGCGATCTCTATTGCGCTGCCGGGATTGTCCTGTCGGCCTGTAAGATATCCGGCATCGCGCATGGCTGAAAGCACGATGTCCATCCGCTGATGCGCCAGTTTCGGGTTGTTGAGGGGCGAATATCTGGAAGGGGCCTTGATGACCCCGGCCAGCATCGCGCATTCCTTGAGGTTCAGGTTGCTTGCCGATTTGCCGAAATAGATTCTGGAGGCCGCTTCAACTCCGTAGGCTCCTGAGCCGAAGTAAATGCGGTTGAGGTAGGCAGTGAGGATTTCGTCCTTGGTCAGTTCATGTTCCAGCCAAAAAGCAAGAAGAACCTCCTGAATTTTCCGGCGGAAGGTGCGGTCGTGGCTAAGGAAAAGGTTTTTGGCCAGCTGCTGGGTTATCGTCGAACCGCCCTGTACGACGCCGCCGCGAATGACGTTCCGGACTGCGGCTCTGGCTATGCCGAGGGGGTCAATCCCGAAATGCTGATAGAAACGCCGGTCTTCGGTGGCCATTACCGCGTAGATCAGTTCGGAGGGCAGTTTATTGAGAGGCACGGCGATACTTTTCAGTTCGCCATATCTGGCGATAGTGGAGCCGTCGGCGGCCTTCAGGGTTATCGATGTCTTGCGTTCGAATTGAGGGGTGCTGGTGATTTCATTGAGATCTCTGGCATACCATGCCACCAGTACGCCTATGCCTATCAATGCCCAAAGGAAAAGAACGAACAGCCATTTTACTACAGGGAAAAGCGGCAATCCGCTCTTCCTGCCGCCGCTTTTTCCTTTCGGTTTTTCCTTGTTTTTTGCTTTGCCCTTGCTTTTGGCCTTGCCGTTCTTTTTTTCCTTGCCCGACTCATTGTTATCCTTGCCGCCTCTTCTTTTGGCGGTGAGGGTGGTTCGGGGATCGTTCTTGCCGTCTTTTCCGGAGGGGGCCATTTCAGGTGCAGTCTATCCAGTAACGCAGTCTTGCCGGGAATCTTTCGGTTTCCGAGGTTTCATCTTCGAATACTCCGCCGACAAATTCAATGATTCTGATTGCTGCCTTGTTGCCGGGGTTGATGGTTATCAGAGCCTTGTCGATACCCAGGAAATTGATACATGGAATCGCTTTTTGCAGGATCTTCTTGCCGAATCCTTGACCTCGCAGCGAGGGACGGATGCAGAAATGTATATGGCCTCCCCATTTTTCCAGGTGCCAGTTAAGGCGATGGCGGATTTCCACTGTGCCGATATAGGTAGCGTCCTTGACCAGCCATAGTACTGTCTCGGGTACTGGCTCCACCCAGTCCTGGTAGTGCTTGTGGGAGTGATCCTTTTCCGCATGCAGGGTTTCAATGAAATCATTGAAATGCGTGGCGGTGCGGTTGTAGTCATAGCAAAGGTATCTGCCTTCCTGATGGTATTCTTTCAAAGCCTCAAGGAAGCTTTCCTTTAATTCGGTGTCTGGACGGACAAGTTTTGCAGCGGGCATCTGAAAAACCTTCTTAAATCAGAAAGAGCGTGGCAAGGCCGAGAAAGGCTGAAAAGCCTACCATATCGGTCATGGTGGTGAGGAAGACGCTCGAAGATACAGCCGGGTCGCTGCCGAGGCGGTGGAGTATGACCGGTATGCTGGATCCGAAGAAACCGGCTATCATCAGGTTGATTATCAGAGCCGTTCCGATAACAATGCCCAGCATCAGATTATGGAACCAGAAACCGGCTACTGCGCCGACCAGGATGGCGAAGATTGCGCCGTTGAATACTCCGACCGCGGTTTCCTTGAAGATCATGCGTAAAACGTTGTGGCGGGAAAGTTCTCGGGTGGCCAAAGCGCGGACGGCTACGGTAAGCGCCTGCGTTCCGGCATTCCCTCCCATTGAGGCCACTATCGGCATCAGAATGGCGAGTGCAACCAGCTTGTCGATGGTGGCGTCGAAAAACGAAATTATCCATGAAGCGAGGAAAGCCGTGTGCAGGTTAAGAAACAGCCAGCGGATGCGCGACCATGACGTTTGCCAGAAAGTCCGGTAAAGGTCGCTACCCTCGACACCGCTGAGTTTCATAATGTCTTCGTGCAATTCCTCATCGATAACGTCGACGATATCGTCGATGGTGATAACGCCTATCAATCTGCCGCTTTCGTCGACTACCGGTGCGGATGAAATATCTTCACGGCGGAAGATGTGGGCGACTTCTTCCTGATCCATGGTGGCAGGAACAGGGTGGGTGCTCTCGCGTTTAATGGTTTCGATCTTTTCAGACCGCCGCGAGCGGATCAGCCGGTTTAGCGGAATTTCACCGGTGACGTGGTAAGAAGGATCGATAACGAAGACGTCAAAGAAATCTTCAGGCAGGTCGTCGGCGGCTGCGCGTAAATAATCGATTGTCTTGCCGACAGTCCAGAACTGCGGGATTGCCACGAATTCCCGCTGCATCAGGCGTCCTGCGGAGTCCTCGGGGAAGTTCAGACCTTCCTGCAGGGCGATTCTCAAGCGGTATGAGAGGTTGCGGATAATCTCCCGCTGAAAATCGGGGTCGAGATTGATGATCATGTCCAGCGCGTCGTCGCTGTCAAGTTCGGAGACGATGCGGGCGACTTTGGCCGGAGGCATCAGCGAAAGAGTATTTTTCCGGAGTTCGGGATCAAGGTAAAAGAAGACGTAAGGATCCAGTTCGTCAGCATATTTTTCGAGTATCGATCTGCGCTCATCGGAGCCGATTTTCTCCAGAAATTCGGCGGAATCCATCTCGCTGAACTGTTCAAGGAAACTGCGGACAGCATCATCCTTTTCCTCACGAACGGCATTACGGGCAGCAGAAATGACCTCGTCGCTTAAGCCGGTAAGCGATTCATCTTCAGTGATTGCAGTTTCGCGCCCTGTTTCCGGGGCAAGGTTTTCCGTTTCGGTCATATGACCTCCGGGAGCTGGATGTTGTCGATTTCATGATATCGGGAAGCTTTGATTCCTGGCTCGCCCTGGCTTCATATACCTGCGTGGTAACTGTTGCAAGGGACGTTGTCAAACGATAGCGACGTCAATGATAGCTTTTTTTGAGGTAAAGGTTAAGAGGATGTTGTCAGGCTATGCAATCAGGGTTTTTCTTCGGCCTCGTAGACCTGCGCGGCTGCGGTTGAAAGGGCGGTGATGTTGATTATCCCGCGCGGCGTGACGGCATGGGTCAGGATATGCGCCGGACGGGAAGCACCAAGGAGGAGGGGGCCGATGCTGATTCCCTCACCAAGGACTTTCGCCATGTTATAGGCGATATTCGCCGATTCCACGTCGGGCATAATCAGCAGGTTCGCCGAGCCGGTGAGGCGCGAGCCCGGCATGATGTTGCCGCGTATCTTTTCAGAAAGGGCGGTATCGGCCTGCATTTCCCCGTCGACTTCCAGTTCGGGCGCCTGATCGCGGATCATCGCGCAGGCCTGACGCATTTTGCAGGCGCTTTCGCCGTCCTGGGTTCCGAAATTGGAATGTGAGAGCAAAGCGACTTTCGGAACGATGCCAAAACGGCGAACTTCCTCGGCGGCAAGCAGGGTCATTTCCGTTATTCTTTTGGCGTCGGGCTTGATATTTACCTGGGTGTCGCAGAAGAAGTAAGTGCCTCTGGGCAGCACCACGGCGTTCATGGCGGCTGCGGTCTCGACTCCTTTCTTCAGGCCGATAATATCAAGGATGTCTTTCAGGTGGTTCTTGTATAGACCTACGGCGCCGCAGATTACTGCATCGGCCTCGTTCTTGTGAACCATCAGCGCGCCGATAACGGTAGTATTCGTATGGAGGATGTTTTTGGCGACGGCGGGAGTGACGCCACGGCGTTCCATGATCTGGTGGTATGTCGTCCAGTAGTCGTAATAGCGCGGGTCGTCCTCGGGATCGACAAGCTCCGTGTCACGATCAAGATCGATGCGAAGGCCCAGTTTGTCTATCCGGTTCTGGAGTACGCGGCGGCGCCCGATGAGGACAGGCTTTGCCAGGTTTTCGTCGAGGACGATCTGGATCGCGCGAAGTACCCTTTCTTCCTCGGCCTCGCAATAGACTACCTTTTTTGGTTCCTGCCGGGCGCGGGTGAAGACGGGGCGCATGACGAGCTGGGTGCGGTAGAAGTAATTCTGCAGCGTCTGGCGGTATGCTTCCATATCAACGACAGGTTTTCTGGCGACGCCGGTTTCCATGGCCGCTCTGGCGATAGCCGGAGGGAGTTCGATGATCAGACGCGGATCGAGAGGCTTGGGGATCAGGTAATCCTTGCCGAAATGCAGATCCTCATCGATATAAGCGCTTGCCACTTCAGCGGCGGCTTCTCTTCGCGCCAGACCGGCGATGGCGTTGACGCAGGCGAGTTTCATCTCCTCGTTGATGGTGCTTGCCCAGACGTCGAGAGCGCCACGGAAGATAAAAGGAAAGCAAAGAACGTTATTTACCTGATTGGGATAATCGGAGCGGCCAGTGCAAATAACGGCGTCAGGTTTAACTTCTCTGGCGTCCTCAGGCATTATTTCGGGCGTGGGGTTTGCCAGCGCCATGATAAGGGGGGCGGAAGTCATTTTCGCGACCATTTCCCTGCTTACCGTATTGGGGGCGGAGAGGCCCAGAAAGGCGTCGGCGCCATCAAAGGCTTCTTCAAGCGTCCGCAGTTTCGTTTTTACGGCATAGCGGGCTTTTTCGGCGTCCATGTCCTCTTTGCGCCCCTGATAAACGATGCCCTGACGGTCGCAGACGATAATGTTTTCTTTTTTCAGGCCGCATCTTACAAGCAGGTTGAGGCAGGCGATGGCGGCGGCTCCGGCACCAAGGCAAACCATTTTGATGTCTGCCGCGTCACGGCGTGCGTAGTGCAGCCAGTTGAGAAAGGCGGCGCAGACTATTATCGCGGTGCCGTGCTGGTCGTCGTGGAAAACCGGGACATTCATTCGTTCACGCAGGCGGCGCTCGATCTCGAAGCATTCAGGTGCCTTGATATCTTCCAGATTAATTCCGCCGAATGAAGGTTCGAGAGAGGCAACGATGTCCACGAACCTGTCGATATCGGTTTCCTTGATTTCGATGTCTATGGAATCGATGTTGGCAAATTTCTTGAAAAGAACCGACTTGCCTTCCATGACCGGCTTGGCCGCCAGAGGGCCGATATTGCCGAGACCCAGAACCGCAGTGCCGTTGGTGATCACGGCGACCATGTTGCCGCGTGAGGTGTAATCATATGCCGTGAGAGGATCGTTCAGGATTTCTTCACAGGCGGCGGCGACGCCCGGCGAATAGGCAAGGGCCAGATCGCGCTGGGTGTCAAGCGGTTTGGTCGCCTTGATGGAGATCTTTCCCGCCGCCGGGGAGCGGTGATATTCCAGTGCTGCCTGTCTTAGAGAGTCTTTCATATTCAGCATATCCAGAAACCTGATATCAGAAATCAGAAACCTCAAACGGGATAAGATTTCCGGTTTAAGGTTTCTGGTTTCTGGATTGGTGCGGCCGAGAAGACTCGAACTTCCACGGACTTTCGTCCACAGCGACCTCAACGCTGCGCGTCTACCAGTTCCGCCACGGCCGCGTAACTGCAAGACTGCTAATTACTAGATAAGAAAGTTTTTTGCAATAGCTATGGCGAGAAAACTAGATAAAGATAAAAGTCAGATCGTTGAGCGCAGCGCTGCATGCGCCGGTCAGGGCAGCAGGCGTTGCCGGATTGCTCAGGTCGAATACTGTTACCGCGCCGGAATCCACTTCCAAAGATACCATGTCGCTTTCGGTATCCGGATTTAAAGCCTGCCCCAGTTTTATGCAGGCGCTTGGTTCAAGTCCGCTAATCAGGATGGAGAAATTCCCTCCTGTTGCATTGACGTCAATAATGCCACCAGAAGGGTGGTAAGCTGTCGGCCCGGCGGGATCGACGTGTACGTTATTGGGAAATATTTTAGCCGCTACCATTGCGGGGAGCAGATTACCGACACCATATGTGCTTTCGGTACGGTATAGCCTGTGGATGGCGGTTTTGGTGGCCAGTACTACTTCGGTAATATCGTTTACAGTCTTGTCGCGAGTGACCATCCTGTAGATAGCTATGCCAGAAAGGAGGAGCATTGCTCCCACTCCTATGACCAACAGCAGTTCGAGCAGCGAAAAGCCTTTTTGATTTTGCAGATAATATTTTTTTATTTTCATCGGCTCATTATATTCAGCAGAACCTGGATACGCATTGATTTTTGATTCAGTTTACACGAACATTTGCCGCGATGCAGTGGATTACAGAAACAGGGCCGGTTGATTATCAGAGCGCGGTAAGCTTCATGGAGCAACGGGTCGCAGATATCGCGGCGGGCAGCGAGGAGGAACTCGTCTGGCTGGTAGAGCATCCACCGCTTTATACTGCAGGAACAAGCTCCGGGGATGATGAGCTTCTCAGCGCGCGCTTCCCTGTTTACAAGACAGGACGGGGAGGCCGTTACACTTATCATGGCCCAGGGCAAAGGGTTGCCTATGTGATGAAAAATCTGCGCCAGGAAGGGAACGTTCCGGATATCAGGAAATATGTAAGTTCGCTGGAGGAATGGATTATCCGTTCGCTATCGGAATTCGGAATTAACGGAGGCCGCCAGCAGGATAAAGTCGGGATCTGGGTGGATGCTGATGGAGGCATCAAGAAAATTGCGGCGATAGGAGTTCGGGTGAGGCGCTGGATTACCTATCACGGCATTGCGGTAAATGTTGATCCAGACCTTTCGCATTTTAGCGGGATTGTTCCCTGCGGTATCAGGGAACATGGCGTTACATCGGTCTCGGAACTGCTGGGAAGGCGGGTCGGGATGGAGGAGTTCGATCAGGCGTTAAAGCGGACATGGAGCGATGTTTTTTGACGTCTATGACATTAAAAGGTGAGGCTGGATCACGTCGTGCCCGCCTTGAGCCGACATTGTCTGCCTATGCTCTAGTCCGCGGCCATCTGCAGGAATTTGGATGAGACGTAATCGGCGCAGAATTTCACAAGTTCGTCAATTATCTTGCTAAAGTCACCGTAGTCGGAAGAAGGTTCGTTGGTGTTCTCATCGAGGTAAAGGGCGCGGTTGATTTCGAGCTGGAGGCTGTTCTTCCCGGTTGAGGGGTCGGAGTATTTCCTTACCAGTTCCACTCCGCTGAAAGGTTCGTTCAGGGCAACCTTGAAACCATATTTCTCAAGATGGTTTTTTATGGCCATGACGAATTCACTCTCGCAGGAAGTGCCTTCGCGGTCGCCGATTACAAAGTCGGCGAGTTTTCGTTTCTGGCTGTAGTAAAGGCTGCCGATCTTCACGTACGAAGGCATGGAGTGGCAATTCATGTGCCATACCCTGCCGAAAGAGCGGTGAGCTTCGCCGATCAGCCGTTCAAGGGCGTGGTGGTAAGGGATGTAGTATCCGTCGATGCGGGCGCGGATTTCTTCGGCAGAAAGAGGGCGGTTGTAAAGCGGCTGGCCCGGGTTCAGCATGCGGCGAATCAAGCCAATGCCGGCAGCGGCCCTTGAGGTGGGGCGCGCATTGCCGGGCCATGGTTCTTCCAGCAATTCGGGCTCTATGTCGTCGATTGCGCGATTTACATCGATATAGGTTCGCGGAAAAAGTGCGCTTAGCAGTGTGCCGCCATGGCAGGGTACATTGCCGAACAGCAGATCGACATAGCGATCCTCGGCTTTTTCAAGAGCTTCGCGGCTGCATGAAAAAGCGAAATCAGGCGGATAGGCTCTGCCGCTGTGCGGGGAATCGAATATCAGAGGTAAAGCGTCTTGCGCCGCGGATATTTCATAAATCTCCGGAAGACTTGTCTTGTACAACTCTGAAGTCCTGATTATTGTTCTAAGCTTAACTTATATACATAGTCTAAAGGATCAGTAAACCAATGCTTGATATTCGAGCCGTGAGGAAAAATCCCGAATTATTTGACCGCAACTGGGGACGGCGTGGAATGCAGCCGCAAACCCCCGTCATTCTGGAGCTGGACGAGCAGCACAGACAAATCATCACCGAGATGCAGGCGGCGCAATCCAGGCGGAACGAGATTTCCAAAGAGATCGGCAAGGTAAAGTCCCAGGGCGGGGACGCGCAGGAGCTGATGGATCAGGTATCGAGATTCAAGGAGATCATGGCGGCGACCGAGCAGCAGGCGGCTACTGTCAGCGAAAAGCTGGAGGCGCTGCTGTCCAGCTTGCCCAATATGCTGGCCGATGACGTGCCGGACGGGCCTGATGAGAGCGCTAATGTAGAGGTCAGGAAACACGGCGAACCGAAAAGAAGCAACGATCAATGCCCGGATCACGTCGAGATCGGCGAGGCGCTGGGGATGCTTGATTTCGCTACCGCGGCCAAGCTGTCGGGCGCCAGGTTTACGCTGATGCATTCGGGGCTGGCGCGAATGGAGAGAGCGCTTGCCCAGTTCATGCTCGATACCCACACTACCGAGAACGGATATACGGAAGTATCGCCGCCGCTGATGGTGCGGGATGAAATCATGTACGGGACGGCGCAGCTGCCGAAGTTCAGGGAAGACCAGTTTCAGGTGAATACCGGGCATTGGCTGATACCGACGGCGGAGGTGGCGCTTACCAATATCGTTGCCGAGGATATTCTGGATGCCGCTGCGCTGCCGCTGCGCTATACGGCCTGCACGCCTTGTTTCCGGGCGGAGGCAGGGTCTGCCGGCAAGGATACAAGAGGGATGATCCGTCAGCACCAGTTTTATAAGGTCGAGCTTGTCAGCATAACTGAGCCTGACCAAAGTATCGAGGAGCATGAGCGAATGACTTCATGTGCCGAGGGAATATTGAAGAAACTGGAATTGCCGTTCAGAACGGTCGTTCTTTGTTCGGGGGATACGGGGTTCGCTTCGCGCAAGACTTATGACATAGAAGTCTGGCTTCCGGGTCAGCAGCGCTACCGCGAGATTTCCAGTTGCTCTAACTGCGGAGACTTTCAGGCACGGCGCATGAAGGCGCGTTTCCGCGGCAAGGGCGACAAGGAAACGCAGTTCGTCCACACGCTCAACGGTTCGGGCGTGGCGGTGGGGCGTGCGCTGGTTGCCGTGATGGAAAATTATTATGACCCGGCTGATGGCGGCATTTTCGTTCCCGAAGTATTGCGTCCGTATCTCGGGGGGGCGAGCAAGATTAAATAGTCCAGGTCTTTCGCAGATTAGCCGCGGATAGTGTGAGAAATGCGGGTTAAGGAATGAAGGCTTGAGAACTTGAGGGGTTGGGGGATAGAATAAGAAGTTATTCTTTAGTGATTGTTCCTTAATCCCTTCAAAAAAATGAACGCAGACAATACAAGAAAAATCAGACTGATCATGCATCTCCGGAACATGGGGATCACGGATTGCAATGTCCTGGCGGCAATGGAGCGTGTACCAAGAGAGCTGTTCGTTCCGGCGGCTTTTGCCGATCAGGCTTACGAGGACACCGCGCTGCCGATAGGGCTTGGGCAGACTATCAGTCAGCCTCTGGTAGTGGCGACAATGACGCAGGCCCTTGAGATTTCTGATCGCGACAAGATACTGGAGGTCGGCACTGGCTGCGGCTATCAGGCGGCTATACTTGCGAAAATGTGTCGGAGGGTTTACACGATCGAAAGGCACAGGCCTTTGCATGATTTGTCGCTGAAGCATTTCAATCAGCTTCGGGTTCATAATATCACCGCGATTTGCGGCGATGGTATCAAAGGCTGGCCGGAGCAGGCCCCTTTCGACAAGATTATCGTCACGGCTGCCGCGTTCGGAGAGCCGCCGCAGGCGTTGCTGGATCAGTTGAAAGTCGGCGGCGTGCTGGTGATTCCGGTCGGCGACAATGTCGCTCAGAGCCTTTGCAGGTATCGCAGGGAGTCCGGGGATACATATGCAAGAAAAGATTTGCTGCCCGTTCGGTTCGTGCCCTTGCTGCCTGAAGTCGCAAGCTACAGGGAAAACGTGCGTGACGAGCTTCTGGAGATGGCCGGATGAACCTTTCCCGATACTGCGCCGCGGTGGCAGTTTCGCTGCTGTTGCTCCCATCCTGCATTACCGGTGACGAAAAGCCTTCTTCTGTGCCGGTGAGCTTGTACGGAGCAACTTCGGGGCCGGGCAGTGTCGGAATTCATACGGTAAGTTCAGGTGAAACTCTTTGGAAGATATCGCAGCGATACAGGTTGTCGATGCGTGACATTATCCAGGAGAACAATTTGAATGCCCCATACGTTCTCGCCGTTGGCCAGCGGCTAAAGCTGCCACCTCCGAGAGAATATACGGTCAAGTCAGGGGATACGCTGTATGGCGTGTCCAGATTATTCAATGCCAGTGTAAACGATGTCGCGCGTCTTAATAATCTGCGATCCCCTTATGCACTCAAAACGGGACAAATAATCCGGCTTCCTTCTCCTGCGGGGGCGGAGCAATTGCAGGCGCCGCAGGCAGGTGGATCGGATCAGGTGCAGGCAAGTGTCAATAGAGACACATCTGTTATTGCCGAGCCTCTTGCTGCACCGGTTCCTGGGAGGCGGCCCGAAGCAGTTCTTTTGGGTCAGGTGAGAAGCGGAGATGCATCAGAGGCGTCAGTTCAATCTTCTCCTGTAATATCAGCGCAGGACGGGAAATCTGCGGCTGCGCCAAGGACTCCAATCACCAAGGCTCCGCCTGTGCGATCGGGCAGCAAGTTCAAGTGGCCTGTAAACGGGCCAGTTCTTTCAGCCTACGGGCCCAAGAAAGACGGGTTGCATAATGACGGTATCAATATCAGGGCGCCAAAAGGAGCGCCGGTGCGCGCGGCTGAAAATGGAGTGGTTGTTTATGCGGGCAGCGAGCTGCAGGGGTACGGTAATCTGGTGCTGATCAGGCATCAGGATCGCTGGGTTACCGCCTATGCCCATCTTGATAAAATCATGGTCGAGCGCGCCCAGACGGTTAATGTCGGGGAGACTATCGGCACTGTAGGATCTAGCGGTTCCGTGGATAGCCCGCAGTTGCATTTCGAGGTGCGAAGGGGGACTGAGGCGCTTAATCCAAAACGTTATCTGGAGTAAACGATTTTTCGAATAACGTCACTAGTAATCCATTTTAAACTGGAAAATATTACTATTGTCCATTAATGGATTGGCTGGCGGGGGCACCGGGCTTCTGTTGGGCTGCTCATTCACGTTTCCGCCGTCTTTCAGGGCTGTCCTGGTATCGACATCCAAGCCGCCAGGCGACGGCGTAAAGGTGGCTGCGGCGTTAAAAATCATTTTCGCAGCGGTTTTCCAGCCTATGCCCTGGCTTAATTCCTTGCCATCGACGCCAAGAATTTCAAGCCTGGTGCTATCAGGGTCTGCGGCAGCAGTCCATTCACTTTTAAGAGAACTATTTCCTTTTTCTCGTTCTGCAAGATATTCGTCGCCAGAAACCATCCGGGGGCGACCATCTTGGTCGTATTCGATGATATGAAGATCCTTGATTATTTCAGTTCCGGTTTTTTCATCCATTGGTTTCTACCTTTCAAAAAGATATTACCATAAGAATGGTTAACAAACTAATTTCGGATCCTGTAAATTGTACCGGGTTATGAAAGTCCAGGGCTTTCCTTCAGGTCGATATAGTGAGAAGCGCAGAACTTTTGCAGATCATTTAACCTGCTTTCATCGATTGATATTACGGGAGCGGCAGATATTCTGTCGACAAGCACCATGCTGCCGGTCTCATCCTTTTCCTCGTTATAGCAATATGCGGTAATCCTGACGTCACGAGATAGAAACAAATCCAGTTGCAGCTTCGGATAAAGGCTGTCCATGCTTTGCTCATCCCACCCTTTCCTGCGAATGCCGTAACAAAGAATGCCGCCGTGATTGCCGTTGGCAACTTTTCTGAAGGCTTCGGCCAGTCTAAGAGCCTTTTTGAAATTTAGAGGACTATGATAATGAATTTTTCTTGTCGTAATGGACATGTTTACCTGCCTGTAATTTTATAATTTACTCAAGGCTATGTCTGAAAAAATTACAAAGCAAGTTTAATTTTGAAGAGCTATTTTCAGTTCGTGTCTGCCGGCGAGGTTCTGGATGAATTGCCAGGCGACGCGTCCGGAACGCGCTCCTCTGGTCTGGGCCCATTCGAGCGCCTGGGTGTGCAAAAGCTCTTTTCTTGTCGGAATGCCAATCATCCCGGCGTAGCGGTCGATCATTAGAAGATATTCTTCCTGCGAACAGGGGTAGAAGCCAAGCCACAAGCCAAAGCGGTCGGAGAGAGAGACTTTTTCTTCTGTGCTCTCGGCCGGATGAATCGCCGATCCGCTTTCGTTCTCTATCATGGAGCGGGGGATCAGGTGGCGGCGGTTGGAGGTGGCGTAAAACAATACATTGTCCGGACGTGTCTCAATGCCGCCTTCGAGTACTACTTTCAAAGACTTATAAGTATTATCCTGTTCACTGAAAGACAGGTCGTCGCAGTATAGCAGAAATCGTTTGTCGCTTTTCTCGCGCAGCAAATCGAGAAGATCGGGTAAGGTTGCGATTTCCTCCCTGAAAATTTCAATCAGTACAAGCGGGGTTCTGGCTTCCTTGACCACTTTGGCATGGACTGACTTGACCAGCGAGCTTTTGCCCATGCCGCGAGCGCCCCAGAGCAGAGCGTTATTGGCGCTGAAGCCTTCGGCGAACTGCCGGGTGTTCTGCATAAGCGTATCCGCCTGTTGCTCAATGCCTACCAGCATCTCCAGAGGCAGGGCGCCGGTTTGTCTCACGGGTTTGAGGTGCATCTGCGCGGCATGCCATATCCAGGCGTTTGAAGCTCGCCAGTCGGGCTGCCGGGGGCGGAGAATGCTCACCTGACGCTCCAGGGCGGCGGTAATTCTTTCGAGATAAGGCAGAATTTCTTCACCGGGTTGTCTGCTCATTTTTTTGGTAACTCTTGCCTTTGGTAAGAAGCGCGTTATAGTCCGCATGATAATCACTGTTAACGCAATAATAAAGGAGCATCCCGACATGTTGATATCTGCGGCCTATGCGGCAAGCGAAGCTTCGGCCACTGCGGTGGGAACACAGCCGGAGGCATGGGAGGCTTTCGCCTGGAATATGGGGCTTGTGCTGGTTCTGGTGGTGCTCTTTTACGTGCTGCTGATACTGCCGCAACAGAAAAGGTTCAAGGAACACAAGGCGATGCTGGATTCGCTAAAAAAAGGCGATGAAATCGTGACTGGCGGCGGACTGATCGGTAAAATCGAAAAAGTGGTTAATGAAAACGAGGTAATAGTCAACCTTGGCAACGATTTGAAGGTTACGGCGTTGCGCTCGACGGTGCAGACTCGCGGCAGCATTCTTGCTCCGGTGGAAACTAAGGGCGGGAAAGACTCCAGGGAAAAAGAAAGCAAAGAAACCAAGGAAACCAAGGTTACCAAAAAAAGAGGCAAGTAGTTCATGGTTTATCTGGCCAGATGGAAAGTTATCGCCATTATAGTTGTGTGCGTTCTCGGCCTGTTATACAGCGCGCCGAACGTATTGCCCGAGAGGGCAAGGTTATGGCTGCAGGAGAATTTACCTTCCTGGGCGCCTACGGAGACAGTCAATCTCGGGCTTGACCTGCAAGGGGGGTCGCATATTCTGTTGCAGGCCGATATCAAAAGCGTCATACGCGCGAGATCGGATAGTATTTTGCAGGCGATCAGGCCGGAGCTCAGGGATAGAAAAATTGGTTATACACGCATAGCCGCACTGCCGCAGGGGGGCGTGAGGGTAACTCTCCGGGACACGAATGACGCCGAGGCGGTTCGCAAGATAATCCGTTCCAGCCAGCCGGGACTGGAAGTCACCACTGCTTCCGGCGGGGTGGTGGAGGCCGTCTTTACCGATTCTATTATTAGCGAAATTACCGACCAGACGCTTTCCCAGTCGATTGAAATAGTCAGGCGGCGTATCGACGAGACCGGAACGCGGGAACCGATTATCCAGCGTCAGGGCGACGACAGGATTCTGATACAGCTTCCGGGCGTGGACGATCCGCAAAGGATCAAGGATCTGCTTGGCAAAACCGCGAAAATGACCTTCCATCTTGTCGATGAAAGCGTGAGCGAGGGAAAGCGTCCGGGGGCCAGCGCCAGAGTCGTGCCTTTTGCCAATAATCCGATGCAGAGCATTGCGATCAACCGGAGGGAGCTGCTTACCGGGGATATGCTGGAGAGCGCCAGCTATTGTCCGGACCAGTATGGCAGGCCGGCGGTTTGTTTCCGGTTCAACAGGATCGGGGCGAAGAAATTTTGCGATATTACCCGCGGCAATGTCGACAAGCCTTTTGCTATCGTGCTGGATGACGAGATCATTACCGCTCCCAATATCAATGAACCGATTTGCGGCGGGAGCGGCCAGATTTCTGGCAATTTCACAATTCAGGAGGCAAACGATCTGGCGCTGCTGCTGCGCGCGGGCGCGCTTCCGGCGGAGCTTATAGTTATGGAGGAAAGGACTGTTGGCCCGTCGCTGGGAGAGGACTCGGTGGAAGCAGGAAAGAAAGCCAGTCTGTTCGCGTTCGGGCTGGTGATTGTTTTTATGATTCTGTCCTACGGATTTTTCGGTTTACTTGCCGATATTGCCCTTTTCCTTAATATCATCATGATCTTTGCTTTTCTTTCGGCGTTGCAGGCTACCCTTACATTGCCGGGTATCGCCGGGATAGTGCTTACCATGGGCATGGCTGTCGATTCCAACGTTCTTATTTTCGAGCGGATACGAGAGGAGATAAAGGCAGGCAGATCGCCGATAGCGGCGGTTGATGCCGGTTACCGGGAAGTGATGAGTACTATTATAGATGCCAACCTGACAACTCTGATCGCCGCCGCCATTCTGTTTTCCTTTGGCACGGGGCCGATCAAGGGGTTTGCGGTTACCACGGCCATCGGCATAGTGACTTCGCTGTTTTCCTCGATCATGCTGACACGTCTGTTAGTGGTCACCTGGCTGCACAGAAAAAAACCTTCGTCCCTTAATGTATAGAAGAGAACAAAATGTTTCGCTTAAAGCTGGTTCCTGACGATACGAAAATTGATTTTATACGGCTGCGCTTTATCGCGTTCGCCTTTTCGATACTTCTGGTGGGAGGATCGATCGGAAGCATTGCCGTGAAAGGATTGAACTTCGGCATCGATTTTACCGGGGGTACCCTGATCGAGCTGCGTCTTGCCGAGCCTCCGGAACTTGGAACGTTAAGGGGCACGTTAAACAGGCTTGGACTGGGAGATATCCAGATACAGGAGTTCGGCAGGGCCAATGAACTGCTGATCCGGATGGCGCAGCAGGAAGGCGGGCCAGAGGCGCAGCAGGCGGCCATAGCCGCGGTGCATGACGCGATAGGCGGGCTTTACGGCGATGAGAATGTGAGTTTCCGCAGAACCGAATTCGTCGGGCCGCAGGTCGGAGAAGAGCTAAAGCGTCAGGGCATGTTCGCATCGGTTCTGGCTCTGATCGGGATACTCGTATACATATGGTTCAGGTTCGAATGGCAGTTCGGCGTGGCGGCTGTGGCGGCGCTTGCTCATGATATGATCGTAACGGTCGGTCTTTTCTCCGTGATGCAATGGCAGTTCGATCTGTCGACGATGGCGGCGATTCTGATGGTCGCCGGTTATTCGATCAATGACACGGTCGTTATTTTTGACCGTGTTCGGGAAAATCTGCGCAAATTCAAGAAAATGCTGCTTCGGGATATTTTCAATCTGTCGATCAACCAGACGCTGAACCGTTCGCTGATGACGTCGTTTACGACTTTGTTATCGCTCGGTGCGCTCTGGTTTCTGGGCGGAGAGGTTATCCGCAGCTTTGTCAACGCGCTTATTATAGGTATCGGTATCGGCACATATTCGACCGAATTTGTCGCCACGCCATTGTTGCTTTACATGAACCTGCGGGATCCGGAAGGACGGAAAACAAAGCAGGCGGCGGCTGTATAAAAAATCAGTTGCTACATTTTGAGATCCTTCGCTGGAGAGGGAGGCGAAGGATCTCTGCAAGCGGGCGTTTTCAGGTTTTTTCGTGCAGTTCGGCGACGAAGTCCCAGTTGACGAGATTATCGATAAAAGCCTCCAGATATTTCTGGCGGGCGTTGCGGTAGTCGATGTAGTAGCTGTGTTCCCAGACATCGCATCCAAGCAGGGCGGTCTTGCCGTGGGCTACGGGATTTTCGGCATTCGGGGTTTTCATTATTTCAAGCCTGCCGTCAGAGCCTATGACCAGCCAGCACCATCCTGAACCGAATTGCGTCATTCCTGCGTTTATGAACTGGCCCCGGAAGGTGTCATAGTCGCCGAAGCTTTCGCCGATAGCTTTCCGGAGCGGTTCAGGTAAAACGCCGCCGCCGCCGCCGCCGCCGGGTTTCATCCATTTCCAAAAGTTCATATGATTCCAGTGCTGGCCGGCATTGTTAAAGAGGGCGGAATTGCCGTTCTGGAAGGTGTCGGCGATTACGACTTCGAGCGGCCTGCCTTCGTATCCCGAGCCTTTGATCAGTTCATTGGCTTTGTCGATATAGGCCTTGTGGTGCTTGTCATGGTGGAATTCAAGAGTTTCCGCGGACATGTATGGCTGCAGCGCATCATAAGGATAAGGCAGATCGTCGAGTTTGAATGTCATTACAGGCCCTTTCTTGCAAGTGGTTTTATTAATTAAGAAATTACTATCAGGAGAAGTTTTGGCAAGGGTCTGTGTCATCATTGATCCTTCGCTTTCGTTCAGGATGGAGAGTTCTGTTCGGGAAGAGGGTGCGTTAGCCTTTTTCCTTGAGGAGTTTTTGTTTTTGGCGGCCCCAGTCGCGCTGCTTGATGGTTTCCCGTTTGTCGTGCAGTTTTTTGCCCTTGGCGAGAGCGATTTCCATTTTGGCAATTCCACGGGCGTTAAAGTAGATCCGCAGAGGGACTATGGTATAGCCTTCTCTTGTTACCGAGCCGATGAGCTTGTTGATCTCGCGGCGGCGCAGGAGGAGTTTGCGAAGGCGTTTAGGCTCGTGCTGCAGGTGGCGTCCGGCCTGCTGGTATTCGGGGATCTGCATGTTGAAGACGTAGATGGCGTTACCTTTCGGGCCGACATATGATTCGTTGATGCTGCACTGGCCGAGGCGTAGCGATTTGACTTCCGTGCCGGCAAGCTCGATCCCCGCCTCGAATTTTTCCTCGATGTGGTAATCGAAGCGGGCGCGGCGGTTGTCGGCCACGGTCACGTTGGTGGACAACATGCCCGCCTTGTTTTTGTTCTTCTTCGCCATTCCCGTCCTTAAATCAAGCGCGGGCGCTGATTTTCTGCTGGCCGGAGGGGAGGATTCCCGTGGCGGCCAGAGCCAAATCGACTGTTTCCCTTGCCTTCGCGCTGGCCTCGACCAATGGCAGGCGAATTTCGCAGGAGGAAAGGCCAAGGACGCTTGCCGCATATTTCACCGGCGCGGGGCTGGTTTCGCAGAACAGTGCCTTGTGAAGAGGGGCCAGGAGATCCCTGATTTCGGCGAAAGTCTTCAGATCACCCTTGTCCCATGCGTCAAACAGTCCGGAGCAGAGACCGGGAGCGACATTTGCCGTTACGGATATGCAGCCGTGTCCACCCTGTGCGAGAAAGGCGCCGATTGTAGCGTCTTCGCCTGAGAGCTGGCAGAAATCCGCGCCTATGCGGGTGCGGGTCATCAGCGGGCGAGACAGGTCGTTGGTCGCATCCTTTACACCGACTATACAAGGAAGTTCGGCAAGTCTTGCCATCGTATCGATGCTCATGTCGATGACGCTGCGGCCCGGGATATTATAGATAATAACGGGCAAGCCTAAATCCTGTATAACTTTATAATGTTGATAGAGACCTTCCTGGGTAGGCTTGTTATAATAAGGCGTCACCACAAGGGCGGCGTCAGCGCCGGTTTCTTTCGCGTGCCGCGTGAGGCCGACGGCCTCTCTGGTCGAGTTTGAACCGGTGCCCGCAATGACGGGGACTCTTTTATTAACCACATTAACGCAGCGTTTAACCACGGCCATATGTTCGTCATGAGAAAGTGTCGGAGACTCGCCAGTCGTGCCGCAGGGGACAAGACCGCTTATCCCCTGTTCGATTTGCCATTCGATAAGGTTATCGTAAGCTTTCCAGTCTATTTCTCCGTTCCTGAATGGTGTTATCAGTGCGGTAATGTATCCCTTGAACATAATCATTCATCCATTGTGAATCTGTTTATAAAAGCGGTAGTGCAGATGTTCGTCAGATTAAACCTAAGGCGATGCGCTTTCAAGAAAACTACTGTACATAAAGTCATTATTTCTGCCTTTGTGACGATTTTATGGGGCTATCTTGCGGCGACAAGTCCGGCGAGCGCGCAGGCAAGGCTTGAGTCAGGCGTTATGCCGGCCGCTGAGAAGAAAAGGCTGATAGAGTCCGTAAAGTCTGTCAAGCAAGGCAAATCAACTGCTTATCTGGATAAATTCAACCATCCTGTAGCGGTCAGGTTACACGAATGGATGGTGTTGCAGCAGGGGGACAAGAGCCTGCAGTTCGGGCGGATGGCTTCATTCATTTCGAACAACCCTGAATGGCCGGGGGTATCAAAAATACGCAGGCAGGCGGAGGCCAGCATTCCGCCATCCATGGCACCGGCGCTGGTGGTGTCATGGTTCAAGTCGAACAAGCCTCTTACGCCGGATGGTATGGACGCCTATCTTGCGGCGCTTCTGAAGCTGGATCACCGGGGAGAGGCGCAGGAGATTCTGAACGAATGGTGGGAGAAAGCGCTGATATCCCAACTACAACAGCAGAATTTCCTTGTGAAATACGGCAAGTATATCAACCGTCAATCCAATATCAGGCGTCTGGACAAGCTGCTGCTCTCCGGCCATTACACAAACGGGCGGAAAATCGCGGCTATTCTGGGGAGCGATTATATTGCGCTAGCGGAGGCGCGGATTGCTCTGGCCGAAGGGACGGGCAATGTCGAGGGGCTGATCGCCAAGGTTCCAGCCAGTCTGGTCAACGATCCCGGTCTGCAGTATGAGAGGCTTAAATGGCGCAGGAAGAAGGATCTCGACGACCGGGCGATTGAGATACTGCGCAATGCGCCGCCGCCGGAATCGGTGCTCAATCCTGAAGACTGGTGGAAGGAGCGCCATATAATCGCCAGGCGGATGTTCGAGAAGGGCAGGTATGAAACCGCCTATCAACTGGCGGCCGGGCACAGGCAGCAAAGCGGGTTGCCATTTGCTCAGGCGGAATGGTTTGCGGGCTGGATAGCCTTGAGGAAGTTGAACAAACCCTATGAAGCATTCGGGCATTTCGAGAAACTGTATAATGGTGTATCAACCCCGCTTAGCAAGTCACGCGGGGCGTACTGGGCCGGTCTTGCGGCTCAGGCGGTTGGCAGGAATGATGTATCGGTTCCGTGGTTTGGTGCGGCGGCGAGGTATCCGGAAACGTTCTACGGGCAACTGGCTGCCTCAAAGCTCGGGAGAGGTGGGGGTGACCGAGGGGTTCAGCCTTCGCCCGGAGCGGCCGAAGAAAGCAGGTGGAACAGCAGGGAAATGGTTCAGGCCGCGGAAGTGCTGGCTGAGGCAGGTTTGCACGAAGAGGCCAGCTCCTTTATCGCCGCGATGCTGGAGATGGCAAAGGAGCCGGCAGAGTATGCGCTGCTTGCCAAATTTGCCGCCAGAGCAGGCTATACGCATGAAGCAGTGAATATCGCCAAAAAAGCGGCCAGGGAGGATGTGATTTTACCCGACCATGCTTTTCCGACAAGGCTGGAACTTATGCGTCCGGTGAAGCTTGAATGGGCTTTCGTGCATGCACTGATGCTTCAGGAAAGCGCCTTTAACAGCAGGGCGATAAGTCCGGCCGGAGCCAGAGGGTTGATGCAGGTCATGCCTGCCACGGGCAAAGAGGTTGCCGGGAAGTATGGGATCGGGCATGAAACTGACTGGCTGATTTCCAATCCGCAGCATAATGTCATTATCGGGTCAGCCTATATGGAGCAGTTACTAAAAAGATTCGACGGTTCCTATATTCTGGCTCTTGCCGCTTATAATGCCGGGCCAAGCCGTGTTTCCCGCTGGATAGGAGAATTCGGGGATCCTCGCAAGCCGGGAGTGGACGAGGTAGACTGGATAGAAACCATTCCGATCTACGAAACGCGCAATTATGTTCAGCGGGTTCTGGAAGGAGTTTATGTTTACCGTGCCAAACTCGCCGGGTTGCAACAACAACCTGTGCATGCGATTCATGTCTCGATGGAATAAGCGGAAAACCGATGGAATCCTGTCATACGAGGGTATTGAAATAAGCGTCGCAAGTGGCCGGACGCAGGGATAATTCACGCAATAACAAATAAAACCGTTGCGTTAATAGTTTGGCAACTGTAATCCTCTAAAGTATATTCTTTAGACTTCCAGAGTATACATAAATAAAGTTTTGTTGTTATGAAACTCCTCCTTGCCGACGACCATACATTGTTCCGCGACGCGCTGGTTCAGTATATCGAACGGGCCGAGCCCGAGGCCGAGATTGTCCTGGCAAAAGATCTGCATGGTGTCTTCGACCATCTCAAGAGTTGCAACATATCGCCTGATCTTATTCTGCTCGACCTCAAAATGCCGGGAATGAACGGTATGGAAGGACTTGCCAGATTGCGTAGAGAGTATCCCGATCTTGCGGTATCCCTGATGTCCGGGACTGCCGAAAGCGAAGACGTTAAAATGGCGATGGAGCTGGGGGTTATGGGTTATTTCCCGAAAACCCTTTCCGGAAAGGCCTTGCTGAAGGCTATCCAGTTTGTGCTGTCGGGTGAGAAATTTTTGCCAATCGACCGGGATAACAACGAAGTAATGCCCGCCTATTACGATAGCGGACGCGGCGGTTCCAGCATTCCTCCTTACTCGCATATAAACGGCGACGGTAACGGGAACCATAACGCCGGAAATCTTACAGTTCGCGAACGTGAAGTTCTTTCATATCTGCTGGAAGGAGCGTCCAACAAGGAAATTGCCAGGGCGCTGGATCTGCAGGTAGTTACGGTAAAGCTTCACGTAAGGGGAATTTTCCGCAAGCTGGGTGCCAAGAACAGAACTCAGGCGGCGTTGAGGGCAAGGGAGCTAGGTCTTGAGCCTGTTTCCGCCGAAACCTGATGCCGGCGCCGACTGCCGGGAATTCTTCCGATTCCGCACTTTCATAGAACCACGGAATTTCCTGCCAACGCTTTTTATTCTTGCATTTGCCATGGCAGTAATAAACGTTTCTACCAGGATCCTTAGCCAGGAGGAAATGGCGCTCGCCAAATTCAGTCAATATTACAGAGTATTATTAAGTCTGGAAGATAATTACCGACAATTCGAGTCCGGATTGATGGCTTATCTTTCTGATGAGACGCTTATCAGCCATGAAGAGGTACGTAGGAATCTTGAGGGACTGGAGCAAAATTTTTTAGATCTTAACAAACTTGAAGCAAATTACCGTCACTTCGATATCAGATTAATGATGGGGGTGCAGGACGATATTATTTATCTCGAAACTCTCCTGGCGCAACTGGACACTGTCAAAGCCGGCGGCAATGCCGGACAGGTATGGGAAAAACTAAATAAGATCTCATCGCAGATTGACGGACTTGCCGATGCCGGGATTGACGCCTTCTTTTCAAAGAACAGAGAGAAAGAGCAGAGATACCGTCACTCGCAGATTTACTGGTCTGTCTTCATCATGGGACTTTCCGGGTTTGTGTTGATTGTGGTTCTGGTGGACAGGCTGTCGGTTTTGCGCAAAACGGATCAGGAAAGGCGGGAAGTAATACGTCTAATGGAACAGCGCATGGCGGCTATAACGGCGGCCTTCGATGGTATATGCCATTGTAATGACGAGGGTTATATAACTTATGCAAATAACTCTTTCGCGGCTCTTTACGGTTATTCAAGCGCAGAGGATCTTGGCGGGCTGTTCTGGAAGTCGCTTTACGACGAGGAGCAATGCCAGTGGATGGAAGAAGAAGTTTTTCCGAGCCTGAGGCTTGAAGGTACCTGGCATGGTCATTCAATAGGCAGGAAAAAAGACGGAACGACTTTCTTTCAGGATCTTTCGCTTTCGATGCTTGAGGACGGTGGAATGGTCAGGGTTGTTCGGGATGTGACAGAGATGATGCAAACCGAGGCACTTTCCAAAAAAAGGCTGGCAGCGATCGAGGCGGCTGGCGACGGCATTGGCATCTGCGACAACGAGGGGCGGATAATCTATCTCAACAGAGCGCTAATCGCACTTCACGGTATCTCCGATAACCACGCATGGAGTTACAAGGGGCAGAAATGGGAAAATCTTTACGACGAGAAGAACCGCAGGAAAATTCACGACAAGATACTACCGGCGTTGAGAGAGACGGGGTCATGGAGGGGGGAAGCGTATCTGCAGCGTAAGGACGGGGGATCCGTATGGGCTGAATTATCCTTGTCGCTTCTTCCTGACGGCGGATTTATCGGTACTGCCCGCGATGTTACCGAGCGCAAGCTGGCCGAAGAAGAGCGCGAGGTGCTTCAGCAGCAATTCCATCAGGCACAGAAAATGGAGGCTGTCGGCAGACTTGCCGGAGGAATTGCGCATGATTTCAATAATATTCTTGCGGCTATTATGGGTTATGCCGAATTTCTTGCCGAGGATCTGGGGGAATATCCCAAAAAGAGGAAATACGCCTGCAACATTGTCGAGGCAGTTGTGCAGGCACGCAGTCTGATCGATCAGATTATGACGTTCTCCAGACGTCAGGAGAGCCGAAAAACGGCAGCCGATATTTCAGAGGTTTTCGACAGCACTCTTGATATGATTCGTGCAAGCGTGCCGAAGACAATAGAGATAAATGCCAATATCAGTGAAATTGATAATTCTCTGGTTCTGATCAATACCACCCAGATAGCCCAGATATTGATGAATCTGTGCGTGAATGCAAAGGACGCAATGGAAAACGGACATGGCGAAATCACGCTCGAACTTGAGGAAGTCGAGGCAAACGAAGATATGTTCGAGGGAATGATTTCGGACGATCCTCAGGATAGAAAAGCGACTCAGCCGCTTAGAATATTTGACATCGAGCCGGGCCATACCTATCTGGAACTGGGAATGCTGGTAAGAAATCAGCCTTATCTTCTGCTCAGTGTTTCGGATACGGGAACAGGTATGAGCAGGTCGATCATGGAACATATCTTCGAACCCTTCTTTTCAACAAAATCGGTTGGCAAAGGAACAGGGCTGGGGCTGGCGAATGTTCATGGCGTGGTTCTGGAACATGGCGGAGCGCTTACGGTCGATAGTGTTCTGGGTAAAGGGACGAGATTTGATATCTATCTGCCTGTGGCCGATGTTCTGAAGGCGGAAGAGGAGACTTCCGAAGTGGAGGAAAGCGGCATGCCTGCAATGACGGAGGGCAAAGTTAGAATTCTGGTGGTCGAGGATCAGGAGAGCGTACGTGAAATGCTGATAACCTTGCTGGAAAGATCAGGCTACGTTTGTTCCTGCTGTTCATCCGGTCTTGAGGCATTGCAGTTTTTGCGGAAAAATCCCGGGGTTTACCAGCTAGTGGTTACCGATCACAATATGCCGAAGATGACGGGGCTTGAGCTTGCCGCGCAGGCGCAGATGGAATGGCCCGATCTTCCGTTTCTTCTTGTAACCGGTTACAGCAGGGAAAGTCTCGAAGATTCTGCGCAATCGATTGCCAATATAAAATCGATCCTTCGCAAGCCGGTAAACAAGAGACAGATGGAGAGCGAGATTGCTGCGATTTTAGGGCAGACAAAGGTAATTGCCGCATAGGATTCAACATGATCGTCCAATGCTCTATCTTCCGCTTTCGCGCCACCATCCGGCCAGAATTGTGAAAAGAACCAGGAGGACGCCCAGCCAGGATGGTATCAGAGGCGTCGAGGCGACTCCGGCTATGCTGTAGTCGCTGTTACGGCGAAGTCCAAGCCAGGAGTTTCCGGCATAGGAGCCGCCGGATTTGACCAGGCGCGTATCGGGAATGCCTTCGCTGATCCAGAAAATGCCGCCTTTTGCGGCCTTGACCGGTGGGGAGAGGATTTCCTGCGTCGCGGTAATCCCTCGGAATTCGGGCGGATTAAGGCTGCCCATGGAAGCGAATTGCCGGTTGCCGTTATGTTCGAATGAATACACGCCCGGAACTTTCGCTTCCATATTCGCCTGCATCCAGCCGTTATCGGTTTCTTTAAGTACGACTTCGGCAGGCGCACCTGTGGGCGGGGTGACGGTGATGGTCTTTTTCGTGCCGGGAGAGGTTCGCATGCGCAGGGCTATTTCGCGCTGGCCTGGACTTATGATGAGTGAATTCTCTTCAAGTTCGGGTTCCTTCATCAGCCAGTGCACTGTCCTTCGCAGCAAATCGGAGTAGGGGCCGCCGCCTTCGTATCCTTTCGCCCAAAGCCAGATTTGATCGCTGGCGAGCTGGGCCACCCTGCCGCTGCCGACTTCCTCAAGGACAAGAAGAGGAGAGCCGTTTGCTCCTTCCATAAGAACCTTGCCGCTTTTCATTACCAGGTCTATCTGGCGGAGCCATCTTCCCCAGTGGCGGATTTCGGCCAGAGGCCGGGTTACAGGATGAAAGCGGCCGGTGTCGGACAGCTTTGGCATAAACGGCTTTTCGACAAACCCGCTTCCGGGGGAGGCGGGCAGTATTTCCGACAGGGGAGAGCGGGCAATCGATTCCATGCCGATGAATTCAGGGCCGCTTGCCACGAACAGGGCGCCGCCGTTCTTGACGTAATTGGCTATGTTGGCGAAATACTGAAGGGGCATCACGCTGTTCTGGCGGTAGCGGTCGAATATGATAAGATCGAATTCCTTCAGCTTCACTTCGAACAGCTCGTTGATCGGGAAGACGATCAAGGCCAGTTCGTCGTAGGGGGTGGCGTCGAGCTTTTCAGGCTCCCGCAGGATAGTGAAATGGACGAGGTCGACGCCGGGGTCGGATTTAAGGATATTGCGCCATGTTCTCTCGCCGTTATAGGGGAGGCCGGAGACGAGAAGCACCTTGAGTCTGTCCCTTATGCCGTTGACCACTAACGTGGCGCGGTTGTTGATTTCGCTGGCTTCGCCGGGAACGGCTTCGGCTTCCAGTTCGAAGACGTTCTGGCCGGGGCGGGTTATTTCAAGCTTTGCCGTTTGCTCTTTTCCCGGAGTGACCTGCGACTGGAGGAGTGTTTCGCCATTACCGGAGATTCGCAGACCGGCGGCGTTTTTACCGGTGTTCTCATCGATTATGCTGTATCTGATCTCCACGGTTTTTCCGACGATGCCGTAAGCGGGGGCTTCGATGACGGCCAGTCTTCTGTCGCGCTCGTTTTTTGCGCCGGTCAGCAGGGCGTGCAGAGGGCCGTAAGACGCGGCGGCGCTGCCGGGAGTGTCGTGGACGCGGCCATCGGTAATCAGGATGGCTCCGGCCCGGCGGCTTTCGGGGATGTCGGCAAGTCTGTTTTCCAGCGCCCGGAACAGCTCGGTCGATTCGCCGGGGCTGTCGTTATCCAGCGGGGCTTCTGTTATCCGCAGTTCCAGCCCCGGAACATTTTCAAGCGTTGCCTTAAGTCCGGCAAGCGCCTCGTCCGTCTGAGCCGTGCGGTTCCCCATTTGCTGGCTCAGGCTGCGGTCGACTATGATTGCGGCCACGTCGTCTACGGGTTTGCGCTCCTCTTTCAATATCGAGGGGCCGGAGAGAGTGAGGATGATCAGGGCAAGAGCTGCAATTCTCCAGAACAGGCCATGCCTGAACCGGAAGGACGAGGCGATCGCCAGCACAAGGCCAAGGGCCGCTATTAACGCCAGCATATGGGCCGGGACGAGCGGGGTGAAATGGATTGCGAAATGGCTGGATAATTCCGGCATCATTTTCCGAGCCTTTCGAGGATGTGGGGGACATGAACCTGATCGGCCTTGTAGTTGCCGGTAAGGGCGTACATGACGGCGTTAATTCCGAAGCGGATGGCGAGGTCTTTCTGGTGGCGGGGGATGATGTCGCTTTCAGCCGCCCATGCTCCGGCCCAGTCGTTACCGCCGATAATCACCGTGGAGACGCCGTCGCGGTCGCCGGAGCTTTCCTTCTCGACCCAGACGTCGCCGTGGTCGAACCTTCCGGGATAGGATTTGAGAAGATAAAAGGTCTTACCGAGAACGTGGCCGGGCGGGGCGGGTATTAGCGGGGGGATGTCGAGCGGAGCCAGAAGATTGCCTAAAATCTGGCTGTTCCTTGTAACAGATCTGGAACCTTCGCGCATGCCGGCGTCTCTGGTGTCGAAAAGAATCGTGCCGCCGTGGCTTAGGTAAGACTGGATATTTGCCATCGCCGCGTTCGACAGGGGACGGGCTTGCGGGTCGATGGGCCAGTAGATAACGGGAAAGAACAGCAAATCATTTTTTTCCGGGTCGATGCCTGCGACCCCTTCCGGTTCGACAGAAGTACGGGATCTGAGGGCTTCTGCCAGAACGGTCAGGCCTTTTTCCGATATCGCGTCGATTTCCGGGTTGCCGGTTATGACATAGGCAAGATGCAGGTTGGCTGCGTATCTGGCATCGTTTTCCGCGGCCCGGGCATGATGCGGAGGGATAAGTGAGAGCAGGCAGGCGGCGGCGAGTTTTGCGGCATAAGGACGGTGGAAGGCTCTGGCGAGGCCGGAGGCAAGCAGAAGCATCACGAGCCAGTCGAAAAGCAGGAGGAAGCTTGCCGCCAGAAGCAATCCCGGTTGCAGGTCGGTTTCATAGGTTCTGCCGTAACCGGTTTCGGTAACGCCTGCCGGAAGCGGAGGGGCTGCCTTGAAATCTTTCAGATGCTCGCCCAGATTTACGATTACCCGGTAACCTGCGCGACCGTAAATGCCGGGGGGATGGTCGGGGCCGGGGACGAATTCCGCAAGCCTGGAGGCGTCCAGCGGCTTTACGTTCGAGGCAGGCTCGACAAGCCTGCCGAAGCCGTCGGAGATACTGATCGGCTGAAGCAAGCCTTCGGCTTTTATTGATGCAGAGGGGTTGGCGGAAATCTGCAGCAGGCGTTTCAGGATCTGAACATAGGTTCCCGAGAGCGGCAGGTCAGACCATTCCGGCCCGGCGGTGGTATGAATCATCACCAGCATTCCCTGACCCAGCGGGGCGGCGGTTATCAGCGGGGTGCCGTCCTCAAGCGAGGCCCAGATTTCGGCCTTGCTGCCCGGATCTGCCAGAAGCTGGCGGCGAACCCGGACTTCCGGATCGGCGGCGAGATCGAAGAAGGGGCTGTTTTCAGGAAAGGGGGCGAGCTTTTTGGGCTGGCCCCAGGTAAGGGTTCCTTCCATGGATCTCTCGCCGCCGATCAGGGGCGCTGGAATAAGGAAGGCCTGCGAATAGTTTTCAGCCATTCTCGGGCCGGAAAAACGAATTAGAAGGCCGCCTTTGCGTACCCAGGCTTCCAGTCCGTCAAGCGCTTCCGGGTACATGGCTCCGGTATCGGGAAGGATGATGGCGGAGGGGCGCGCGGCCAGGATATCCGGAACGTTGCCGGCGAGGGTGGAAGCGTATGGTTCCAGGGCTCTTTTCAGGTAATAAACGCTTTCAGTCAGCGGAGCGCGTTCTTCCTGACCGGCTGGGGAGTATATTCCGATTGTGCGGGACTGGCCGCCGGGATCCAGCCACAAAGTGCTACCGGCGCTGCTGCGGCCTTGAATGTCGATTTTGGCGATGCCGCCGCGAAGTTCCAGAGGCAGGTCAAAGGCAACTTTCCGGCGGCGCGAGGAAGAATCGAGGATTACCTGCCTGCTTTCGATTATCTTCTCGTTCCGGGAAAGAGCCCTGATGGTTGCGGCAATACTGGTTCCGGTAGCGGGAGCTGTCACTTCGGCGCCGGTTCCGGCGGCAAGGTTGTCTCCGGGTCTCAGCAGCAGGGGGGATTCTTCGGGTGCCGGGCGGAGATAGGCAAGTGTTCCGCTGGACTGAAGGGTGGTCGCCAGTTTTTCGAAGCCGCTGCCTGTTATTCCGGTGCCTGCCCAGATGTTTTCAACGCCTGAATTTATTCTGATTTCTGCGAGTTTTTTCAAACAGGCATGGTAATCGGCGGGCCAGGGACGGGGATTCATGGCTTTTACTTTCGAGGCAGCCTCCGCGGCGCTGAGCGGGCCTGAATATTGAGGATCTGCGGCGGTGGTCAGAATGTATACTTCACGGTTTTCCCTGCCAGCCTGTTTCAGGGCTTCATGAACCGCTTGCATCTGCCTGTCCCGGATTTGCGCCGATTCCCAGCCGTTATCGATAATCAGGCGCAAAGGGCCTTTGCCTGTGAGGCCGGAGGCGGGGTTCAGCACCGGATGGGCGAGCGCGGTAATTATGGCTGCGGCCGCGAGGATCCTTATCAGTAGGATCCACCATGGGGTTTTACTGGGGGTGCGGCGTCTCGGCGTCAGGTTTTCGAGAAATCTGGCCGCGGGGAACTCAACCAGTTTCGGCGAGGGGGGCGTTACTCTCAGGATGAACCATAAAACCGGCAGTGCTGTCAGCAGGGCCAGAATGGAAGGTTCCAGAAATTTAAGTCCTTCAAGCATTCCGGTCATTTGTATGCCCCCTGGAATGATTGCCTGTTATTGCCCAGAGCATCCCATATTTTTATCAGCGTTGAGGAAACCGGGGAGTCCGTAATATGGAGAAAATATTCCCATCCGAGGCCGCGGCATATCTGGCGGACGGCGGCGAGATGCGAGTCGATGCGGTCAAGGTACTCGTTCCTGATATCGGCGGAGTTATCGACTGGCACGCGCTTTCCGGTTTCGGGATCGCAGTAAATGATTCTGCCGGTGAAGGGGAGGCTGATTTCGGCCTGATCAAGAATCTGGATCAGCAGGCCGGAGCCGGCCGTGGTGTTTACCTGGCGGAGCGCTGCTTCGATCTCCTCTGCGGGCCTCAGGAAATCACCCAGCAAAACCGCAGTGTGACCGCGGGGAAGGCGCTCTTCGGAGAGGTTGACCGGGAGCGGGGATCCGCTGCGAAGATTGCCGATCAGCTGTTCGGCAAGGCGGGAAAGAGTGTATTCGCTGCGTCCGGGGCGGCGGCGACCGCCAAGCAGGCTGACATGCTCGCCGCGTCTTGTAAGCAGCAGTGAGAGGGCGAGCGCCGTAACCGCAGCCTCCCAGGCTTTTGTCGGGATTTCGCGGCCTGAGGAATAATCCATCGAAGGGCCGGCGGCGCACCACAGGGCGATGGGCTGGGGCGTCTGTTTTTCTTTCTGGCGGATGAAAACCCGGTCGCCTTTGGCGGATTGCCGCCAGTCGATTTCATTGGGATTGTCCTGGGGCTGGTAGTCGCGGAATTGCCAGAAGCTCTCCCCGTGTCCGGGTTTGCGCATGTTATGTTCTCCGGCAAGGATGCTCTGCGCGGCTTTCTCCGCCGCCGCAAGCAGGGCGGGGAGGTCGGAGGACGCCTTGTCGGCGGCGTGGCGGAGTTTCAGCGTAGCGGGGATTTTCATCTTGGTGTTTAAAGGCCCTCGCACATATCGGCTATGACTTCTGTCAAGGTAAGGCCGCTTCCACGGGCGCGATAGTTAAGGGCCATGCGATGCTTGAGAACCGGTTCGGCGAGGTCGATAACGTCATCGACCGAAGGGGCCGGGCGGCCTTCGAGCAGGGCTTTGGCGCGGCAGGCAAGCATAAGCGCCTGTGCGGCCCGCGGGCCGGGCGGCCAGACCACGAATTCCTTTACCTTTGCGGGGGCATCCTCTCCGGGGCGGCCGCGTCTTACCAGAGCAAGTATGGCTTCGACCACCTGCTCTCCAACCGGCATATCCCTTACCAGCTGCTGGATTTCGAGGAGGTCGGTTTCCTTTGTTACGGCCTTTACCCTGTACGGGGCGCCGGTGGTGGTTTCTAGGATGATGCGGCGCTCGGTGTTCTCGTCGGGATAATCAACGTCTACCTGCATCAGAAAGCGGTCGAGCTGGGCTTCGGGAAGGGGGTAGGTGCCTTCCTGCTCGATAGGGTTCTGGGTGGCAAGGACATGGAACGGTTCGGGCAGGTCGTAGCGCTTGCCGCTTATGGTGACATATTTTTCCTGCATGGCCTGCAACAGGGCGGACTGGGTTCGGGGGCTGGCGCGGTTGATTTCGTCGACCATCAGGAACTGGGAGAATACCGGGCCTTTTATGAAACGGAAAGAACGTCTTCCGTCGCTTTCTTCCAGCACTTCCGAGCCGAGGACGTCGGCGGGCATGAGGTCTGGAGTGCACTGAACACGGTTTTCGCTCAGGCCAAGGGTTTTTGCGATGGTTTCCACCAGCAGGGTTTTCGCCAGGCCCGGAACGCCGATCAGAAGCACGTGGCCGCCGGACATCAGAGTGATGAGGGTGCGGCTTACGACCTTGTCCTGTCCGAATATGACCTTGCCGATCTCCTTGCGGATATCTGCGAGTTTGCCAATGGTTTCATCGAGCTGCGCGCCGATGTTCTTTTCTTCGGATAATGCCTTGACGCTCATTGCCTTATTCGTCCCCTAACAGTAAATATGCTCTATAATCATTTGAAGAACTGCTCTTTTCCGGTTCCCCGCCTTGCGGGCTCATCCCGCGCCGAGGGGATGACGGTGAAATATTTAATTTCTTCAAGCGACTCTAATGTAGAGTGGGAACCGAAGGTTTGCAAAAGATCATGAGACATATCCGAAAAATAAAACCGCCGCTGTGGATGAAGCAGGCGGAAACGGCGAAAGTGATGAAAGCCATTGATAACCGCGGGGAGCAGCCGCAGGCCCTGTTTGTGGGAGGCTGCGTTCGCGATAGTATTTTGGGGCTGGCGGATGAAGATACGGATGTGGATATCGCAACCAGTCTTACTCCCGATGAGGTAACGGCCAGGCTTCTCGAAGCGGGAATTAAGGTATTACCGACTGGAATCGATCATGGAACGGTAACGGCTGTTTGCGGCGGCAAATCTTTCGAGATAACCACCCTGCGGCGCGACATCGAAACCGATGGAAGGCATGCTGTGGTCGGGTTTACGCAGGACTGGGCGGAGGATGCGCGCAGGCGGGATTTCACGATGAATACTCTGCTTGCCGATATGCGGGGGAGGATTTTCGATCCGCTCGGGTGCGGCATCGGGGATCTTGAGGCGGGGAAGGTGGCGTTCGTCGGGAATCCGGATGAGAGGATCGCCGAGGATTACTTGAGGATTTTGCGTTTCTTTCGCTTTCATGCCGTGCGCGGCAAGGGGGAGCCGGATGGCGCAGCGCTTGAAGCCTGCCGCAAGGCCGCGCCGAAGATCGTGACTTTGTCGCGCGAGCGGATTACCAAAGAATTTTTTCAGATAGTAAACGCCGCCGATCCGCTTCCCACGTTGCTGAGAATGGAAGAAACAGGCGTTTTATCCACTATACTGCCCACAACTTATCCCCAGGAAATCTTCCGCAGGCTATGCGGGTTGCAGGAACGTTACCGGCTGGTTTCTATAGCGGCGCGATTGCTGGTGCTCATTGATAATAATACAGGGAATTTACCTGCCATGGAGATTTCGCTGGTTCTTTCCAATGCCTTGAAGAAAGAAATTATACTAACGAATGAAGCTGGCGCCGCTTTGGGCGAAGGGTTAATATCATCTGACAAGGAATTGATATACCGTTATAAGCGCCTGGTGGCCGCGCAGGCCATAATTTTGCGCGAGGCCGTAGGCGCAGGTGAGAGCGATATCGGCCAGAGGCTGGAAACTGTCAGGAACTGGATACCGCCAGCGCTGCCGGTAAGCGGGGATGATATACTGGAAGCCGGGGTGCCCCCCGGCCCTGCAGTTGGCGAAGCGCTTGCACGGATAGAACGCTGGTGGATAAACAACGACTTCAGCCCGGACAGGGAAGAATGCCTCAGGGAGATTTTACGGTAAAATTCGAATTTCGCGGGCCGCTCGCTCTCGCGCCGGGAGAGGGTGTGCGCCCGGCGGTCAGGACAGGTTATATTGCAGGCCTGGCCGGGTAAGGAGTTCGCGGGCTCTTATTGTTGCAGACATGAAGGCTTCGCTAAGGCTGACGTTTCCGGCGAATCCTCTCAGTCCTTCGCCGGTGCGGGCGGCGCGTTCGAAAATGGAACTGACTTTTTGATCGTTTTCGACGTTCCTTGTGCCAAACAGTGCGCCGGTAATCAGGGCGCCGAAGCCCAGGGTAAGGTTGGCTGCCGTGTTCCCGCCTGTTTGTTGTGTGTCGCCGCCGACAGGGCGAGCTGAAAGAAAGCCAAAGATCCCGGCAATTGTCTCGTTCTTGTGACCTTTGCTTTTGTGATAGCGCCAGAAACGCGATAACGCGCTCTTTTTTACTTTGGGATCGCTTTCGTCGCCGGCGTTCGAGTTTACCGGGCATGCTGGGTCGTAAGTCATTGTCTCAAGCTTTCTGTTTACGACAAATTATACTCGCAAGTAGCTTGCAAAATCAAGAAAAATCGGTCTCGGCGGGGTGTGGCGGACGGCTGGCTTCTGTCTGTCTCAGAGCTTCGCCAGCGACCATGGCAAGCGAATTGACCACGTTGAGAGAGCGCATTTCGCGCTTTAAAGGGATCACTATCCGGGCGTCGGCTCTTGCGTGGACTTCCTGGGGGACGCCGGCGCTTTCCCGTCCGGCGATCAGGATGTCGCTATCTTTAAAGCGGAACTGCGTATATGGCTGCGAGGCTTTTGTGGTCAGCAGGATCAGCCTGCGGCCTTTTACGGATTCCAGAAATACCGGCCAGGAGGCATGACGGCGGTATTCGAGATGATCGATATAGTCCATCCCGGCCCGGCGGATCTTCTTTTCGTCCCAGAGGAAGCCGCAAGGCTCGATGATATCGAGTCCCAGAGACAGGCAGGCGCAGAGGCGCATCGTCGCGCCGACGTTTTGCGGGATATCAGGCTGGAATAGTGCGATGCGAAGATTCATGTTCCTTGATTCGTTTTCTTTCCCTGGGATTATTAAACAGCTTTGTTATATAGTCATCTGAAAGAAATTATGAGTAATAACGATAACGAAGACCGTAGGGATTTTCTTTTTCTGCTTGCCAATGCCATGGGTCTGGTGGGGGCGGGGTTCTTTGCGCTGCCGTTTGTCAGAAGCCTGAAGCCGTCGAAGGAAGCGGGTTTTGCTAGGGAAGTTTTTGTAGACGTCAGCGATATCGCGCCGGGCGGATCGCGTACTGTCATGTGGCAGGGGAAGCCGGTTGTGGTGCGCCGCCGCACCGAGGCAGAGATTGCCGATGCCAGAGAAAAAGATATAAACGGCATGCGCGATCCGGAGAGCGACGAGAGCAGGACTGTCAATCCTGAATGGCTGGTGGTTATCGGAATATGCACGCATCTGGGATGTCTTCCGAGGGAGGAGAGGCAGGAGGAGGGGGCGGGCTGGTTCTGCCAGTGCCATGGATCGAGGTTCGATGTATCAGGAAGGATCGTTTCCGGCCCGGCGCCGTCCAATCTGGTAGTTCCGCCTTACGTTTTCACAGATGCGAAAACCATAAAAATCGGGTGATGGCGATGGAGCAAACGGATTACGAATTCAGAAACAGGCTGGTCAGGTGGATAGACGAGCGCCTTCCGGTGTTTACCATTTTCAGAAGAAACTATGCCGATCATCCGCTGCCGCGTTATTTCAACAAGGGGTGGAATCTTATCGTTTCGGTAATGCTTGTAATTGTTATGGTCAGCGGGTTGTTTGTGGCCATTCATTACATTCCGCATGAAGAGATGGCTTTTGCCTCGGTACAGAACATGATGCGGGACGTTGATTACGGGTGGCTGGTGCGCTACCTGCATATGAACGGCGCCTCGTTCCTGTTTATTGCCACCTATGTTCACATGTTCCGCAGCATGTATTACGGGTCGTTCAAGAAACCGGGGGAGCTGGTGTGGATCTTCGGGGTTTTGATTTATATTCTTCTGGTGGTTTGCGCCTTTACCGGATACGTCCTGACGTTAAGCCAGATGGGGGGATGGGCGGCGGCTGTGATTACCAATATGTTCACCGCCATCCCGTTTATCGGCAATGATCTGATGGAAATGGCTCTTGGCGGGACGGCGGTCGGGACGGCTACGCTCACCCGGTTTTATGCGGTTCACATGGTGTTGCCGTTCCTTGTCGTGCTGCTGGTCGTATTGCATGTATGGTCGCTGCGGACGGGGCTTGCGAAGAAGCCGCTCAAGCCATCTCATTTCGAGGATCCGGAAATGGTTATGTTCCATCCGTACCATACATATAAGGGAATCGCCTGGCTTGGCGGGTTTCTTTGCGTCTTCACGCTATTCACTTTCTTTTTTCCCGAAGCATCAAGCCCGGCCGAGCATTTTATCCCTTATGATCCGATGAGCATGCCGGAGAGGATTATTCCCGAATGGTATCTGCTGCCACTATACGGGATTCTCAGGGCGGTAACTTTCGGGATCAATCTTTATATTCTGGCGGGGCTGGGGCTGGTTGTCTATGCGATGTTGCCCGTGTATGCGGGTAAAGGGATTCGGGCCGGGAAATTTTCAGCCATGCTGGCGGCGGGAATAATGCTTTGCGTCGTCGGCTATGCAGGGCAGCTGGCCGGGGAGGATGGTTTCCGGTATTTTCCGGTTCCGGCGGCGGACTTTTATCTGGTATCGGCAAAGTCGGGCGGGGTGCTGGCGATGTTCGGGATGCTGGCAGTGCTTTTTCTGCTTCCCTGGCTGGATACTCACAAGATCAAGGCGGGATGCAGGCGTCCGGTTTTCAAATGGCTTATATGGGTAATGGCCGCTTCGGTCATGGCTCTGGGGGTTTCGGGGTATATGCCGCCAGAGGCGGGTTGGGTGGCTCTGGGGCAGGTCGGGACGGTATTGTATTTCGGCTGGTTCCTCGTCGCGTTGCCACTGCTTTCCAGGCTGGAGCCGGAAAGATAATGAGAGGCGGTATTGTCCTGCGTGGTCTGGTTTTTCTTCTTATGCTGTTTGCGCCGGTGCAGGCATTGGCTTCAGGTTTTTTTACCACATACGATGAGAGGTCGTTATCCTCGGGTTTTGATATTTACAGAAAAGTATGCGGGGCTTGCGAAGCCTTGCGTTTTCTGAGGTTCAGGCATCTCGAACAGGCGGGAATGACACGTGACGAGATAGATGCCCTGCTTTCCGAATACCGGTTGTATGAGGGTGATATCGATTATTCAGATCTTTCATATAACGACACAATTCCCCCGGTTCCCGCCTCGATTAAGCTTGCCCGTCTTCCCGATGATTTATATGAAATAAAAATATTAAAGACGAAAGGGGAGACCGGGTTGCTGGACGAATTGCGGGAGCTGGAAGGATTTAATTCGGAAGAGGAGCTTGTGGATGTGGTTAATTTCATCGGATGGGCCAGCGATCCCGCGATAAGGGAGAGAAAGAAAATCGGGCTTGCGGTGCTGGTTTATCTGCTTATATTAACATTTGTTAATTTAAAGGTTCACAGAAGAATCGAAGGCAAACCGGCTTATTAATTTGATCGTAGTTTATGTAGGTTATAATTGAACAAGCTAATGGAGGCAGGCATATCGAATTTTACTCCTGAATCACGTAAAGCTCTTGTCAAGGCAAGATTATATCGGATTTTCGCCGTCTTTTTCGCATGTACAGGGTTGATCCTTTTTATTTTGCTTTATTTCAAGAATATCGAAGGCCATTTGTTTCAGGCATTTCAGGATCCAATGATTATCGTCGTAATTCTTTTTCCGTTTTTGCCTGCGGCAATTCTTTCAATCATTGCCCAATATTATGAAAACAAATATTTCAAGCTGATGGGAATGAAAAAATAATTCTGGCATCAGGCGCTTTTCAGCCAGCGAGTAATTTTTTTATAAAGCCAATATAACTCTGGAATTATTTTTCCAGATGATTATATTCTCTTCTATTCCCGAATATTTTTCGAATGTGATAACAGTTGGTCCACGGGAAAGGATCGACCAGAGAGTTTATATCGTTGTCAGAGGATGCTGACAACAGGAGGTAATAAATTATGTCAGGTTCCGTTAACGCTCCGACTCTGTTGATGCCAAAGGCTACAGCTGTGTGGCTGATCGACAATACTGCTCTGACTTTCAGGCAGATAGCGGATTTTACCAATCTTACCGAGCTTGAGATAGAGGCTCTGGCCGATGAAGAGATCAACAGGGGATTGCAAGGGCGGGATCCGATCAAGGAAGGGATTTTATCCAGCGAAGAGATCGAGCGCTGTCAAAAGGACAAGAACGCGAGTCTTCGTTACAATAACCGGGCCGATCTGCCTCCACTGCGAGTTCGTTCAAAGGGGCCGAGATATACTCCTGTATCACGCCGCAGGGACAAGCCGGACGCTATTGCATGGATTCTGAAGCATCACCCGGAAATATCTGATGGCCAGATTTGCAAGCTGATCGGGACAACCAAGCCTACGGTTCTTTCCGTTCGCGAGAGGACGCACCCGAATTCGCCCAACATAAAGCCTCGTCATCCTCAGGAGCTTGGGCTTTGCACATATCATGAGCTGGAAGACGCTTCACGCAAGGGGTATAAAGCGCAAGGCAAGGATCCTGACGAAATCAAAGCCCAGAAAGACCGCGAGGAAGCCGAACGCAAGGCCAGGGACGAGGAAGAGCAGAGCAAGAAGGAAAACGACTTCAGCGGCTTCGACTTCTCGAATTTCCTGAGCAAGACAAGCGGGAACAAGACTGATCCATCGGGTTGAACCGTTTTCCGTCATCCCAGCGGCACGCCGTCAGGCGTGCCTGTCGCGGATGCCCGCACCAAGCGGGCATGAGGCGATTCGATCTGGTCGTTCGATGCTTTTGGTCTAATTGACGGCTTGCCTGATGTTTCTGATACCCTCAAGCTCTTCCTTTAGTCGAAGCTTCATCTTTTTTAATGCGCGGATTTCGATATCGTCGGTGATTCTGCTCTTCATCTTTTCTTCTATCTGTTCGGAGATAGCGGCGTGTCTGGCTTGTAGAGATGCGGCGTATCCGTTTTGATTCGAAATTCCACGTGCTGAAGGCATGAAGATCCTCCTTTGGTTAAGGTTGTCGTTCAAATAATATTGGTATATTCTAGCAAATTTTCGAGTCTTTGGGCGAAATAATGCAATCCTCTATATAACCAATTGAAAAAACTGGCTTTTTTGACAAATGGTTTTTATCTGCACTGATTCCGTAAGAAACTCTGAAATTTGACCATAGCTTATTGAAACACATAGAAATTAATAAACTGCAAACAAGCCTGCCAAAGTGATTCGCTTTTCTGATTTTCTTTAAAAATCAACCGCCTCGATCAATCGCGGGCGGTTGAAGTTTCAATGACACGTGTGAGGAGGAACTATTGCAATCTGATAAACAACAGAACCTGACTTCATAATACAAATGATGAATTAATTATTTCTGAAGATCAGTCGGTTTCCACACCAAGGGTTACTTCCTGCTGATCCTTGCCCTTGCCTTTGATTTCCTCGGGAGTTTCGAGAACCGGATAGGCGATATTGCAGAGGTGAGTGTTGATGCGGCGCAAATCGCGGATGATATCGATATGCAGCGAGCTTGTCGCAAAGGTTTCCGGTATGCCTTCGCGCAGGCGCTCGATATGGGATACCGACGCTTTGGCTTCGGCGTTTCTGAGGTAGTCTTTTTGCTTGAGCAGCCGTTTCGCCAGTTCCTTGTCCTCGGAGACGAATACCGACTGCGAAAGTCTGACGGTATCCATGACCATTGCATGGATGTCTTCGATCTCCTGGAGGCCTTTGCTGGAGAATTTCTGGTTCTTGCGGATTTTCTTCAGCGCGGAGGCCATCAGGTTTTTATCGATGATGTCTCCGGCGTGTTCGATATTGGTGGCGAAGGTGAAGATCTGGAGGTATCTCTGGGCTTCTGATGCGTCCATGAACTCTTCATTCAATCTGGCGAGGTAGTTTTTAATCGCGGTGTAGAGATTGTCGATTATGTCGTCCTGTTCGGTGACGGAGCTGACTTTCTCCTCGTCATTGGCCTTGAAAGCGCGGATTGAATCGCTGAGCATGACCTCGATCATGTCGGCCATGCGGAGAGTTTCCCTGACTGCGGAGGCAAGGGCTATCGAAGGGGTGTCCAGGGCGTTCTTGTCAAGGTATTTGGGCTGGCCGGGATCGTCGTTGTCGAGGCGGTCGGGGACGATCTTTTTGCAGGCGGCGGCAACAATTCCCGCGAGAGGGAGGAAGAGAAGGGCCAGAGCCAGATTGAACAGCATGTGAAAGGTGACTATCTGGCGGCCCGGATCGATCCCAAAAGATTCCAGCGCAGGCTGAGCGAGGTCGATGAAAGGCAGAACCAGTACCACACCGGTAAGGCGCATTATTATGTTGCCGACAGGTATGCGTTTTGCTGCGGGGGTGTCTTTTAACGCCGCGAGCATGGGGGCAACGGTTCCGCCGACATTTGCTCCCAGCACCATGACAAGCCCAAGCTCCAGCGGCAGTACGGAGCTGCCAACCAGCGAGACCAGAAGAAGCACGAAGGCAAGCGAGGAGTGCAATACCCAGGTTATTATCGCCGAAACCCCGACCGCCAGGATGGCGTCGTTCGCCAGAGGCTTTAGTATCAGGGGCAGAGTGGCGGAGTGTTTCAGCGGTTCCGCCGATTCCCTGATCCAGCCGAGGGCTATGAACATAAAGGCGAGGCCTACCAGGATTCTTCCGATGTTTTTCAGTTTGCTCGAGCGTTCGCGGCGGTAGAGGATGTAGCCGGAAATGATCAGCAGCGGGGCCAGCCAGGAAATGTCGAAAGAAAGCAACTGTGCAACTATTGTCGTGCCCACATCCGCGCCGAGTATGACAGCCAGAGCGGCTGAGGTGGAAATGAGATCCTGAGCGGCAAAGCTGGTTACGATAAGAATGGTCGCCGTCGAGCTTTGCAGCAGCATCGTTACGAAAGCTCCCGAAGCGAACGCCTTGATCCTGCTGCGCGTGCTTCTGGCGATGAACTGCCGCAGCGAGGCCCCGAAACCGCGGGTCATGCCAAGCCGCAACATCGTAAGTCCCAGTAATAAAAGACTTACGCCGCCAGCAATATTAAGCAGAATCATGGTGGGAGAAATAGAAAACTCCTTAGGTTTCGGGGTGGGAAACAGAAGATAAACCTATAATAATCCGGAATATGTCTTATTTCAATGCGCAGGTCGGCACAGTTATTCCTGACAGTATTTTTCGCTTATTCACTAAGTCAGGATTATTTTTCCGAAATGGGCGCCTGCTTCAAGGATTTCATGGGCGCGGGGTGCATTTGCGAGGGGGATTGAGGCGTGGATTACGGGTTTGATCCGGCCTGCGGTGACAAGGGGCCAGACTTTTTCCCTGATCTGATCGGCAAGACCGGCTTTCTCCCGTCTGTCAGAGCCGCGCAGAGTGGAGCCGGTAAGGGTAAGATTTTTGCGGATAATCGTATTCAGCGAGATAGATGCAGAGGGGCCTTTCATAAAGGCAATGCTTACATGCCGTCCTTGAGGGGCCAGGCAATCGAGGTTGCGCTGCACGTAGTCGCCGCCAACGATATCCAGCACGACGTCAACGCCCCGTCCGCCTGTGAAGGCCAGCGCCTGCCCGGTGAAGTCGGTGTCGCGGTAATTGACGGAGAGGTCGGCGCCAAGGTTTCGGCAGGCTTCGCATTTGGCGTCGCTTCCGGCGGTTACGATTATCTTTGAGCCCATTTGCCGTGCCATCTGGATGGCCATGGTGCCGATCCCGGAAGATCCGCCGTGGACGAGTGCCGTTTCGCCGGGTTTTAGTTCTCCGGCAATAAAAAGATTTTTCCAGACTGTAAAAATCGCCTCGGGCAGGGCCGCTGCTTCGGGCAGGCTCAGATTTTCGGGAACCGGCAGGCAGAGATCCCTGGCGGCGAGCGCGTATTCGGAATATCCTCCGCCTTCAAGAAGTGCGCAAACACGTTCGCCGGTGCTTTCGATTATCCCGGAGACTTCGAGTCCGGGGATGTCCGTCACGCCTTCCGGCGGAGGGTATTTGCCAAGACGCTGGAGGATGTCGGCGCGGTTAACGCCAGCGGCCGCAACTTTTATCAGAACCTCGTCCTTGCCGGGCACCGGGGCGGGGCGCTCGCCCTGATGAAGTTGTTTATTCTTGATCTCGATGACTTTCATGGGATTATTATTAGCGCAATGACGAGATGAGGAAAGCCATGTTTGACGACGATCTTGATCCCAGAACTAAAAAACCGATCAAAAAAGATCTGACAAAAATGTCGATCGAAGAACTGGAAGAATATATAAACGCCATGAAAGAAGAAATCTCCCGCGTCGAGGAAGAGATAAAAAGGAAGAAAGCGCACAGGGACGCGGCGGCGGCGGCATTCTTTAAATCCTGAAGGGAAAAGTCATGCGTATAGAAGAAGATCTTAAGCTCGATTTCAAGGACGTGCTTATCAGGCCGAAGAGGTCTACTTTGTCGAGCCGCAAGGATGTCGATCTGGCGCGCGAGTATGTCTTCAGATGGAGCGGGCGGCAGTTCAACGGCGTGCCTGTGATCGCGGCGAACATGGACGGTGTCGGAACCATGGCGATGGCGATGGCTTTGGCGAAGAACGGGCAGGGGATGACGGCGGCGCTGCACAAGCATTATCCGCTGGAGCGGCTTACGGATTACTTTGAAAAGAACGGCGGCGGGGATGTCTGGTATTCGATCGGGATTACCGACGACGATGTCGAAAAGCTGAAAGCCTTTCTGCAAAGCAAGCCGCAGAAAGAGGGGCGGGGGATAGACAAGCTGTGTATCGACGTCGCCAACGGCTACAGCCAGCACTTCATAGATTTCGTCAAACGCATTCGCGACATTGTTCCTGAAATGACGGTTATGGCCGGGAATGTGGTTACCGGGGAAATGGTGGAAGAGCTGATCCTTTCCGGTGTCGATGTCGTCAAGGTGGGGATAGGGCCCGGCAGCGTCTGCACGACGCGCAAGATGACCGGGGTGGGCTATCCCCAGTTGTCGGCGATTATCGAATGCGCGGATGCCGCTCACGGTCTTTCAGGGCTCGTCTGTTCCGATGGCGGCTGCACTGTTCCGGGGGATCTGGCGAAGGCATTCGGGGCGGGCGCGGATTTCGTTATGCTCGGAGGCATGCTGGCAGGCCATGACCAGAGCGAGCAGGAGATCGTCGAAGACGATAACGGCAAGAAGTTCGTGCAGTTCTACGGAATGAGCAGTTCGACGGCGATGGAGAAGCATTCCGGCGGCGTGGCCGAGTACCGGGCCAGCGAAGGAAAGACGGTCAGGGTGCCGTACCGGGGGGATGTAAGCTCGACGCTTCATGACATACTCGGCGGGCTGCGTTCGGCATGCACGTATGTCGGGGCGAGGAGACTGAAAGAGCTTTCAAAACGAACCACTTTCATCCGCGTCAGCCAGCAGCTTAACACGGTGTTCGGTTCGGAATAGGGCACTGGACGATAAGGTTAAACCAGAAGGCTCTATAACGGGTCAGGAGTCGAGGACTTCCCTGATTTTCTGAGCTATCTGCTTTCGGGTGAACGGCTTTGATATCAGGTTTACACCTTCGCGCAGGTTGCCCTGATCCACAAGCGCATCTTTTGTGTATCCGGACATAAACAGAATTTTGGCATCGGGGAATTTTTCATGTACTTCCCTTGCCAGCTCTTCGCCGTTTATTCCGCCGGGCATGACCACGTCGGTCAGCAGAAGGCCGAGGTTCTTTCTTCGGGCAAGGCGGCTTATCGCGTTTTTGCCGTTTTTTGCCTGTGTCACCCTGTAGCCCAGTTCACGGAGAATTTCGGTCAGGTAATTTAGAAGTTCGGCCTCGTCCTCGACGACAAGAATGGATTCCGTGCCTCGGGGAACATCGCTGCCGATATTGTCTTCCGGTTGCTGGTCGGTGCCGGTTTGCGGTGGAGGTTGATGGGGGCGGGCCTGTCTTTCTTCAGCTTTCGGAAAGTAAAGGCTTACGGTCGTGCCTTTTCCAGGTTCGCTATCGATAACGACAAAGCCGCCTGACTGGCGCGTGAAGCCATAAACCATCGACAGGCCAAGACCTGTGCCCTTTCCAATATCCTTGGTGGTAAAGAAAGGTTCGAAAACATGTTCGAGTACTTCTTTTCTGATGCCGCTGCCGTTATCGGTAACGGACATCTTCACATACGCTCCAGGTCTCATTTCGGAAGTCGGATAGTTTTCCAGGTCATCGCCGATGACAATATTTTCAGTTCTCATAGCTATTTTGCCGAAACCGGCTATTGCATCGCGGGAATTGATAGCAAGATTTATAACGGCGTTTTCGAATTGCATCGGATCTATCCGGCTATGCCACAGGTCTTCGCCAGGCTCGATGATCAGCTCTATATCTTCACGGACTACCCTACGGGAAAGAGTGGCTATTTCAGGCAGGAGGGCATTGATATTGATGTATTCGGGTTTGAGGAGCTGCTTGCGGGAAAAGGCAAGAAGTCTGCCTGTCAGTTCAGTTCCTCGTTCAACGGATTCAAGGGCGGACTGAACCAGTTCAGCTAACTGGCTGTCTCCCGATATTTTTCTTTCCAGTATTTCAAGATTACCCGAGATGACAGTAAGCATATTGTTAAAATCGTGCGCGATGCCCCCGGTCATCCTGCCGATGGTTTCCATCCTCTGGGCATGTTCGATGAAAGTTTCCATCTGCTTGCGGGCGGTAATGTCGCGAACCGTTACTATATAAAGATTCCGTCCGGCGTAGCGGGTTTTGCCGATCGCAAGTTCCACAGAAGTGCAGGAGCCATCGCTGCGGCAGGCCTCGAAATCTCTCGGGCGTTTACCGGCTAGCCTGTGAAAGCGGGGACTTCTGAGAATATCAATGCCGCCGTTGCCTTTGTTGTTATTGCAATTGAAAAGATCGACAATTTCAAGGCCGATCGCGGATTTTGAATCTAGGCCAAAGATTTTTTCTGCGCTCGGGCTGAACGATTCGATAATACCCTTCTCATCGAGAATTATCAGGCCGTCGACCACGTTGTCCATGATGGCTTGAAGATACTTTCCGGTTTCGCGCAGTCTTCGTTCTGCTTCGCGAATTTGCTCTATGCCGCTGGAAACTTCACGAAGGAGATGGTTGAGCTCAAGAGAAGTTTCGGCGATTTCATCATCTGTTTCATGTACTTCCAGAACATACTGGTCGGCGTGTTCCGTGTCGATGGCTGCCGAAGCCATTGCTCTTTTGATTTTGGCAACCGGTAGGAATATGTCGACTATAATAATAATAGTGCCAACCAGGACGGTAAGCATGCCGGCAACCAGGAACAGCAATGGCACCTGTTGCAAATAGCGCGCGTTTTCAAGCGTGTCTTCGGAAATATTTTCAAGAATATCTTCAAAATGGTCTTTAATCGCCGTGAATATCTCGTCCATTGTGATCTTAATGCTGTTGGCGTCAGCATATAGAGGATGGTCGAACCAGACATCTCTATCGTCCAGAACGGAAATCTTCTGCGCTATTACGTCCAAGCGCTGGAGATAAAACTCAAGTTCTTTTACTTCTTCCAGGTCATACTTTTCCAGCACCTTTATATGAGTGCCGAACATTCTAATATTATCTCTGATTTCGCCAATACCCTCAGGGGACGGGTCATTGAGAAAGCTGTTATAGACAAATCGCAGATCGCTGAAATGCTTGCGGAGAATCGTTATTTCTCTCAAGACCTGAATGATTTTGGATTGTTCCTGGTTTAGTCGGACATTCTCGCTGAGAACCCCGCGCAATATCATGGCGGAAATAACAAGGATCAATATCAGGGAACATACCAGGACAAACAATTTGGCCCTTATCGACATTCCCGAGAGTGCAAATCTGTTAAACATCATATCCTGTTTTCGTCAGGCTGCAGGCGTAAGGTTTCAGGCTCCTGAAACTTTCACTCCCGCATCTTGCAGGCACCATGCCAATATCGCTTTTTGAGCATGGAGGCGATTTTCGGCTTCGTCGTATATAACGCATGCTTTGGAGGCCAGTACTTCCTCTGTTACTTCTTCTCCACGGTGAATGGGCATACAGTGCATAAAGATAGCATCTTTTTTTGCCGAGCCCATAAGTTTACTGTTTACCTGATAGGGAAGGAATTTTTCAATGTCCTTTCCTTCCTGTCCCATAGAGACCCATGTATCGGTGACCATAATATCGGCCTGAACCGCCGCTTCGAAAGGATCGACGGTGCAGGATACCCGCTTGTGGTTCTCGTTTCCCGATTTGAGGCCGGGCGGTACCGCGCAGACAAGATCGAAGTTCCAGATCGAAGCCGCCTGGGCCCAGGTTCTGGCGACGTTGTTGAAGTCGCCGAACCATGCGACTTTCCTGTTCTCGATCGTGCCCAGTTTTTCCTCGGCAGTCATTATATCCGCCATGATCTGGCAGGGATGGGAGAAGTCGGTCAGGCCGTTGATTACGGGGATGGTCGTGTGCCTTGAGAGTTCGGCAAGCGTTTCGTGGCGGCTCATCCGGATCATTATCGCATCGACGAAGCGTGAGAGTACGGCGCCTGTGTCCTCTATGCTTTCGGCGCCGGAGAGCTGGAGTTCGTCCATATTCATGACAATGGTATGGCCGCCCAGCTGTTTCATCGCAACCTCGAAGCTCATCCTGGTACGGGTCGAGCGTTTGTCGAATACCATGGCAAGGGACAGGCCGTTGAAGATCTGGGGCGGGGAAAACTTTACCGCCTTCATTCCGTGGGCGTCCTTCATAATATTCTTTAAGGTCTCCGCAGGGATGTCCGGCAGATCCAGAAAATGTCGGATCATGGGTGGATCTCCTTTAATGTTCTTCCCAGAATTTCCATTGCCATGTCAACCTCCTGTCTGCCGATTATCAGGGGAGGAACAAGGCGTAAAGAGTTATGGCCGCAGGTCAGGGCCACCAGACCGTTTTCCAGCAGTCGCATGGCAAGATCCTTGGCTTTGCCTTTGGTATAATCGGCGGCAATCATCAGGCCCAGGCCGCGAACGTTTTCAAGCGAGCCTGTTTCCCTGCCGATCTGTTCAAGACGGTTTTTAAGATATTCGCCGGTCTCCTTGACGTTTCGCAGGAAACCGGGGGTTGACAGCTGGCCTAGGACTACGCTTGCCGCCTTGCAGGCAAGAGGGTTTCCGCCGTAGGTGGAGCCGTGGGAGCCGGGGGTTATATGGCTCGTAAATTTGCGGCTGCCCATGAACGCGCCGACCGGAAAGCCAGCTCCGAGCCCTTTGGCAAGGCAGATAAGGTCGGGGGCCACGCCGTAATGCTGCCAGGCGAAGGTGGCGCCTGTGCGTCCCATGCCGGATTGAACCTCGTCGAATATCAGGGCTATGTCGAACCGGTCGCAAAGACGCCTCAGGCCGGTGATGAATTCGCCGGTGGCGGGATAAATGCCGCCCTCGCCCTGAACCGGTTCGATTATTATCGCGGAAGTTTTGCCGGAGGCGTGCTTCTCGAAAGAGGCGAGATCGTTGAAGGTGGCTTCGTGCGTTCCGGGAAGCAGGGGTTCGAAGTCCTTGCGGTAGGCTTCCTGACCAATTACGGATAGAGCGCCCATCGTGCGGCCATGGAAGGAATCCCTGGCATAGATGATTTCTGTGCAATCCTGTCTTTTGGTTTCCTTCGCCCATTTGCGGGCGGTCTTGAGAGCACCTTCAACGGCTTCAGCGCCGGTGGAGCAGAAGAATGCCTGATCGAATTTCCCCTCTCCGCTTGCAAGCAGGGCCTGCGCCGCTTCGATGCGCACAGGGTCGGCGACGTAGCACAGGCCAAGGTGCAGTTTTGCGATCTGATCCTGTAGAGTCTTCGTGAAGACCGGGTGATTGTAGCCGAGAAGATTGACCGCTATGCCGGCTCCGAAATCGAGGTATTTCCTGCCGCCGGTGTCAAAGAGAAAGCAGCCTTCGCCTTTTACGAACTGAACCGGCCAGAAAGAATAGACGTTTACGAGAAGGTCGTTGGCCCTGTTTAAAAATGAACTGTCCATAATTTTACTCCTACAGGACTTGAGAAAGTATTTCCAGCCCCTCATCAACTTCGTTTTTGCCGATAATGAGAGGGGGCAAAATCCGTATCGTCGAGGTGCCGGATTTCCAGGGGAGAAGTCCATGATCCCTGCATCTGTCGAGAGTTTCTCCAAGAGGCAGGGTAATGTCCATGCCGATCATCAAACCGGTGCCGCGGACGTCTGAGATGGTGTTTTTGCGGGCTTTCAGTTTCACGAGTCCATCCTGAAGAAGTTTGCCCATGGCGGTTACGTTTTCGAGGAATCCCGGTTTAAGAATTTCGGTCAGAACGGTTGCCGCGAGGCGGGTGGCCAGAGGGCCGCCTCCGAAAGTCGAGCCGTGAGCGCCGGGGGTGAAAACTCCGGAGAACTTGCGGGTGGCGAGAACGGCTCCTGTGGGGAAACCGTTGCCCAGGCCTTTGGCAAGGGTCATGATATCGGGCCGGATGCCGTAATTCTGGCAGGCAAACAGTTTGCCGGTGCGGCCTATGCCGGTCTGAATTTCGTCGAGGATCAGTGCGATGTTCCGGCGGTCGCAGAGATCTCTCAAGGCATGGAGGAATTCCGGGGTGGCGGGGTATACGCCGTTTTCGCCCTGTACAGGCTCGACGATTATGCAGGCCGTGTTATCGGTCGCAAGTTCCCTGACGCTTTCGATGTTGTTGAATTCGGCGAATTTAGTGCCGGGAACCGGCGGGTCGTAGGCGGAGTTCGCGCCGCTGCCCTTGGTTACGCTCATGGCTCCGAAGGTTCGGCCATGGAAGGAGCCTTTGAAGCTTATGGTTTCGATGCAGTCAGGGCCTTTGGTTTCCTTCGCCCATTTGCGGGCGAGTTTGAGGGCGCCTTCAACCGCCTCGGTTCCAGAGTTGCAGAAGAAGGCTTCGTCGAGACCGCTGTTATTCACCAGCAGTTCGGCGGCAAGCATTTTGCTTTCGGTCATGTAGGAGTTGGGTATGTGGCCGAGTCTTGCCATCTGATCCGTGGCGGCGGCAAGGCAGGCCGGATGCGCGTGGCCGAGCGAGTTCACGGCGATGCCGGAGGTGAAATCCAGATAGCGCCTGCCTTCGGTGTCGTAGAGATAAGCGCCCTCGCCACGCTCGATGACGACCGGTTGCAGAGGGTAGGTCTTCATGGTTGCGGCAGCGCCGCGGGAGATGATTTCTTCCCTGTTCATCTTTTTTCCATTTTTATTTCATTAAGATAGCGTTCTTTTTCACTTTGGCGAAGTACCATGGTGCCGGGGCCTACCGGTTCGAAGATTTCCTTCAGCAAAGCGTCTTTGCGAAAGCCGTTCAGAAGGTGGATGCGGCGGACTCCGGCATTGAGGGCGCGCAGGCAGTTTTCAAGCTTTACCCTCATGCCTCCCCTGGCGGTGCCATTTTCGATGAGGACGGGGATGTCACTGTCGGTGAGGGTGGAGGCGACCCGGCCTTCCACGATAACTCCATCGACGTCGGAGAGAAAGACCAGCTTGTGGGCTTCGGTTCCGATGGCGAGTTCCGTGGCCACGGTATCGGCGTTAATGTTGCATGTAATGCCTTCGCGGGTGGTGGCAAGGCAGGCGCAGGCGATGAAGTTGACGACGCGGAAAGGCCGCATGACCGCGCGTTTGCTGACTTCCCTGATGTCGCCCACGAGGCCGAAATCCACGGGTTCTTTGGGGCGCAGTTCGACATGCATCCAGTCGGCGGGTACGGCGTTGAGGGAAAGGCCTTCAAGGCCTTCGGCCGCCATGGCCGCCGATACTTTCAGGCTTAATCTGCCGCCGAGGATTTCCTTCATTACCTCAAGCGTTTTTTCATCGGTTATGCGGCGGCCCTGATGTTTTCGCACTTCGATGCCGCGGTTCTCAAGTTCCCTGTCGGTAACTGTGCCGCCGCCGAAAACAAGCAGAACCTTCGTGCCGTTAAAGGTCAGTTCCCTGATGTTCCGCAGCAGATTGGACAGGGCTTCCTGATCGTCGACCAACTGGCCGCCAGCCTTGACGATAAAGAAACTGTCCTTGAACCGGTTGCGGTAAAAGGCATCCATGACGAAATCAGGCAGTTTTTTCTTTTTAACCATTGTGTTTCCCTTTCACTTCCTTCGGGGTGGGGGGAAGGCTATGGGTATAGCGGGGAGAAGGCATTCAGTCCCTCCGTTTCGTTCAGGCCAAACATCAGATTCATATTTTGTACGGCGGTGCCTGATGCGCCTTTCATCAGGTTGTCGATGGCGCCGCGGGCTATTACGCTCTTGCCGCCGTGGCCGTGCGAGAAGCTCAAGTCGGCGAAGTTGGAACCGGTAACGTTGGCGAGCGCCGCCTCCCCGTCTTCGCGGATGAAGGGATGGCCGGAATAATAATGCCCGGGAGGCTCGATTTCTTTTTCCAGTCTGATAAAGGCGGTGGCGAAGATGCCGCGGGTGAAGGGCCCGGAGACGGGAACGAAATCAAGTTGTTCTTCGGCGATTCGGGCGCTGCGGATAATTTCCGGTATATGCCGGTGCGCGTTGATCGAGTAGCCCTTCATATTGTGGTTGCGAACAGGGTGGTGGCCCGCTTCGGCGGGGCTTCTGCCAAGGCCGGAGGAGCCGGTTACCGCGGTAATGTGGGCGGTCTCGATGTTTCCCCGGAACGGGTGGAGCAGCAACTGGGCCAGCAGGGCGAAGCATCCGGGGTTGGCAATGTTTTCGGCGGTTCTTATTTCCTCGCGGAAGATTTCCGGCAGGCCGTAGACGAAGCGTTTTATCAGATCGGGGCACGGGTGGGGCTGGCCGTAATATTTGCGGTAGGAGTCCTGATCGTCCAGGCGGAAATCGGCGGACATATCGATGATGCGGCATTTGCCGATCAGCGAAGGGACTATTTCCGCTGTGGTCTTGTGCGGCAGGCAGAGGAAGACGACATCGCTTTCCACTGCGACCTTTTCATGCGGCGTATTGGTGACGCGCATGGGCAGGTGGGCGAGGTGCGTGGCGACATCGCCAAGAGGTGCGTCCTCATGCTGGCGGGAAGTCAGAAAGCCGATTTCCACCAGCGGATGCCCAAGCAGCAGCCGCAGCAGCTCAAGGCCCGTGTAGCCGGTCACGCCGATAATTGATGCTCTGAATTTCCCATCCATCTTTCTATCACCAGATCAAGCCATTCATTGTTGCCGGGGTTGAATGCATTGTAAGTGATCAGTCCCGTTGCCTCGCGTACCAGTTCCTGGCCGATCTGATTGTCGGTCACGGGGCCGCTCATGATGTCAAGCGGCACGCCAAGGGCGGCGCAATCCTGAGCGAGTTTGAGAGCGCCTACCGGGTCTCGGGCGCAGCCGATATGAAGGCGGACGTTCTTCTGGACTTCAGGATCGCTGATAATCGCCCTGACGCCGTAACGTCCGATCAGGCCATCGCCGAACTCGATCATGATTGCGTCCGGCCTGTGCCTGCTCAGGTGGTTTATGGCTCCGCGCGTGATGCGCTTCAACAATCCCTCGTCGATATTGGCGGTCGAGGTAATGCCGGCGTCCACGAAGGAGACCGCTGCATGCATGCCGTAGTCCTGCATCTTGTAAAGATCGCGCTGGAGGCCGACGCCGGTAAGTTTTGCTCCGCAAAGTTTCATGCCGGTGCGGCTCAGGGTTTTGATGACTTCGGCGGCGACGGTCGTCTTGCCTGAATCCATGCTGGTGCCGGTGGTTATGATCAGGGGAACGTCGCTTTTCAGTTTTTCTTCGGGTCTGAACAGTGCGGCCTGGGCGATGTTAAGCGGTTTGCCTTTTCTTGCTATGGCGCCGAGAACCTTGATGCGAAGGGGTTCGCCGACTTCGTGTTTGTTGGCGCTGGTGCATTCTCCGGCTACTCCGCCGAGGTTGAGCAAATGGATAGTGTCGCCGGGCTTCAGGCTTTTGGGCAGGCGGCCGACAAAACCTTTAAGCGCCATGCGTTCTCCCAGAGCCACGGCAATTATGTCGCCGCGCTTGAGTTTGGACATGCGGCCCGAGGGGAGTTCAAGTTCGTTATATATGGCCTTGTCGTCTAGAATTTCCGCGGCAAGAACCGTGCCCGTGGCGGTCAGGGTTTCGCCGGAGATTTCCTCTTCGTGGTCAAGTTTGAGGTTTTTGGTGACCGAACCGATTTTATCAATGGTAATGCTTTTCATTATCCGCACCGGGTTAAAAAATACTGGGATTACTTTGTGGCCGGGCGTGCGCGCGCAGCAGGACGCCGGCAGGTATCAGCCGGTTCGTCGTCGCGGGTTTGTGCGGACAGCAAATATTGTCATAGGACAATAAAGCAGGAAACATCACCGGTTTGTCAATTACTACTTTGTTATAATTTCTAACCCTTCAGGGGCATGGCGGTTTCTGTGATTCTTGCCCAGTATTCGATGGCGATCGGGATTATGCCGTCGTTGAAGTCGTAACCGGCGTTGTGCAGGCTTTTGTTATGGGGGCTGTTTGGGGTGCCGGGTTCGCCCTGGCCGATCCAGACGTAGCAGCCGGGGACTTCCCGCAGCATCGATCCGAAATCCTCGCCGCCCATGCATGGTTCGACGTTTGTATTCACGTTGGTTTCGCCGAAAAGGTCATTGGCGACACCGGCGCAGAATGCGGTCTGGCGCGGGTCGTTTACGGTCGGATCGATCACGCGTCTATATTTATATTCGATGCCTGCACCCATGGGTTCGGCGATGCCGAGGGCTACGGCCTCGATGCGGCTTTCGAGCATTTTTCTGGTTGCTTCGCTGAAAGTGCGGACGGTGCCGAGAAGCCGGGCGGTGTCATCGATAACATTGTCGGCGCCGGTGCCGCAATTGAAGTTGGTTATGCTGATAACGGCGGTATCGACGGGGTCGACATTGCGGCTGACCAGCGTTTGCAGGGCGGTGACGATTCTCGCGCCGATTATGAGAGGGTCGACCGATAAATGCGGCAGGGCGGCATGGCCGCCTTTGCCCCTGACGATGATCTCTATAGTATCCGAGGCCGCCATCAGGGGCCCCGGACGCGTGGCGATGGAGCCTTTGGGCAGAGCGGGCCAGTTGTGCATGCCGTAAACGGCGTCGCAGGGGAAGCGTCTGAAGAGGCCTTCCTCGATCATCAGGTCGGCGCCGCGCTCGCCTTCCTCGGCGGGCTGGAAGATCAGGTGGACGGTGCCGTTAAAGTTCCGGTTGCGGCCCAGATACAAGGCCGTGCCAAGAAGTATCGCGGTATGGCCGTCATGGCCGCAGCCGTGCATTTTGCCGGGAATTTTAGAGGCCCATGGCTGGCCGGACTTTTCAGTAATGTTGAGAGCATCGATATCCGCACGCAATCCGATTGATCTGCCGCTGTCGGTGCGCTCGCCTGTGATGGTGGCGACTATGCCGGTTTTGGCCATGCGCTCAAAAGGGATGCCCCATTCGGTCAGTCTGGCGGCTATGAGGCCGGAAGCGAATTCCTCCTCAAAGGCTGTCTGCGGGTTTTCGTGAAGCTTGTGGCGGCATGCGGCGATTTCTTCGGCAAGGTCGTAAATGCTGTTTCGGATGTTCATTTGCGGCTGTCTCCTGGTTAGGCCGAGCATTATATTGCCAGCAAGTTCGTTTGTCAGTCTAATCCTTGCGGGCGCAGAGGACTGCCATCCAATGGGGATTTGCCTTTGCTGATTTCCTTTAGTTTGCGGCTGTCCAGACCGATTTGTTTCAGGGCTTCGGTAAGTTCAAAGCGGATATGCCGATTGCTTTTGTGGCGGATTCCGCGATCACCGGCGGCCAGGAGGATTTCGGCCATCGTACCGAGCGTTTCTTTTGTGGCAAGAAACCATTGTGTCCTGTGGTTTTGCGGCTCGGAAATTATCGCGCCCTTGCAGGCTTCATTAAGATCATGCTGTAAAAATGTAGATGTTATCAGTTCCCATTTAAGGCGATGGCGGTAGGCTGTAAAAGCCGGCACGTTGGAAGGCTTCATCTTGGAAACGACAGGTTTTTCGCCGCCGGTTCTCATGAAAGCTTCCAGTGCGGAGAGGGAAATGACTATGGAGCCTGTTCCGGAATTCAAACCGGTAAGGCAGGTTCCGGTTTCGATCAGGCCGCCGATGCGGTAAGACGCCGACATAGCTCTGACATTTTCAGCTTCATCTTTAAGGATGACTATCGAGCCTTCATCGACGTGCTTAACAAAGATTTCGCGGGGGCGTTCGAGCACGAAGCATTCCGGATCTATCTTTGTTTTTACCGGGTCAGAGAGCAATCTTTCGATACCGTCCAGATCCGCGGGGGTGGAGAATGCCGCTACCAGCTTGCCGGGGATGGGCAAGCCGTCACATGCAATCTTACTGGATCCGGTCTTTGCCGACATTACGAACACCTCGCTGAAGGAAAATCATATATACTGATATAATTCCATAATTGCAAGCGGCTCGTGCGGTTAATCAGTAAATTTCTGAAGTAATAGTTTAGAAAAAATCGAGTTGAGATAATTCATCGATTCTTACGGGAGTTCGTCGGCAGCAGCTGCGAATCTGGAAGATCTTTCACTTTACAGTCTGGTTTTGCGGGGGTCGAAGGCATCGCGGACTGCTTCGCCTATGAAAGTAAGCAGGCTGAGCATGATCGCAAGCGATAAAAAAGCGGTGATTCCGAGCCACGGGGCATTGAGGTTGTTTTTCCCCTGCAGCAGCAGTTCGCCCAGAGAGGGGCTGCCGGGCGGGAGGCCGAGACCCAGGAAATCAAGGCTGGTCAGGGCGGTGATCGAGCCGGTGAGGATAAAGGGCATAAGCGTCAGCGTGGCCACCATGGCGTTTGGCAGGACGTGACGCCACATGATTACATGGTTGGAGACGCCCAGCGCGCTGGCGGCGCGGACGTAATCGAAATTGCGGGTACGCAGGAATTCGGCGCGCACCACATCGACGAGCGACACCCATGAGAACAGCAGCAGAATAAGCAGCAGTGTCCAGAAACCTGGAATGAAGAAGGATGAAAAGATGATGAGAATGTAAAGCGAGGGCAGGGAAGTCCAGACTTCGATTACCCGCTGCATGAGCAGATCCAGCCTGCCGCCGTAATATCCCTGAAAGGCGCCTGCGGTGATGCCCACGACCGAGCTTACCAGAGTGAGGGCGAGGCCGAAGAGGACGGATATCCTGAAGCCGTAGATTACCCTGGCGGCGACGTCGCGTCCCTGATCGTCGGTTCCGAGCAGGTTGTCGGATGACGGAGGTGCCGGAGCGGGACGCTGTAATTCGTAATTTATCGTGTTATATGAGAATCTTATCGGGGGCCAGACCATCCAGCCGTTATTGCTGATCAGATCCTGGACGAAGCGGTCGCGGTAATCGGCTTCGGTTTCAAAGTCTCCACCGAAATCTGTTTCAGGGTAAGTCACGAAAACCGGGAAATACAGGCGGTTGTTGTAGCTCAGTAGCAACGGCTTGTCATTGGCGATGAATTCGGCGAACAGGCACAGCGTGAACAGGGCGAGGAAAATCCACAGGCTGTAGAAGCCTCTTTTATTGGCGCGGAACTGGTGAAGGCGGCGGCGGGTGATCGGGGACATTGCGCGCATTACACCTTCCTGGCTTCGAAATCTATGCGGGGATCCACGTGGACGTAGACCAGATCCCTTATCAGGGTCATGACGAGACCGATAAGAGTGAAAATGTAGAGAGTGCCCAGCACTACCGGATAATCGCGATCCATGACGCTTTCCCAGCCCAGCAGGCCCAGACCGTCAAGGGAGAAAATCACCTCGATCAGCAGCGAGCCCGTGAAGAAAATGTGGATGAAGGCGGCGGGGAAGCCGGCTATCACGATCAGCATGGCGTTGCGGAAGATGTGGCCGTAAAGAACCCTGTGCTCGCTCAGGCCTTTGGCGCGGGCGGTGAGGACGTATTGTTTGTTTATCTCGTCCAGGAAAGAGTTTTTTGTAAGCATGGTGAGCGAGGCGAAGCCGCTGATTACCATTGCCGCCACAGGCAGGGCCATATGCCAGAAGTAATCAAGTACGATTCTCCACCATGGCCATTCCTGCCAGCCGTCGGAGATGATGCCGCGCAAAGGGAAGATGTTGAGGAAGCGCTCTCCGGCGAAAAGGATGATCAGCAGGATGGCGAACATGAAAGAGGGAATCGCGTAGCCAATGAAAACGGCGGCGCTTGTCCAGACGTCGAAAGGCTCGCCGTCCCGGACGGCTTTCTTTATTCCGAGCGGGATTGAAATAAGGTAAATGATCAGGGTCGACCAGAGACCCAGCGAGATGGAGACGGGCATTTTCTCAAGGATAAGTCTGGTTACCTCTATGTCGCGGTAATAGCTTTGTCCGAGGTCGAAGCGGATGTAGTTCCATACCAGCTGGCCGAAGCGGATGTGGGCGGGTTTGTCGAAGCCGTACATTGCTTCAAGTTCCCTGATGAATTCGGGGTCGAGGCCCTGCGCGCCGCGGTATTTGCTAATCTCGCCGGTGCTGGCGGCAACTCCCAGGGCCATGTCGCTGCCGCCTCCGGCAAAGCGGGAGGTCGCATCGGTTCCATGGCCCTGGAGGCGGGAGATCATGCGTTCGACCGGGCCGCCGGGCACGAACTGGATGATCACAAAGCTGATCAGCATTACGCCGAACAGTGTGGGGATCATCAGCAGCAGACGTCTAAGGATATAACTGGCCATAGATACGGATAATAACCATCATCCGTATCGACCGCACCAGTTTTTGATAAAAAACGAACTATGGAACACAGACTAGTGTGCCGTCGCCCTTGATCGCCTGGATCCCTTTGGGACAAGAACTGGCCGCAGGAATAACGGTGACAGAATCACAATAGACCTGATTGTTTTCTATTTTGGTTATCGCGTAGCCAGCAGGGCATTTCATCCGATCCATTTCACCACCGAGGATCGTGGGGGGCATGCAATTCTTGCCAAGACTATCGCACAGGCCGCAATCGCCGTCTTTAATTCCGTCATTGTCGGCATCGCAGTAAAAATTGTCGGTAATAGATGCTCCATTGAAAGGATCGGCATAGAAAGTGAAGGCCTGGATATCGCCGTTAACGTGGAGGCGTTGTTCGGGGATGTGGGTGTTTACGCCTACGTTGCCGATGTTGGTGTTGTAAATACTGCCGTCTGAATTAATAGCCCATATTCTCCGTGAAGCCCATGCCTGAACGTGGACGTAATCGTCAAAGTACTTGTTATTATCGGCGAGACTATAAAGACCGTTTACGAAAACCCCATTGTTATGTACGCAGTTCTGAAGGTCAGCCTCAAGCATGCTCATGGGCGGTGTGGGTGGTAGCGGATTTCCATCGGGATCTGTCGTCAGTCCGGTGGCGCATGGTATTTTGTTTCCATTTTTGTCATATGAACCCTTGCCATTCATTCCGTGCGAAATAAGAACAAAGTGAGCTATTCCAGGCTCATTCAAAACCGAGAGACCATTTTCGTCTTCGACGTAAATCGCGCCTTTAAATGAACCAAAAGTGGTAGGATCAGTCAGAATTTCAGTTACGGCATAGGTGATTTTATGCTCCCATGCGTCATAAGCATCAGAGATTTTTATTAAGTCGATCTCATTGGATTCATTAATGGTGTTAATTGGTATTTCTCCAATAAGAATTGTTTCGTGATGTCCATCACCGTTCACATCTCTTCCTGATACCCTGCAAATTCCCTGTTCGCACGTGCCCGTAGCAGGATTGATTGAGGAAATATCATATTCCCAGCCGTAATTCATATCGTCGATAGGGATATCCAGGCGGGCAGGTCGGGGATACGCACCGTGGGTGTCCCGGTATTCGAGCAGTGCTCTGTTAATGTTGATAAGGCTTTCCCGCGAATAATCCATTTTCCGACGGGACTGATAAGTGTCATATGCCATCATGGCTCCAGCCATAAGTATGCCAATAACAAGGCTTAGAATTGCCATTTCGATGAGGGAAAATCCATTCGGATTCCCCTTAATTTCTGAATAAATTATTTGCATACGCATTCACTGTAGTTGGTGTAAACCCCGTATCCGCTGGCATCGTAGCAGGCGGTATTTTCAGTGCCGCAGGGGCATGAAGATCCTCTCATTACGCCTCTGGCGCTTCCCTGGCCAAAACTGGCCTGACCGGACGGTGTCCATGTGCAGCTTACTATCGGTGCCGGATAGCACAAGTCTTCAACTGTTTTCCATGGAGTCCATACGCCTTCGGGGCAGAGGAAATCGCGCTTGATTTTTTTAACGCCTTTCATTCCATCGCTGCAGGGAGCTTCGATCGGGCCTTCCGAGATTGTTTCGCATACACATTTATCGACTCTTTCCGTAAGTACCCATTTCAAGGTTGAGCAATTAAGCTTCCAGGTTTCGGTAATGCTACCCTTAAACCCTGAAGGACAAGACAAAGTTTTTACCGAAGTTCTCTCTTCACATGTACAGGTGTTGCTCTCTTCTCTCCAGCTTGTCCATTTTCCCGAGGTGGGGGTAGTGCAAACCCAGTCCCTAATCATGTTTCGCTTGCCAGTCAGAGGCGAAGTGCAAGACCACTGAGTTCGTTCTGATGTGGGGACACAGGTGCAATCTGTTACGTCAATGTCGACCCAGGATGTCCATGATCCCGTAGAGCAAAGAAATTGCCTTTCAACCAATCTCTGCCCTGTGTATCCGGGGGCGCATTCAGTCCATTTCTGTGAGGTCGATTCTTCACAAACGCACATTCCGCTTTCGCCGAGACTGTTCCATATTCTGTTATTGCATTCAAATATTTGCTTGCGTGAATATCCAGCCGATACTGTTCTTCGGTCTCCCCGCTCTCCTGCGGAAATGAGCCTATCTTCGCCACAAAGCTCGACAGAGGCATTTGGGCAGCTGGTTGATATCGTTTGGCATATCGGGTTACCGTTGTCATCGATGCCTATCAATACAAATCCAGGATCGCAGCTAATTTCCAAGCCGCTTACAGTTTTGCAGATCGCAACTCCATCCTTGATTTCCACCATGAAGGATCCGCTTGGGCAACGTAGACCGCCACCTGAAGCCTCCTCCCCGGCGATAAGGGAGGTCTGAAAACATTTGGGGGGGAAGGAAGTGTCGCAAATTTCGTCTGCATATATAGAATCCCTGGCTCTGATTCTTCCGGCGACATGAAATTGAGCAAAAGGAGAATCGGTATTAACCGAGATTGCGCCCAGATTTTTATTGGTTATGTGGTTTTCGGCGCCGGGGGTGTCCGAGTATTGCCAAAGAGGCATTTCACCACGGGCGAAGTAAGACACCTCGTCATCGAAATGCAGGCTTCCGTTTGAATCGTTTCTTGACGGACTAGCAAGATATGTCGCATCGCCGTCGGCATCACAGTTTTCGTTTTCCAGATCGGAGGAAGCCGGGCAGGGATCAGTTATAAATCCATGTCTGTTGTAGGCGCCCTTGCCGTTCGGGCCCGAACTGAAAACAAAAAAATGAGCTGAGTCTGCAGGGGTCACCGCGGAAACATCAGGAGTTCCTTTGCTGGAAATAATTGAAATCCCGCCCCGGTCGAACTTGAAAAGACTACTGAGGGCAAGGGGTTCAGTTATTACATAGGTCAGACGGTTACCATAGCCGTCGTAGGCAATTTCTTCTGGCAGGTTTAGAACACGGAAAGGAATGGATCCTCTTATAATGCGGGGTTTTCCCAGTCCTGCAATATCTCTTTTACTTTTTTCAATCAAAACCCCATTGCTGATGGAGCCGATGCCTGATGCTGAAAATGCTGTGGCTTCAGAACACATGTTACTTTCGTGGCCGTAGTCGGTGTCGCCGCTTATCGCTGTAAACGATGCAGGACACGGGTAGCGGCCAAACATTGACCGGAAATCGCCGAGTGCGTTGGTTACTTGTGTTATGTTGGATTCGCTTGTTTCGAATTTCTGCTTTTTTTGGTGAACTGAATACCATTGCAGGGCGGACGCTACTCCAACGCCCAGTATCAGCATGACAATAGACAGCTCTATCAAGGTATAGCCGTAGATCCTGGCGTGGTTATGTTCTTTTGGCTTCATGGCATTGCTCCACATATGCATTGTCCGCTGGCATCAAACCCCGTTACCATTTCATCAGCACCGCATGTGCAAGGCGGTGCGGTCAGAGTTGTGTTGCATTTGCCCGTGGACTTTGAAATTTCCTGCAGTGTTCCGGAACCGCAATAAATGTATCCGTTGCCGGTTGCTTTGTTAACAGAAGAGATAATTTTTGGATCAAAACAATTACCGTCATGATCACAATAGAATTCAGCCAGTAATTTTAACGCCTTGATGTTGCCCTCAACATCAAGATGGACTGAATCTGAGGGGGCGCTGGTTCCTATACCTATTGTGGGAGTATCTTCTCTGGCTTCAACATCCTCGGCGTTAGGATCGATATAGAGCCAGTAGTCGAGGTCGGGGGCTGCAAAAAAAATGACCTTATCATCGCCGGCCAGGCTATCAAATCTGAAGTCCCCGTCACAATTCGTCTCATCCAGGGCTCCGGGGGTGCAAGGAAGCCTGCTGCCGTCTACTGTGTAGGCGCCTGTGCCATCTCTTCCATGTGAAATAATAATAATATGTTGAAGATCGGGTTTGGGGCTAACATACACGCCAGCTATTGCCATATTAAAGGTGGCTTGTGAAGTCAGCGGGGTCGTTACGACATAGGTGATTCTTCTCTTCCATCCGTCGGCTGCTTTTTCCTGAGGCAAGCCAAGTTCGACGAAGGGGACGGAACCAATCAGGATTTCGCTGCTTGCCGATGGTTCACGGCAAATACCACTGGTAGTGCAGGCGCCAAGTGCCGGGAGCGTACCAGCGAAGGCCTTTCCGTAATCGCTGTGTCCGGGGTTAAGGGCGGGTGCTGCAGGTATAGGATAGTGAAGGTTTGCCATATAATATCGTTCTATGGCTTCTCTGACTGTTTGAAGATTGCTGGAAGTAATTTCCGTCTCGGCAAGTCTAATTTCCATAGAATATTTATAGAGAAACGGGCCCAGCATCATGCCGATGATCAACAAGCCTATGCTCATTTCTATCAGGGAGAACCCTTTTTCCCGCATACCGCAATCCCCAAAGTTTCAGGCGCAGACGTCCAATCTTAAGAATACCATTAAATAGTTAATAAAATTCGAAATAAATTTGACCTAAATTGTTTTTTTCACTTAAAACGTAGCGCCGTTCCAGCCCCAGTTTGAGGGCGCGATTTCGAAGAAGTTCAGGTATATCCTATCCTTTGGGATATCCAGATGCGAGGAAATCAGAAAACAGAGTTCTCCGGAAAGCTGCCTGGTTACTGATGCCGACAGACCGCCAATGGCGCGAACCTCGACGAAGGCGGCGGGTCGGGGGACGCCTGCCATCATGATGGAGGCTTTGGAGAGGATTGTCATGCAGTAGGCTTCGGGCTTGCCGGTCTGACGCGCGACTATTTCGGACAGGGCTTTCAGGAAGGACTCGGTTTCCGTGCCTTCTTCGATATCCTTGGTTACCTGTACAGAAACGAGCGGCATAGTCTTTTCCTTTGGTCAGGGTTTAAGATTCCATGTCTCTAACCGCCAGCCGTTATTGATGAATAAGAAGACGCACAGGGCTCCGGTAGAGATCTTCAGTTTATAGTCGCGTGAGAATTTTGCAAATTCATTGTCCGGCATGATCCTTGGAGCAAATCGGGCGACGCCGTTCGAGGTGACAACGAGAACATTTTTCCCTTCGCATTCCTCTTTAATCGTGCTGGCAAAGCTCTTCCATTCATTGATCATTCGTTCCGGGTCGGCCAGCCATCCAGGGGGGACGATAGCGCTGTTGTTCCAAGCCTCAATGGCTTCACGGCCAATGCGCGCCTCGACTTCTGCCTCTGTCCTGTTTTCATCTGGGCCGTAGTCGATTTCATTAAAAATATCAAGCGGCTGGATTTCATAGTTGATTCCAGCTTCGAGCATGGCGATGGATGCCGTTTCTTTGGTGCGAATTAATCCTGAACAATAGATTCTGTCTGGCAGGATATTGTTATCTCTTAAGTATCTGCCAATCTTTACTGCCTGGGAGCGGCCGGATTCAACAAGCGGAATATCCGTCCTGGCTCCGACCCTGCGCGGTGTCTCGTCCTGGTCGAAGGTGTTTCCGTGGCGGGCAATGATAAGTCTGGTCATGGGTAAAAATAATTTCCCTTGTCAAGGAACCGGGATCTGGAAGTCCAGTTTGCCTTGTATCAGTTTTTTTGTTTGCTTCACAAATCAAAAATCTATCAAGGGAGTATGAAGCTCGCTACTGAACTGTCGCCGAGCTTCAGCGAATGGAATTTTTTAACCCCTCATGGTCACCCGAGGTGGATGATGCAGAAAAATCAACAGCGTAAGGTATTGCAACTAAAGAATTCTCCGGCAGCTTGGCTGTTAAGGGTCAGGAAAGATAACTTGCAATAATCTTTTCCGCGCGAATCAGATCTTCAGGGGAGTCAATCCCTGAATGAACAAAGCCGTGCGGTAGGGTTACCGAAACGGCCTGTATTTTTATGCCGTTTTCCAGCAGTCTCAGCTGTTCCAGTCCCTCCAGTTGCTCGTAGCGGCTCAGGGGCAGATCGCAGAATCTTTCCAGGATATCGGAGCGGAAGCCATAAAGTCCTATGTGCTGCCATACCGGACTCATATCTTCATTGCCGCGAAGTTTCTCTTCGCCGCGAATTGCCGGAACAATATTTTTTGAAAACCAGATCGCCTGATTATGCTGGTTCAATATTGCCGTGGTGCCGCTGAAGGGGGTTTGTTTTTTGGCTTCCCGCAGCGCGTCGAGCGCTTGCCATGAAAGGCGATGGACAGGGGTTACGACTTCCAGCCGGGGGTTCGAGGCGAAGGTATCGATGATCGCCTGAAGGACTGCCGGCGGGGTGAGCGGGGCGTCGCCTTGAAGATTTATCACAATATCCGGCCAGTCCGGCATCTGGCGCAGGGCGCTGAGGACACGGTCTGATCCTGTCGGGCATGAGGAGGGCGTCATGATAAAGGGAGCGCCGATTTTCTGACAATGTACGGCGATACGCTCATCATCCGTGGTTACGGCGTAAGAGATGTCGTCGGAATTGTCGGCGACTTTGCGGGCGATTCCGGTCACATGCTCAAGCATGGTTTTCCCGGCGATCATGGCAAGCGGCTTGCCGGGAAAGCGGGTCGAGCCATAGCGGGCGGGAATGATTATCGAGGCTTTCATAACGGCTAGAATGCTGCTCCGAACCTGAAAATGCAAGCGCACAAAATGGTTTACATAAATGCGGATGCGCGCTATAAAATTTCACGGGGGAAATAAAAGCCATGATGACAAAAGCGCGCGCCTTTATGCCGAATGGCGAAGTGATAGTGGTTACGATAGATTCTTATGATCATGCAATTCATTCCGGCAGGCTCCGCTGCCTCGGGTGTGACGCTGAAGTACATTTCAACCAAGGCACCAAATCGACATGCGGCGATAATGGAGATCCAGTTTCGCCGCATTTTCACACCAACCGCTATCAGAAACATATTCATGAGGAAAGCGGCTGCGTCTATGCAAGCAGTTACAGTACTCGCGAGGACAAGCAGATAATAGATAAGACAAAAGGTTACAGGATCAATTTAAACCTTGGTTTGATAGATAAATTCAATGCTTCGTCGCGTTATTACAAGCTGCTGCCGGATGGACGGATGGCCGCGGTTGACGAAATTGCCAGTATGGAAACAATCGGGTTTGGCGGGCCGCAGGATTTCGCGGAGAAAATAAAGGGCAGGGATGCGGGAAGGCTTAGAAGATCGCTAGTGATTCATAAAGATATTGCAATGCCTTGGCCGTCATTCTTCCTGAATCCTGATTCGAAAGCTGATGAAGTCAGTGTGCTTTTGAATTATCTGGAAAAACATGGCAAGGATACTCCTGTATTATACAGGGTTAGAAGTTCCAACAAGCCTGTTTTCTCCAGGTCGAACGGGGTGGACAATGCGTATATACAGTTTCCGTGCGCTCCTGTGGATCTTGGAGATGCAGGGATCCTGTATGTAAAGGTTCATATCGAGAACACTCCGGAAATGCGCAAGGCCGGTCTGGTGTCACTTGATTTGTGGAAATATCAGGAGCCTTTGATTCTTGATTTCCCTTCTTCCTTCAATTCAGTCAGAAACGGCGGCAGGGCAATACATTATCTGCAGTTCAAGGTGATCAGCCCGGAGCAGGCCGCGGTGTTTGAATGGCCGGAATCCAGAATCCTGTCTCCGCAATTTGGCAGGGTCGGGAAAGATCGGATTTTTCCTGCAAGGGGAGGCAATGATTATGGCTTCCACCAGCCTTCGCCGGGGATCCGGTAATGAGTGCGGCTTTTATTTCGCAGGATCCCCGCAGATAAACCTCCAAGTTTATTCCTGTCCGATCCACCATGTGTTTACAATGGCGGGGCTCATCGACGACAGGGTTTCGGGTCTTCGCAGCTTGTTCCACCATGCCAGCCGCCAGCGGTTCATGTGCCATTGTGGCACCACGTAATGGCCGGAAAGAAGCACCCTGTCGAGGGCGCGTGTGCGGAATTCGAGTTCTTCGCGGTCGGGTGCGCTGATGATCATTTCGATAAGTTCGTCGACCACGGGATCCTTGATGCCGATGTAGTTGCGCGATCCGGGCATGTCGGCTTTGGAGGACTGCCAGAAATCACGCTGTTCGTTGCCGGGAGAGGATGACTGGGGAATTACGCCCACGGTCATATCGAAGTCGAATTCGTTCATACGGTTCTGGTATTGGGCGGAGTCGACGATGCGGAAGCTGGCTCTGACGCCGATTTTTTCCAGATTTCGGACGAAAGGCATTACCCAGCGCTCGAATTCGGGGTTGTTGTCGACTATCTCGAAACGCAGCTTGACCCCGTCCTTTTCGCGGATGCCGTCGGCGCCTGTCTTCCATCCGGCCTCTTCAAGGATTTTTACCGCCTCGCGAAGGTTTTCGCGGTTGTTGCCGGAGCCGTCTGTGCGCGGCGGCTGATAGCGGCTTTCGAAAATTTCGGCGGGAAGGCGGGATCGGAAGGGTTCGAGAATTTCCAGTTCCCGGCCCTGCGGCGGGCCTTCGGGGGCGGCAAGGTCGGAGTTCTCGAAATAGCTGCCTGTGCGGGCGTATTCGCCATAGGCGAATTTGGCGTTCGACCATTCGAAGTCGAAGGCGTAATCGAGAGCCTTGCGGACGGAGCGATCCTGAAAGACAGGGCGTCTTATGTTATAAAGAAATCCCTGCATTCCGGCGGGCTGGTCGTGGGGGATCATTTCCCTGATGATGCGTCCGTCCTTCACCGGCGCGGCGTTGTAGGCGGTCGCCCAGAGTTTGGCTATGTTTTCCTGGCGGGAGTCGTAGGCTCCGGAGAAAAAGGCTTCGAGGGCGACATTGGCGTCACGGTAGTAGTCATAGACTATGCGGTCGAAATTGAACCTGCCGCGGTTGATCGGCAAACCGGCTCCCCACCAGTCTTTGACCCGAACCCATTCGATGCTTTTGCCGGGGGAGACGCTGCCGACCCTGTAGGGGCCGCTGCCGAGGGGAGGTTCGAGGGTGGTGTTCGCAATATTGCGGCCTTCGGCTGTCCAGTAGTGTTCGGGGAGCACAGGCATCTGGCTCAGGATCAGCGGGAGCTCGGCGTTTCCTTTCGTGCTGAAGACGAACACCACGCGCTGCGGATTTTCGACGGTCACGTCTTTGACGTCGCCATAATAGGCCTTGAAGAACGGGCTGCCGTGCTCCATCAGGGTTTTGAAAGTCCAGGCGACATCGGAGGCCGTGATCTGTTTACCGTCGTGCCATTTCGCTTCAGGGCGCAGATTGAAGGCCACCCAGCTCTTGTCTTCGGGGATCTCCACGCTTTGCGCGATCAGGCCGTACATGGAGAAAGGCTCGTCGTAGCTTTGTTCCATAAGCGGTTCGAACAAAAGGCTCTGGCCAAGATAAGTTATTCCTGCCGCCGGGGTTCCCTTGATGATGAAGGGGTTCAGGCTGTCGAAAGTGCCGATGGCATGCGAGCGGTATGTTCCGCCCTTGGGTGCGTCAGGGTTCACGTAATCGAGATTTCTGAAATTGGGGCCGTATTTTGGTTCGCCGTGAATGGCCACGGCGTGTCGCGGTTCTGCCTTGTAGGGTTCTCCGGCGGCCTGAGAGGAGGGGAGGGCAAATAACAGAAGGGCGGCGGCGGTCGAAATTAAACGCATGTCGTTTGTTTCCTGATACGATAAATGACGTTTTATACAGGTAGCACATTTGCGGGAACAAGAAAGCAACAAACACTCATACCTGCCCCGGACTTGATACGGGGAGAGCATCCGGTTAATTTAATCACATATCTTACAAACGTCATCGCGAGTTGCTCGCAACGACAATAACAGTTAACTTCGAGGCTTCGCGTAAAAACGGTATAAATATATGATTAACAAACAAAATAACCGGCTAACTCTAGGGCCGGTTCTCTTTAACTGGGAGGCGGGGAAGTGGCGGGATTTTTATTTCAGAATCGCGGGAGAAGCGCCTGTGGATACGGTTTACCTGGGCGAAGTCGTATGCTCCAAACGCCAGCCGTTCCTTGAAAAGCATTTCGCCGAAGTCACCGAACGTCTTTCAGGCGCCGGGAAAGAAGTGGTTTTTTCCAGTCTCGCGCTCGTTATGAACAAGCGCGAACGCCAGCTGGTGCGCGATCTGTGCGCGGAAAAGGATCTGATGATCGAGGCCAACGATATGTCGGCCGCCGCCCATCTCGCCGGAAGGCCGCATGCGATCGGGCCTTTCATCAATGTATATAATGAAGACACTCTCTCTTTCCTTAACCGCAAGGGAGCAAATATATTCTGTCTGCCGCAGGAACTTCCCGCGGAACGGATCGCCGTTCTGGCCGCGCATGCCAAAAAGCTCGGCGTTCAAACCGAAGTTCAGGTCTATGGCCGTGTTCCTCTCGCGCTTTCGGCCCGGTGTTATCACGCCAGAGCCCATGGCCTGGCCAAAGATAACTGCCAGTTTGTTTGCAAGGAAGATCCCGACGGTATGGAGCTGGACACTCTCGAAGATCAGCATTTCATGACTGTAAACGGCATTCAGACAATGTCTTACACCTGTCTCAACCTCGCGGGACATCTGGCGGCGCTTGAGGAAATGGGAGTCACCCGCTTCCGTCTCTCGCCGCAGAATTGCGACATGGTCGAAGTCGCAAGGATCTTCCGGCAATGCCTGGAGAAAGAAATAGATTCAAGTGAAGCGAACAACATGCTTGCCGTCTCGGGCCTTGACGCCCCTTTTTCCGATGGCTTCCTTGCCGCCACCTGCGGTCACATGCAATCGCTTTAAACAATTAGGTCTTCAGTAATTATTGCATCTCTGATAGTATAGCCTCCTTACAGAGTTCCATTATGAATAAGAAACAGGAAAAGCCGGTAAAAAAGAACGGCAGATTGCCGGAAGGAGAAGTTTTTTTCTCCGGACGCAAAAACATAGAAGTCAGAGCATGGTTCCTCGGTCAGCGCCTTGACCTCAAAGCCCTTGAACAGACGAGAAAGTTCACCGTCTCCCCCTATGTTATCCGGGCGGGACACGATGGATATGCAGTTCTGTTCAAATACGGGGTTGTCGTACTTTTCGGCATGGGCGCGATAGAAGAGACTTCCTTCATCAATGATATTAAACCGTTCATCCTGGATTCGTTTGCGCGTGTGGAGATGGAAAGCGCCGACGCCGTGCTAGATCCGCAGAAAAACGAGGGGATAGACCCCGAGTTTATCATCGTCAATAACTGGGACAGGGAACGCATCCAGCTTATCGCGGAGGTGCTGGCCAAAAGTGCGGTGCTCTCATATTACGAAACGCGGATAGCTGAAACTTTCGACAGGATAGAGCCCATAGCCTCGGAAATGCAGACCGGAAAGCTCAAAGGCGAGAGCAGCCGCGATCTCCTGAAGCATATCGGAACCACCCTTTCGATCCAGCGCAAGATGGCCGGGCATGTGGGCATAGACGAAAAACCGGAGATAATCTGGGACAACCCGCACCTCGAACGTCTCTTCAGCCGGCTCGCCGATGAATACGAGATCGCCGAGCGCTATGCTGCCCTGAGGCACAAGCTTGAGCTGATCCACAGGACTGCCGAAACCATGAACGGTCTTTTGCAGGACAAGCGGGCGCTTAACGTCGAATGGTACATTGTCATTTTGATCGTTATCGAAATCCTTCTTATGCTCCTTGAAACTTTTGCGGGGATCTGAAGATTATGCCCGAAGACGATGAAATATTTTTCTCGGGACGCAGGGAAATAGACATAAGGGCATGGTTTCTGGGCCAGCGCCTGGATCTTAAGGCGCTCGAACAGACCCGGCGCCTTGCCGCCTCCCCATGCGTGATCCGCGCCGGATCTGACGGTTATGCCGTTCTTTGCCGCTACGGGGTGGCAGTCCTTTTCGGTCTTGAAAAAGAAGAAGAGGAAAAGTTTATAAGTGATTGCGTGCCTTTTATAATCGGCGCTTTCAACTCTCCCGAGGACGAGGAGGGCACTGTCGTTGTCGATCCGGATAAACCGGAGACTGTCGAGCCGGAACATATCCGCATACGTAGCTGGGATATGGACTGCATTCAGGTTATCTCTGATGTTCTGGCCAAAAGCGCCGTTCTCTCTTACTACGAAAACCGCATTGCCGAAACCTTTGACAAGATCGAGCCGATAGCCTCGGAAATGCAGGAAGGGACGCCCAGCGGCCGGACGAGTCGCGACCTCTTGCGTCATATCGGCATGACTCTTTCCGTCCAGCGCACCATGATCGGCCATGTCGAGATCGAGGAAAAACCTGAAGTCCTCTGGGAGAGGCCCGACCTTGAGCGGCTGTTCCAGCGCCTTGAAGACGAATATGAGTTGAAGGAGCGGCACCTCGCCCTCAAAGACAAGCTCGACCTTATCTACCAGACTGCGGAAACCATGAACGGACTGCTTCAGTACCGCCGCTCTCTGCGGGCCGAATGGTATATAGTTTTCCTGATCGCCTTCAGCATCATACTTACCCTTTACGAAATAGGGGTTCATTACCTCGGTCATTAAATATCAATTCGTCCCGTCCAATTAATGTGACTATCTGATAGAAAATCGTTACCGAGGTCTTCGCGTCACATCCGCTTCACATTAAAATCGGAAGGAATCCCGGGAGATAGTTTTGTCGTTTGATAAATTGAAGAAACTTCTGCTATTGCCTGCATATGCGGTTTGCCTGTGTCTTGGCGCCTGCGGCACCGGGCGGGAAACCTGCATGTTCGAGATTGACCCATTCGATCCTCTCCTGCCGTTCCCTTATGAGGATGCCCCCGATATTCCGGACACTGTACTATACGAATCGATACAGAAACTGGTTGAGCAGGCGAACGGCCCCGCGAATTCCCGTTTTGACTATACACGCATTGACCTGGACGGCGATGGCAGGCGCGATGCCCTTGTATATTTGAGAATGCCGTACTCTCACTGGTGCGGACAGCACGGATGCACTCTTCTTGTGCTCAAGGCGGGAATGGAAAGCTTCGAATATGTTTCTTATGTCCAGCCGATCCGCCCCCCGCTGATCGTAAGCGAAAATAGAAGCAACGGCTGGAAGGACATCATGGTTCGCGTCGACGGAAGATGGTCGGAAACCAAGGATGTCGCCCTGAAGTTCGATGGGCGCGTTTATCCCTCGGATCCCGCCGAGCAGCCCCCGGTACTGGAAATCGCCTCGATAGACGGAATAAGGGTTTTTCCCTAGCCCTTTCTCATAGCGGGTTAACCTGGCTTATTTTCCGTCCTTCTGAAGGTCGCGCAATTTTTCCCAGAAATTGAAGGAAGCCACGCCTTTCTCGCTGATATCCGCAGCCACTAGAGCGGCAGATTCCCTGATGCTTTTTGATACCTTGTCGATATCGATGGCGGCGATATGTGATGATTTCAATTTATCGAGGATTACTTTTTCCTGCTCGTCGAAATCGCCGTCGCACCATGCCAGCATGCGGGCAAAATAGAAGAACTGCGCCCGGTCGGACTGATCCCCGATTTTAGAAAACATATTACCGACATCCTGAGGGTTTTTCAGGTCTTCCTTCAGGATTGATTTCTGTTGATCCGAAAAACTTACATTGGAAAGGTACTCATTAAGGAAGTCCGATTCTTCCTCCGTGACAACGCCATCAGCATGGGCCATGGCAAAAATAGCGCGCCACATATAAAAACGGCTTTCGCTGACTTCTTTGTTCATTGTGGATCCTTCCTTGATGTAGAGGGTTATTTAGGCTTTTTTTTAAACATTACTAAAAAAATTCGCAAACATCGAGCCAATACCCAGCTTTCCACTGGCCTCGCGTTGAAATGTCTCATTTTCTTTAAGCCGATTCAGCCTGGCATCCTGACGACTCAGCCTTACCATTTGCGTCAGTCTTGCATGATTGAGCGAGCGCAGGTGCGTCTTTTCAAGATATCCAAGAATTTTCTTTTCCTGGGCGTCGAAATCGCCATCGCTCCAGACCAGCATGCGGGCGAAATTGAAGAATTCGCCCTGATCTTCGGGATCGGTAACCAGTTCGAACATCTGTCCTACATTGCGCTGTTTCTCAAGATCTTTTTTAAGGACTTCTCTTTGCTTTGGCGAGAACGGCACTTTATCGAGATAATTTTCAATCATCTCTTTTTCTGCGGGCTCGATGGTCTTGTCGGCATGCGCCATCGCGACGACGGCGCGCCACATGAAGAACCGGCTTTCGCTTACCTCTTCACGCTGATCCATGATTATTTCTCCGGTTGTCATCCTGCTATTTTGCGAAGCTTTGAATCTGATGACAAGCCGATATAAAAATGTTCTTGTTTTGTTCTGGAATAAAGTTATATTCTCCTCTTACGAAAGGCTTTGAGCATGGAACAAAACGGCAGCGGCGGCGGCAGTCTCAAATGGCTGTTTCTCGACCTGAACAGCTATTTCGCCAGCGTCGAGCAGCAGGAAAGACCTGAACTCCGGGAAAAACCGGTGGCCATTCTGCCGATGATGACCGACCACACCTGCGTTATCGCCGCCTCTTACGAGGCCAAGGCCTATGGAGTAAAGACCGGCACCGGCGTCCGTGAGGCCCGGAAGATGTGCCCCGGCCTGCGCTGCGTCCTGGCAAGGCACGATAAATATGTCGAATACCATTACCGGATCATGGACGAGATCGAACGTCATCTGCATATCAGCCGCGTCTGTTCGATCGACGAGGTCGCATGCCTTTTACTGGGCAGGGAGCGGAGGCGCGCGAACGCTCTTTCTCTCGCCCGGCAGATCAAGGAAGGCATCTGGCGGAATGTCGGCGCGGAAATTAACTGCTCGATCGGTCTTGCACCGAACAGTTTCCTTGCCAAGGTGGCCACCGAAATGCAGAAACCTGACGGTCTCGTCGCCCTCGAACATAAAGACCTCCCGGAGCCGCTTTTCAGGCTCAGGCTTACCGATCTGCCGGGAATAAACGTTAACATGGAGCGCAGGCTTAACCGGGCCGGAGTGTTTACCGTGGAGCAGTTCTGGAATCTCTCTCCGAAGCACGCGCGCCACATCTGGGGCAGTGTCGGCGGGGAAAGGTTCTGGTATAACCTCCGCGGCTACGACGTGCCCGAACAGGAGACAAAGCGGCGCGTGATCGGCCACTCCCGGGTTCTCGATCCGGAAATCAGATCTCCGGAAGCGGCAAGGCAGATGGCAAGAAGACTCACCGTCAAGGCCGCCAGCCGCATGCGGCGGGAGAACTTCTTCGCCACGGTTTTCTTTCTCAGCGCCAGAACCTGCGACTACCGCCGCTGGGCGGGAGAAGTCCGCCTGCATCCTTCCGCAGACAACCACTCATTCCTGGAGGCTCTGGACGGCTTGTGGGATGCGATGCTTGCCGATTTCTCGCCGTATATCAGGCTGAAGAAAGTATCCGTCACCCTGACTGGACTTTGCCGCAGGGAGGAAATAACTCCCGACCTGTTCGATACAGGATCGCCCGCCGTCCGGAAGCAACTTGACAGGCACGAAAACCTTTCCGGCGCGATAGACATGCTGAACCGGAAATACGGCGCGGAAACGGTGCGTCTGGGGTGCACTCCGGGAACCAGGGCCGGACATGTCGGAACCAAAATATCTTTTACGCGTATACCGGAAATGGCGGAATTCACAGAATAAGAAAGCGGAATTGCAAGATCAGTTTTTTCTTGCACACAAGTCCGGTTTTTTCTATCCCTGTTACTGAAGTGTACAGAAAGATAATGTTTAGCAAAATTTATTCGCTGATGCGTCCGGCACTGTTCCTGCTTGCGCCGGAAACCTTCCATAATATGGTGGTCTCGACAATCAAGGCAGGGGTATTGCCTCTTCCGAAGAGACGCAGCGAGCCTGCGCTTGAAATCAGCATCTGGGACAGGAAATTCCCGAACCCCATCGGAATGGCCGCAGGTTTCGACCGCAATGCGGAAATAATACCCGCCCTGCTAAATCTCGGTTTCGGGCACATCGAGTCCGGAACCGTTACTCCCAAGGCGCAGGAAGGCAACCCCAGGCCGAGGATTTTTCGCAACTCCAAAACTGAATCCATCATCAACCGAATGGGTTTCCCGAACCAGGGAATGAATGCCTTCAAGCTGAACCTTGAGAGCGCGCTGTCCCGGAAGCCACGGCCCACCGGGCTGATCGGAATCAATATGGGCATGAACAAGAACCAGAAGGAGCCGATAAAGGACTACTCGCTTCTGGTGCGCACGCTCGGGCCTCTTGCGGACTATCTTGTGCTCAACATTTCATCTCCCAACACTCCCGGAGTTCTGGGACTGCAAAAACGTGACAGGCTGTTGCCTTTGCTTGAATCGATATTGCACGAGCGCAGGAAAAGCTGCGGCTCCATGCCTCCGCCGCTGCTCGTCAAGCTGTCTCCCGACCTCAATGAGAGGCAGATGAACGAGATCGCTTTCTGCGTTCTCGAAGCTGGTATTGACGGCATGATCATCGCCAATTCCTCCATGGACAGGCCGCAAATTCTCCCTGAGGATTATGCATCGCAGGCAGGGGGCCTTAGCGGAAAGCCCGTTTTCGATTTCTCGACCTCTCTTATCGGCAGGATGTTCGTTCTTACCGGGGGCAAGGTTCCCATTATCGGGCTTGGGGGCGTCTTCACAGGTTCCGACGCCTACAAAAAGATCCGCGCCGGCGCCTCTCTGGTTCAGGTCTATTCGGCACTGATTTACCGCGGCCCATATGTGGCCGGTCTTATCTGCGATGAACTGCTGCAATGCCTGGAAAAAGACGGCTTCAGAAACGTGACGGAGGCAATCGGAGCCGATCACAGATAAGACCCCGCTCCCGATTCCCTTTTTCGCCGTGTGCATTCTTTGCTGTTTTTTTTATAACAATCCCCTAGAATACCTTTCAACATGTTATTCACCCGTCTGAAGACGTTTGATTTTCGCAAGTCGGTTGCTGCTGCCTTGACGGTAATGGCGATCGCTTTGACGTTGCTTGTTACCACCCGGCATGTCCCTGTTTTGCTCGCCTTGCTCGTGGCAGGCGCTATCGCGATGGCCGGTATGGTTATTTACGACAGGCTCGCTCGCGGTAAATGGGAAAAGAAAGTCGCAAGGCAGCTTTCATCCATCGGGGAAAAACAGGAATTGCTTGCAAGGAGTCTTTTTCGCAACAGTGAAGAAATAGCCGCCTTGCGCGAGGCTATCGCTGAAAATGCTCGCGAAGCCGCGAAGCAGTCCTCTCCCGGGCCTGTGCCTGAGCCGGAACCGGAACCAGAACGTCCGGCCCCCTTGCGCTATGAGAACATCAGAAGATCCGCCGTCCGGCTTCAGGATCCGGCAGTCCTTTACGCCCGCCGCCCGGCGAGAACGCATGCTCCCGCATCACGCAACACAAGGCCCCCGAAACCGGGAACCGCTGGAAGTGCGGTGATTGCCGAAGCAGAAGAGTTCAGCGATACGGTTATTCTGGAGCTTCTGCGTCACGCGATAAAATACGACCGTATAGACCTTTTCGCCCAGCCGGTGGTCAGCCTGCCGGGAAGAAAAGTCCGCTATTTCGAATTATTCGGCAGGGTGCGAGCCAGTGCAGGGCTGTATGTCCCGGCGGATCGCTATCTTAAAATCGCAAGGCAGAACGGCCTGCTTCCTGCGCTGGATAAACTCATTCTTTCCAGATGCCTGCGTTATCTAACAGAGTCAGGCCGGGAAATGGCAGGCGAAGGGTGTATCCTGAATATCGGATCATCAACCCTCAAGGATAACGGCTTTATGAGCGATCTTCTTGCGTTCATCTCGAAGAACCGCGAGTTGTCCGGCAAGCTGATCCTGGAAATGAGGGAGGCGGATATCAGGAATATCGATCCTGCCGCCCGCAAGGTGCTTGACGGGCTGTCCAGACTTGGGTGCAGATTTTCGATGGATCATCTTGAGGACGGCGAAATAGATACGGAATTCCTGAGGGCGAATAAGATCTGCCTGATAAAGCTGGACGCAAGCTGGCTCATTAATGAAGTAACCGCCGATGAGGGATTGCAGCGTATCAACCGTTTCAAGCTGAGGATGGAAGCGGCCGGAGTGGCTATAGTCGTTGAAAAAATTGAAAGCGCCAAAGAGCTCTGCGAATTGCTGGACAGCAATATTGATTTCGGACAGGGTTACCATCTTGGCAAACCGGACTATTTTTCAGCTTATGCGAAAAGAAACGTCAATGAGAACAAAAACGAAGCCGGAAATCGGGACAGAGCCGCCGCACATTCGCGGCATCGCTGATATTGCCGCTGATTACGACGCCTTTATCCTCGATCTTTGGGGAGTCGTGCATAACGGCCTGCGTCCCTATGACGGGGTAACGGATTGCCTGATTCGTTTGATCCGCATGGGCAGACAGGTAGGGCTGCTGTCCAACTCTCCCGGCAGATCCTCGCAGGTATCCGAATTGCTGAACACGATGGGCATAACCCGGAACATGTATACACATCTCCTGACTTCCGGCGAAATGGTGAACATGCTTTTCGGCATGGATGGCAGCGACCTGGCAAGGCTCGGAGCTTCGAGATATTACGACCTGTGGCCTCAGTCCCATGCCGCGACGCTGGACGGACTGCCACTGCGAAAGGCCGGGAGAATTGACGAGGCCGATTTCATACTGGCCGCCTATCTCGATAACGACAGCCGCAACGAACTGCGGCTGTATGAGGAGGATCTGGCCAGAGCGCTCACGCTTAAACTGCCTTTTATCTGCGCCAACCCCGACCGAAAGGTGCATCATGGAGAGAAATTGCATCTTTGCCCCGGTGAAATCGCCGCGCGCTATGAGGAACTCGGCGGCAGGGTATACTGGGTAGGCAAGCCATATACACTGGTATACAAAACACTGTACGAAATGATGGGCGGGCCGGATAAAAGCAGAATAATCGCCGTCGGCGATTCTATGGATACAGACATCAAAGGCGCATCCGGTTTTGGCATCGATTCCATCCTGAACCTTGCGGGACTGCACCGCGATGATGTCAGCGACGTCGCAATCCCGGGTCAGCCCGACCGGGCAAGGATCATGAACCTTCTTGAAGGATATGAGCACAGGCCGAGCTATACGCTTTCAGGTTTCAGGTGGACGGGGGCAGACTGAAGTTATCTCCATGTCTTCCTGTACACGCCTTCGGTGCCGCGCCGGCCTTCGGTCAAGGCGTGCAGCCGGTCGAGGCGGGGAGGGCGGCCTTCCATGTAGTCGTCCACTGCCTGACGGAAGGCCGCGACCACTTCGGCGACATAGGCCTTGCTGCGCTGGCGGCCCTCGATCTTGAGGGCGGTAACCCCGGCTTTCAGCAGGTCGGGGAGCATTTCGACGGCGTTCAGGCTGGTTGGCTCCTCGAAGATATATCCGGCCCTGCCGCCGGTTTTGTAGCGGCCCTTGCAGATGGTGGGATAGCCTGCGTTTTCTCCTTTGGCAAAGCGGTTGATGACGAATTCGCCGAGGCGGGAGGTCAGGCTGCCGTCCGCGCTTTCCTCATATCTGACATGGCTTGCCGGAGAGCAGACGCCGGCCATGTTCGGAGATTTGCCGGTTGCGTATGATGAAAGGCTGCAACGGCCCTCGGCCATTACGCACAGGCCGCCGAAGACGAACACTTCGGTTTCGCAGGATATTTCGCGGTTAAGGGCGGAGATTTCGGGGACGGTGAGAACTCTCGGCAGGACGACACGCTTTACGCCGAATTCTTTTTGATAGTAGTTGATGGCTTCCGGGCTGGAGGCGGAGGCCTGAACGGAGAGGTGCAGCCGGGCATCCGGGTGTTTTTCATGAACGTAATCGGCAAGGCCCAAATCGGCGATAATAACCGCATCCGCTCCGGCGTTAATGGCGGTATCGACTGCCGTCTTCCAGAGATCCCCTCGTCCTGCCTGCGGGAAGGTGTTGATTGCGACCAGTACTTTTGAGCCTTTGGCGCGGGCGTAAGGAATAGCTTCGGCCAGTTCATCTTCAGAGAAATTAAGACCCGGAAAGTTGCGGGCGTTGGTCTCGTTGCGGAAGCCGCAATATACGGCGTCCGCCCCCGCATCCACCGCGACTTTAAGCGCCGCCGGAGTCCCGGCCGGGCAGACGAGTTCGGGTCTGGTTTTGTTGTTCTCTGTCATTCTCTTGTCCTAACCACAAATGACACGAATGCACACAAATTAAGTTGTGCCAAATCGTCATTCCGGCTTTCGCCGGAATAACGCTACTGAGGTTGCTTGACAGTATCTGCCTTAACTTGCTTCAATTTAAATATACTCCTCAGTCGTCATACCGGCGAAAGCCGGTATCCATAGAGAGAACGTTTTTAGAATAGCATTTCATACAAATCTCTCCAGTCCGGATTCGACTTTTCAATCAGTTCAATACCGTATGGATTCCGGCTTGCGCCGGAATGACAGTAATTATTGCACTGGACGATCAGGTTGAATCATATCATGCCCGCAGATTTATTAGTGGTTTATAGCCTGTCTCTCATTCTGCGGTACATAGTCACGGTATGCCGTGCGGGCAAGGAAAAAAGACCGAGCGAGTCGACTATCTCGTCGATCAGGTCGCCTTCTGTGTCGTCCAGGGCGTTGCGCAGGGCCAGAACGGCTTCGGTATCGCCTTCGATGACAAGATCGCGGGAGAAAAACATCGCATCGCCGTCAAGGCGGCCTTCGACCAGATCAAGCAGCTTGAAAAGCGGGCCGGAAATTCTGGCGTCGTATTTAATGTTATCAAATGCGCGTACAGCTTCCAGTTCCGGGTAATCCGGAAAAGGTTTCAAAACAAAGGCAAATGGCAGATCAGTAGGTTCTATAAGAAAAATCTTTTCAGCGTGCTCGCCAAGCCTCTGGAACAGCTCCGGGTGTTTTTCCGCCACCAGTGTGACTATATGAACAAGCAGAGGCCGCAGCGGAAACAACGGCAGGGGCCGTAGCAAAAGCTTCGTTATCTTTGGGTAGTCGATGGATATGTTTGTTTTATTCATTTTAAATCCTCGAAAAGGCTCTTAATAAAAAGTCTGCAAACCGTTATCCAAACATGTATAAAAACAGAATGAAAAAAGACAAGCCATATAATTCATTGCGTGATTTCATGCAGGAACTGGAGCGGACGGGCCAGCTTGTCCGTGTTGCCGAGCCTGTATCCACGGTTCATGAAGTTACAGAAATTCACCGCCGGGTGCTGGCCGAAGGCGGGCCGGCATTGTTACTGGAAAAGCCGGTTCTGGCAGATGGCGCTGTCAGCCCCGTTCCGGTGCTGGTCAATTTGTTCGGCACCGTGGAACGTACCGCAAAGGGGCTTGGCATCAAACCTGACAACCTGATCGATTTCGGCCGATGGCTTTGTTCGATGAAGCAGCCGGAGATGCCAAGCGGGGTGATGGATACGCTGGGCAAGTTGCCGATGCTCAAAAGTGCGCTTGCCATGAACCCGAATGTCGTCCGCCGCGCGCAGGTTCACGAAGTTATCTTGAAGGGGGAGCAGGCGGATTTAGGCAAGCTGCCGGTGCAGACCTGCTGGAGCGGGGAGCCGGCGCCGCTGATCACCTGGGGGCTGGTGGCCACGCGCAGGCCGGAAAGCGAGGATGCCGGAGCTTATAACCTTGGCGTCTACCGTATGCAGGTGGCCGGGAGGAACAAGGCGATCATGCGCTGGCTTTCTCACAGGGGAGGGGCGCAGCATCACAGGCTGTGGCAGGCGGAGGGCAAGGATATGCCTGTGGCGGTCGTGATCGGGGCGGATCCGGCGACCATACTTGCGGCGGTGACGCCGGTTCCGGACGATTTTTCCGAGTATCATTATTCGGGCATATTGCGGGGAGAGAAACTTTCCCTTGCTTCCTGCCGGACAGTTCCGCTGATGGTTCCGGCCAATGCGGAAATCGTTATCGAGGGTTATGTATCGGCCGGCGAAACTCTTCCCGAGGGGCCTTACGGCGACCATACAGGATACTTCAACAGCGTCGAGGAATTCCCTGTCTTCAACGTGACTGCCATTACCATGCGCAAGGACGCGGTCTATCTCTCGACCTATACCGGCAGGCCGCCGGACGAGCCTTCGATCATGGCGCAGGCGCTGGGGGATGTGTTTCTGCCGCTGTTGCAGCAGCAGTTTCCCGAGATCGTCGATTGTTATCTGCCGCCGGAAGCCTGTTCGTACCGGATCGCGGTCGTTTCTTTGAAAAAGCGCTATCCGGGGCATGCGCGGCGGATCATGATGGGGCTTTGGTCGCATCTGTATCAGTTCTCCTATACGAAGATGATTATCGTCGTTGACGAGGATATCGACGCCCGCAAGTGGGAGGATGTGATGTGGGCGGTATCGACAAGGATGGACGCTTCGCGTGATCTTATGATTGTCGAAAACACGCCGATGGATTATCTCGATTTCGCCTCTCCGGTTAGCGGACTTGGAGGCAAGCTCGGGATTGATGCCACCACCAAGATTGGTTCCGAGACCACCCGTGAGTGGGGCCGGTTGCTTACGATGGACGAGGATGTCGTCCGCCGGGTAGATGAGATGTGGGGAAAACTTTTCTAGTCCCAGTCATTCCGGCGCAAGCCGGAATCCATACGGATTTAACGATAGTCACAATAGACCCCGGTTTTCACCGGGGTGACGACTTGAGGAAAGTATAATACTGTCAAGCAACCTCAGTAGCGTCATTCCGGCGAAAGCCGGAATCCATACGGCATAGAAGGTTAGGGGAATTAATGGAAAAGAATTTCTTCGTCTACATAATGGCCAGCAAACGTTACGGAACATTATATATCGGGGTAACATCAAATTTACCAAAGCGGGCTTACGAGCATAGGGAAGGGCTTGCTGACGGATTTACCAAAGAACATGGCGTTAAACAGCTAGTTTATTTTGAGCCTCATGATGATGCTGAATCTGCCATTACCCGCGAAAAGCAGATGAAAGACTGGAAGCGGCAATGGAAAAATGAACTGATTGAAAAGTCGAATCCGGACTGGAGAGATTTGTATGAAATGCTATTCTAAAAACGGCCTGTCTATGGATACCGGCTTTCGCCGGTATGACGACTTGAGGAAAGATACTGTCAAGCAACCTCAGTAGCGTCATTCCGGCGAAAGCCGGAATCCATACTGCATGGATTAGACTCACAACGGCCCCCGGCTTTCGCCGGTATGACGGTTAAGGAATATAAAAAAATGCAAAAACGCATCATTATTGGAATTTCAGGCGCTTCGGGGGCGGTTTACGGGCTGCGGGCGCTGGAGATGCTAAAAACGCAAGAGGATGTAGAAACGCATCTGGTGATTACCCGCGCTGCTGAAAAGACCATCGACATGGAGCTGTCGATGGATCCTGATGACGTGCGGGCGCTGGCCGATGTGCATTACGATATAGACAATGTTGGCGCTGCTATCGCCAGCGGCTCGTTCAGGGCGGAAGGAATGCTGATAGCGCCTTGTTCGGTGCATACGCTTTCGGCGATAGCGCACGGCATAACCGATAACCTGCTCATTCGTGCCGCCGATGTGACTTTGAAGGAACGCCGCCGTCTGGCGCTGATGGTGCGCGAAAGCCCGCTGCATCTCGGGCATCTGCGGTCGATGGCGGCGGTTACGGAGATGGGCGGGATTATTGCCCCGCCGGTAACGGCGTTTTACGTGAAGCCTTCCTCGCTGGAGGAAGCCATTGACCAGACGGTTGCGAGAAGTCTGGAACTACTGGGGGCCGATACCGGTAATGCGTTGAAAAGATGGCATTGAACGATAAGTTTCAGCCTGATAGACCGAGGTTCTAAAACTTCAGACGGTATCGTGCCATGGCGATGGTTTCGGTGTCGGCGCTGGCGTTGTGGCCGGGTTCCAGGCGCAGCATGATTCCGGTCGAGAAGTTTTGTTTTTCGCTGATGTTGGCGCTGTAGAAGGTTTGGATGTTAATCTCCCGGCCTGAAGGCGTCAGAGTCACGCGTTCGGATACAAGCAGCGGCTGGCCGTTATCGTCACGGCCTGCTGCCGTTGTCAGAGTGGCTTTCGCCTCGTTCACTCTCAGAGGCTGGTGGAGGAGAAGTCCCCATTCGTCCGACATTTTGAAGACTCCGTTGCCGGTAAGGCCGATGGTGAAGCTGTCCGATCGGAAAGATGAGAAATCCGAGAGCATCGAACCGGATGAGTGCTTCACGTCCGTCCAGCCGGCCTGCCATGTGCCGACAAGTCTGATGCTTTCGTTAATTGCGAGGCTGGCGGACGGGCCGGCGAAGAAAGTGGAGGTGTCGCCGCCAGCGGCCAGAGCGCCGCTGCTTTGGGTGCCGAGGACGTTCTCGCTTTCCCTGATCGAGCCGGAAAGAACGGAAATGTTCAGGCGTCCGTCCGCCGTTTTGTATCCGGCTTCGAGAGCGGTTCCGGAAACCGTGTCTTTTTGTGTCGACGGGCCGGAGCCGTAGAACGGGTCATCTTTTGTTTCATTGCTGAAGAAAGTGGCGGGGCGCAGTGAAAGGCCCCCACTTCCGGGTTCCGGGCGGAATTCCATTCCAGCGCTGAATGCCTGCGTTCCGGCGAAGTCGAACCACGGGTTCACGCTTTGCTCCATCGCGGCCAGAAGAGAGCGGTTCATCGCGCCGCCCGCCTGAAGTCCGAGGGAATCGCCGGGATTGAAGCCGTAGCCGATGGTAAGGCTGCCTTTTGAGCCGATCTCGTTTTTAACGGACAATTTGCCAGGCTGCGGCGAGGGAGGCTGTCCGGCGGAAGGGGTATCGGAGAAAGAAAAGCTGATGCTGGATCGGGGGGAGAGGGCAAGGGTTTTCAGGTCGTCGTCACCGGTGAAGTTGCGGATGAGCCTGCGCCCGTCGGTAGCGGCGGCGGCGCCGGAGGACAGGCCGCCCAGATCGATCAGGAATACCCGGCCGTATTTGTCAACCGCTCCGGCCTGCTTCCCGGCCATAGCCAGAGAGGCCGCATCGCCGAAGGCATGGCCCAGCTGGATGGAGGTCAGGGAGGCAAGCTGCGCGCCAGAGGTAAAGCCCTGCGCGGTCGGGAAGGCGAGGGTGGCGGCGTCCGGTCTTGTCGCTTTCTCAAGATCGAGCAGCCCCTGGCCGTATGTTTGCGCGTCGGCGTAGATACCGCTTTTGTTGGCGGTGGCGAACATCAGGTCTACGATTTCTCCGGGCGTCTTGTTGGTGGGTGTGCCGGGGCCGAAGGCTTCGAGCAGGACTGCAAGCGCGCCGCTGACATGCGGCGTTGCCATTGAGGTTCCGGAAGCTATCGCATACATGTTACCGCTATAGGCGGAATAGATGCTGCTGCCGGGGGCGGCTATGCAGAAGGAGGCGGCGTTGCCGCATTTGTTTGCGTAAGAGGCGAGGGCGCTGCCGTTTCTGGTGACGGCGGTTACCGCGACCCACAGGTCTTCCCATTGCGGGTAGAAGATCGGCAGGGCGGCGGGGAGGATCGGCTGGTTTTCGCTATCGTTGCCTGCGGCCCAGACCATTATGACGCCGTTGTTGATTGCATTGTCGTAGGACGCGCCGATAGCGGTGGTGGCCGGATTGAAGGCATCTAATACGTTCTGGGGATCATAGCTGTCATAGGCCAAAATGCCGTAGCTGTTGTTGGTGATTTTCGCCCCGTTGGCGACTATCCAGTTCACAGCGTCGGCCTGTTTGTTCCAGCCGACGCCATATATCTGTCCGCCGCTACCATTGGCGACAAAGATATCGGCGTTGAGGATCGAAGAGTTATAGGCCACTCCCATCATGCCGTTATTGTTTCTGGAGGCGGCGGCGATCCCGGCCACGTGGGCGGCATGCCAGTGAATATCGATTTTGCCGCATCCTTCCTCGCCGGTGTCCGCATTGAAGCAGCCGGTTACACGGCCTGAGAATTCGTTATGGCCGGTGTCGATACCGCTATCGAGAAACCCGATCGTGATGCCGTTTCCGGTGAAGCCGCGCGAGTGAGCATCGTTCGCCTTTATGGTGGACAATCCCGCCTGAGCGCCGGCTTCGGTATCGGCAACAGGGCCGGGGTTGCCGCCGTCGGCAGGCGGAGGAGATCCTCCGGAGCCGGAACTGCTGTTATCACCATCGTCACCGCCTCCACCTCCGGCGGCTGCTGCCGCTATGCCGCCTGCGGCGGCAGCGCCGCCGAGTCCAGCCAGGGCCGGGAAACCAAGCAGCGCGGGGCCGGCTTCGGGTTCGATTTTGGAGAGTTCTTCAGGATCCGGGATTTCGTGAGCGTCTTCTTTTTTATTTTTATTTTTTTTCAGGTTGCTGTTTTCATCTTCAGGTTTTTGTTCCTCGTTACGTGCGGCCTCGTCGGGGGCGGCAGAAGATGCCTTTGCCGGGGCCGGAAGCATGAAGATATTAACAGCGGCGCCTGCCAGCAGTGTCAGGCGGGCGATCCTGAATAGCGTTGATTGTGAATGCATGTGTTTCTCCCCGACTTTTCTTATAGCGGAACGAACATCACGCGTCCACCGGCGCGAAGGGGGAGGCTGCTATTATCCGGGGTGAAAGTCCGGCGATCTTTGAAGCAGAAAAACTGCCATTGCCTTGAAGCCAGCAATGGTGGGCGCAGCAGGACTCGAACCTGCGACCCGCTGATTAAGAGTCAGCTGCTCTACCAACTGAGCTATGCGCCCTTCTAGTCTTTTCGACTATGCGGGTTTTTTAACAGAAGCACTTGAGAATTTCAAGACTTTATAAATCATTGACATTAATAACTATTTTTCTGGACAAATTTTTCAAACTGTGTTGTTCTGTAAAACAACAAAAAATTAACAGGGAGAGTAATATGTATTCTGCGTTTATGTTTCCTTATCAGATTGCCTATTGGATGGATCAGTGGCTGAGGCCTACAAGTCCTGTTGCAAAAATGAACGCCCAATTTCTTGAGGCCGTTGCCGACTCAATAGTTCTGGCAGGTGGAAAGAAATCCCCCCAGTACCTGTTCGCAAAGATGTGCGAAGCAACGCTGAAGCAATATTCATTTTTCACCGAAGAATTCGGGAGTCCGGAATTTGGATACGATCAAACGCTGATCGATGGAAAAAGAGTCCCGATCATTGAAGAGATAGACGAAAGTACGGCTTTTTGCGATCTTGTGCATTTTAAAAGGCAATTTCCGAAAGGTGAGGAAAGAAACGACCCCAAGGTAATTCTGTTTTCGCCTTATACCGGGCATCATGCGACTCTCTTACGAGAAAAAGTGGGGCTGTATCTTCCTCATCATGATACGTATATCGCGCGGTGGAAGGATGCAGCTGATGTGCCTTTGAGCGCGGGATCATTCGATCTCACCAGCGGATATTGCGGCGATGTGTACAAGTTTCTTACAAAACATAAAAACGCGCATGTTGTCTCTATTTGTCAGGCGACAGTGCCTACACTTGCTGTTGTGTCGTATATTGCGGAGACCGAACCGGGATCCCAGCCTCTGAGCATGACTCTGGTAGCGGGGCCGGTTGATACTCGTACAGCTTCGTGCAGTGTCACCGACTTTGCCGAAACCACTCCGTTTCCGGAAATAAAAAGGCTTATGCAAGATTTTGTTCCTTTCGGAAAAAGAGGGGCTGGCCGCGAAGTTATCCCGGGCCATAAACTTCTGGCTTGTTTTATGATGATGAATATGAGCCGCCACCAGGATAAATTCCGCAAGGCATGGGAGGCGGATACCGTCAACCAAAAGGCGGATTCCGACAAGATTTATGATTTTTACCGGGAGTACGGAAGCGTTCTGAGTATGCCGTGGGAATATTATGAAGAGACTGTAAAGAATGTTTTCATTCGTCCTGCGCTTGCGCTTGGCGAGTTGTCGCTGTTCGGCAGGGTTGTAAATCCGGCGCATGTGACCTGTCCGCTTTTCGTAGTGGAAGGATCGAAAGATGACATATCGCCTCCGGGACATACTCTTGCCGCTCATGCCATGACGCCGGGTATATCGTCGTACGGCAAGCGTCATGGTGTATATAAGGGCGGCCATTACGGCATGTTTGCAGGGACGACGCACAGAACCGAGATCGCGCCAAGCGAATGGGGATTCATCAGGGAAGCCGGGAAACTTGCCGGAATCGAATATTCGCCGGTCGATGAATCCATACTTATAATGCCAAAGAGGTGGGACGGCACTGTGCCCGAAAGGCGCATGGGAACGCATGGCTGGGAGCAGCCGTATATGGACTTGCCGGGGTTGGAGGCAGCTTAATCTTTGCGGATTAACTGCCACCAGTTTTTCAGCAAGCCGTTCTGGCGAAGGAGTTCATCCAGTCTGGCCATTGCCAGGGGGCAGGACATTATCGCCTCAATTATTCTTTTCTTCTCAGTCTCTTCCTGGCACTGGCCATCTGCAAGGGACTGTATATCCAGATCGGTCAATTCCTTACCGTATTTCTTCTTTTGCATAGAAGCGCTATCCGTTTTATCCCTGCTCTATTAACAGTATGATCTTTTTTTAACGGATAACGCCGTATTTAACAAGCTTGCTCTGCCTTACGACATAACTTGAAGAAAGTTCCGTAAAAAATGGTTGGAACTGGAATTGACGGCATTCGGTTGAAGTCAATGAAATATTTGAATGTTCTTAATAAGAAAGGATAGCAAGATGCTCCAACTTGCAGTTTTGTTTCTGGTAATTGCGCTTGTGGCCGCGTTTTTCGGTTTTGGCGGGGTTGCGGCGGCGTCAGCTGAGATTGCCAAAATATTGTTCGTGGTCTTTCTGGTTCTCTTCGTGGTCGCCGCTATCATTCATGTGCTTCGCGGCAGGCGACCTCCGGTGTGAGAGTAAATGCCATAAATAAAAAAAGCGGCTTTAAGGCCGCTTTTTTAATTCTTTTACGCGCTGCTTTATCAGGCGGCGCTGATGGAATGCTGTCTTGACTGCAGGTCTTCATAGGTGAAGTCATCATTCCTGAATTCTCCGTATACACCTTCTTCAAGTTGTACTTTAAGCTTCTCCCTTGCCCTGGAAAGGCGGGATCTTACGGTTCCTACAGGGATGTTGAGATTTCCCGCGACCTGTTCATAGGCCATGCCGTGAACGCAGACCATGATAAGAACATCGCGATGATCCTCGGAAAGAGTCTTGAGGGCTTCGCCTACTCTTTGAAGTTCGGCTTTCTTTTCCTGTGAGGCGTCAACTGACTGCGATTTAATAAGTTCTTCGCAATCATATTGAGTTTCAAATTTTACTCTTCTGCGGTACTGGGTAGCAAAAAGATTAAACATCATTTTGGACGTCCACGCGAAGAGGTCGGTGCCCTCTTCGAATAAATGCCTTTTTTCCAAAGCTCTTAATACTGTTGCCTGAAGCAAATCCTCAGCTTCATCCTTATTCCGGCAAAGCTTGCGGGCGAATTGTCTGAGCTTGTCAATTTCGTATACTAGTTCATCATGTTTAAAAGCCATGATTTCAGCTCCTCCTGTTTTTTCTGTGGCTGATAATTATTTAGATAGGGTGTGTAACAGGCGTATGACTGCGATGTTTCTTAAAAGAAATAGTTTGTAACAAAGACGAATCATGATTTATAAAAGACAGAGTTAATTTTTTTTGGAGTTGCAATATATAGAATTGGGTTTTGCACAATGAATTGGGAAGTGCTTGTTATTGATGACGACCCTCAGATACTAAAAATGGTAAAACAGTATCTTGAGGATGAGAACAATAAAGTCATCACCGCCGAAACCGGTGCTGAAGCGCTTGCAATTCTTGGGGAAAGTCCTGTTGATGTAATACTTCTCGATATGGTTCTGCCTGATTTTAACGGGCTTGCCTTGTTAGGGCAGATCCGGGTTATTTCGAAGGCCCCTGTGATTGTCGTAAGCGGCAAAGGGGAAACGGCCGATCGTGTTGTAGGTCTGGAAATGGGCGCTGACGATTATATCACTAAGCCCTTTCATTTAAGGGAGTTGTCGGCGCGAATTAAGACCGTACTTCGGCGAGCGGCCCCTGCTATGCAGAACGAAAATGCCGAGGCAGTCAAATCGCCGGTCAAATATAAGGACATCATTGAATTTAACGGGTGGCGGATGGATTGCAGCCGCTATGAAATCTACAATCCGCAGAACGATCCTGTACCGCTCACTACAGGTGAATTCAAGTTGCTTAAGGTTATGGTAGACTCCGCCAACAGGGCGTTGTCCCGCGATCACCTGTTCGACATTACCCGCGGCGAGGAGTACGATTCCTTTGATCGCGCTCTTGATATCCAGATCAACCGCCTGCGGCGAAAGCTGGGTGACGATCCGCGATCGCCCAGGTTTATCAAGACAGTTCGGGGCGTTGGCTACATGTTCATCGGCGATGTAAAAAAGGTTGCTTCCTGAAGGTTTCCGGAACTTGCGCGTTCACGACCTGTTTGTTGTTACCGAGAGGTAAAACAAGCAATTCGGAGAAATTCAGAATGAATAAAGCACGTTACGACGAACTTGATGATATTCGCAAAGATATCGAATCTTTAAGACGCAATGTAGTTTCGCTTAGCAAATCAGTAAAACATGACGTAAGCACGGGCGCCAACGAGCAGGTGCATATCCTTGGCGAGAGAAGCAGGGAAGCCGCCTTCAAACTGGAAAAGAGGGTTAAGGAGTACCCGGGGCAAAGTCTTCTGGTTGCATTTGCGGGGGGGCTTGTCACAAGCGCGCTGCTGCACCGGAGATAATTGATGTCAGGTTTAACGTCGGTTCTGAAACAGGCTTTGATTCAGGCCGCTTTGGCATACAGCGGGCAGAGCAGTCACCGTAACAATTTTGCCGGAGCGGGAATCATCTTTTTTTCAGGATACCTAATCTTCTCGGGAATCATCGTTTTGGGCGTAGCCTTGTATCTGTGGCTTGAGCCGCAGATAGGGGATGCCAGAGCCGCACTATTATCAGGTTTCTTCCTGATAATAGTGTCAGTTCTCATGATTTTTTCAGCTCTCGGAATTATGAACAGGGGAAAAGCAAGGCAGGAGGTTGCTGCAAGGTTACGGGCAGAGCAGCTTGCTGATCTTATGTCCGGAGATCTGGTGGATGAAATAAAACGGCCGGTTTGTGAGAACCCGAAGACAGCGATGATTTTGGCCGTTCTGGCCGGTTTCATTGCTGGAGAAAGATTAAAGTAATCATCCTGCGGGGAACGACCCTGATTTCGAAATGTTGTTTATGAGAGTAAGAATTAAAGAAAGAGAGGAGATATATATGAATAACAAGGCGAAAATCTTATTAACTGTCGTTTTGCTTATGCTTGCTGCCGGGAGCGTATCGGCGTGCAATACGATGGAGGGTTTCGGGCGCGATCTGGAAGCGGCAGGTGAAGGAATTCAGGACGAGACTCGATAGCTGCAACTAATACAAGGATTACTGGGGCAGAATGGTTCTTGCTATGTGAGCTGTCTGCTCCTCGTCAAGTTGTACATTATATCCCCCAGGATCCGTGCGGATTCGGATATTGCCGAATGGTATTTGATAGTACAGTCCGCTTACATTCTCGTCTTCGGGATTTGGGTCGGCTACCGAGAAGAATATCTGATCCGCCATATCTTCATCAAAGGTAACGTTTGTCACTGTGCCGATTACATTGCCATCCACATCAAGAATGTCGCTGCCGGTGAGGATCCTCAGACTGACGGGTTCATTTTCTGCACTGAAGACCCGCGCATATTCAAAAGCGTCGGGTCTGGCACTGCGCGACATCACCACGCCCTCGTCATTACGGGTCATAATTGCTGAATAATCAAATGCAACTCTCTGGTCGCGTTCCGGGGATCTGACGATAATCATGCGGGCCTGGCCGTCAGCCCCGTCTACAAGCACGTCTTCCACTATGCCTCTAATTTGAAGGGTTTCGTCGAAGGCCGGCTTTTCGAGAAGTCCGCTTAGCGAATTTCTTAACGGCAGCGCCGGAGGAGGAGCAGGAGTCGGGGGCGAGGGACTTATGACTGTATCCTGAGCCATTCCGGCGGTTATCAAAGCGTTCGAGGTACCTGTTTTTGTTACAGGCTCAACTGTATTCATGGCGCGATTGATGGCCAGTCTGCTTTTATTGCCAATGCGATTGACTATATCGTTTACTATGTTGCCACCGGTTGCCTCCTCTGACTTGAGCGCAAACAAACCGATCGCAATTATAGTAGCGGCAAGCAGAGCGATACCCCAAAAAGCTCTTTGCGCGATCCGGGGATTTTCAGTCCATGGTGTCTCGTCTATTTTCTGAAATTTTTTATCCGGCTCTTCGTTCAAAGGCTACGATACCTCGTCTCCAAAATAATTTGTGTAATATTTCGCTCCGCTCAGATTTATCGGAGAGTCAGGGTTATGATGGAAGAAATCGACAAGAACATCCTCCTGACAGGTATTCTGTATTGTGCGGCCATTACCCGGTTTCCCAAAGCATGCGTATATCACGTTCCCCACTTCTTTTGTTTTCCTCAGTGTCATTTTTTCTCTCCTCTATCATTAAGGCCCTGTTACGTGAGGTTCCGGGATCCATGGCTTGTTCCAGTTCTTCGAGGAAATCTCCGGGAATCGAAGCGTCGATATACATATTTTCACCTGAAATCAGAGTCTCAAGTATATCTATTCTGCTGCTTGTCTTTCCGTAGCTTTCGCTAAACTGGAAAAGAATGGACAAGAATATGGCTATGACAAATAATTGCTTCATTTATTCCGGCACCCCTTATTGATATTTAGCCAACGTTTTTTTTCGGGCTATGTTCCAGGGATCAAACTGAAGGAATTCAAAGGGCGAGAAACTTAAAGACCCCTTTAATGGTTAGTAATGTTTGTATGACCTAAATAATGTCGTTTAGCGGCTGCAACGTGTTAAATGGAACAGATTAATCAAGATATTTTATCCAGCATGACTGATCTGCTTCGGCTTTGCGAGCAATCGAGAGTTTATTGCGATATCGCCCAGAACAAGACCGAAGATGAGGAACTACAATACCTTTTATCAAAAGCGGCCGAGGAAAGAAGCGTGATAGTAATGGAGGTTTCCAGGTTTCTGCGGGGCTGGGGGAAAAGTCCTTCGGAGTATTTCAGCAGTGTTTTTCGCCGTCAGCAAATCTGGGTAGATGAGCAATGTCCCGTGGAATATTCCGGATTGCTGTGCAGCATTTACCTGAGCGAAATGGAAATGAATAAAATCCTGTCCGAAATAAAAGGTGCTGGTGATTTCAGGCTTGTGGATCTTATGCAGCAGTCGATCGGGCATTCAAGGCGGCTTAGAGAAAAGCTGGTGTCGTTGAAAAATAGTCATCCAGGGCACTGATAACTGAATAACAGGAACCACGATAATTCAAACCTGTTGGTTCTTATTGAATTGATAAATCAAGGAGCAATAGATGAAATTTTACAAGCTAATTTTGCTGCTGCCGTTATTATTGGCTGTGGCCGCGTGCGGAACTGACAAGCGGGACAGGGCTTTGACGGGCGCAGGTATCGGCGCGGGTGTTGGCGCCGCCACGGGAGCCATTACTAATACAGGCATAGGTACCGGCGCAGCACTCGGCGGGGCGGCCGGGGCGGCTACAGGCGCGTTGACGGAAGAGGGGGACTTTGAAAGGTTCCGGTTCTGGGATTAATAAACAGGAATGAGTACAAGGTCGGCCATGGGTAAATTTGTATGTATGGCCAACCTTGTGACTCTATTTAGCGATTTGTCGGTTCTTCTCTGTTGGTAAGGGCGTCGCCTACTTCGTCCGCAGCTTCATCCAGTTTTTCACCCGTTTCCTCAAACGCGCCGTCATTATCACATGCTGCCAGGGCAAGCGGGGCCGAAAGCAAAACTGCGGCGCCAATTATTATCTTCATGTAATTCATCATACTAATTCTCCTTGCTGTTTTCATGTCTCAACGCGATCAGCGTCAGGCTGGTTCCTATTAAGTTCGTGGGTCTGCATAACAATGAATTTATTTCCGTCCAGTTCCTTAAGATGTACGATGATGGTTTCCGGCGTGACAGATATCAGGTTGTAACCGTTGCCGTGCCGGCGGAGCCTGGTTGAAGTCGCAGACGCGGCGCCGATGGATGCAAGTTGATTGTCGCCTCCTGTCAGGGTTACCGTGGCGTGGTGGATGTGTCCGGTCATTACAAGATCAACACGCAGGTCGATGAGGATTCTAACCAGTTGCCGATCCCGCCAGACGATCGAGTCGATCGGAGCTTCCTTTGCCGCAAGTAAAGGATGGTGACATACCAGTGATTTCAGTTTATGAGGAGGCGCTTTACTGAAGTTGTTATTGATGAAATTGATCTGCTTTTTTGAAACCATTCCATGAGCCCAGTTCCAGTGAGGCAGGATCGGCCTTGCGGTATTTATTCCTACCATATAAAGTTCTTCGGTTTCGTATACATGGTCGAGGACAGGGTTTATGTATTTCCGGTATCTGGCATAGGGGGTAAAAAACCTTTCAATGCTTCTTGGGATGTCGTGATTGCCGGGAACCGTGAAGACAGGACGACGTATGTCCCGGATCAAGTCGCTTGCCAGGCGGAATTCCCGGCGACTGCCTATTTGAGTGAAGTCTCCGCTCAGTACTACGAGGTCGGGTTTGATTTTTTCAATTTCCTCGCGCAGACGCTCGACTACCAGCGGGCTGCTTTTTCCAAAATGTAAATCTGAGGCATGAAAAATCAGCATGGGTTAACCGGGCGGAATATCGTCAGGCGGGCGGGCGGGGAAGATTACTCTGAGCGCCGATTTTTCAATCCTGAAATCGAGAGGCGAGTGAAACGTAACCGGTTCACCGTCAAGAGATAGCAGAATTTCGGAACCTTCTCTGGTTTTGCCGTCCGGCCATAATCTGAGATGTTCGCTTTCAAAGGTTATAATGCTGGAATCCTCCTGCCAGTTGCCTTTCCATACTCTGAAAAGCAGTCGAAGGTTTTCGGCAATACTTTGAGGTCTTGCGATATAGGTTCCCAGCTTGCCGTTTTTCAATGACGGCCTTAGAAGTCTGTCTCCCGGTTTCTGAGGGTTTTCGATGTAGCTGTTGTTGCTGACGACTACGGCATCCGAGCTGACTTCAAAGGATTCCCCGTCATATTGCAACATGAGTTGTTTAGGTTCGGTTCCGGCGATGCTGCGGGCGAGTGTGGCGATCAGTTCGGCCCAGGTTCGGATACTTTTTTCGGCACGCATTTTTTCTCTTTTTATCGAGGTTTCCGGGACAAAGCCAAAGATGGCGCTGCACAGGAAAAGATTTCCGTTAACATTGCCGACATCGATCAGATCGGTCTGAAGGTTTCCGGCATAGGCGGAAATGGCGTCTTCAAGGTCGACCGGAATGCCCAGATCCTGCGCCAGCAGGTTCATGGTGCCGAGCGGCAGTATGCCGATCGGGATGGATTTTTCTTTCAGGATTTTGGCGGCTGAAAGCGCGGTGCCGTCTCCGCCGCCGATCAGGATCGGCAGTGGAGAAGTATCTGATAAATAATCGATAAAACCAGAAAATTCACTCGGTTCGACGAATGAAACGGTCTGGAGACGCTCATCAAGATGTTTCTCAAGCTTATTTGTAAGATCCGCCTTCCCACCGGATACCAGTATCCCGGAGCGACGGTTAATAACCAGATTAAATTTTTTATTCATTAACCCATCAAACTAAAATAATTACTACAGGTTCCTGACATTGCAGGATTTCTAATCGGGGGGAAATTTCAGGCAAAAGGGAACAAATACTCGAATTGCACGGTTAGAACTGGTTGAGATATCTATTTGCTGGCTATTCGACGGCAATTCAACTCCCCCATCAACCCCAACTTCCCGTCCGCAACGGACGGGTTTTTCTTTGTGCCTGTTATGCGGCAAGCCTGATACGTTCAAGGGTCTCGGCAAGAATCTCGCCGTCTTCGCAGCCGATAGCCAGATCGCCAAGGGAAACTATTCCTACCAGACGTTTGTCCTGATTAAGTACCGGAAGGCGTCTGACCTTGGCTTCGGCCATATTATTTGCTACATCTTCAGCGTCTTCATCATCGTAGCAATAGAGGATTCCCGGCGTCATTATCTGTTGTGCCGTAGTGGTTGAGGGATCCAGGCCTTTGGCGACACAGCGAATGACGATGTCCCGGTCTGTGACCATTCCTATAAGCCTGTCATCATCCCTGACCGGTATGCTGCCGCAATTTCTTTCTTCCATCTTCCGGGCGATTTCGAGAACGGTCATATCGGGAACCGCAAGCTCTACGTCCTGGCTGTAAATCTCGGATACTTTCATTTCGCGCTACTCCTGTTTGGAATTCATCATGGTGTTTCCATCAAACCAAGGCTTGTTGGCTAAGTTCCTCTTATGAACTTTGCCAGGGATTTGCTGTTGGTTTCGAGTTGGTTACAAAAAGGAGAGTTGAGCCATGAACTCGTATCCAAGGCAGCATCAGGAAAAACAGCCGGGACAGGAAACCGAAATGGTGCCAAGGCCCAGGTCGTTCATGAAGAATTACCTGGCGGCAGGAAAGCTTGAAGGTAAAAAGGCGCTGATTTCAGGAGGGGACAGCGGCATAGGCAGGGCGATATCCATTGACTATGCCAAGGAAGGGGCCGATGTGGCCTTTATTTATCTATACGAGGATCTTGACGCTGAAGTCACTTCAAAACATGTGGAGGCTGAAGGGCGCAAGTGCCTTTGCCTTCGAGGCGATATCAGAGACCGGTCATTTTGTTTCGACGCCGTGGCGAAAGTTCGGGAAGAGCTTGGAGGGTTGAATATTCTTGTAAATCATGCCGGGGAACAGCATCAGACCGACAATGTCGAGGACATAAGTTCCGAACAATTGCACAAGACTTTCGAGACCAACATGTATGGCGCTTTCTATTTAACGCAGGCCGCTCTGCCCGGTATGGGAGAAGGTGACAGCATAATCAATACCACGTCGATCGTGGCTTACAGGGGGCAGCCGGTTCTTGTGGACTACGCGGCTACAAAAGGGGCGATGCTCGGTTTTACCAGGGCGCTGGCGACTAATCTTGCCAAAAGAGGGATCAGGGTCAACGGTGTGGCGCCGGGGCCGATCTGGACGCCGCTGATACCCTCATCCTTTGAGGAAAATGAGGTCGCTCATTTCGGCGAAAGTACGCTGATGGGGCGTGCCGGGGAGCCTGACGAGGTTGCGCCGAGTTATGTGTTTCTCGCCAGCGAAGACGCATCGTATATGACCGGTCAGGTGCTGCATCCCAACGGAGGATGGATAGTTGGCGGATAAGATAATATGATTTGCCGCGGATTACAGATTGCTGTTAATCGCTCTTGATATATCGCGCACAGAGCAATAGGTTCCCTCGGGCAATTTGCCGATCGCCTGTATCAGGTCGGGGCCTGCCCCTTTCTCGCGGAAGTATTCTTCTATCTCCAGATTGTTGGCAGGAAGGCTGATGCCTTTAAGAGACTTGTTTATTTCAAGGGCGATCATTTGCATTTTTCGACTGCCTCGCGGTCTGCAGGTTAGGTTTTAAAAATAAGGCCGTATGGTTTCCAGTCCGATACGGCTTTCGATATCTGTCATTATTCTTCGGCGGCTCTATTATCGAGGCCAAATCTTCTCCCGCCTTTATAGCCGGCGGCGCTGTATGTTTTCATGCTCACGGCATGCCATTGCCGGATTTTAACCGGTTCAATGGCCGGTGTTTTGGGAATGATCGTCATGCCTTCTCTCCTTTTCAGCAAACACGAGAATTCTACCTGGGGATTCAAGTTTGACTATATTCCTAACGCTTGGATGCGGATTGCGTTCCTGAGATTTGGCGGATATGTGGGAAAAACCCATCTTTATAGTTTGAGGAACATTGCGCGATTTATAATGGTTTGATTTTAGAGGACATTTTAATGAGTACTTTGATTGCGGCGTCTTTCTCGGATAAATCGCAGGGCACCCGGCTCGCGGCCGAACTTATAGACATGCAGAAAAAAAGGAAGATAAAGGTTCTGGATGCGTGCGTTGTCTGGAGGCATGAGGACGGGGCGATTGAGGTCAGGCAGATGGTGGAAAGCGTGGAGGCATCAATTTATTACGGCGTGGTTCTGGGAGGGCTGGCAGGCGTTTTGATAGGTTTTATATTTATCGATCCTGTTATCGGGCTGGGTATGGGGTTGCTGATCGGGGCGGTTCTGGGAGCTATTCACGGATATCTTTCCGATTTCGGTATAAACAACGATTTTATCCAGGAAACCGGAACCCTGATCAAGCCGGAGACTTCCGCGATATTTTTGCTAATTAATACAAGCTCCAGACGGAAAGTTATAAACCATCTTTCAAAGTATACCGGCGAGATACTTCATACTTCTTATAGCCGTGGCAAGGAGCGGGATCTTTTCAAGCAGTTTCAGCAGTCCAGAAAGCGGGAGGGGCTTAATGATATTATCGATGAAAACCGGCAGCTTAAAGGAAACATCTAAAGTCTGCTAATAATCGAAATTGTTATCATAAGTGAAGTAATCGCTGGCTCCGTAACTGTATCCGTATTGAAGTCCGTAACCATAATTGTCGATACCGGTATGGAAACCCTGGGGAAGGTAATCTTCGTAGCTATGGCCAGGCGCGAAATACCCGCTCAGATGCGGGTTGTCCGGCGGGCGTTCCACAGGCAGGAGGTACTGATCCTCTTTCTCTATTATCCTTAGGCCATCGCTGAAGTCTTCGTCATGTATTTCACGGCTCCCCGCGCTGGCGGCGATTACCACGGCCAGCATGAAGGCGATATATATTATGCGGACTGCGTTCATCTCTGCGAGCCTACGCTTGAGGACGCAAATGGTTGCATCCCAGGATGGGCGGGCGGCGCGGCGTTATTCAGCAGCTATTGCTGTCTTCATGGCGGGCGCGGCGGCGGGGAGGATGATGGACTGTATTTCGGCGATCAGGGGCAGGTGGTCTGACATTTTCGCGGTGTCTGCGGTCTTTAGAGGAACCGCTTTCCAGACAAGGTTTTTGGGGGCGCACCAGATGCGATCAAGATGCGCTTTGGGGAAGGCCGATGGAAATGTGCCTCCGCATGGAACCGGGTGAAGGATTTTGCCGATGCTGCGTATCAGTCCCGTATAAGGCCGCCACTCGTTAATGTCTCCGGCGAGGATTACGGGAAGTCCCATATCTATTTCTCTGGTGATTATATCTATCAGTTTTCTGGACTGCCGGATACGTTCGCCGATCATGAGACCGAAGTGGGTATTGAGAATTCTGATCGCGCCAATTCTGGGTACCTTTATTCTGATATCCATGACGTTGCGGGGTTCAAGGTCATTTACGGTTAGGTCGTGGGTCTGGTGGCCGACGATAGGGAAGCGCGAGATGACCAGATTGCCGAACCATCCGTCATCGCCGCTGATCGTCGGGCCGTGGGCCGCATGGGTAAAAGGCCCGGCCAGAAGGGCTTTCATGTCTTCCTTGCAGCCGCCGCGAGAGCAGCGGCATTCAAATTCCTGGAAAAGGGCGATATCGATTTTCTGCTGTTCCATAAAGCGGTGGATTCGGGAATAGTCTCTGATGCCGTCACCGCCCCTGCCGCCATGAACATTGTAACTCAGAATACGAATAGTCATCGGCGAGAGGTCACTTTCTGCTCTTTTGAAGGTAGTGGAAAATTTTATGCATACTATAGATTAAACCAATCCATAGCGAGATTGCAAAAGCTGCATAGGCAAGGTTCTCCGGGCTGGCGTCGGCAACGATTCCGGCAAGGCTGTCGCCCAGAATGCTCAGGGCGAAAGTGCCGGGAACCATGCCAAGTAAAGTTCCGATTATATAAGGGAGGAACTTAATTCCAGAGATGCCGCTGACAAGATTAAAAATACCAAAGGGAGCTATGGGAACCATGCGCAGCAGGGCCAGTTGCAGGACTCCGGTCTGTTCCAGTCTGTCGTTAATTCTCTTTAATCTCGGGCCGAACAAGGCTCTCAAAACATTCTGCCCGAGAAGGCTGCCCAGACCGAAGGACGCGGCGGCGCTAATCATCGAGGCGGAGATCGCATAGGAAAAGCCATATAAAGACCCGAAAATACTTGCCGTGAGGGCGATCAGAACGGTTACCGGGAAGCCTATGGTGGTCAGAACGGTATAGGCGGCGACGACTATTGCAAAGCTGCTCCATGATCTTCCATGTTCCTGGAAAAGCCATTCAATGCGATGCCTGATCCAGTCAATGGAGTCCGGCTGATTAAGGAGGTGCCAGGCGGTTATCAGCATAGCGATTACAAGTGTGGAAAAAATAATCCTGTATATGGCTTTCCTCCATGGAGAGATGATTTTTGTTCGGTAGGCTGCCGGGTCTATTGTGCCGGGGAGCCGTGGTTCTGCCTTGTCTCCAAGTTTGAAAGTGTATTTTCCGATCAGGGGCTCTGCAAATTTTTGGTCGTCGATTTCATGGAGAATAAGGTGTTTTCCAGCTTCAGGCCGGAGCAGGCGGTCAAAATCGATCTTGCCTTCTATCTTTGTGCTGCTGAATTTTTCTATTAACGAGTTGCGAAGAGCGGTGATCGCCATGCGGTGTTTTTCATTGCCGGCGATGCAGACGATATCGCATTCGCTGTCGTGGCCCATGGAGCGGCCGTTCAGGTTGGCCGAACCGATGTGGAGATAGCGGTCGTCGACGATCATGAGCTTGGCATGAACCCTTATGGCTTCCTCGCTGCCGTCCTCGCGCCTGCTTACCGGGCAGAGCAAGCGGACGCGATCCCTGGAAATACCGTCCATCAGAATTTCCCGGAAGTTGATACGCCCCTGCCACATCACGCCTTTTTCGAGAGGCCCCTGCGGGTTGTATGAACTAAGGAGAAGGATGCGCAGATCAGGGCATGTCTTTAGCCGCTCGTTCAGGAATCTCGCTATTGGTTCATAGGTTAGGTACTGGTTTTCAATGTAAATAAAATCTTTTGCCTTGTTGATGTTGTGAATGAGAATTTCCTCGATTTCGCGTTTTTCGCCAATGTCCTTCATTTGCGGAAAAGTCTGCGAAATCAGAAGAGAGAAATTGAACAATTGTTTTTGCAAAGCTTCCGGCCAAACGTCATTGCCGCCGGGAGTGAAGGGGAGGGCACTGAACCCTGTGGCTCTTTTCCAGCGCCAGCGGGCGAGGTTGGCGAGTTCTCGCACCGCCTCGCCTTCAAGGGCGATCTGCAAGTCGTGATAGGGGGCGTAGGGGCCGATCGGCCCTGTTCTAAGCGGGTTGTCGGGCAGGTGATCGGGAGTGTCCCATCGGCCAAGGGCTATGTCCATGCCGCCGCTGAAGGCGATCCGGTCGTCTATAATGACTATTTTCTGGTGATGGCTGCCGCCGGTGGCGATTACGTCGTCGAGGCACATATGGACGTTTGAGGGGGTGCGGGCGTACCATTTAAGCCTCGGGAAACTTTCGCGTTCCTTGAAATAGATAATGGAGGGCTTCCATTTGTTCAGGTAAAATCGCATGCGGGGGCTGGCATACGCCTTGCGGTTGATCGTGCACAGAAGCGAATAGTTTTTTCCCGGATCGGGCTTGTCGCCGCCGCGCAGCAGTTCTATGCGGCTGTCGATGTCCCATCCGGTAATGAATACCGATCTTTCGGCTTTCTGGATCGCTTGCCAGACCGCCTTGTAATAGGTTTGGCATTCGGTGATGAAAGCGGCGCTTCTGGCAGTCGTGCAGATACCCGGATAACTCATTATATCTCAAACGTTACGGGGTTGCGGCGGTTCCGGGCTGACAGGAACCGCGGGGATGATTGTCCGGTTTGATATCAGCAAGGAGCAGTCATGGCGGAGAGGGCTTACTGGAAAGGGCATATCAGATTGTCGCTGGTTTCATTTCCGGTGAGACTTTTCGCGGCGACAACGGCAACCAACAAGATAAGTCTCAACAAGCTCGACAGGGAAACCGGGGAACGCATTCATTACAAGCAGGTGACAAGCAGCAGGGACGACGTTCCCGGCGAGAATATCGTCAAGGGATACGAGTACGAGAAAGGGCGTTACGTGCCGATCGGCGATGAGGAGCTTGGAAAGCTGAAAGTCGAGAGCAGGCACACCATAGACCTTGTGCAGTTCACCGATATCAGGGATGTCGACCCGATTTATTTCGACAAGCCGTATTATCTGGCTCCGGACGGAGATTTCGCGGTCGAGGCTTTCGTCACCATCAGGGACGCGCTCCGGAAATCCGGCAAGACCGCGATCGGGCAGGTGGTGCTTGGAAGCCGGGAGCGGATAGCGGCGATACGGCCATGCGGCAACGGCATGGTGCTTGAGACATTGCGATACGATTACGAGGTGCGGGAAGCCGGAAAGTATTTCGACGAGATACCGGAAGAGGTGCAGGTGGACGAGGATCAGATACTTCTTGCCCAACAGCTGATAGACAGCAAAACAAAGGAATTTATTCCCGGTGATTTCGAGGATCATTATCAGGAAGCCCTGAAGGAGATAATCGAAGCCAAGCTGGAGGGCAGGGAAATCGTTGCCGGCCGGGACGGGCCGGGGCCGGGGAAGGTGGTCAATATCATGGATGCGCTCAAGAGAAGCCTGGAAGAAAGCGGGGGGCGGCATGGGGGTGAGAAGCGGGCCGGGTAGTCATGTACCAGACGCTTGAAGAGTATAACCGCAGGCGGAATTTCGGGAAAACTCCGGAGCCGAAAGGTTTGGTGCGAGAGTCCGCGGGCGAGCTTGAATTCGTAATCCAGAAGCATGCGGCGAGGCGGCTGCACTACGATCTGCGGCTGGAGCTTGACGGGGTTCTGAAAAGCTGGGCGGTCACAAGGGGGCCGTCCTATAACCCCAGAGACAGGCGGCTTGCGATGCGAACCGAGGATCATCCTTTTGATTACGGCGGCTTTGAAGGAATAATTCCAAAAGGGGAGTACGGGGGCGGAACGGTCATGATCTGGGATCGTGGAGTATGGATTCCGAAGGGCGATCCGCGTGAGGGGCTTGCGAAGGGCAACCTGAAATTCGAGCTTTCCGGCGAGCGGATGAAAGGCGGATGGGCGCTGATCCGCATGAAGGGCGGAAGCGGCAATGAAAAGGAAAGCTGGCTGCTGATCAAGGAGAAAGACGGCAACGAAATAGCCGGAGACGATCATGGGGCTTTTCTTGAGGCAAGCGGTTCAAGCGTATATAGCGGACGGACGATGGAGGAAATAGCGAAAGGCGCGGCTGCCTATCCGGGCAGTCCGGCGTCTGCTGATCCGGCGCGGGTCAATGCGGAAAAGGAAATGGAAGAACTTGAGCGGCAATATCCCGGAGTGCAGCTGGCAACGTTATCAGGCAAGGCTCCGGCGGGGGAGGAGTGGCTTCATGAGATCAAATTCGACGGGTACAGGGTTATGATTTTTATATCCGGAGGCGTGGCGAGGATCAGAACCAGAGGGGGGCATGACTGGACGGACAGATTTTACACAATAGCCGGGGCCGCGTCCGGGCTCCGTGTCGATAATGCCGTGATCGACGCCGAAGCCGTTGTCCTTGACGAAGAGGGGATAAGCGATTTTGGCAAGCTGAGAGAGGCTCTCGGTCAGGGAGGCAATCCGGGGGCGATACAGGCTTTTTGTTTCGATCTGCTGCATCTTGACGGCGAAAGGATGACCCGGTTGCCCCAGCGGAAGCGCAAGGCGAAGCTGGAGGAAATTATTCCCAAGTCTGGCGAGTATCTTAAGTATAGCGAACATGTGGCGGGCGGCGGCGAAACGATGATCGCAAACGCCTGCGACCTGAAGCTTGAAGGGATAATCTGCAAGAGGGCGGATGCGGCTTACGAGATGAAGCGGAGCCGGAACTGGCTGAAGGTGAAATGCTCGAAGCGTCAGGATTTCGTCATAACAGGCTATAATGTCGCCAGTGACAGGAAGGATGCGATCGGGGCGCTGCATATCGGTTACTTTCAGGACGGAAAGCTTGTGTATGCGGGGAAGGTCGGGACGGGATTTACGGCCCGGATGGCCGAAGATCTGTTTAGCATGCTACAGAAAATCAGGCGGGAGGAGCCGCCATTTGAAAAGCCGCGCCGCAAGACGGACAAGGCGGCTGTCTGGGTGGAGCCGGAATATTCAGGGGAGGTGGAATTTACCGAGTGGACTGAGGATGGGAATTTGCGTCATCCATCTTTCAAGGGTTTGAGTAAAGCGAACAATATCTTAAATCCCCGTACTTCTTCCCTTGAGAGTGAGGGGGAAAAGAGGGAGAAAGGAGGGGGGAAAGGGGATGTGGTGGTGCTTGGCGTCAGGATCACGCATCCGGATCGGATCGTTTTTCCCGGTGATGGTGTCAGCAAGGGGGATCTGGCGGAATATTATGCGCTGGCGGCGCCGCTGATGCTTGCCGATATCGGGGGGCATCCGCTCAGTCTGGTGCGTTGTCCGGAAGGACTGAAGTCGGACTGCTTTTATCAGCGTTCTCCGGGGCGGGGCATGGGAAAGGAAGTTCATCCGGTGGCGATGGATTACAAGAACACGAAGAACGAGTATCTGATGGTGGACAGCGTGGCCGGGGTTTTGAATCTTGTGCAGATGGGAGTTATCGAGATGCACCCATGGGGTTCGGGGCATGAGAGGATAGATTATCCGGACAGAGTGGTGTTCGATCTGGATCCGGCTGACGACGTTCCATTCGAAGCGGTAAAGCTGGCGGCGCTCGATGTGCGCGCGAGGCTGGAAGGGCTGGGGCTTGTCAGCTTTGTAAAGACCACTGGCGGGAAGGGGCTTCACGTGGTTGCGCCGTTAAGCGGAAACAACGCTTTTGGCGAGGTTAAGGCTTTTGCCAAAACTTTAGCGGAAAAAATGCAGGACGATGTGCCGCAGGCGTATATCGCGAACATGAAAAAGGCGAAGCGCAAAGGAAAGATATTCGTCGACTATATGAGAAACGATTATACCGCAACGGCGATAGCCGATTTCTCGGTGAGGGCAAGGCCGGGGGCGGGCGTCGCGATGCCTCTGGAGTGGGAGGAACTCGACGGGCTGGGGGGCGCAGGTTTCTACAATATCCGGAACTCGCCTGAAAGGCTGCGGTCATTGCCGAAGGATTTTAACTCCAGACGGCATGGTTCAGGGCAGGATATTCCAAAAATCGTTTGATCGGGGTCTTTGTTTCAGCGCGTAAGCGAGTCGGGCATTCATGGACAAAATGCGAATTTTCTGATACTGTTTAACCATCAACGCCGGAATTGCAACCGCCTTACGGCGGTTTTTTGTTTTTTCAGTTTGCCGGGCCCGTTTTGCCGCGATCAAAATAGCCGGGCCCGGCCCGATATTCGGGCCCGTTTATCCCTGCGGCTAGAATCCGTATCTGATGCTTGCCCAGATGTTTGAATTGTCTTCGAACTGTCCCCAGAATGTGTCGCGGCGCTGGCCGTAGAAGACGTTGGCGCCGATGCTTGCCGTCCAGTGATCGTCGAGTTTGTAGGTGGCTTTGGGGCGGAGGTAGCCGTCGGCGTCGGAAGGAGACCAGAAATTGAAAAGTGAGAGTTCAAGATTCTGGTTCATCATCAGTTTCGTCAGGCGAAGGGTTAGCATGTGGCGGTTTTTGTCTTTTTGCACCATGCCCGCTGGCAGGTTTTCGCGGTATTCGTCATAGTCCATCATCCGCTCAAGATAGTACTGGGCCGAGGCTGTGAAATTGGGAAATAATTCCTGTTCGTAGCCGGTCAGGAAACGCAGCTCGGAATTGCGGATCAGAGGGTTTGTGCCGTGGTCGTCGTCGCGGCTGTCGTAGTATGATGCCTCGGCGTTGGCAATGCCTTTCAGCGCGGGGCCGCGGACGCTTGCGCCGTAGACCGAAAGGGCGGGGAAGGTGGCCATGCCGTCCGTGGTTTGTCCGGCGGGGCTTTTCCAGTATCCGCTGTAGCCGTAAAGCGCGGTCTCATAGGCTCCGAAAGTCCGGTAGAGGCGCAGGCTGAGTTCGTCTTCGGAGAACCAGCTTTCACGCCTGTCGGCGGAGATCCGGTTGTTTTCTCCGGTGATGCGGCCAAGGTTTTCGTTATAGAAGGAAATACGCTCTCCGGTAAGGTAGCGGTCGGGGTCGAACTGCGGCGTGTAAACCACGTCGAGACTGGCGGCTTTGGTGAAGAACGAGAGCTTGAGCGCGTCGGAAGGGGCTTTGAGGTATTCCTCGTCGCGGCCGACGAAAAAGGAAACCCAGTCCTTGGGGAAAAGGTCGTTAAGAAAGACCAGGTCGCCTGTGCCCCAGGTGAGGATCTGGCGGCCGGCCTTGACGTCGATGGCGTCTGCCGGGCGGGTGATGATGAAAGCTTCGCGCAGGTCGATAAAGCCTTCGCCTTTTTCCAGGTCGATCGAATGATCGCTATCGATGGCGTCAAGAAGCAGGTCGGTTGTCAGTCTGGCGTGGAAAAGATCGAAGCTCCTGTCGAACTGGAACTGGGCCCGGGTCTCCAGCAGGCTCGGATCTTTGTGGTAGGGGCTGTCCGCATAGCGGGTTCCGGCGCGGCCCTCGATAAAGCCGCTGAAATCTGCCCATGGCTGTTGCGAGGGTGCCGGGGCGGTTTCCTGCGCACTGATGCCGCCGCCTCCTCCTCCGAGGCCAGCGGGAAGGGAGGGTTCGGAGGCCCGGGCGGGGAGAGTGGCGAGGAGGATGGCCAATAGCAGGGATAAATCCCTCACCATCCCGCTTTGCGGGCCCATCCCTTTATCTGCGGGAGATGGATTGAACAGAGGAGGCCGGTGGGATCGGGGCATCTTCGATTACCTCAAATGCTGGCGGGGAGGGGTGCGGAGGTAGCGTTCGGTGAAGATTTCTTCCGGCAGGCCGGTGTCGTAATTCACTTCGCTGTAGGTCAGAACGGTTTCGCTGCCGGTACGGTGGTCTTTCATGCTGGATCGGGTGACGGTCTGGAATCCCTGGATCTCATCGACCTTCTCGGCTGTGTATTCGCGGTAAAGTTTTCCTTGCGCGTCGTAGTATTCGGTTTTTACCGGGATGAAGCTCTGCTGGTGGATGTAATTTTTGTAATACGCGAATTCGGCGTTTTTCGGATTTTTAGGGATGCTTTTGATTACGTAGTAGTTGTCGGTGGTTTCGGCGATTTCGTGGGTGTCTTCCTCAATGCCGCGACCGGAGACGTCTTCATAGAAGAAATCGGAGCCGACGAAACTGGTGCGTTCGTCGCTGGCGGCAATGCGCTTGACGAGGTCGAGGGCGGGCAGGTAAAGCCAGCGGTCGTCGTCGGCGCCCACGCGCTTCCAGACCAGGAAAGAGGTTCCCGAGACGTCGGCGGGACGGTTGAAATAAACGTAGAATTTTTGTTCGGTATCGCCTTTTCCTGTGTCCTTGCGGAGGATGACGAAGTTGCGGTTTCTTTCGCGGCCCTGCGAGTCCCTGATTACCATGTTGACTTTGGCGCGCCCGTCCTCGCCCTGATAATAGGCGGCATGGTTGGCCTGCTGAACCACCTGCTCGGCGGTGACGGCGTGTGCGGGGAAGGTGAACAGCAGAGCTGCGGCGAACAGTATCTTTTTCATTTATTGATCTCCTTTAGCCATTTCTCCATCAATGTTATTAGGGCCGGTAGAATTAGCAAGCTTGCCGCTCCGGCAAAAATGAGAATTGCGGAAATAAACACGCCCACCGTTTTGTATGGAACCAGCGGCGCGGCCAGCAGCGGCAGGAAGCCCACGCCGATGATGATGACGTTTCTTGCTATGGCTCTGGCCGGTTCGCCGAAGACTTTTTCGACGGTTACGCGCCATGATCCATGCTCTTTCGCCATTTCGCGGCTTCTGGCGAGGAAGTGGATGGCGTAGTCGACGGCGAGGCCCAGCGAGAGCGAGGACAGGACTGCGACGGGCATATCGTAATCCTTGCCGATGAGGCCAATTACTCCGTAGATGAAACCGATCGTCACGGTCAGCGGCACCATCGAAAGCGCTCCCCAGAGCGCCGAGCGAAAGAGGAAGATCATCATTACCAGCACGATGACGAACGAACCGGCGAAGGCTTCGAGCATTCCGGTCACCATCTTTTCCTGCCAGACGACGTTGATATAGGTGAGGCCGAACCAGTCGTGCTCCAGGGCGACCGGGGCCTGATTTTGCGCCATGAAGCCGTCAACGGCACTGACCAGCGCCCTCATGTCGATATTGTCGCCGCTCTTCAGCTGGATCCAAAGCACCGCCTTGTCGAAGGACGGGGTGGTGAAGTGCCAGAGGTCTTGCGGGCGGTGGCTGTTCTGGTAGGTGATGAGAGTCTGGGCGACGGCGTTCTGTGTGTCCGGGATGCGGTACTGGTCTTCCTCGCCGAGAAGCAGTTCGCGGTGAACCGTCTTGACGATATCGGGCAGGGCGTTTGATTTGCCGACCAGGCCGGTTTGCAGCAGATGTTGCTGGAGGCTATCGACGAAGCGCAGGACGTCGGGGCGTTTGAATATCTCGCCGGATTTGCTGTGCTCGTCGAGGAACAGCGCCATGTCGTTCCATGCTTCCCAGTCTTCGTCAGAAAGTTCTCCGGCAAGGCGGTTTTCGGCGTGTTCGATCAGCAGCGAAAAGAATTCGTCCGCAGTTTCCGATTTTGCGGCGAATTCGTCCAGTCCGGAGCGGATTTCGTCGAGGGCCGGGCCGCTATGGCTGGCCATGGCGGTTTGTAAAGCTGTTTTTGCGTTCTCCACGCTCAAGGCTTCTTCACCTGGCGCTAGGGTCAGATAAGCCATGTAAGTACCGGCGAAGCGTTCGTTGAGAACTCGGTCGGCGACGCGGATGGGGTGGCTTTGGGTGAACCATTTCACCGGATTGTCGTTGATGCGGATACGGCTGATGCCCCAGGCGGCAACGGCGGAGAGAAGCAGGGTGGCTATCAGGATCAGTTTCGCCCGGTTGTAGGTGAAGCTGCCGGTGCGTTTCAGAATTCTGGCGAGAAGGGACGGGTGTGCTTCCTCGCTTTCGGCTATCTCCAGACCGAAATTATCGAGCGATTTCTCCGGTATCAGCATGATGTATGCGGGGATCAGGGTTATCGTCAGAACCCAGGCGAACAGGACGCCGAGGCTGATGAAAATGCCGAAGACCTGAACCGGAGGGATCGGGGTAAAGGCGAGCGAGCCGAAGCCCGCGGCGGTGGTCAGTGAAGTGAACAGCATGGGTTTCGAAAGCTCGTCCATCACGTGTTCCAGGGTTTTCCTGCGGTCGCGGATTTTCGGGTATCGGTCGAAAAAGTCCGAAAGGATGTGAACGGCATCGAGAACAGCGATCGGCATAATGAATATCGGAATCATCGAACTCATGATATGAACCGTGTTGCCGGTGGCTACCAGCAGGCCCATGGTGAAGATTACCGATACGAGGGCGACGATCATCGGGGAGACGATCAGTCTGACGCTGTGGAAGAAGTACCACATCAGCGCGAAAATCAGCGCCATGGCGAGCGGGGCGGAGATCGCCATTTGTTTGAACATCTCGACGCCGAAGGTGTCCTGGGCTATGGGGAGGCCGGTGATGTGGTATTCGGCGCCGCTATTGAAGCCGGATATCGTCTGTTGCAGGGATCTGGCAACCTTGTAACTGACATTTTTGGAGGTTATCGGGATGTACAGGGCTATGGCCTTGCCATCTCCGGAGACCAGCGTGTCTTTCAAAAAGGGAAGGCGGGAAGCTTTTCGGGATACGGCCTGCGCTTCCTCTTCCGTCTGCGGAGGGGAAGGCATAAGCCATTCGAAGCTTACCGAGCCTAGGCCAGCCTGCTCGATATTGTCGACGGTCGAGGGGGCGATCAGGTCGACCCCGATAACGTTCTCGGTGGCAAGCGCCTGCTGTGTCAGCTGATAAATCTCGCCCAGTGTCTTGACGTTGAAAACGCCTGAAGGATTGTTTTTTTCGACGACGCCGACGACGATTATGTCGTAAAGCGCGAATTCATCCTTCATTCTGTTGTGGAAGACGCGCACAGGCTCGTCTTCGTCGAGCATGTTTTCAGGATCTGTGTCTATTTCAAGGGCGTGGAGAGATGGAAATCGTTCGGGGGCCAGGGTCGGCAGCGCTACCAGAAGGATCATGGCAACGCTCAGGATCGCGGCGATCGACATGGACAATTTCGGGAAGGCGACCGCCCGGTTGGATAAGAACTGCATTATTCCCCCTGTTTCCTGAAGTCTAGTGGAAAGCCTGTCCCGGATGTTTGCCCAGTTTCTTGAGCAATATAACCATGGGGCAGAACCTTGTGAATGCCGCCTGAAGCATGTTCAGGCCTATCAGGCCCGTAAGCAGCAGCCATGCGGGGTGGGCGAAATATCCGAGAGTTGTCGTGATAAAAACCGCGGAGCCCGCGATCGCAAACATGATACGGTCTATATTCATTTCTTTCTTTCTTTCCTTCCCTCACCGGTGTGGCAAGAATTTATCTAGCAGGCCGCCAGCGGATTTCCACTGGTGGTATTGATAATATCTTTTGATTCAGTAATTCGCACCCTCTTTCTCTTCTACAATTTGTTTCTTCGGGGGTTCTGCGCCTTAGGCGGCTGTAACGATTTTCAGATTTTAAAAGGATATCCACATCAGTTGCCGCGTTGGATAACTGGAACGTAATCAGGAGGTAGTGTTATGAAGAAATTATTGATTACAGCCGCGGCTTTCGCCGTGATAAGTGGCGGAGCAGCCGGAAAAGCGGAGGCGCAAACTACCGGTAGATACACCTATGACAGGAACATGTATGTCTCCGGTTCCCTTGGTTATTCCTTTTTAGGGGAATCAGAGGTGGAGCGCGGGATATTTCGCGGGGATCTGGACAACACGTTCGGCCTTTCCGGCGCGATAGGCAGATCCTGGGGGCCGAATTCGCGCGGAGAACTCGAGCTTCAATACAGGGAAGCCGATATTGACGCCTTCGGAATTTTCGGAGATGTCGAAACCTGGGGAATTTTCGCCAATGGTTATTACGATTTCGATCTGGGTATGGCTTTCGAGCCGTATGTAATGGGTGGTCTTGGGGCCATGGTTCATGATGCCAGCACCAACTTCACCAGCAATTCCGATACGGTATTCGCATGGCAGGTTGGAGCCGGGATCAATGCCGATCTTAGTCCGCAGGTTCAATATTTTACCGGCTACCGGTATCAGAACGGATGGGAAGCCAATCTGGGGCCGGTTGATCTGGATTATGAGAATCACGAGATTCTTGCCGGACTTCGCTGGTATTTCGGTTAACCGGAAAGCCAGTCGCAAAGACCTCTGGCGGCTTTGACGCCTGTGCTGAAGCAGGCTTGCAGGAGATAGCCGCCGGTTGGCGCTTCCCAGTCGAGCATCTCCCCGGCGGCAAAGACGCCGGGGAGTTTTTTTAGCATGTAGTTCGAGTCAAGTTCATCAAGGCTTATTCCTCCCGCCGAAGAGATGGCCCTTCCCAGCCCGGTTGTGGCGGTCAGTTCGAGCGGGAAATTTTTGATCAGTCCGGCGAGACCATTTTTGTCCACGGTCTTTTTTTCTCTAACCAGGGCAGCGGCGGCGTGGGAGAGGCCGATTTTTCGCATGATATTTGTGAAGCTGTCGCCTTTTCTTGACGCAGCGAGTTTTTGCGCGAGCAGATCTTCGGAAATGTCGGGGCGGAGATCGAGCATTAGCGTGGCTTGGCCGTCTTTTTCTATCGCATCCCGCAGCGAAGCCGAGAGGGCGTAGATTCCCGGCCCCTGAACGCCTTTTGCGGTGATCAGGATTTCGGCTTTTATGCTTCTGCCGCCAAATGTCAGGGTCACAGGTTTCAGGGGCGAGCCCTGGAATCTGTTTTTGAATTCTTCGCTCAGGTTTGCGATGAAACCGCAATTCGAGGGTTTCCACGGGGAGACCGTAATGCCTTTGTACTTCAGAATATTTGTCCATTCACCGTCGGAGCCCATTTTGGGCCAGGAGGCGCCGCCAAGCGCAAGCAGAACGGCCTGCGGATGGATTTCTTTGATGCCTTGCCCGGTCTGGAAGCGGAGGGAGCCGTTATCATTCCATCCAGTCCATCGCCAGCGGGTCTTGAAAGTAACCCCGCTTTCAGAAAGGCGCGCGCTCCAGTTACGCAACAGCGGTGTAGCCTTGAAGCTTTTTGGGAAAATGCGGTCGCTGGTGCCTGTAAAGGTCTCTTCGCCAAGTCCGGCGCACCACTCGCGCAGTGATTGCGGGGAAAATTCTTCAATCGCCGGAGCCAGGAATCCGGAAGATTTACCGTAGCGGGAAATCAAAATATCCAGATCCTCATTATGGGTAATGTTGAGCCCCCCGAGTCCAGCCAGCAGAAACTTGCGGGCTATGGAGGGTTTGTGCTCGTAAACCGTAACATCAAAACCAGCCGAAGTAATGGTTTCCGCAGCAATCAGCCCCGCCGGGCCCGAACCTATGATGGATATTTCCCGGAACGAATTTGCCATATTTTGTTTTCCTGTTTTAATACCCAAGGTTATGAAAAAGCTCAAAAAAATTATGGAGTAAAGCATTAGTCCATACTAATATGGGGAATAAATACGATCGTATTCACTTAATCGCAAGAGAGGAAAGATATGTCTACCGATGATTCACAATCACTAAAAAGGAATATGCGTATCTCCTTGCGCATTTCTTCGGCATTCGGCTTGTTGCTGGTAATTCTTCTTCTTACTAGTTTCATCAACTGGAACGGTTCAAATAACATAGACAATAAATTTACTATTTTTGATTCACTCA
>CAZBGS010000002.1:0-404636 GCA_964491785.1 uncultured Pseudobdellovibrionaceae bacterium | reverse complement strand
ACATCACCTTAACAATGGGCCTCTATTTGTCCAACTTGTGCTGACGGAGAACACGGCTACAAGATTTACGAGCGTTACAAGGACTGCGGCATCGAGGGGCTGAACGACCGGTCCCGTCGGCCTTACCGGCATGCCAACCGCCTGCCTTTCCAGATCGAACGTTCGATACTGTACTTCAAGCAGGAATATCCACATTGGGGCGCGCCCAAGATCCGCGAGAAGCTTATCCGCCAGTATCCGCATATTCATCCGCCTGCGATCAGCACCGTGCATGCAGTGCTGGACCGGCACGGACTGGTTACTCGTCGCAAGCGCAGGAGATACAAAGCCCAGGGCACGACACTGGAACATGTCACAAAACCGAACTCCCTGTGGTGCGCCGATTACAAGGGCCAGTTCCTGCTCGGCAACCGGCAATACTGCTATCCTCTGACCGTTACGGACTATCATTCAAGGTACCTGCTTTCCTGTGAGGGCCTTGAGAGCACTAAAGAACCGCACGCCTTTGCCGTGTTCGAAGAGACTTTCAAAGAGTACGGCCTTCCCTGTACCATCCGTACCGATAACGGGTTGCCGTTTGCTTCCCCGAATGCATTGTTCGGCCTCTCGAAACTCTCGGTGTGGTGGCTTCGCCTCGGTATCGGCATCGAGCGCATCAAACCCGGATGTCCGCAGCAGAACGGGCGGCATGAACGCATGCACCTGACCCTGAAAAAAGAAGCCACAAAACCGCCAGCTTACAACCTCCTGCAACAGCAGGAAAAGCTCGACCGCTTTACGAAACGCTACAACAACGAGCGGCCGCATCAGGCAATCAACATGAAATATCCGGCTGAACTGTATACACCTTCACCCCGCATCTACCGCGGCCTGCCGGATATCGATTATCCGTTCGCCGACAGAATCATTACCGTATCCATCTGCGGACGTATCTGTATCGGTAAACGCAAAATCAACTTAAGCTCTGTTTTTGCTGGATAAAAGGTCGGTATCCGCGAAGTGGAGGATAAAATCTGGCTTGTCAGTTTTATGAAATACGATATAGGCTTCTTCGATGAAATGGAGAACAGAGTGGAACCAGCCACCAACCCGTTTGACGTAATAGTGTCACCTGTTACCTATGTGCCCGGAATGGACCCGCTGGAAAGTGGTGCCGCAACCAGGATTCGAACCCGGGACCTGATGATTACAAATCAACTGCTCTACCAACTGAGCTATTGCGGCTTATGTCGAAGGACAGGATGATATAACAAACAAGGCCCGTAAGGGCAATATTAACATTTCGGCCTCATTATTGGTTTTGCCATTTTTTTTCTGATATATTAAGTATTCTGGAAGTTTATCGTTTCCATTATCACAAAGGTCTCTGAATTTTGGCTGACAAAGCACCGGATACAATGAGCGATGCCGCCGTAGGCTGGATGATACTGGGTGTGGTTTTTATCGCGCTCGGCTGGCTTATATGGCACAATTTCGAGTATCAGATAAAGGACGGAATCCGCTGGATACGTTACGCCGAAATGAAGGCCGTGACGCTTTTCGTGGACGAGGATTACACCATTACCTGGCGGGGAATAAGGATTCCCTATGAGGAAACCGTAAAGAAGGTGCCAAAACTGCCGGCCAATTGCGCCCTGGTGAGAAACCCGGAGCAGCCCGGCGTCTGCCTTAACGACAGCACCATGCATCTTCTCTCGGCGATGGCTCTTGAACCGTTACGGTGGTTTTTTATCGGTTTCCTGGGATTTCTCGGAATCTGGGCCTATCAGTACGGGCCGAAAACCCATTACCGCAGGAAGCTTACCCTTGATGGACTGCTCGGGTTTCAGGCGATCACGTTTCCCGTGATTTCTCCTTTCGTCCGCTTCAATCCGGCCAACCAGCCGCCGCGTCCCCCCGGAACCCCGGTGCCTGCCGAGCTACCGCTGTTCGCCGAGGCGTTGGGGCCGGAAGAATGGTTAGCCTATAACAGCATTCCGGTGCCCGACGGGCATGTCGACGAACAGGCGGCCTTCGCTGCGTTCACAAAGCAACTCGGGCCGCCATGGAGAGGGGCGCTCAGGCTGGAGCCTTACAAGCAGGTATTGCTTGCGGCGTTTTGCCTAAAGGCATCGAGAAAACGCACCGATGCCGATAATATGCTGAGCGATCTCGCCAGATGCTGGACGCCTGAAAAAGGGCTGAGGGTCAGCAGCAAGCTGCTGAAATCGGCGAGAGCGGTGCTGGCGAACAAGGATCTTGCCGCACAGGTTCTTTCCGCATGTAACCAGCATGCATTTCAGAACACCGCATTGTTAAGGGCGCTGCTGGTAGCGCGGGAAGAGGGCGGCGTGCTTTCGCCGTCGCAGTTCGTATGGCTTCGCGGCCATGATCGCCATTTATGGTATCCGCTCAATAATCTCGGCAGGCAGGCGTTTCATCTTGAAGCTTTGGGAGCGATGGCGCATTTCAAAGCGGAAAAAATTACCATGCGACCGATCCCGAGGCCTAAAATGGAAGAAGCTGTGCAGAGCATTACAGAATATATGGCTTCGCCGCGCGCGCGGCCGATTCCCCAGCTGGATTACTCTAAGAGCAGTAAGAAAAGAGCTGTCAAGCAACCGGGCAAATCAGGCGGGGTAAAACAATCGGCAACAGCCAGATCCAGTTCAGGAGGCAGAAAATAATGTTGGCAAAAGTTTTGAAAAATTCTTCTTCGCAAGCCAAAATAGTGGACGGCAAGCTCGTATTGTCGTTTCCGCAGGCGGTGCGGCCGGTGCTATGGCACATGAATATCGCCGAAACCCAGTCATGCGCTTTCGAGATCAGGGAGAGCGAAGCCCCTGGCGGCAAATATTCCCTGATCCTCAAGAAGGACAAGGAAGCGCCGCTTGAAATCGCCGCCTTCCCCGGACTGGAGGAAGCTACCGGCGCCTTGATGGCGGTAAGCTCGGCTCTCGAAAAATCCCGCGGTTTATCTCAAGGCTTTGCCGTTGGAGGCGAAGCGCATCAGGTGCAGTCTTCAGGAACCGGTTCGTTTCTCCGTTTTGCCGGTGCGGTCGCCGGGATAATTCTGCTGCTGGTGCTGGTGAACGCTTTGTGGTCGCTTGCGCCAAGACCGCCGCAATCAATCGCATCCGCCAACCTCTCCGACCTTGGGGCAACCAATCAGCAGAAGGCAAAAGAAACTATCGGCGCGCCAGTATCCGCAGACGATTTCCTCAGCGGCCGGTAAAAGTTTTGCAAGCGTATAATAAATGGCAATAGATACCAGAAAATATCAGCATAAGCACAAAACCCTGATCAGGGACGTCCGGCCTATGTACCAGAGGCTCGCGGACTGGATGCGCGTTCCGGCCAACAGTTTGGCCGTATGCTTCTTCGGGGCGCTTTCCATCTATATGTTCGAAGGAGCGCGGCACCATTCGGATCTTATCTTCTTTTTTTACATTTTGTTTTTTATTTTCCTGAAAACTTCCAACAAGTGCCTTGCCTTCAAGCTGCCGGCACCGGCCAAATTCAAGGATAAAAACAATTCCGGGCCTGGAAGGAGCGGCAGGGCCGAAGGCATTCTGTTCCTTGGAAACATCGATCAAACCAAAGAAGAGGTCTGGTTCACCAATTCGGACGCCAGAACCCATATTCTTTATCTCGGCACCACCGGTTCCGGTAAAACCGAAGGACTGAAGTCGATCGCCACGAACGCCCTGTGCTGGGGATCGGGCTTCGTCTATGTCGACGGCAAGGCTGATACCGATCTCTGGTCGTCGCTGTCTTCTCTGGTGCGACGTTTCGGACGTGACGACGATCTTTTGGTTCTGAACTACATGACCGGGAACTCGGACACCCGGGCGCCCTCTAATACCATGAACCCGTTTTCGAGCGGTTCGGCCTCGTATCTCACCAACATGCTTGTTTCCCTGATGCCGGAGGCGGAAGGCGACAACGCGATGTGGAAAGAGCGTGCCGTCTCCTTGATCAGCTCGCTGATGCCGGTTCTGACATGGAAGCGCGACCATCAGGACATGCCCCTGTCGGTAAGCACCATCCGCGAATACTTAAGCCTTAACAAGATAATCGCCCTCTCGCGCGACGAAGCGATACCGCAGCATCTCAGATCAAGCCTTAACGGTTATCTCGACACGTTGCCGGGTTTCGTTCCCAACGCCTTCGACGACGAGGGCCGGGAAAAACCGATGGGGCCGGATCAGCCGATGGTCGATACGACCACCTGCCGCCAGCAGCATGGATACCTGTCGATGCAATTCACCCGCGCCCTGCAATCGCTCGGGGATGATTATGGCTACATCTTCGATACCCAGGCGGCCGACGTCGATATGGTCGACGTCGTTCTCAACCGGCGCATTCTGGTAGTTTTGATCCCCGCGCTTGAAAAGTCGGGTGACGAAATCGCCAACCTCGGTAAAATCGTCGCCGCCACTCTCAAAGGGATGATGGGTTCAACGCTTGGCGCTGCTGTCGAAGGTGACAGCGCCAAGGTCATTGAAAACAAGCCAACCCACTCGGCTACTCCTTTCGTCACTATCTTTGACGAGGTCGGTTACTATACCGCACAAGGCATGGCCGTCATGGCGGCACAGGCTCGGTCGCTCGGTTTCTGTCTGGTCTTTTCGGGACAGGACTTGCCCGCCATGCGCAAGCGTGTGCGCGAGGAAGCTAACTCGATCACGGCAAACTGTAACATCAAGATTTTCGGCAAGCTGGAAGATCCGACCGATACCAAGGATTTCTTCGACAAGACCGTCGGCTCGGCCTTCGTGACCGAGGTGCAGGGATTCCAGCTTCATGGCAGCGCTTCGTCAGGATCCTATTACGATACCAAATCGGCCGGTGTCCAGCTTCGCTCCAAGGCCGATTACGACGAACTGCGCAGTTACAAGGAAGGTCAGGCGATCATTACTTTCGGCGATCAGGTTATGAGCTGCCGTTTCTTCTATTCGAACCCCGGCAAGGCCAAGGCGATGCGGGTTACAAGATTTATCGCTCTGCCGCCGCCGGATGAATCGCTGAGCAAGAATGCGAAGGCGATCACCAGGCTGCGCGACATGATGGTTCATAAATCCTGGACGGCAATGAAATCCGATGTCGCGCTTAGTATCGAAGACGAGGTCAAGGCAATCACCGAAGGTTACGCCGCAGCCAGAAAAGCCAAGGCCGATCCGGTCGAATGTGGAATTCTGGCAATAACCCGAATTTACAAGAACGCAAATCCTGAAGGATTTGCCAAGGATTCCTCAGGGGCGGCGGACGGCAAAGCTCCGGCGGCTGGCCAGCCCGCCACCGTCCCGGCGCAACAACCGGCTGGGCAACAACAGCAGGCCAAACCGGCGATTTTCTCAAAAGCTCCGGCAGGGCAGCAAAGCGCCAGACCCATACAGCCCCAGACTACACAGCAGTCCGCCGGAGAATCCCCCGTATCATCCAGTCCGCTATCAACCTTTGCGAAGAAACCGGCAGCGGTCGCAGGCGGGCAACCCGCAGAAGCCGCCCCGCCCGCCGATCAGAAGCAAACCTCCGCCGGCAAGGGGCCGATATCCTGGCAGGATCTTGTCTCCGAAGCCGAGAAGAGAGATTTCGATGTGGAAGAAACCCCCGCATTCACTCTTCCTCCGGAAGTGATCAATATCCTTAAAAAGGCAGGAGAAGACGCAGGCAGGCAGATCTTCAAAGGGGGCGAGGAAAGTGCGTCCGAATAACAGCGACAGCCAGAGCGGCAACGCGTTTCTGATGATTATCATCGGCATCGTCCTTTTTGCGGCACTGATGTTCGCTATTTCTAGGGGAATGAACGAGAGTCCTTTTGCAGTCTCCAGCAAGCAGGCAAAGGTTACGGCTTCGGACATCATCTCATATGCGCAGCAGCTGGAGCGGGGGGTGGTTCGTATGATGCAGAAAAGCTGCTCCGAGAACGATATCAGCTTCGAGAACATGATGGTCAGTGGTTATGAACATGCCCCCGCGGCACCGGAAACCTGCCAGCTCTTTAATCTCAACGGCGGCAGAATTACCTACAAGAATCCCTCCAGCGACATAGAAGAAGTAATTTTTAACGGCGGTAATTACGTGGAAGGTGTCGGCAGCGACTGCGAGGCAGCAAACTGCACCGACCTGATCGTGCTTTTCAAGGTCAGCGATACGGTATGCAGCGCCATAAACCAGGCGCTCAGCATCGGGCCTTTTGGCGAGGAGCCGGAAACTTTCGATAAGGCGAAGTTCACCGGCAATTTTGACTATGCCGACAAGATCACTGCCGCAGCTGGAAAAACAGCCGCATGCATAGCAGATAACGGCGCTTTTTATTTCTACTCGGTTCTTTATTCCCGATAAACGCTTTCATAAAAAACAGGCCGGATTAAATTAATCCGGCCTTGAAAGTAGTGTGGGGTAAAAATAATTCTGGCCTCAGTCTGTAGACTGTTTTTCCAGAATTATCCTATAAAAACATATTTTTGAGGATTTATCAATAAGGTTTCAGTATTCGCGAAGCTGCAATCAGGCGAAAAGCCGGTTTAATGCGTTGGCAACATGCGTTGGCAACATTCAAACCCTTCACCTTACATTTACCGGTATGTGATACTTTAATTTGATCAGGCTTGGAGAAGGATATGGCCAAAAGATTTCTTGAGGCAATTCTAACGCTGATTATTATTGTTGGAATAACGATTCTTGCCTTCGAAGCCAGAAACGAGAAGGTGGCCATGGACGCCTATACGATGGCGCTGGCCGTGAACCCCGGAGAAATCAACCCGCACTGGGAAGAAGCGGCAGAGCAGGTACCGGACTTATATTCCGAGGCCGACAAAACCCGCGATCCTGCCGCGTTACAGGGGATGGCGCAGAAGGAAGCCGAGAGAATTATTGCCACAGGCGATGTCTCCCGACTGCATTCGGAAATCGCGAAAACGGGAATCGTCAGGGAAGAAAAGTAACCCTCTCAAAATTTCTCATTGTCACTTCAGGCTCTATATAAAATAAAACTGGCTTTTTCTGAGTGGGGAACATATACAGAACGTATGTTGAAGTACATATCCGTGCGCGGCGCCCGCGAGCACAACCTGAAAAACATCAATCTGGAAATCCCGCGAGACAGGCTTGTGGTAATAACCGGCCTGTCCGGCTCCGGTAAATCCTCGCTTGCCTTCGATACCATCTATGCCGAGGGACAGCGGCGCTATGTCGAAAGCCTGTCGGCCTATGCCAGACAGTTTCTTGAGCTGATGCAAAAACCGGATGTGGATTCGATCGAGGGTCTGTCGCCGGCGATCTCGATAGAACAGAAAACCACATCGAAAAATCCGCGTTCCACCGTCGCAACGGTAACCGAGATTTATGACTACATGCGTCTTCTCTGGGCGCGGGTGGGCGTGGCCTATTCGCCGGCCACCGGGCTGCCGATCGAAAGCCAGACGGTTTCGCAAATGGTCGACCAGATTATGACGCTGAAAAACCAGACCGGCGAACAACATGAGTTAGGCGAGGCGCCGCCTGTCCGTCTGTATCTTCTGGCCCCTGTGGTAAGAGGCAGAAAAGGCGAGTACCGGAAAGAATTTGCAGAACTTCGCGCCAAGGGGTTCCAGCGCGTCAAGGTCGACGGGCAGTTCTACGAGATCGACGAGATTCCGGAGCTGGACAAGCAGGTCAAGCATTCCATCGAGGTCGTGGTCGACCGCCTTGTGATCCGCGAGGACATGGGCAACAGGCTTGCGGATTCGGTTGAAACCGCGCTTCGTCTCTCCGACGGCCTGCTGATCGCGGAGAACGCCGATACCGGGGAACAGACTGTCTTTTCTGAGAAGTTCGCCTGTCCGGTTTCCGGTTTTACGATCGCGGAAATCGAGCCGCGGCTGTTTTCCTTCAACAATCCTTTCGGTGCCTGTCCCGATTGCGACGGTCTGGGAGTGAGAATACATTTCGACGAGGATTTGGTCGTGCCGGACAGGGACAAGTCGATCATGCAGGGCGCAATAGAACCATGGTCGAAAAGTTTTGCCCGTTACTACATGCAGGCGCTTGAAGCGGTCTGTGCCCATTACGGAGAGAGCGTCCATACGCCCTTCAGAAATCTGCCGGAGAAGGTGCAGAAGGCTTTGCTGTACGGAACGGGTAGCGAGCGGGTGGCGATTGTCTATGAAGACGCCGCCAACACCTACCGCACCAACAAGCCTTTCGAGGGGGTCATCAACAATCTTGCGCGGCGGATGCTGGAGACGGAGAGCAACGGGGTGCGCGAGGAACTGGAACGCTATCAGACCAGCGCGCCCTGCGAGTCATGCAACGGTTACCGACTGAAGCCTGAAGCCATGGCTGTGAAGATCGCCGGGCTGCATATCGGGCAGATATCGGAGATGAGCATCGCGCAGGCCTGTCGGTGGTTTCGCGCTCTTGGCTCCACCTCGCCCGAACCCTCCCACGGGGGAGATGGTGAAGCGACGCGGCTGTCGGAACAGCAGCTTGAAATCGCCTCTCGGATATTGAAGGAGATCAACGAGCGCTTAAGCTTTCTGATGAATGTGGGACTTGAGTATCTGACGCTGTCGCGCAAATCCGGCACGCTGTCGGGCGGGGAAAGCCAGCGCATCCGTCTTGCCAGCCAGATCGGATCGGGGCTTACCGGGGTGCTGTATGTGCTTGACGAGCCTTCGATAGGGCTGCATCAGCGGGATAACAACCGGCTGCTGGAAACTCTTAAAAAGCTTCGCGATCTCGGCAATACGGTGCTGGTGGTCGAGCATGACGAGGACGCGATCCGCTGCGCCGATCATATCATCGATATGGGGCCTGGTGCTGGCACGCATGGCGGAAGGGTCGTCGCCGAGGGCACTCTTGACGAGGTGCTGCAAAGCAAGCGCTCGATGACGGCGGCGTATCTGTGCGGGGCGAAGGAAGTGCCGGTGCCTCAGGCGCGCCGTAAGGGGCATAAAAAGCAGGCAATCGAGATAATCGGGGCCAGCGGCCATAACCTGAAGAAGCTTGATGCTAAAATTCCTCTCGGTACTTTTACCTGCGTTACCGGGGTTTCCGGTTCGGGCAAATCAACGCTGACAATCGAAACGCTATACAAGGCGGCGAGCCGGACGCTGATGAAGAGCAAGGAAATACCGCTGCATTACGAAGAAATCCGCGGCCTGGAGTTTGTCGATAAGATCATAGATATCGACCAGAGTCCGATCGGACGCACGCCGCGTTCCAATCCCGCGACATATACCGGAGCCTTCACGCCGATCCGCGAATGGTTCGCCGGGCTTCCTGAGGCGAAGGCGAGGGGGTACGGGCCGGGAAGGTTTTCCTTCAACGTCAAGGGAGGGCGCTGCGAAGCCTGTCAGGGCGACGGAGTAATCAAAATCGAAATGCATTTTCTGCCCGATGTCTACGTCACTTGCGAGAAATGCAAGGGCAAGCGTTATAACCGGGAAACCCTGGAAGTCACTTTCAGGGACAGGTCGATTGCCGATATTCTCGACATGACCGTAGAGGAGGCCGCCGAATTCTTCAAGGCGGTGCCTTCGATCCGCGACAAGCTTGAAACCTTGAAGGCGGTCGGGCTTGGCTATATCCATGTCGGGCAGCAGGCAACTACGCTCTCCGGCGGCGAGGCGCAGCGGGTAAAGCTTTCGAAAGAACTTTCCAGACGTTCCACCGGACGGACGCTCTACATCCTTGACGAGCCGACAACCGGGCTGCATTTCGAGGACGTGCGGCAGTTGCTTGAAGTGCTGCATTCGCTTGTGGACAAAGGGAACACAGTGGTGGTCATCGAACATAATCTCGATGTGATCAAGACAGCCGATTACATCATCGACATCGGCCCCGAGGGCGGAGACAAGGGCGGAACGGTCGTCGCCGCAGGCCCTCCGGAAGAGATCGTCAAAACCCCGCAAAGCTATACCGGCCAGTACCTGGCCCCGATTCTCCGCCGCCGGCAAAGTCAGGCGGCAGAGTGAATATCTTACGAAAGCCGTCATGCCCGCGAAAACGGGCATCCGGGCAGGCGGCAGACTTATCCCGGATCTCCGCAGATGAGTACGCCTTAAGGCGTGTCGCGGAAAAGAAAGAATAGCTGTCAATCTAATCGCAGAAGGCTTTGGTCAGAAGCGCAGCGTGGCGATTACAGGAACGTGATCTGAAGGGCAGTCACGTCCGCGATATTGCTTTAGAATTTCGCATGATTTCAGGTGCGGGATCAGGGGGCGGGTTATCCAGATATGGTCGAGCCGCCTGCCCCGGTCGGACTTTTCCCAGTCCCTTGCGCGGTAAGACCACCAGGTATAGGCCTTCTCCTCCAGAGGTATAAAGTGGCGGATGGCGTCATGCCAGCTTGCGGAAGCCTGCATGGCTTGCAGCCTTTCCACCTCGGCGGGGGTGTGGCTTACCACCCTTAGCATCTGGCGGTGCGACCATACGTCGTTTTCCAGCGGGGCGATATTGAAATCCCCGAGCGCCACAAGAGGCTGTGAAGGGGTGCAATTCTGCTTGAACCATTGCGTCATCTCTTCGACGAATTCAAGCTTGTGGGCGAACTTGCCGTTGGTTTCCGGGGCGGGCTCGTCGCCGCCGGCGGGAATGTAGATGTTATGAATCTGCAAGGGCTCGCTGAAGGCCGGTGTTTCGAGGTAAACGGCGATATGGCGGCAATCCTCCCTGCCGCAGTGGTGGGAAATATTCTTCGAGTGGAAAGGTAGTTTCGAAAGAACAGCAACGCCGTTATAGCCTTTCATGCCGTGGATATGGGCATGCCTGTAACCGGCGGCTTCGATCGCGGAAAGCGGAAAGTATTCGTCGGGGGTCTTGGTTTCCTGAAGGCAGACTATATCGGGGCCGGTCTCTTCCAGCAGCGACAGCAGCAGCGGAAGCCGCAATCTAACCGAATTGATATTCCAGGTCATCAGTCGCATGGCTCAGGGGGTTTCCATTATGAAGTACCAGCCGTACGAGAGCAGCAGAGCGGGCACTGCGGTGTAAAGCGTGGCGAGGACGGCGGCTTTGGGGGCGAGGGCTATCGCGGGGAAAAGGGCGTCGCCGTCATTGCTGATCGCATTGCCAATCTGCGCGGAAAGAGGAACCGCCCCGCCCAGATACAGGCTGGTGACCAGAATCTGCGGGCCGCAGCCCGGGAAGAAGCCGATCAGCACCGCGAAAAGCGGTAACAGGGGCTGCCACAGATTGAAGACCCAGGCGAGGTCGACACTGAACCACAAGGTTCCAAGTTCATAGATCAGGAAAGCGGTTATTACCCAGGCGGTGACGAAATTGGCGTCGACGGCTACCCTGTCGACCAGGCATCTGAGGGGGTGAGGGCCGGCGACGTTACACGAAAGATTGGAAAGGCTCGGCCCGGAACTCGGCGCAAGTACCCACATAATGACGGAAAGGTATGCTCCCGCAAACCCGTACCACATTGTCGGACGCAAATGAGCCAGCGGCCCAAACCAGAGATCGGTGTCCATCTGGAAGGCGTTGCCTGCGCCGAGCGCGAGCCCCGGTATCATCACTATCAGCCAGGGCATTCTCAAAGGGCTCATCCGGCTCGGCATTCCGCAAAGCCTGGCAAACGGGGATTCCCTCATCAGATTTCCGCCGCCCCCCCGCAGAAAGTCGGGGCCGTGGATCAGCATCACCAGATAACCGCAAACAATGCCCGCGGATATTGAAAGCCCGTATACAAGCAGCGCCGTCGAAGGTTCCCTGGCCAGCAGCAGAAAGGCCGCATCCCCCATCGTCGAGCAGAGAACGGCGACCACCGAAGAAAAACCAACCCGGCCGCTGACATACTGGGTGATCACGACGATAGCGCCGCCGCACCCCGGAAGCGCACCCATCAGCGCCGATACGGGAACCTGCCAGTGCCTGTATCTTCGGAGCAGATAATCGGTATCCAGTCTGAAGACATGCTCAAAAAAATAAAACAGGCCAAGCGTCGCCGCGACGAATACGCTTACCTGAAGATAAGCGTCCGATACCGCGGTTATGACTGCATGTCTTGTTTCGGCGGAGGGGAATAAAAAGGCGAGCGTCAAAACTACAATCGCGAAGAGAAGTCTGGCCGGAAATCCCGTCCGCCCGTCCTGTTCCGCGATGACGATGCTGCAATCTCTGGCGCCGCCGGTGACCATTCACAATTAACTACAACGGCAGGCCCATATTTCCAGGCAGGCCCATATCGCTCATCATCCTCTGCGTTTCGCTGGCGATGGTTTCGTCCGCTTTCAGCCGGGCATTGTTGACGGCGGCGGCGACCAGATCCTCCAGGGTCTCGATATCGCCCGGATTGACCAGCGAGGGATCGATACTGACTTTTCTGACGTCTCCCTTGCAGGTCATTACAAGCGAAACCATGCCTCCCCCGGATACTCCCGTGACCTCGACTTCAGCCAGCTGTTCCTGCAGTTCCTGCATCTTCTGCTGCATCATCTGGGCCTGCTGCATCATTTTCTGTATGTTCATCTGGAATCATCCTCTCTGGTTTTCCGATGTATTTTAACTATTTCAGCCCCCGGGAAAAGAGAGAATATTTCTTGAACCAGAGGTAATCGGCGCACTTCTTCTAATTTACTTTCATTTGCCGATCTCTCAAGCTCGGCAAGCGTGGGCGTTCCTTTTTCCGAAGTCGCGACCAGCACCACCCATCTTCTGCCGCATGCCTTGCCAAGGGCGGCGCCCAGATTATGCGCTAGCGCGGCGGGGGCCTCCGGCTCGACGGCAATTTGCAACTGGCCGGGCGCGATTTTGACGGGGTGCACGAAGTGATAAACCTGCCCCGCCAGCAAATGCTCCCCGGCATCCTGCAGGATGGCGACGATGTCCTCCATCGACTGCGGGTGGATTGCGGCTTGCGCTATGGTTTCCGTTTCGCGGGCGGGAGCGGCTGCGGCGGTTGAGGATTGCCTCGAAGACACCATGGAAGAAGAGGCCGGAAGACTGCCGCGCGATGCCTCAGAAGCAGCGGGGGCGGCTGTGAAACTGTTTTCCCCGGACTGCCTGATTTTACGTACCAGTTCGGCAGGATCGGGGAGATCGGCGCTGTAGGCGAGGCGGATTAACAGCATCTCCGCCGCCGCCTGAGGATCCGGAGCGCTCCCAAGCTCGCCGAGGCCCTTGATCAGAATCTGCCAGGCGCGGCCAAGAACCGGAACCGGGAGGCTGGCTGCCATGGCCGATATTCCGGCAAAGCTTTCACTGTCCATGTTGAAGCGCCCCGCCGGGGCTCCGGGAACGGCTCGCAGGCGAGAGAGCAGGTGCACATATTCCAGCAAATCCTGAATCAGGACGACCGGGTCGGCTCCGCTGCGGTAAAGGGCGTCGGCAATCGCGAGCGCCTCGTCAATTTTCCCCGAAAGCGTCTTTTCCAGCAGCGAAAGCGTCTGGCTGCGGTCTGCGAGTCCGAGCATATCGGTAACCTGCGCCGCCGTTATCTTTCCGTTGCTAAGGGCCATCGCCTGATCCAGCAGGGAAAGACCGTCGCGAACCGATCCGCCGGCGGCTCTGGCTATCATCGATAAAGCCTCCTCCTCGATGCCGACCTGTTCAAGCTCGCAGATCTTCCGGTAGTGATCGCGCAGAACTCCCGCTTCGACGCGGCGGAGGTCGAAACGCTGGCATCTTGAGAGCACCGTTACCGGAACCTTGCGGATTTCGGTGGTGGCGAAGATGAACTTCACATGCTCCGGCGGCTCCTCGAGCGTCTTCAGCAGCGCGTTGAAAGCGCTGGTGGAAAGCATGTGGACTTCATCGATGATGTAGATTTTGTATCTTGCGGAGACCGGCGCGTAACGAACGCCCTCCAGAATCTCTCGGATGTCGCCGACCCCGGTTCTGGAGGCAGCGTCCATTTCCATGATGTCCGGGTGCCTGTCCCCGGATATCGCCTGACATACCGGGCAATCTCCGGTCGGCCCGGTGGTTGGCCCGGACTTGCCGTCGGGGCCGGTGTAGTTGAGCGCCTTGGCGATAATCCGCGCCGTGGTGGTCTTGCCCACCCCGCGGATGCCGGTGAGCATGAAGGCGTGTGCTATGCGGCCCCCTTCGATGGCGTTTTTGAGGGTGCGCACAAGGACTTCCTGGCCAATGAGGTCGTCGAAATGCTGCGGGCGGTATTTACGCGCCAGCACGCGGTAAGGTGTTTTCGATGATATTTCAGTTTCAGCCATAAATTATGGTTTAGAGGTTTTGACGCGCCCGCGCAACTTCTACAAGAGATACTTCACTGTGATATTTTAAGGGCGGCCCATATTGGGCCTGCCGTTGCTTCTTTCGGCCCGGGCACAGGGGTGGAGGTAATAAATCTGATTTCCTCGCTGATACGATTACGCCTCAGAGCCAGAGCAAATTTGTCAGCAAGAGGATTTTCTGATTTAGGCAGTTCGACGTTCCTTTGGCGAATCGCCGCAAGTACGGCAACCCGGCTCTTTGGGGGGAACAGGCGATAAACAAGCTTCATTAACCGGCTGGCGTTATATGTATGCTCGTCTTTAAAAGAGAGAGGAGGCTCGTATAAACTGTCGATACCGAATTTATCCCAGGAAATGAAATATTCTTCCTGACCCTTCTCCCTGACAAACAAACCTTCCCTGTGCCAGGCCAGTATGGCCCATTTTCCATCACGATCATGGACTAGCGCCTGAATGCACCCTGCTCCGGCGCAGCTGCCGGTATTGATATTGACCTTGCCTCCCGTATGGAAGAAACCAGGATTATGCGTGTGTCCGGTAATAGTGCCGTAGAAGGATCTGTCGAAAGCGTTTTTCAAAGTCTTGTGCCCGTGGTGAACGAGGAAAGTCTTTCCCCCCGGGTCGGTATGAAATACGGTTCTTTCGAAATTGATGCCGAGCATACTCTTTCCGGCAAGCTGGCGGCGTTTGACGGGAAAGCCCAAACCCTTGATTCTCTCTCCGCCCAGCGCCTCGTCATGGTTCCCGAAGAGGTAATCGATTTGCGTCCCGAGAGAAGCTTTTCTTAAAAAATGGGCGATAACTTCTCTGTCCCACTGGTTAAGACGCCATTCATCCTGTTTCATCATTTCCTTGCCATCAAGGATATCTCCGGCAAGAACCAACCTGTCGCAACCTGTATGCTGAAGCATGTGAGCCACGTCATAGGGACGCGATAAACCTTTGGCACCCAGATGCATATCGGATATGACCATGAAAGGAAAATAAATGACTCGACCGCCACCGGTTCGCCTTGTCTCAATTCTGAGACCCGCCATACTAATCCCCCTGTTTATTAGTAGTTATTAATACAGGGAGATTATAGTTTCAAGTTATTTCGTAAAATGCTATGGTTCGCGGTGATAGGTTCCCATGAATTCCGCTTCGTCGATAATGTGGCCTTCCATTGCTTCAAGAAGCTCCATCCTTCTGGCCCCTGGCTCTATTTTTAATTTGCTGTCCAGAGCGTAAAGCCTGAAAAAGTAGCGGTGGGTACCGTGGCCTTTGGGCGGGCACGGGCCGCCGTAGCCGTAATTCTTGAAATCGTTCACGCCCTGCATCATGCCATTATCGAATATCTCGTCCCGGGAAATACCCTCCGGCAGACCTTCAAGTCTTGCCGGGATATTATAGGCAACCCAGTGTACCCAGGTTCCCATCGGGGCATCTGGATCCTCGACGATCAGAGCCAAAGTCTTTGCCTCTTCCGGCACGTCCGACCAGACCAGCTCGGGGGAAAGGTCATCACCTTCGCAGGTAAATTCGAACGGTATCTGCTGGCCGTTCTCGAAAGCGCTGCTGTACAGTTCCATTGTGTCTTCTCCGGCTAATAAAGGTTGCCCCCAGATTAACATCATCGCCAACACCCAACCAGCCGTTTTGAAAATCGGTTTCAAACAGAATTCCCCTTGTTTTTTTTCCTTAGCTGTTTGTTTTTTATTAGTAACCAGTATTATTGTTACTTGTCTTGCCCAGCCTTAAGGCATAGCTTATGAAATTAATCTAGTAGCCAGAAAAGATGCATCAAGATTTTATCAGCAGCGCCATCAGCGCCTTGCCAAAAAAAGCTCCGGCCGGCACCAAAAAATTTCTCAAAAGTCTGTCGGACAAAATAAACGAGGAGGATCTTGGCTATCTTGATCCGATAACCCTGGCCAATATCTGCGCAAGCCATGTTCGCCTTCGCGAGGACAGGGAGCAGGGGGCGGCAGCGATCGACGTGTATACCCCCAGCCTCGACCAGGGGGAATGGGGTATACCGCGCACTATTATAGATATTGTCACTGACGATATGTCTTTTATTGTCGATTCGGTCGCCGCCACGATTAACCGCAGCGGTTATCTGATATATTTCCTGTTTCATCCGGTGGTGGATGGCGTTTCCCATGTTCACGTCCAGCTGCAAGGGCCGGTCTCTCCGGATCAAGCCGAAGAGCTGCATGCAAAGATCACCCAGACCATGGAAGACGTGCGCCTTGCCAACAGCGACTGGGAAGCGATGCGCAAGCTGATTTCTTCGGTCAAGGAAGGACTCGGCGAAAAAAATCCCGCGATCACCGAGCTTGAGCGCGAGGAAGGCAAGCAGTTTATCGAGTATCTTCTGGACGGAAACTTCACCTTTCTTGGCGCTACGGTTTTTGATTTTGATCCAAAGACCAATATGGCGGTGGAAACCGGGAATGCAGGCCTTGGGTTGCTCGGTTCCGGGCGCAGAGTTCCTTTTCTGGATCCGTCCTGTGACGGTTTGCCTGAAGAAAGGCCTGATGCAGGCAGCAGGCCGATAGCCATCTCGAAAACCCGGAGTCTGTCCAGCGTCCACCGCAATGTGCCACTGGATATCATCAAGTTCAGGGAATACGCCGAGGGCGGGACGGGAACCGTTTGCCGGGAAAGTGTCTTTATCGGTCTTTACACCTCCGGGGTTTATTCGCGGAGCGTCGAGAGAATTCCCCTGATCCGCTGCAAGATCGCGGATGTGATCGAAGAATCCGGTTTCGAGCCGGGAAGCCATAACCGCAGGGCGCTGCGCCACATTCTTGAAAAATATCCGCGAGACGAACTGTTTCAGATTGACAAAAACCGCCTCAAGCAGATTACGCAGGGCATTCTAGGGTTGCAGGAACGGCAGAGGATCGCCCTTTACACACGCGAGGACAAGCTCGGCCGTTTCGTTTCATGCCTGATATATGTGCCCAGAGAGCGGTACGATACCAGCCTGAGACTGCGACTTCAGGGGATTTTGGAGGAAGAGATTGGGGGCAGGGTAAACGCATATTACGCCACGCTCGACGATTCCGTCTTCGCAAGGCTTCTGGTGATTATCGGCACCGGCGACAAGAACCGGCCCGCAATCGACGAAGGCGAACTGGAAAAGAAACTGCAGGCCGCGGGGAGAACGTGGAGCGAGAATCTCCGCGACGCCCTTTCCAATTCCATTGATAACCGCGAAATGGCATCGAAGCTTTATGCAAGATACGCAAACGCCTTTTCTCGCTCGTATTCTGAACGTTATCAGCCCTTTCAGGGCGTATGCGATATCGGCAAGATCGAGGAAGCGCTCAGGGACGGTTCTATCTCGCTGGATCTATACCGTTCGCAGGAAGAAGACCCGGAACATTTAAGGCTGAAGATCTATCAGCCTGGTTCGGACTTTTACCTCTCCGACGTTCTGCCCTTGCTGGAAAGCATGGGTTTGCGAGCGATTTCCGATATGCCCTTCGAAATCAGGGCGGAGGAAGCCGGGCAGCATGTCTGGATGCACGATTTCCTGCTGGAACTTCCTGAAATGGCGGGTCAGTTCAGGCTAAAGGAAATAAAAGATCATTTCGAGGAGGCGCTGAAGCGGATCTGGTACGGCGAGGCTGAAAACGACGGCATCAACAAACTGGTTGTTACTGCCGGGATGGGCTGGCGGGAAATAATGATCCTGCGTGCCTATGTAAGATACATGCGGCAGATGCGCCTGCCTTACAGCGTCGCTTTTATGGAACGTACTCTGGCCGGCAATCCTACAATCTCCCGTATGCTCGTCGACATGTTCGTGGCTCTGTTTGACCCGGCGGGCAATGCAGGCAGCGAAAAGAGTGAAATTGAAGAAGCCGGATATGGCGTAGCCATCGACCACGAGCTTGAAAAAGTCGTGTCGCTTGATCAGGACAGAGTATTAAGAATTTTGTTCAACCTGATCGAGTCTACCGTCAGAACCAATTACTTCCAGACGGATGAGGACGGCTCGATTAAGCCTTACTTAAGCATCAAGCTTAACAGCCGTAAAATCGCCGAGCTGCCCGAACCGAGGCCGTTCATGGAGATTTTCGTCTATTCGCCAGGAGTAGAGGGCGTGCATCTGCGCGGCGACATGATCGCAAGGGGAGGCCTCAGATGGTCTGACCGGGAAGAAGATTTCCGCACCGAGATCCTCGGTCTTATGAAGGCGCAAATGGTCAAGAACGCAATTATCGTTCCGGTAGGCGCCAAAGGCGGATTCATCGTCAAAAGGCCGCCAAAGGAAGGCGGCAGGGAGGCCCTGAAGGCGGAAGGCATTGAATGTTATAAAACCTTCATCCGCGGCCTTCTGGACATTACCGACAACCGGACGGGCGAGAAGATAGTTCCACCGAAGGACGTAGTCCGCAGGGACGGGGACGATCCCTATCTGGTGGTCGCAGCGGACAAGGGAACGGCCACGTTCTCCGACATAGCCAACACGATCTCTCATCAGTACGGCTTCTGGATGGGCGATGCTTTCGCTTCAGGAGGCTCGACGGGCTATGACCACAAGGCGATGGGGATCACCGCAAGAGGCGCGTGGGAATCGGTCAGACGGCATTTCCGCAACATGGGCAAGGATATCCAGAAGGAGGATTTCGAAGTTATCGGCGTCGGGGATATGAGCGGAGACGTCTTTGGCAACGGCATGCTGCTTTCAAAGCACATAAAACTGATCGGGGCTTTCAATCACCTGCATATATTCTGCGATCCGGATCCCGATCCGGAAGCCGCCTACAGGGAAAGACTGCGGCTGTTTGGCGAGACGAGCGGCTGGGACGGCTACGACAATTCCGTCCTTTCTCCGGGGGGACGGATATTTTCGCGCGCCGAGAAATCCCTCCAGCTTACTCCGGAGATCAGGAAGCGTTTCAGGATCGAGCGAGAGAAGGTTACTCCGGCCGAGCTGATAAGGGCGATGCTTAAAGCAAGAGGAGACCTGCTGTGGTTCGGCGGGATCGGCACCTATGTCAAGGCTTCGCATGAAAGTCATGCCGATGTCGGCGACAAAAGCAACGATGCGCTTCGCATCAATGCAGCGGAGCTTAACGTCAGGGTGATCGGCGAAGTCGCCAATCTTGCAATCACGCAGCTCGGCCGCGTTGAATTTGCTTTGTCAGGAGGGAAGATAAATACTGACTTTATCGACAATTCCGGAGGCGTGAATACCTCCGACCATGAGGTCAATATCAAGATACTTTTCAGCGGAATAATGGATGACAAGAACAACCGCCTTTCGCTGGCATCGCGCAACAATATGCTGGAGAAGATGGCCGACGAGGTCGCGGCAGACGTGCTCGACGACAACTACCAGCAGGCAATCTCCCTGAGCCTGGCAGAATCCCTGTCGGCGGATCAGATCGCTCTCCAGGCCGAATTCATCCGTGATCTCGAACGGGAACTGGGCATCAGGCGCAAGCTTGAAGGACTGCCCGAAGAGAAGGAAATTCAGGATAGAATCGCTTCGGGAAAAGGGCTGACCTCGCCGGAGCTGGCGGTACTGATGGCTTATGCGAAAATTACTTTTACCAAAGACCTGCTCGCCAGCGATATTCCCGATAACAAAGATATGGAAGGCTGGCTGTTCGAATACTTCCCCGCGAACCTGCGGGAAAGATTCCCGGAGGAAATTCGCGGCCACAGGCTGCGGCGCGAGATCATCGCCACGCGCATGGCGAACGACCTCGTCAACCATATGGGGCCGGTCTTCGTTAAGTCGCTGATGATACGCAATGGCGCACCCTGCTCCGAGGTGGCAAAAGCTTACCTTACGGTGCTCGAATCATTCCGCCTGCCGCAGATGTGGAAAGAGGTAGAGGCTCTGGATGGCCAGATCGCTTTAAAAACCCAGTTGCAAATGTTAACGGAAATTTCCGAACTTGTAAGAAGCGCCATCAACTGGCTGCTGATGAGTCCCGATGGCATCGATATTTCAAGAGATATTCCTCTTTACCGGGAGGGGATATCCTGCCTGACCGACAATATCGGCGAACTTGTGACAAAGGATCTTCATGACCGCATTGCAAAACGACGAAAAAGAGCGGTTGAGGAAGGGATAACAGAAGCTCTGGCGGAAAAGATCTCTGTCGTTCCGGTGCTCAATTCCGGACTTGAGATAGTCAGGCTTGCCAGCGAGAACTCCACCGGTTTCCAGAGGCTTGCCGCAATATACTTCGAGGTAGGATCGCGTTTCGGGTTTGAGTGGCTGCGCGAACAGGCAAGACGCATGCGCCACGATAGCCGCTGGACTATCGACGCTCTTGGCGGCATCGTCGACAAGTTTTACGGGTGTCAGTCGGGTCTGAGCGTGAAGATAGTCAATGAAAGCACGCTTCAGGAAAGCGGAAAGGAAGCGCTGGCATCATGGCTCCAGAAGAACGAGATCAAGGTGGCGCAGTACGATACCCTGCTTGAAGACATGCGCGGTTCAGGCTCGATCGATCTGCCCATGCTGATTGTGGCGGAGCAGCGGCTTAGGCTGCTTATTAGCCATTCTGGCAGCCAGCAGGAGAGGATTTAGAGCACTGGAAGATTAGGTTAAATCATGTCGGCTCTAGACCACGCTCACATTCGTTATGCTGGCTTCGATAAGTACGACGTGGGTGCCGGTCGCGTTTACATAGCCATTATAGCCTGCGAACTTGCTCGAAAAATCCGGATCGTGGAAAAACTGCTGGCCGTTCATGTCCACTGCATCGTATGAATCACCATTGATTTTCAGCACGTAAGCGTAATTGTCAGAGCCGTTCAGGTCATAGTCGCCAACATTGATATAAGAATCCTGTGCCAGATTGAAAATGGTATCTCTGGTCAGAACCAGTGTATTGGAGGCGTCGTTCTTCATGTCGATATGCTCGATGCCACTAAGTTCGTCGACCTTGCCGAGATCGATGGTTCCGCCGCCGACAATCTTCAGCGTATCGATGCCCGATCCGCCGACCAGGGCCCTGTGGTTATCGGCTGCATTGGTATCCACACGTTCCTGGAATATCGTGAAATGATCGTTGCCGCCGCCGCCGCGCATGCTTAGATTAGTTGCCGAGACGCCGGGGGAACTTGCGAGCAGGTCGGAGAAGGTGTTGTTCTGGCTGTTGCCGACAAGAGAATCGTCGTTGCTCGATGGAATAATCGTCAGGAATGGATCGCTGTGGTTATAGCCTACGGCGTGCATATCCGGATTCGTCGTGCCCAGCGAACCGAATGAGGGCCTGCCGAAGACGACAAAAGCCTGATCGGTATCAGCGGAGGCAATCAGGATATCGTCGAAGCCGTCGCCGTTCAGATCCCCGGCACTGGAAACCTTGATGTTGCGGCCGTTGATGTTGGCACCGTCCCAGACGATGTGGAAGGCGAACTGGCTGGAATTCGCCTGTTCTTCGCCAAAGCTGCTGATATTCACCGACGATCCGTATGCCTTCCCGCCGTAAAGGACAAAAATATCATTAACATATACATTGTCGGAGCTCAGGCTGGTTGTGATCAAAACGATGTCGTCATGGCCGTCACCGTTGAAATCGCCAGCCACAGAACCCCCGACTATCTGGCCGCTATCGCCGACAATTTTAAAGCCATTGGTTCCGCTCAAAGCTGTAACACTGGTTATGTTATAGCCCCCGTAGATGACATATGCGTTGCCGCCGCCAGCAGCAATTACGTCGTCCCTGCCATCGCCGTTAAAGTCGAACCCGCCAAGGACGGTATGGCCAAACTTGTAATCGCCGGTGCCAATTCCGGCACCGGAAATTGTCCTTATCGGGATCGAGGTATTATCCGTAGAGTAAATATAAATTTTGTACTCGTCTGGAGAACCGATAACTATGTCAGGCGTTTCGTCGTTATTGAAATAACCTGCCGTACTGATCGATGCTCCAAAGTTCGGGGTAACGCCAGCTATGGTCTTCATATAAGCACCATCAAGAAGCTTGGCTTGCGTATCTGCTCCGTAGCGGATATAGACGCTCGGCTCTCCGGGAGCAGAATAGGCAAAGTCGGCATAGCCGTCTTTGTTAATATCCCCAAGAGAGGTTACGCTGATACCGTACCGCTCGCCGGATACATCCCCGTATATAACCATATCGCCGCCGGGAGCGCCGTTTATAACCAGCCTTCCGGAGTCGGTGCTTGCTCCATAATCGAAGCCGGGCGCGCCAAGAATGTATTCATCCTTGCCGTCGCCGTCGATATCGCCTACGTTTGCGACCTGCATCTTAAAGAAATCGCCGGTTCCGCCAACTACATGAACACCGTTCTGGCTTGGGCCCTCGAAAAACCACGAATTCAGCTTGCCGTCAACTCCGTAACCAAAGACGCCGAATTCCGGCAAACCATCGCCATCCCGGTCGCCAAGAGATGAAACAGTGATATCCTGAAGACTGATGCCGTTCAAATTCAGCGCCATAACTCCCGGACGCGATCCTCCTGCGAGGTCAAGGGCATTAGGGCCGGAAATGCCGTCCAAATCGCTGACCGCCACTGAAAAGCTCAGCCCGGCAGTTTTTCCGGTCGCAAGAGACTGGCCGGAAATACCGAACGAGTAAGACGATCCAACCGTCAATTGCGTGAGGCCGCTGCCGATATAGCGAACAACCGCCGTCGTCCCGTCCACCTGAACCAGTTCGAACATCTGGTTGGCGTTAATCAGGCTAAAGGATACGTTAGAATAATAATCCGGGTTGGTCACCTTGATCCTGGCCACCAGATCGCCCCATTGCGGCGCGTTGTCGATCCCGTAGGAGACAAGCGCAAAGGAGAGGGGAGGCGGAGCAGTATTGGTTACCGTGGTGGTGGTTGACGGTTCCGGCTGCGTTGTCTGGCCGGAGGAAGCAGTGGTAGTGCCAGTTGAAGAGGTTGTCGAAAGCGAACTATCCGCCGATGCGGTCGTCACGGTTGTCAAAGACGCCGACAAGTCGGTAGTCGTCGCCGTAGATGTTGTAAAAGTCGTTGTGGCGGGTTGCGGTACGGTTATCGTCGCGGTCTCCGTGGCCGCGGGTGCTTCATTCGCCGTTTGTACAGCGGTTTCCGCGGCTTTCTGATCGGAAGCCGGGGCATCGTCGGCGGCCTTTGCTTCGTTGCCGCCGGCATCTTCACCGGAATTCTCACCAGAAGCATCCTTTTCGCCGCCATGGCTGTCTTCGCCAGAACTGCTGTTCGCCTTGCCGATGGAATTGAAAAAACCGGGAGAAACTCTGGAGATCGAGCCGAATTTGCTGCCGAGGTCGCTGGCGCTGATCTGGCCAAGAGGGATAATTCCTCCCGAACTGATATCGAATTTGGCGGTGGCGAACTGATCGGCCAGCGAGAATTCATGGCCGCCGTGGGTGCGAAGCACGATTGCGCCTTCGATCACGGTAAATTCCCCGGTATCCACGTTACCGGCGATCATGGTTCCTCGTATCCCGATGGATCCTAAAGGAGTGCTGATTTCAACGTCGTCCGGATCAGCTCTGCCAATCAGGCCGCTGGTGAATACGAATACGCCGCGAAGCACGGAAAAGTTTGTCTGGCCGCTTTCGGATACCGGGTCGAAAACATATTCGTCGATTGCAAGTTTAGCATTGTCGGATACCGCGAAACTGGTTTCGTCGATAAACACGATGTTGACCGCGCCCTCTGCTGCGGTCTCGATAATATCACCCTGGAAGATCGGCGTGCCGATGCGGACGGTCTCGACGGAGCCGTCGGTGCGGGTAACAGTCGCCTCGCCATCAACCTCCTGAACCGAGCCTATGGGACTGGCATCGGTGATACTGGCTTTCTGGGCGTATACCGCCTCGCTTTTGACGAAAGAATTGACGAGATCAGGTGTCAGAACCGCTCCTTGCGGCGAAAGGATCACAGGCGCCGGTTCGGCAATGAAGTAATTTTCAATTATTACCGTGCCTTCAGGGGTGGACAGGATCAGATCCTGCCCGTCACGGATCATTTCGGAACTGCTTATGTAACTGATATCCGGAACCGGAACCGGGCCATCCGCAGTAAAGGTTTTAATATTCGCGCTGGAAGCTCCCGCCTGCCCGCTATTGATTTCTGCCGGTGTCCTCGCCATCTTTCCCCAATCCCTTCAATTCGTTTTTATTCCCGTTATGCGACGAGCCATGGCGTCAAGCGCCATTACTTCAGTTTCCAGTTTATGGCAGGAGTTTTAAAAAAAGGTAACTTTTTCAAACAGTTTTCAAGAAAGAAAATATTTATTTCATGCATAATTGAATAAAATGCTATGAAATCCTGTGTTTCCAAAGGATGGTCGGGGTGAGAGGATTTGAACCTCCGGCCTCTGCGTCCCGAACACAGCGCTCTACCAAACTGAGCTACACCCCGGCCTTATAGATAGGGCTGTTATAAGGGATTTTTTATATGCTGCGCAAGATCTAAGAGTCAGATGGACGTAGAACAGCTTTTCTCTTCCGCGGGTTCGCGTCTTTCCATGCATGAATTGCCCTGAAGGCTGTTCCATATCCCGGATATCAGTTCGGGCAGGAAGCTGGCCTCCAGAGGCTTATAAATGATTCCCTCGACGCCGATCCGCCGGTAGTCATGAATCATGGAAAGATTGCTTTTATCCGTCAGGAAGATTACCGGGATATCTTTTCCTTCCGGCAGGTCGCGCATCGCTCTGATCGTATCAAGTCCGTCCATGCCGTCGAGCTTCTGGCCTATGATAACGAGATCCGGAGCGATAATCCGCAAACGCAAGAGCATCTCTTCGCCGCTGGAGCAGGTGACCATGACCAGTTTTTCATTTTTTTCCTCAAGCTTCTCGTAAACGAGCTTGACGAAAAGTCTGGTATTCTCATCACCGTCCACAAAAATAATACGTTCAGGCGCCCTGGCCATTTCTTCCCATGCTTTAGGTCATATACCTAAGATTTTATATTAGAAACTTTTAAAAAAAATAAATATTAGACTTTGCTGCATGCCTATGTATGCACCAAAATCCAATGTTTCGCAGAAATCAGCCAGTTTCTGATTTTTTATTTTTTAAAAAAACAGTGTATAACAGCCGGGCCGCTTTACCTGCCGGGTAAACGGCCTTTAACTCAACTATTAGATGCCTGAAATGCCGGGGATATCATGCCTGCGTGTCTATCTTTGATCCTGGCTCGTTAGAGGTGCTGTCGTCGCCTTTGGCAACCCCGACCCGGGCGGGGCGAAGCAAACGATCATGCAGGAGATAGCCCGGCTCGATAAGCTGGATAATCATGCCGGAGGGCTTGCCAGGTACAGGGGCCTCGAACATTACCTCATGAAAGTTGGGATTAAACGGTTCATCCATAGGTTCAAGCCTGTGAATGCCATGCCTTTCAAAAACACCTGACATATTTTTTTCAACGGCCTCGATGCCTGTCACCAGATTAGCTAATTGTTCGTTTCCGTTTCTTAAGTCTTCAGGGATGGATTCTATCGCCCGGCGGAAGCTGTCGGCGACACCGAGGAGATCGCGGGCAAAGCCGGCGACAGCGTATTTTTTAGCATCGTCGCGTTCACGTATTGCCCGCTTGCGGATATTGTCCGCTTCGGCAAGAGCCCTGAGCGACATGTCCTTTGCGGCATCCAGTTCATTTTGAAGAGCCGCAATTTTCGCCTGCGCTTCTTTCAGGGCCATGTTCCCGGTTGTCTCCGCCTGTGCCTGATCAGGCTCCTGATCCTGGCAGGAATCGCCAGAGTTTTCTTCCCAATCGCCATTCTGGCCGTTTTGTTCTTCGCTCATCTCTTCCTTTTTCCTGGTAGAGTTTTTCATTTATTCCCTTTATTCGTAATAGCCAGGCATTCTCGCAAAAATAGCATGTTCGACCGGAATTTTTTTCTCCCCCGAGACATTGCGAACAGTCCTTTGTGATACCAGCGAACCTACCTCCAGCGCTTTCCCTTCGTTCTCATTGATGAGAAGAGGTAATCTGCCGGTGGGATCGACGAAATAGTAAAGGTTCTGTTCGCGAACTCCTGGCCTGAAGGATTTGTCAATTTGCGAGAGCGGTGTCAAGCCCCTGCTGTATGCAAAACGATCAATTTCCTGTCTTACATCCATATTCGCCGGAATGCTGCCCATATAAAGCAGAACTGTGTTTTCGGGATAGAACCAGTGGCCCAGCGGATCGTCGAAACGGGGATCCTGAAGCGGCATGACGATGGCTTCCGCCCCGGATACCGGCCGGATAGCCAGATAGTTATCCTCGATTACGACATTGTAATAATCGATCTGATAAAAGGTGCGAAACCGTATCTGCCTGATAGAGGCCAGTTCCTGTCTCGATAGAGGGATCATAGCGGATGGGCGGTATTGGCCCGGCTTGCAGCCGGGAACATTTCCGGCGGACTGATCCATGGCAAAGCCAAGGACAGTGATATCGAGATATATTCTATCATTGACCTCACGTTCATATTCGATATCGCCGGGACGGGCGCAGGTCTGCAACAGATCTTCAGATTCGAGCTTCAGGATAACGCTGTTTTGCGGATCCGATGGATCGCGAAGCAAGGACACCCTTGTCGGCAGGGATACCCATTTGCCGTCGTGTTTTTTCATCCAGTCGGGCGTCCTCAAGCTCTCCTTGGCATAGCCGGGATGGGTCTGGATATCCGGGCTTCCCGGACTGTAATCGCGCCCGTAGGCGAAATTGCCGTTAAACCTGTCGGCGGCGTTGGGCGCGTTCTGGCGATAGAACTGATTTTCCAGTTTTCCTTGCCACTCCGGATTGTTCGGCTGGGTGGCAAGCTTGCGACGACGGTATGTGTCACTGGCATCGGCTCTGTCGGCAAAGGCGAGGACTGCAATCAGCACCATCATCATTCCCGAGATAATCTTTTTGTCATACATCCGGATATTGCCTTTCATTTCCGCCCTAACCGCCAAGAAGTCTGCCAATCGCCCTGGAAGTATAATCCACCATCGGGACGATACGTCCATAATTTATTCTGGTAGGCCCGATTACTCCTATAGCGCCCAAAACCTTTTCCCCGTGTGTTCCGTCTGCTGTACTGTCGTACTGAATAACCGATGAAATGATCATCGAACATCCCGAATAGCGGAAAATACGGTTCTCTGTGCCGATAAATACCTGCACCCCTTCAGCATGCATCGTTGAATCGAGAAGTTGAAGCATGGTTTCTTCATTTTCCAGAGTTTCCAGCAAGTTCCTTGCCTGTTCCAGCTCCTGGATCGCCCTGATGTCTTCAAGCAGTTTCGAGGTTCCGCGAATTATGATATGGCCCTTGCTGCTCCGGGGAAACTGAAGCTCGAGGCCGCGACGTACAAGTTCTTCCGCAATAGCGTCAAGCTGGGTGCGATGCATGGAGATCTCATCAAGAATGGTAAGTCTCGCGTCCTTCAAGGTTTTTCCCTGCAGTTTTTCGGTAAGGTAATTTGCGGCGGTTTGCAGGATCTGATCCGGGATCTCAATCCCTGTTTCCATTATCCTGTTCTCGACAAGTCCGTCCTCTGTCACTAGAACCACCAGTATCCTGCCGCCCTTAAGGCTGACAAAGCTGATATTGCGCACAGGCTTCTCGCTTTTAGGGGCGACTACAAGAGAGGCGCAGGAAGACAGGCCCGATAGCAGAAGGCTGGCATGATCAAGGATTTCGGTGATGTTGCGTCCTGCCGCGATGCATTCGGCTTCAATTCGCTGTCTCTCGTCATTGCTCAGACTGCCAAGGCTCATCAGTCCGTCGACGTAAAAACGCAGGCCGTTTTGCGTCGGCATTCTACCGGCCGAGGTATGCGGTGCCTGAAGCAGGCCGCTCTCCTCAAGATCTTGCATGACGTTACGAATAGAGGTTGGCGAAAGCTTTATGCCGGGTAGTCTGGATAGGGTTCTCGAACCTACGGGCTCCCCGCTTTCCAGATAGCTTTCGACTATCAGCCTTAATATGTGCCGTGAACGTTCATTAAGCTCGGTAATCATGGAGAAATTATATAGCATTTTTCAGAAGTGAATACAGCTATTCGGGTTCGGGCAATGCTTCCGCTTCGCTGTCGACCACGTCCTCTACCACTTCCGGTTCATCCTGATCAGCCTCAGGTTCAGGCGCGATTTCTGACGGCGGAACCGGAGGATCTTCGGCTATGCAGTCGATAACCCAGACGTCATAAACCGGATGATCCATGGGAGACAATGCGGGAGAAGAAGCAAACATCCAGCCGGAAAAAACCCATTGAGGTTCCTCGGTTTTCAGATCGACTTCCCAGACCTGAAGGAACGCGGCTGATTCCGGCTGCTCCATTGGCGGAGCCTTCCGGCATGCCTGTGTTCTGATATAAAGAGGGCCGAATTTTATGGTGCTTCCGACTCTTGCCTCGAAGGTCATGGTTCTCGCCGTGGTCTTGTCCAGCGACTGGAGGCGGACGATCGGAAAATCCTCCATGGCCGCTATTGCCGGGACAGAGCAAAGCGTCATAAGCACCGCTGCCATAGCTGCCGTAAATGCTAATTGGTATCTCACCTGGCTGATTTGTCCTCTTTCTGCATGCTGAAGATGAACTGACCAAGAAGCTGCTCAAGATTCTGCGGCGCCTGGGTATACTGGATGCGCCCGCCCGGAGACAGCATGTCTTCCGACGCTCCCGGCTCAAGCGACATGTAACGCCCTCCCAGAAGGCTTTCGGAGCTGATCAGCGCCGCGGTATCTTCCGGCAGCCTTACTCTGGGGGAAATACTCATGGTGACACGGGCAAGATAGGTTTCATTGTCAAGATTGACCGCCTTGACAGTTCCGATCTTGACGCCGCTGATCTGGACTTCATCGCCCGGTCGCAGGCCGCCGATGCCGGAAAAATCCGCAGTTACATCATAGCCGTCAATCGCGCCCACATTGGAAGTCTGATAGCTGAATACCAGAAAGAAGCCGGCGATAAACAATACTACGGCCCCAAGGATAGTCTCTATAACGCTACGCTTCATGTCCTCTTGTCTCTCTCAAGTTATATCCCTATCTATTGCTGCGGCGTCCATGCCTCATAGTCCCCGGTAGCACGACTGCGGCCCTTTCCTTCCAGGAGGGATCCCGGCGGACGATACATGCCTCCAGTCCCGGCCTGATACTCGGGCGCCGCTTGCTTTCCCCGGCTTCGGCGGGAGGAGGAATCCTGCCCGGATGGCGGCGCGTCAGACTGATGATGCAGCCATCCGTGCCATTCAGGCGGTACTCCCGGCGTCCCCGTTCCAGCTTTATACAACACCCAGCGCCGACTGGCGTTAAAGCCTTTTCCAGGCCGGGCTTCATAATAGCGGTTACCGGCATTGTCCGTTCCAGCAAACCTTGCGCGACGCGATATTATAGTCCAGAAAATATGGACTGGCGAGAGTACGCCAAGGATGCTTTTTACAAACATAAAAAACGCACCTTTCGAGTATTGCTCTTGAAAACATGCATGGCCCAAAAGCAACAAAAAATCAATGAAATATTGCCCGGAACAAAATGACGAACAGCGGAGATGCGATTATTGTCCATCATCATACTGGAACCATCAGCTTTTTTCTCGCTTGCATGAATGCATCATTGCAAGGGCGTCTTCATGGCATAGGCGTATGTAGTCAGGCTTGCCTTCAGGTTTTTGATCTCCGAGAAACTGGGTCATTTCAGAATGATTTAGAGCAAAGTAAACTTTGGCGATACCCACACTTGCGATCAATGCCTTGCCTATTTTTGTTGGCTCGCTGCTGCAATAAAGTATGCATTCCTTAAGATGCGGGGAGCCGGTTTTTTCCGATGCCTGCCTGATGGCCATAACTTCGGCGTGGGCAGTCGGGTCGCAGCGTGAGGCGATCCCGCTTGCGCCTTCTCCAAGAATACGCCCTTGCGAATCGGCGACTATGGCGCCAAACGGCCCGCCCTTGCCTGATTTGCGGTTGGAAGCGGCCAATTCGATGGCGCGATGCATAAGTTCGGCATGAGAGAATTTCGTCTCGTGCATCTCTGTCGCGATAGAAGCCGGTCGCAGTCCCCTTTGGGCAAGTATCCGAGCGATGGAGGAGATGATTTTATCCGGAGGAACAGGTTTCTGAAAAACTCTTGCGATACCGTATTTTGCGGCTTCGAGCAAAATATCGGTAACATCATGGGCAGTAACCATGATTATCGGTACTTCGTATTTATTGGCAACCAGATACTGGGCGAAATGGAAGCCTCCTACAGGCTCCATCATCTGGTCGATGATCGCCACATGAACGGGATTTTCGCGGACAATCCGGATTGCCTCGCCGCCATCGGAAGCCTCAAGGATGTTATAGCCTTGAGTTCTGATGATCCCCGCCATCAACCCGCGGCTGACTTCATTGTCTTCGGCAACTAGGATGTTTATTTTTCCTGGATCCATTTCCCTTAACTTATATACTTCTGGCCTTTACCTCCACAGATGATAAAATCAAAACGATGAAAACGCACCGAAAATATCAATCCGGCAGCGCTATGGTCTGGCTGATGGTGGCCATCAGCTTGTTTGCCGCCTTAAGCTTCGTGGTCTCCGAGAACATGCGGAGCGGAGATCCGCAGATGGTTTCGCAGGAAATGGCGAAGAACCACGCATCGGAGATATTGCAATATTCGTCCGGGGTAAGGCGGGCCGTGCAGGCAATCAAAATAGACGGCGTCGACGATACTATGATCAGTTTCGAAACCCAGTTGAACAGCGGCTACCAGAACCCCGGATGCCCGACGGACAGCTGCAAGGTTTTCTCCCCCACCGGAGGAGGCCTTTCTTACGTGAAGCCATCAGAGGATTGGCTGGCGAGCGAGCATTCGGCGAAAGATCATTACGGAACCTGGCTGGTCACCGGATCCGCATGCATTGCCGGGGTTGGCAGCGGCGGTACCGATTGCGAGAGCGATGCCGACAGCAATACCGAAGAACTTGTTCTCATCCTGCCCTATGTCCGCAAACCTGTCTGCGAGGAGCTGAACAAAAAAGCGGGGTTCAATCTTCCGGACGGAGTGCCGCTGGCCGAAGGCAACAGCGCCTGGCACAGCAACCCAGCGTTGGCAAGGTTCACAGGCTCCTATCTCAACGAGAGCCAAATAGGCGATGTCGCGGCAGGCTACCGGGATGTCCGCATGGGTTGCTTCGAAGGCTCGGGCTCCAATACCCCGGCGGCGGGAACTTATCACTACTTTGAAGTTCTTCTGGCACGGTAGACATGCTCCCGTGGATCGGGACTCGCATTCAGTCCCTTGAGACGGTTTCCTTCTTCCTTGAACCTGATTCTTCCCGGTATTCGAAGGTGAGGCTGTTGTCCTTCAGTCCGATGGAAGCCAGTCCGCCGCTTTTCAGTTTGCCGAAAAGCAGTTCCTCGGCGAGGACGCGCTTGACCTTTTCCTGAATGACGCGGGCGAGCGGCCTTGCGCCCATGGCCGGATCATGGCCGGTTCTGGCAAGCCAGTCTCGCGCCTGTTCACTCAGGTCGATGGTGACTCCCTTGTCGGCAAGCTGCGCCTCAAGCTGCATGATGAACTTGTCGACGATCCTTTTGACGGTTTCGCCTTTAAGCGGCTGGAACGGCACGATGGCGTCGAGGCGGTTGCGGAATTCGGGCGAGAACATCCGCTTGATTTCCTCCTCGTCGTCGTCGGCGCGCGTATCGCGCTCGAAGCCCATCGGCGCTCTGGCAAGCTGCTGGGCCCCGGCATTGGTGGTCATGATCAGAATGACGTTGCGGAAATCGACAGACTTGCCGTTGTTATCGGTAAGCTTGCCGTAATCCATGATCTGAAGCAGGATATTGAAGATATCCGGATGCGCCTTTTCGATCTCGTCCATCAGCAGCACGCAGTGCGGATGCTGGTCGATCTTGTCGGTCAGCAGGCCTCCCTGCTCGAAACCGACATAGCCCGGAGGCGTGCCGATCAGCCTTGATACCGCGTGGCGCTCCATATATTCGCTCATGTCGAAGCGGACAAGCTCAAGCCCCATGGTTCCGGCGAGCTGTCTTGCGACTTCGGTCTTGCCGACGCCGGTCGGGCCGGAAAAGAGATAGCAGCCGATCGGCTTTTCCGGTTCGCGAAGTCCGGCGCGGGCGAGCTTGATCGAATCGGCGAGCATGCGGATCGCCTGATCCTGATCGAAGACCAGTGTCTTAAGGTCGCGCTCCAGATTCATCAAAGCCTCGGTATCGCTCTGGTTTACCGTTCTTGCGGGAATGCGGGCTATCGCAGATACGACGCCCTCGATGTCCTTGACGCCGATGGTCTTCTTTCTTTTGGAAGCCGGCAGCAGCATCTGCGCAGCGCCTACTTCGTCTATGATGTCGATGGCCTTGTCGGGAAGCTTGCGGTCGCTGATGTAACGCGCCGAAAGTTCGACGGCGGCCTTGATCGCCTCGCTGGTGAATTTGACGTTGTGGTGCTTCTCGTAATAGGGCTTGAGGCCTTTTAGAATTTTGATGCTGTCCTCAATCGAGGGCTCGTAAATGTCGATTTTCTGAAAGCGGCGCACCAGCGCCCGGTCTTTTTCAAAATGGTTGCGGTATTCCTTGTAGGTGGTCGAGCCGATGCAGCGCAGCCCGCCGCTGGACAATGCGGGCTTGAGCAGGTTGGAAGCATCCATGGCCCCGCCGGAAGTGGCTCCCGCGCCTATAACAGTGTGTATTTCATCTATGAACAGGATTGCGCCGTCAAAGCTTTGCAGTTCGGCGAGCACTGTTTTCAGGCGCTCCTCGAAATCTCCGCGGTAGCGGGTTCCGGCAAGAAGGGTGCCCATATCGAGATTGAAGATCGTGCAGCCTTTCAGGACATCGGGAACATCGCCCTCGTTGATCTTTTTGGCCAGACCTTCGGCGATCGCCGTCTTGCCGACGCCGGGATCGCCGACATAAAGCGGATTGTTTTTCTGGCGGCGGCAGAGGATCTGGATGGTGCGGTCGATCTCGCTTTCCCTGCCGATCAGGGGATCTATCCTGCCCCGGCGGGCCTTTTCGTTAAGATTGATGCAATATGCGTCAAGCGCTTCCTTGCCGGTTTTGGCAGGCTTGTCGTCTTCCTGCTGCCCGGCGCCGGTCGGCGTTCTGGCATGGTCGCTCTGTCCGGGAACCTTGGCGATGCCGTGGGATATATAGTTCACCGCGTCGAACCGGGTCATGTCCTGTTCCTGGAGGAAGAAAACGGCGTGGCTCTCGCGCTCCGAAAAGAGGGCGACAAGGACGTTGGCCCCGGTCACCTCCTCGCGGCCCGAGGACTGGACGTGAATGGCCGCCCGTTGCAACACGCGCTGGAAAGCGGTGGTGGGCTTGGCTTCCTCGAGACTGTGATCGACAAGGTAGGAAAGCTCATTGTCGAGATAATGCCCGAGCTGCTCCCGCAGATCATGCAGCGATATGCCGCATGAACGCAGTACCGCCATCGCGTCCTGATCTTCGGTAAGGGCCAGCAGCAAATGCTCCAGCGTGGCGTATTCGTGCCGTCTCTCATTGGCCGAGGCCAGCGCCCGATGCAGTGTCTGTTCAAGATTTCTGGACAGCATTGTCTGTTCTCACTCTTTCTCCATCGTGCATTGTAGCGGCTGCTCGTTGGCTCTGGCAAAATCCATTACCTGATTAACCTTCGTTTCGGCGACTTCATAAGTGTATATGCCGCAAATCCCTACGCCCCTGCGGTGTACGTGCAGCATGATATCAGTCGCCTCCTGCCGGTTTTTTCCAAAAAATCTCTCGAGTATATAAACGACAAACTCCATAGGCGTGTAGTCATCGTTAAGCAGCAATACCTTGTACATCGACGGCTTTTTCGTGCGTGGTCTTGCCTTGAGCAAAATCCCCGTACGAGGAGTCTCTCCATCCCCAGGCGTTTGAGGCGGCTGACCGGGTGTTTTTTCCGAACACCCTTCGATATTAACAAATGTATATTCAAGCCCTCTCGTTCCGAATGACATCTTACAGCCAGAATCCTTATCTTTTGCCATTATATCTATCATATTTTCATCGCACAGGAAGCTGCCTTTAGCCGAGTTTGTTTCCTATTTGAAGCCTTATAGGCCAATTTTGCGAGACAAAATATTACATAATTGATTTTTCCTCAGCATTATGTTAAATAACTTTATGATCAAGGATTTATGGACTCAGGCAAAAAGCAAAGAAGACCCTTCAACGCAAGCCCTTCAGCTTCCAGTTTCCGGTATTGATTCAAGAATTGGCCGTCAGATAGAGCACTGCCTCCAGTCATTAGAAGGCAAAGGAATTCATTGTATGGCCGGTCTCGAAATTGAGTTCCATCTGCCGGAAAGAGCATTTCCTATATTATTGAATATTCGGGACAAAAATCCTGATTTCTTTTTTTCAAATTCGTTAAGAGACCACCCGAATTTCGAGTTTCGTTTGAAAGAAACAGATCCGTCAACTCTTCTTTCAAGACGGCAAGCATTGCTTTCCTATTTATTTAAACAACTTTCGGATCGAGGTCTGGCAAAAGATTTCTTTTTTGAATCAAGGCATCTGAATATTAGTTTTCATAATGGGAATTCAAATCTCTTCTACGACGAACACCCCGACTTTGCCACTGTCGGGAAGGGTATCGCCGAGGCTATAGCAAAAGCCTTTTACGATATTCAGCCTGCGGCTAACAAGGCTAGTTATCTTTTCAATAATTATCATGACCAGTTGAAATACGGCTACAGCGCAAGCATTAATATTGGCACCGGGAAAGCAGCAGCAATCGCCCATCGTGATTCCTGGAACCACAATTCGGCACGGTTGGAAATCAGAACCCCGGTTAACTACGGACAGGATGGTGTGGCGGAAAATTTCGAACTGGTAATGCTTGCAGTGCTTGCCGGGGCTCTGTATGCAGTTCAGACAAGCGATGAGGAAAAAGAAACAGACAAGGTTGCAAGGGCAAATATTGGCTACAGGATCGATGCGGAAATCATGAGAGTATGCATGTCCTGGCCTTTATTAAAACTATTTGACAGTTGGGGGGCCGGTAAAAACGAGACGCTTTACTGGGAGCAGTCGATGTTTTCTCCCAAAAGGCTTATGAAGTTCGGCAGCAAGCTTAAGATCGATGAATTTAAAAAAAACCAGAACCTGCTGCATGACGCCGAGCTTGTCAAAGAATACCGTAAGGCTCTTGGCACCATATTTAACGGGGCACGTGCGAACAAACTCACACACGACATAAGCGCATTTGCCTCAAGCGAAAATCCATACACCCAAAAATTAGCCGCGGCCCTTAATAAACATGTTCGTTTCGGCGTGGACTACGACCATCAGCATTACTATCTCTTTGATAATTACCCTGTAGCCGCGGGCCATGACCTGCCGGATTACGGGACTTTTGTCGATGAAAGTATCAAACGAATGGCAGAAAGCCCTGTTTTCCGCAGGGTTCTGACGGACTCCCGGTTAATGACCGATGCGGCAGAGGAGCTAAAGATTAAATTTTTTAACAACAATCCGGAATCCTTCCGGCCAAAAGCATCTGGGGAAAGCCGCAAATGCGACTGCCAGCTGTCGTAGACAAAATATTCATCAGCCTTTAATATGGGTAAAAGTAGAATATATATTGTCGATGCCTGAACCGGCCGCCACAGGCTTTCAGAAATTAAGATCAAGAGGATAAACAGGACGCATGAAACTGGATCCCGGCAAAGAGTTTATACTATCCAGATGCGCGCTGCTGTTCGTTTTTACGCTGGCCGCCTTTGTATTTGCAAGCGGTTGCCCTGGGGGCAGTGCCGCAATGGCGGCAGAAAACAACAAATACGCCTCTATCGTAATGGACGCCGACACCGGCGTGATCCTTTACGAGAGCAACGCCGACAAAGTCCTGCACCCTGCATCGCTTACCAAAATGATGACGCTCGTGATGCTTTTCGAGGCGCTTGACGAGAAAAGAATTCGTATGAATGACCGGATTGTCGTCTCGCAGCGTGCTGCGGCCATGGTGCCGAGCAAGCTCGATATTCCGGCGGGTGGAAACATTGTAGTCAAAGATGCGATTTATGCGCTGGTGACCAAATCCGCCAATGACATAGCCGTTGCCATTGCCGAGGAGATAGGCGGCAGCGAGCAGAATTTTGCCAGAATGATGACCCGCAAGGCGCATGAGATCGGCATGTCGCGCACCAGATTTACCAATGCCTCGGGTTTGCATGATCCGGCACAGGTCAGTTCCGCCAGAGACATGGCGAAACTGGGAAGGCATATTCTTAAAAAATATCCTCACTATTATCACGTCTTTTCTACACGCTATTTCAGCTATAAAGGCAATTCCTACAATAACCACAACCGCCTGATGTTCACCTACAAGGGCATGGACGGAATCAAAACCGGTTACGTTCAGGCGTCCGGGTTCAATCTCGTGGCCTCGGCGACCCGCGGCGACCGACGCCTGATCGGGGTTGTTTTCGGCGGCAGGAGTGCGGTTTCAAGAAACCAGCATATGGCTTCGCTGCTGGATAAATGTTTCGATCAGATCGAGCAGGTCAGGGTGGCGCAGGCCAAAGTCCCATTGCCTGGAAGGAAGCCCGCAGGGGCTATCGGGACGGTCGCCCTCGCCATGGCCAATGACGGCATTGAGCCTGCTTCCGGCGCCGCCAAATGGGCAAAGCTTAATCCTGAATTGTCTGAAGGCATGATGGGCTCGATGATCGGTGAGGGAGATTATGATCCCGCCCAAAGAAAGCGCTTCGAGACAGGGATGATAGCGATAGCCGCACACAGGAACGATGGCAATGCGATTGGCGCGGTCTCCACGGCCGCAATCAAAACCACAATAGGAAAGCAGGTGGGCAAGCAGCTTGCCCATCATCTTTACAATCCAGAACAGGGAGAAAAGAAACCCCTCCTTGCTTCATACAATGCGGAAGTCAGGCCGCTGGTCGCTCCGGGGCGCTGGGCGGTGCAGATCGGCGCTTTTTCAAGCCGGGTGGTAACCGACCAGACGCTTACGACCGCCCTGCAAAGCCTTCCGAAAGAGCTTGCCAATGCCAGCCCGAAGATAGCGCCGGTTCATAACGGGCAGGATTTCATCTACCGGGCCAGGCTCGAAGGGTACAGCAAGTCTGAGGCGATGCGCGCCTGCCAGTATTTCCGCGATTGTATAACCATAGCTCCCGGAGAATATTAATTGAGAGACCGAGACAGGCGTAGCGGAGAGCGGGGGAACGCTCTGATCATTATTCTTACCGCCATAGTGCTGATCGGCCTTCTCACCGCCGCCATACAGTACACCAGCAAGCCATCGGGTTCGGGTTCCGGCATAGACAAGGAAAAACTGGTAATGGATGCCAGCCGGGTCAGGCAATACGCGATGGAACTTGAGCAGGCGGTATCGATGATCATGCAAAACGGATACAGCGAGGTCGATATCCGTTTCGCGCATCCAGATGCCCATACGGATTACGGCGACCTTTCAGCCGATTCCGATCCGGGAGATCAGGTATTTCACCGCTCAGGCGGGGCGGCTACATACAGAAAACCCCCGCCCGGCATACAGACTACGGCCGGCAACTGGGAATTCTACGGAGGCACCGCCCTTCCCGATGTCGGCACCGGCAGGCCTGAACTGATAGCCGTACTGCCTAATGTCACGGAAGCTTTCTGCAAGAAAATCAATGAAATCAACGGCTATAACTCCACTCCGCAGCCAAGCGACACCGGAGCAGGAAATTCGACCTCTAACAATGCGGGAGGCTGCATATACGGACAGGCCGAGGCCAGATTCGACGATGCTGTCCAGTTTTATGACGAGCCCTCCAAAACGCCCAACACGGTCGACGCGGCAACTTTCACCATGAAGCCCTCACTGCAAGGCTGCGCCATTTGCGAGCGTGACGGAAAATATCATTTCTTCCATGTGCTGCTGAAAAGATAACAGGGGGTTATCCGCCAGCCCGGCTTACCATTCGCTGCTGAAGAAACTGCGCTTGTTGTCACCGGCCAGAAGCCTGCGGGTCTCGGCGTTATTAACCAGATTGTAGCTGTGGGCGGCGATGATCTTTCCGGTACCCGGTTCTGCCAGACGGAGATTAACAAAAATCCTGTCCCTGCCGACGGCATAGGTTCCAAAGACCAGAGCGCCAGCGCTTATCGCCGGAATCAGATCCCCGCCATCGCGGGTGATAAAATATTCTCCCGCCATGTTACCGGAGAAGCTGCCGTCATTTACGCTGATCTTTCGGCTCAGCCTCACTTCGCGGACATCGTAGCCGGCCTGCACCATTCGCGCGCCTACCTGCTCGGATATCAGCCTGCCCAGAGAAGACGAAGTTTCAATTTTGTTGATCTCACTGATCGTTCCCACCAGAACCGGCATGTCCGTTCCCAGCCTGAATCCGGCCTGAGATAAAAGAGCCTCGGCGGCGGAATAGCTTGATTCCTGCAAGGTGTTCCATGCGGCCTCATTGATCGGAGTGGACAGGAAAACCCTGTCAGCTTCCTGACATCCCCCCAGAAGCAGAGGGGCAGCAACCGCCAGGCCGCAAAGCCAGACGGTCAGATTCGCTGTTTTCCTGTCGCCTTTCATCTTTCCCCGACCACCGGCATGGTTTTGATTATGGGTTCACGGTAATGGTATGTGGAGGCCTGAGGAATATAGTAGACGCCGGTGACTTCGGTCAGAACCATTTCGCCCCCGGTTATGTTCACGGTGATTATCACCTCGCTGCCCGGAGAAGTCGCAGTTCTGCCCGTTTGCGTTTCCGCAGGCATTGCACTCTTTTCGACCACGGTGGCGTCATAGCGCAAGACCGGCCCTTTTCCGGGAGCTGCCGCGATAATGAAGCCGTTTTTAATCAGTTCTTCCCGCAGGAAGTTATCAAAGGTGGTCGTGAAAGGAGTGCGGGCCCTGGAAGGTTCGACATATAAAGGAACCGCCGAAACTCCCTGACTTGCGACAATGCGCTTCACGATATCGTTTGCCGCCACGCGCCAGTGGGCCGCCGATTCGGCGCCCAGCCGCTCAGACCACGGATAGCCGATATCCCGGGGCGTTTGGCCGGGAGGGGATTTGAACTCGCCCTGCTGATAGGCGTAGCCGCCGGGAACGGATGAAGGGGTGGTCTGGCAAGCGGCCAGAGGCAGCGCTGTTGCCGCAACCATCCCTAAGGAAATAAGAAATTTATTTGAAACCATCGGAAATCACCAGCTGTCCTGAATTGGAGCCATTAGGCAAAACGTAACACCCAGTCTAAGGGCAAAAACAAGAATATCAACTATATATGTGCAGGTATAGTGCGACTAAAAACTTGTGAACGCCTTTTTCACTGATTAAGCTGCCGCCCCGCCAGAATCGGGCCCGAATATCGGGCCGGGCCCGGCAATTTTCACGCAAAAAAAGCGCGTACCTGTCGCGCTTCCATTGAAAAGTATAGCAGGATAAGGACTAAAATTAAATAAGGGACTATCCCTCCTTCATCTTTTCAATGATTAAGGTGGTGCTTTTGCCCTCCAGCAGGGGCATTATCTCCACCTTGCCGCCATAGGACATGACTGTCGCAGCTTCGGGCAGTTGTTCGATCCGGTAATCGCCGCCCTTGAAATGGATGTCGGGGCGCAGGGTTTCCAGTAATCTTACCGGCATGTCCTTTTCAGTCTCTTCATCGCCGAACAAGACCACCAGATCCACGGCTTCCAGAGCAGAAACAACGGTGGCTCTCGCCAGTTCGTCGTTTACCGGCCTGCTGCTGCCCTTGAGACGCTTTACCGAAGCGTCGGAGTTAAGGCCCAGGATCAGTCTGTCGCATCTTCGCCTCGCCTCTTCGAGATAGATGACATGTCCGGCGTGCATGATGTCAAAGCAGCCATTGGTAAAGCCGACTTTAAGCCCTTTGGCCTGCCAGCGTTCCACTGTTTCCCTTGCCTGCTTCCAGCCGCAAATTCTACTGTCGCCGCCCGCCCGGCCAGTTTCGCCGGTTTCCAGCAGACCGGCAAGTTCGCTGGCGGAAACCGGAGCGGTGCCGACCTTGCCGACGACTATTCCCGCCGCCTTGTTGGCCAGAACCGCGGCCTCGTGCAAACCGGCACCAGCGGCCAGAGCTGCGGCCATGGTTGCGACTACGGTGTCGCCCGCGCCGGAAACATCGAAGACCTCGCGGGCCTCGGTTGCGATGTGCAAAGGCTCCGCGCCGTCTTCGATCAGGCTCATTCCTTCCTGCGATCTGGTGGCAAGCACCGCCCTGATACCAGCTTCCCTGATCAGGAACCTTGCGGCAGCGACTATCTCATCGTCGGTCGATACCGGCATCCCGGTCGCCTCGGCAAGCTCCTTGCGGTTCGGTGTGACAAGGCTCGCGCCCTGGTATTTCCTGTAATCACGTCCTTTCGGATCCACCAGCACCATCAGATCCCGCAGCAGGGCCTCTTCGATAATTTCCCTTATTGTCCGCGCAGTCAGCAGGCCCTTGCCGTAATCGGAGAGAATAACTACCTTTGCCTGTTCCATCAGGCCGGAAGCGGCTTCAATTAATCTGTCCTCTATCTCCCTGTCCACAGGCTTGCTGCTTTCTTCGTCAGTGCGAAGCAGTTGCTGATGACCGGCGAGGTAGCGGGTCTTTACCGTTGTCGGGCGGGTGCCATCGCCAATTATTCCGCGTGTATCAACATGAAGGGCTTCGGTAAGGTTTTTTACCTGCGCGGCGGTGGAATCGGTTCCGGTTACAGTTGCCAGAGAAGCCGCAGCTCCCAGACCGCGAAGATTGGCGAGAACGTTTCCGGCGCCGCCAAGCATGACGTTCTGCTTGCGAACCAGCAAAACCGGAACCGGACTTTCCGGAGAAATCCTTTCGACCTCGCCGTAAATGAAAGTGTCGAGCATGATATCGCCCGCGACAAGAACTCCGGCCCCGCTCATTGCCGCGACCCTGCCTGCAAGCGTCGTTCCTGATTTACTGCCGGTATTCAAAGCCATAACCGTTTTTACTCCGCAGTTGGAAAATATACGAATTAAATGATTTTTATCGCGCTTGTTTAGAATTCGTCAATCTTTCTGGTTTTTAATGGAGGTAAGGAGAAAGGCTTCCGTATATTCGGGAGAAGAGATGTATTAAGTGGTTACAAACTCTCAAATAACCAATAAATACAGCGGGATACTAAGCGGCATCATGGCGCGCCTGGAGCAAAACAGGCTCGGCGATCTGCTGGTGCAAAGCGGCGTTATCACTCCTATCCAGCTTAGAGAAGCTCTTGCCCTGCAAAAGGCGACCTGCCAGCAACTGGGCAACGTTCTGCTTCAGCAAAGACTGATAACTTCCGGAACCCTGCACCGCACGCTGGCCCAGCAAATCGGGCTTCGTTGCGTCGCCGCTCTGTTCGGCCTGTTCATAACCTTTTCCGGAGCGGGCGGCATCAAATCGGCAAGGGCCAACACCATCAAGGACGTTCCGGTTCAGCTCTCGATGGTGATGAATGCCCATGCCTCGAATATCTCGCCGGTGAATTATTACCCGCCGCTTTTCGGCTCGGCGGAACGCCGTTCGACCAATCTCGGGCCTTTTACCAAATGGTCGGGAATGTTCGACAGTTTCAATAGCGTCATGGCCAGCAGCAGAGGCGAAAGGGTAATGGAAGAATGGATGGCGACGCTTGTGCCGCTGCGGGAACTTCCGCTGAGAACCATGCTCCAGAAAGTCAACGACCTGGTTAACAGGCAACCCTATATAGAGGACATCGACAACTGGAACAAAAGCGATTACTGGGCCAATCCTGTCGACTTCTTCGAACGCGGCGGCGACTGCGAGGACTTTGCGATCGCGAAATATACCGCCCTCCGGCTTCTGGGCGTCCCGGAAGAGCGGCTTCGCCTAGCGATAGTGCATGACAAGGTAAAGGATATTCCCCACGCGATACTGATCGCCTATTCCGACGAAGGCCCGATGGTGCTCGACAACCAGACGGGCAAGGTCAAAAGGGCAGACAAGGTCAATCGCTACAAGCCGATCTTCTCGATCAACCGTCAGGCATGGTGGCTGCATACCGCGAACAAGCCGACAATCGTCGCCACTGCCGCGCAATAAAAAACCCCCTCCTTGGCAGGAGGGGGAAATTCGGCAAAAGATTTTAGCCTTTTTTAATTTCTATCTGTTTGACGTCCTCCCGCCGTTCCGCTTCTTCGCGGCGAGGTACGGTGATTTTCAGCAGGCCTTTTTTGAAGCTTGCCTCAATGCCATCCTCTTTTGCGTCTTCGGGCAGAGAAAGAACGCGGCGGAAGGTGCCGTATGAACGCTCGATGCTGTGATAGCGTTCATCCTTGTCTTCCTTCTCGTATTTCTTCTCGCCGCTGATGGTCAGACAGTTGTCTGCAAGTTCCAGCTTAACATCGTCTTCATCAACGCCGGGGATCTCGACAGTTATCTTGTAACTGTCCCTGGTCTCCTTGATGTCGGCGACAGGCATAGTAAAGCCTGCCCCGAAGCCTGAGTGCGGATAAGAGCCGCTCCACAGGCCGGGCAGGGCGAAATCGCCGAACATCTCGTCGAAAAGCCGGTCGATTTCCCTGTGGAATCCCAGAAACGGATCCCGGTGCAGGGCAGAAGGCAGGCCGCCCGTGCCCGGGCGGCGATGGGCAGGCACTCTCCTGCCGCCCCTGCCTTCCTCGTCCCTGAACCAGTTCCAGGGATTAAATTTTGCTACTTCCAGATTCATGGTATTCCCTCCTTGAATTCATAAGTCTAAACCGTTTTGGAACGTGCCGGTTCGGCGGTATCAGAAATTCTTTTTTCCATTCTCCTCCGCACGCTTTTCAGCTCTCTCAGTGTTTTGTCGAGAGCTGCCTGCATTCTTTTTGTCCATCTTGGTTTCATGATTTCCTCCTTTCATTTCACAGTTTTCATTCCCGCCCGCGACCACAGCCGCGGGCGGATGCACCATTAAAGAAAGTTCAAATCAAGCCTTGTGCTTCTTGCTCTCGATGGCCTTGCCGCCATCGCCAGCATGAATCGGGATCATCCGCGGTTTCTTTTCTTCAGGGATTTCCCGCTGGAGACTGATGGTAAGAAGCCCGTCTTTCAGTTCGGCATCCCTCACCCTGATGTAATCGGCAAGGCGGAATACCCGCTCGAAGGAACGGGAGGCGATGCCGCGGTGCAGATAAACGGTCTCTTCCTTGTCTGCGCGCCCGGCCGCGCGCCCGGAAACGGACAGCTTGCCGTCCTGAAGGACGATATTGAGATCGTCCATCGTGAAACCGGCCACAGCCATGGTGACACGGTACTCGTCCTCGCCGAGCTTCTCGATATTATAAGGGGGATAGTTTTCAAAGTTTTCGCCGGTATCGCTGAGAAGCGATTCAAAAAGATCATAAAAACGATCGAAACCGACTGTTTGACGCATCAACGGCGTCATGGTCATTAGATTTGTCATCTTTGCCTCCTAAAGTTAAGCAAGGTTCAATAACAATATATGTCGCCAGACCCCTTAAATGGGCATCCGACAGAGCCTGCTCTAGGCTCCTATATTATTTTAGTCCGGCTTTTATAAAAGTCAAGGGGATTTAGCACTATGCCAAAGCGAGTGCCAGAGGCCTCGTTTATCACTGGCAACCTGTGCCGACATTGTAAAGATTGGAGATTTCGGTGAGCGAAAGGACGCGGTTATAAATACGCGCATCATCTATCATACCGGAAAAGTAGCCGCTGCCCGTGTACCTTGAGCCGATAAGCCGGTCTGAAAAAGTGAATGTTTGGGGACTGTTACCTGATCCTGTAACTAAACCATTTAAATAGAAAACATAATTTCCCGATGCGTCATAAGTTAGGGCAACATGATACCATGTATTCAAGGCAAGGTTTGTATCTATGGTGGCTATGGTAGAAATACCCTGTTTTTCAAACCTTAAATCAGCATTATAAAGAACCAGGTTGGGCATTCCATTGCTCTGACCCCCGAAAACGCCGCGAACCCCTGAGTTGTCAGTTTGATAGACCCAGGCAGCAAATGTGAAGACGGAGACATTCAAAGGCGCGATCTGTGAAACGCGAACATAATCATTGCTACCATCAAAATCAAGTGCGCCGGAGATTTTTCCGGTTACCCAGTCGGTTGCTGGATCCATATTTGTCAGAGTGCCGTTATATCCGCTCGCGCTGTCGGTCGCAGTAGTGCCGCTGGTTTCATTAAACTTCCAATGTCCGACAAGTCCGGATCTGCTGCATACAGGATTCCTGCGCACGCAACGGACATAGGCGGCCAAATTCTTATCCTGGTTATCGTTGCCGCCATAATCAAATCCCAGATTCCAGTATTTTATCGTAGTGTACTCACTCGATGAGACGTAATAGTTAGCGGTAAAACTGCCGATAGCGGTTTGATTTTTATACAAGAGATTAAGTTCCTGCATTGCCGGAAGATACCAGTCGGTATAACCGCCATAGGTGAGATCCTTGCAAACCTTGAAGGCAGGAAAGGTATTTGAGTTTGCTATCTGATTATCGTTGATTTTCCCGTCTTCATGCGAGTCTGTGGCTATGTCGTTGGAACCCGTAGATGTCTTCCAGGTGCTGGAGCTTTGATTGGCCTGTGTAGTAAAAAGCGGCTCGCAGGTGTTGCTGCCGTTATATGCCATGAAGCCCGCGAATTTAGGATCAGGATTATTGTTGGCATTGCCATCGTTACAGGTATCGCCGATATTCGGGCATAGTACCGGAGTAACGCAGAGATCCCCGCCGACGTTTTCAAAAGAAGTCCATATCGTTCCATTGCAAAAATCCCATGTGGCAGATCCGCTGTTGAAGCGGATAGACCCTTCCATAGCGGAGCCGCATACGGAACTGCTGTCGCCGAAAGTGATTGTCTGCTTGATACGGCTGGTGGGCGCGCCGCTATCGTCCAACTTGCCTAGAACTCTCCACTTGGAACCGTCGCAATGAATCTGGGTGCTCGGGTCGGAAGTCGATACTTCCCAGGTGTCGGCCTTGGCGGCGGTGCAATCGTCGCCTGCGTTGGCGGCAAGGGCCAGGGATGGCATTGTCAGAAGTTGAATGGCTGCAACACAGAGAAAACATAGCGGTGATATCTGCGCCCTCCGGCTTAGGACGGTTAAAGGCGTTTCGCATTCCGGTTTATTTTGAACAGGCATAAGGCAAGATGCTCCTGTGGCTTGATGGCTAGGCAATCATTTTAACGGCTGTCGCTCTATCCTTGGCGCTGAAATTTCGTATTCATTTTATTGTATGTTCCCGGCAGCTGACAAGCGAAATGCTTGGTTTTGAAGATATTGTACTGACATGTTGACCTAATGACGCAACATGTCTATTATGAACAAATGTTCATAACCGGATTAATGAAATGAGACCTAGAAAGCACCGTCTGGTCAGATCTAGTCCCGCGACGCGCTTTTACAAGCCGCGGGGGATTCCGATGCGGGAGATGGAAATCGTCAGGCTGAAGGACGAGGAATGGGAGGCGTTGCTGCTGGCCGACTACAGGCGATTGCAGCAGGAAGAGGCCGCGCGCCTGATGGGCGTATCGAGGCCAACGTTCTCCCGGGTTCTGGGCAGCGCACGAAGGGCTGTCGCAAAGGCCCTGGCGGAAGGCGCCGCGCTGGAAATCGGCGGCGGAGATTTTCGCATGGTCTCTGATGAAAATGAAAAGGACAAAAAGGAGTAAAACATGAAAATCGCATTCACAACGAGCGGCGGGGAGCTGGATTCGCCGATGGACGAAAGATTCGGACGCTGCGCCAGCTTTCTGATCTTCGACCCGGCGGACGGGAACTGCACGGCAATCGCAAACGAAAACTGCGACGCCGCCGGAGGCGCCGGAATCAAGGCCGCGGAAACTGTTAGCAGGGCCGGGGCTAATGCCGTGGTCACCGGCGAATGCGGGCCCAAGGCTTCAATGGCCCTGAGGCAGGCGGGCATACGCGTTTACAGCTTCAGAGGCGGCAGCGTCAGGGAGGCTCTTGAGCTTTTCCTGGCCGGAGCCTTGCCGGAAGCAAAATGAAAATAGCCGTGGCGTCGGGAAAAGGCGGAACAGGAAAAACCACGATTGCCGTGGGCCTCGCGCTTTGCGCCGGGGAAGGAGCGCAGTTGCTCGATTGCGACGTCGAGGAGCCCAACGTCCATATTTTCCTGCCCGGCGAAAATCTCGGCGAAAGAGTTGTCTCCATTCTTGTGCCGCAGATTATCGAGGGCCGCTGCACGGCTGCTGAGGGATGCGATATCTGCGCCCGGTTCTGCCGGTTCGGGGCGATCGCCTGCCTTGGAGCCTCGCCGGTAGTATTTCCCGAGCTGTGCCATGGCTGCGGAGGATGCCGCAGGGCGTGCCCGAAAAAGGCTATCCGCGAAACGCCGCAGCCGTCAGGCACTGTCACGATTTCGCACGAAGGGGGGCTTGCCCTCGTTCAGGGAAAGCTCGATATCGGCATGACGCTGGCCTCGGTGGTGATCCGCAACGTCAAAGAGGAAATCCGCCCCGGCTCCATTGCGATTATCGATTCCCCTCCCGGCACTTCCTGCCCGGTAGTCGCGACGCTTCAGGATACGGACTTCGTCGTGCTGGTCAGCGAGCCGACCCCTTTTGGCCTGAACGATCTCAGGCTTGCCGTCGATCTGGTGCGGGAGATGAAAATACCTTTCGGCGTAGTGGTAAACCGCGATGAAGCCGGTCAGGACTGCCTTGATCGTTATTGCGAGGCCGAAAGCATCGGGATACTTGCGCGAATACCTGACGACAGAAGAATTGCCAGTGCCGGTGCGAACGGAATTCCGATCACCGGGGCGTTGCCCGAATACAGGGCCGTCTTTGCCAGCCTGCTGGCCGGAATTCTCGCAGGAAAGGACGACTCATGCGGGAGATAGTCGTGGTCAGCGGCAAGGGAGGAACCGGCAAGACCAGCGTTCTTGGCAGCTTCGCGCTGCTGGCGAAAGACCCGGTTCTGGCCGATTGCGATGTCGACGCCGCCGACCTGCATCTTATCCTCGCGCCGCAGGCCGGCGAAACCCATGAATTCATAAGCGGCAACGAGGCGCAGGTTATTCCCGATCTGTGCGACGGCTGCGGCGCATGCCTTAATCTCTGCCGTTTCGACGCTTTCCGGGAAACCACCGGACAGACCGGCGAAAGCCTTTTTTATGTCGATCCGCTTTCCTGCGAGGGCTGCGGCGTTTGCGTCGAATTCTGCCCGAGGCGGGCGGTCGCTTTCCCGGAGCGGCGCTGCGGGGTGTGGATGCTATCTAAGACGAGGGCCGGGCCGATGGTGCATGCAAGACTTGGCGTCGCGGCGGAGAATTCCGGCAAGCTGGTTTCGACGGTGCGGCAGAAGGCAAGGGAGATCGCCGCCGCCTCCGGCCGCGGGCTTGTCCTGATCGACGGGCCTCCCGGCACAGGCTGCCCGGCGATAGCCTCGATCTCCGGGGCATCGCTGGTGCTGGCGGTCACGGAACCGACGCTGTCGGGGGAACACGATCTGAAGAGGATACTGGAGCTGGCGGGACATTTCCGCGTTCCCGCGCTTGTCTGCGTCAACAAATGGGATATCAGCCCGGAGATCGCGGAACGGATAGAGCGGCTCGCTGTCGTCATGGGGGCGCAACCGGCCGGGAGAATCCGCTATGACAAGGGCATCACCGCCGCCCAGAGGGAAATGCGGGTCGCGGTCGAGACAGACGCCCCGGCGGCGGGCGATATCCGCCGCGTCTGGCAAGAAATTTTAAATCACAATAGCTTACAAGGAGAGATAACATGAAAATCGCCATTCCACTCGAAAATGGCAGACTGTGCCAGCATTTCGGGCATTGCAAGAGCTTTGCCATAATCGTCACCAACCGTACCGCCACCAGAATAACCGGTCGCAGCGACGTGGAACCCCCGCCGCACGAACCGGGCGTCCTGCCTTTGTGGCTCGCCGGTCAGGGGGTCAATCTGGTCATCGCCGGAGGCATCGGATCAAGGGCGCGGGAACTTCTGCTGCAACACGGGATCGCCGTCATCGCCGGCGCCCCCGAAGATTCTCCCGAATCCCTAGCGACCGCCTATATCGAGAGCACGCTAAGACCGGGCAACAACAGCTGCGACCACTGACGCCTTGATGTCGAAGACAAGCTGATCACAAGGCCCGCCAGGAAAATGTTTAACCTGCTGCTTGCACAGAAGCAGGCATTGAAAAAACCTTTGACATAAAAAGAGAGCCTGAAATATACATATTTCTCCAAGCCTATTACATAAAAGGGGAAAAACAGATGGTTAAAATGAGAACAAAATCAGCGCCCGAAATGGTTACCGCCTGGCTCAGGGCGGTCGGCAAGGGAGAGTTCGACGCTCAGACGTGCAACGTCAATGACGCGCTTGTCAGGCAACTGGAAAGCGCCGGGTTTTCAAAGGACGAAGCCGACACGTATTTTAAGGAATTTGCCGAAAATCTTGAAGCGGAAAACAACTGGCCCTTATCGTCGCGCATGGATTGCGCAGCGATCAAATTATATCCGGACGATATCAATATGGTGTGGCACGCTCTGACCAAATTCGTAGCCGCCAGGCTCGACCCGTCCAGTCCGATCAGGCAGGAATTCGAAAGGCCCAAAAATCCATTGATCTGGGAACCATAAATCCGTGAGGGAAAGCGGTATCAATTAACCGCTGTAGGCGTGCCGCCTTCTTCAGGGATTCTGCTTTCGGTTTTGTGGCCGATGACTTCGGGTTTCTTGGCAATTGCCACAGGATAGCCTTTCCGCTCCCTTATGGCCTTCCTTATCGAGGGCCAGTCGAGCTCCTCGACATAAGCGCCGGCGGCATTCAGAATTTTCTTGAGATCGCCTTCCTCCAGCCTGTAGGTCGCCGTGAACCCGTCGATCTCGACCTGATCCGCCTGCTCGACGGTAGGATGTGCCTCCATGTATAGTGTATCGTTGATCCATGCCGTCTTTACCGGCTGATCCACTACAGTCACCCTGGTGCCAACGTTAACCAGCGTATAGAGATCGACGATTCCCTCGGGGTAAAGCCTGATGCAACCGCTGCTGACCCGCCGCCCGGTTCCGTAAGGCTTGTTGGTGCCATGAATCCGGTACTGCGACCAGCCCAGATAAAGAGCATGGGTTCCAAGAGGATTTTCCGGCCCCGGCATAACGACTTCCGGAAGCGTAGGGTCTTCTTCCCTCATCCTTTTTGTCGGCCGCCAGACCGGCGCTTCTGTTTTGCTGACTATGGAGGTGGTTCCTATCGGCGTTCCAAGGCCTTCCCTGCCGATGCCGATCGGAAAGCTTTTCGGCTCGCCTCCATTTTCCGGATAAAAATACAGCCGCATTTCCGGCAGGTTGATTACGATTCCCTTTCTGGGGCTGTCAGGAAGAAGGTGCCAGGCAGGCAGGATGATTTCCGTCCCTTCTCCGGGAAGCCACGGATCTATGCCCGGATTGGCGGCTCGCATCTCGACAAAGCCGAGATTGAACCTCCTTGCCAGTTCGATGAACGTATCCTCGTGATTCGCGATATGCCTGGCCATCTCCCCTATGGAGTTCTTGCTGTAACCGGCCCCGGATTCCTGCGCCGCCGGTGCGCGGAACGGAACCAACGCAAGCAGTAAAACAAGATAAAAATGTTTTAAATTCATCTTCAAGCTAGCTTCTCCATATGGTTTTTTTGTCTTGAGGCGATCGCCGCCATAAATTCTTCCGTGGTCAACCAGTGCTGATCTTTTCCTGAAAGCAGGGCTAGATCTTTGGTCATATAACCCGATTCAACCGTCTCTATACACACCTGTTCCAGCACCGATGCAAAGTTCTCCAGAGCCTTGTTGCCGTCGAAAGCCCCCCGGTACTTAAGTCCGTTCGTCCAGGCGAAAATCGAGGCGATCGGATTGGTCGATGTCTTCTCTCCCTTCTGCCAGCGGCGGTAATGCCTTGTAACCGTGCCGTGGGCCGCCTCCGCCTCGACGCATTTCCCGTCGGGAGTAAGCAGCACCGAGGTCATAAGGCCGAGCGACCCGAAGCCCTGGGCGATGATATCCGACTGCACGTCTCCGTCATAGTTTTTACAGGCCCAGACGAACCCGCCGCTGGATTTGACCGCCTGCGCCACCATATCGTCGATCAGCCTGTGTTCATACCAGATATATCTGCTTTCAAATTCTTTCCTGAAATCCTTCTCGTATATTTCCTGGAAAATATCCATGAAACGCCCGTCGTATTTCTTAAGAATTGTATTCTTGGTCGAAAGATAGACGGGGTATCCGCGTTGCAGTCCGTAATTGAAGCATGACCTTGCAAATCCCCTGATGGATTCGTCGAGATTATACATGCCGAGCGCAACGCCTTCCGCCGGAAACCTGAACACCTCAAGCTCCTGCGCCTCGCCGCCTTCTTCCGGCTCGAAGCGCATGGTCAGCCTTCCGGCCCCGGGAATCCGGATTTCCGTTGCTTTATACTGGTCGCCGAACGCGTGCCTGCCGATGACTATCGGCTTTTCCCAGCCGTTGACGTATCTTGGAATGTTTTTACATATGATGGGCTCGCGAAAGACGGTTCCGCCGAGAATATTGCGGATGGTTCCGTTCGGCGATCTCCACATCTCCTTGAGATTAAATTCCCTGACCCGCCCCTCGTCCGGGGTGATGGTCGCGCATTTAACGCCGACGCCGTGCTTCCTGATCGCCTGCGCCGCCTCGATGGTGACAAGATCGTCGGTTGCGTTCCGGTTCTGGATCGACAGATCATAATAATCGATCTCTATATCAAGCCAGGGGAGTATCAGTTCCTCCCTGATCATCTTCCAGATAATCCTGGCCATTTCATCGCCGTCTATCTCGACAACAGGTGTATCTACTTTTATTTTTTTCATGGTGATTTTTTGAACCCGAAAAGAAAAACAATATTAAAAACAATATAGTGTTTTTCCTGGCCGGTGGCTATTCCCCGTTGCGGCTCAAATCAAGAATTTCAGTGGCCAGACGTTCTATCACCCGCTCGAAGTTGCCGCTTCTGGCGATCCGGCCTTTTTTCTCTTTGAAAAGCTCGTACATGACTGCTCCGGGCCCGGATCTGCGAATGATGAAGCTAAGGCAGGGGGGATGAAGCTCGTTCCTGCGAAAGGTAAAGGTCGCAACTCCCGTCTCGAAATCGCAATCTACCGAGCGGTAATTGAGTACCCCGGTTGATGCCGCCTGACAGAACAACCCGTCCAGCCTTTTGAACTGGCCATTGGTAAAACCGCAAATACGCTGAATTTCAGGGTAGTTAATTACTTTATGCGACATAGGTTTAATATAACATTTTATCTCCCCTTATCAAAGTAAGGCTGGCCTTCGCCGGATTTTTGATTAAGATATGGCCGCTGGCAAAAAGGATTGGATTTTATGAGCGATATTTTTCGTGAAGTTGACGAGGCCCTCAAGCAGGACAAGGTCGCTGAATTCTGGAAAGAAAACGGCCCGTTCATAATCGGCTGCGCGATTGCCATTATTCTGGCCACCGCCGTTATTAATGCTTACCGGGCCTGGAACAACTACCATGACAGAGCAGATACCGCCCTGATTATGGAGGCTCTGGAGGAACAGGATTCCGCTGCCGCCCGCCTTGAGGAAATCGGCGGCGAGCTTGGCCCCGCGCATTATGGCATGGCGCTGCTCATTGCGGCGGGAGAGCATTTGCACCACGACCGCAATCCGGAGGCCATGCGCCTTTTCAGCGAGGTCGCGGCAAGGAAGGACGTGCCTGATGATTTTCGCAGCTATGCCAGCCTGATGCATGCCAGCCTGCTTTTCGAGGGCAGGGACTCGGGCGATGACAAGGCCGCCTCCGAAAAAGCGCTCGCTATTCTGAAGCCGGTTCTGGCCGACAGGAAAAATCCATGGTACTGGCACGCGACCTTACGGGCCGCGCTTGTTTACGCGCACGGACTTCAGGATTTCGAAAAAGCCGCTACGCTTGTTTCCGGGATCGCAGCAAACGAGCATGTCCCCGCAACGCTGCGCAGCCGGGCCATGGCGCTTGAGTCTGTGTACAGGATAAAACAGAAAAACAGCCAAAAATCGGAGAGCCGTTAATGAAGTATGCTTTTTTCCTTCCATGCCTGATGGTTCTGGTTCTGGCAGTGGGAGCCTGCTCGACCGTGGGGGATATCTTCAAGGAAGCCGACAGCAAGCTTCCCGGCGAGAGAATCTCGATTCTGGAGCTTGAAAAGCAGCTGGAGCCTGACGACCCCGTGCTGGCATCCGCAGGCTTTATCGCCCCGTCGCCCTGGCGCAATGAATTCTGGCCTCAGCAAGGCGGCTACCCCAACCATTCTATGCAAAATCCCGCCCTGTCCGGGGAACTTAAAAAGATCTGGTCGGCCAGTATCGGGAAAGGCGCAAGCAAACGTATTCCGCTGACCACACAGCCCGTAGTGGCGGAAGGTAGAATTTTCACCCTCGACACCGACTCGCGCCTGAAGGCTTTCAGCGCAGCCAGCGGCAAGCAGCTCTGGGAAACCAGAGTAAGACCGGAAGGCGAGGACGATCCTGTAATCGCCGGAGGCATAGCCTTTTCCGGAGGAGTCCTGTATGTAACCGGAGGCTACGCGGAAATTCTGGCGGTAAGCCCGGATAACGGCAAAATAGCATGGCGCGCTCCAATGCCTGCTCCGGCAAGGGCCGCGCCCACGGTCATCGGCGAAAGGATATTCGCCGCAACCCTTGATAACCGGCTGCTCGCCCTTGATGTCGTTAACGGCAGCGTGATCTGGGAACATGCTGCGCTTGGCGAAAGTATCGGCCTCGTCGGCGCCGCAAGCCCCGCGGCTAATCAGGATGTAGTGGTGCCGGTATTCTCGTCGGGCGAGATTTTCGCCCTGCGCCTTGAAAACGGTTCGGTGGCATGGTCGGACAATCTTGCGACCTTCAGGAGCTTCGGAGGCCTCACCGGTCTTTCCGATATTACCGGACTCCCGGTTCTCGATGGCGGAATGGTATTCGCGGTAAGCTTCAGCGGCCGCATGGTCGCTATCGATGAGCGATCAGGAAGCCGCATCTGGCAACGGGACATAGGAAGCTCGGAGACCCCGTGGGTTGCGGGCAATATGGTTTTCGTCACCTCCTCGGACAACAAGCTGATCGCCCTTGGAAAGGATAGCGGAGGCATTGGCTGGGTTACCGATCTGAACGCCGGCGGCGTCAAGTCGGTCATGTGGACAGGCCCGGTTCTCGCAGGCGGCAGGCTGATCGTCGCCAGCTCCGAAGGCACGGTTGCCGAATTTGATCCGGGAACAGGCAAGCCCATCCGTCAATGGAAAGCGGGTGGCGGCATCTCGGTCATGCCGGTGGTGGCAGGAGAGACGCTTTACCTGCTGACCAACTCCGGAACGCTTGCGGCTTACAGATAATGCCGTTCACTATTGCCATCGTTGGCCGTCCTAATGTCGGCAAATCGACATTGTTCAACCGCCTCGCCAGAAAGAAGCTGGCGATAGTGGACGATACTCCCGGTGTCACCAGAGACTGGCGCGAGGCCGAAGCCTGGCTGCTCGGCTATCCGGTAAGAATTATCGACACCGCCGGCCTGGAGGAAAGCTTCGACGATTCCATGCAGGGCCGCATGCGCCGTCAGACAGAGCGGGCGCTTGAACACGCCGATGCGGTTCTCTTCCTGGTAGATGGCCGCAGCGGCCTGACTCCGACAGACTCCCACTTCGCCACCTGGGTGCGCAAAACCGGCAAGCCTGTAGTTCTCGCCGTCAACAAATGCGAAAACGAAGCCGCCGCTTCCGCCGGTATCGCCGAGGCATGGTCTTTGGGTCTCGGCGAACCGCTGACCATTTCCGCCGCGCACGGTTTCGGTATCGAGGATATCTACACCGCCTTTTCCCCCTGGTTCCCTGAAGAGGAGCAGGACGGGGAGGGCGAAACGGATAACGCGGAAGACCGCCTTGACCTGTCCTCCATCGACGAACTTGAAGGCCGCGAGGATTTCGATCTCGCTGGGGAAGGCGAGGAAGAAAAAGCGATAAAAATAGCGATCGCCGGACGCCCCAATGTCGGCAAATCCACTTTGCTTAACGCCATCCTCCAGGATGACAGAGTTATGACCGGGCCGGAAGCGGGAGTCACCCGCGACGCCATCGCCGTCAACTGGGAGTTCGCAGGCAAAAAAATCCGCCTCGTCGATACCGCTGGTCTGAGGCGCAAATCGAAGATACAAAAAAATCTCGAAAAAATGGCGGTCGATGACTCCCTCAGGGCGATAAGGCTGGCGCAGGTGGTAGTCCTGGTCATCGATGCCACCTCCGGTCTTGAAAAGCAGGATCTCACCATCGCCCAGCACATCATCGAAGAGGGCAGGGCGCTTGTTCTTGCAGTGAATAAATGGGACGCGGTAACCGATAAGAGCGAGACGCTTGCGGATATGCAATACCGGCTGGAGCACTCGCTCGCCCAGATCAGGAATTTGCCTGTTGTGACGCTCTCGGCGCTTAAAGGCAAGAACGTCATCGCCCTGATGGAGGAAGTGCTGAAGATCTATCAGGTCTGGAATGCCCGCATTCCTACCTCGAAGCTTAACCGCTGGCTGGAATCTGCCACTCAGGCAAACCCGCCGCCCTTATCCCAGGGCAGGCCCAACAAAACCCGCTATATGACGCAAGTCAAAACCCGCCCCCCGACCTTCGCCCTGTGGGTCTCAAGGCCCCAGGACATGCCGGATTCGTACAAGCGCTATCTGATAAATAACCTGCGCGCCGCCTTTGGAATAGAGGGCGTCCCCGTCCGCCTCCTCGTCAGAACCAGCAAAAATCCATACGTTTAGAGCAACGCGAGGCGACAAAGCGTCTTCCGGGTAAGGTGTACCTGATTCACGGTTTATCGATCTTGCGGGCTTCGTCGACCAGCATGATTGGAATGCCGTCGCGAATCGGATAGGCAAGGCCCGCCTGATCGGAGATAAGTTCCTGCGCCTGCCTGTCATAACGAAGCGGCACCTTGGTCATCGGGCAGACCAGTATTTCAAGTAACTTGGGATCTATATCCTGGCTCATGGATTCTTTATATGATGACTTGCCGACATCTTCAATGGCATTTGCCCGAACAGCAATTTTCATTTGCGCTTTTTATCGCGATTTCGATAAGCGTCATGAATTTGGCGGCGCGGTCGTTGCCATCCTCTGCCTCCAGCAATAGCTGCTTCTCGAAGGCATCAAGCGGGCAGATCATCGAAAGGCAGGTGATCAAACGCTCGTCGGGAGCGTTCTCGATATGCGACCAGTTGCAGGTCAGATCGTGGATATGAAAGTAAGCCCGAAGCAATCCCAGCAGCCGTCCGCGATCCAGCCCGTCTATGGCGGGCGGCTGAAGATCTTGTGCATACCTGTTCCAGCTGGCGACCACCTGCCTGTAACGGGTCGTCACCGCAAGCTCTTCCCTGACATCGAAACGGCACACGCCTGTAAGCGTTATCAGATAGCGGCCATCCTCAGTATCTTCGAAACCTGAAATTTTTCCGGCGCATCCGGTCTTGAAGATTGACTGCTCGCTACCCTTGCGGTCTGGCTGGATCATTCCGATCATACGGTGAGAACGCATTACGTCCTCGATCATATCAAGATATCTTCTCTCAAAAATATTCAAAGGCAATTGCCCTCGCGGCAGAAGTAATACTCCGTGCAAGGGAAAGATCGGAAGATGATCTGGCAAATCCGTAAATTCAGGTGCCTTTGGACTTTCAGACATAACTAGTTATCTAGTATCCGCTGACTAAGAAAAAAGAATCCCGCTTAATTTTCTGCGAGCCCTGAGAGTCGAAGGATCGGCAGGCCCCCAAGCGTCGAAGAATTTGAGCAATTGCACCCGCGCTTTTTCATCCTGCCAGCTCCGGTCGCGGCGAATGATTTCGAGCAATGCTCCCGCCGCATCGTCCCGGCGATCCTCGCTGAAATAGGCCATGGCCAGTTCATAACGTCCCTCGTGGTCGTCGGGGTTCTTCTCGATCCTGCTTTCCAGCTTTCTGGAGGGAGTTCCCGATGACGATTCCGCAAGCTCAAGCGCGGTTACCGCTTCCGAGAAAACCGGACTTTTTTTCACGTTCTCCGGCGCCTGATCAAGAACCACTCTTGCTTTGTCTTTTTTGCCTGCTGCTATATAGGCTCTGACCAGTCCCGCATAGGCCTTCGCGTTGTCAGGATCTTCGCTGATAATCCGCGCATAGATGCTCTGAGCTCCCGCATATTCCTTATCCGCAAGCGCCTGCGCCGCCTGTTGCAGCGCAGTCGGGATATCGAGCGAGTCGGGCTGCGCCTGTTTCGCCAGCTTGACGAGATTGTCGACGAAAGCCCTGATCTGGCTCGCGGGCTGCGCTCCCATGAAAGCGTCTACCGGCTGACCCTGAAAAAAAGCGAACACCGTCGGCACCGACTGAATGCGAAGCGCCTGCGCCAGTTCCGGGTTCTGGTCGAGATTGACCTTGGCCATCAGAACACTGCCGCCAGCACTGGCGACTTCGCCTTCCAGCATCGGCCCGAGCTGCTTACACGGCCCGCACCACGGCGCCCAGAAATCGACGATTACCGGCTTGTCGAAAGAGGCCTTTAGAACCTTGTTCTCAAAATCGGCGAAGCCAACGTCGAAGATATTACCAGGCTGGTTTTCCTGCTCGTTGTTCTGTTTCGAAGCGAATAGCATTTTTGTTACCTCTTTTAATAAACTGTACCCGGCAGGGCTTGCGAGAGATCGATGACCCTGGCCTTGTGTCCGGTGTGCTCAATAAATTTGATCAGATCCTCAGGAGTCAACCCTATGGTCATGGCATTATCAAGCGGATGATAATTAACCAGATCGGCTTCCATCATGAACTTATCAAGATAAATTTCAACTTCGCCCGCCCTGTCGTTGATGATGCAAAACGGACAAACCGACCCCGGGCGTATACCCAGATACTGCCAAAGCCTCTCGGGAGATCCGAACGACAGCCGGTCGCAACCAAGCATCAATTGAAGTTTTTTCAAGTCGATCGCAGTCTCGTTGGCGGCCACGATCAGGAACATCTTTTTCCTCTTGTCTCGCAAGAACAGGTTTCGGCAATGCAGCCCCGGAATGTTCTTCTTTAAATGCTCTCCTTCCGCCACCGTGAAAATCGGCTCGTGGTGAAAAATCTCATAGCGGAGATGCAATTCGTCGAGCAGAGCGATTAGCTGGTCTGGAGTAGTGGGAAGATCCGGCTTTTCCTGTTCTTCTTCAGCCGGTAATTTATTTTCATTGCCTTGCGACATACTTGTTTTTCCGTTTTCTCTGCGTTGTTTTACCATAAATTGGCGAAAATCCAATGTTTTTCAGCTTTTTTTAATTATTTTATGTTTATGTAATGTTAGGCGGATAATGCTTGGGAACAGATCGGTATGACAAACTACAATCCTGAAGACTGTCAAAAAATGTTGAGCTCGGCAACCAGCCTCCAGTCTCTTAAAGGCGGTTTTGCAACTCCGTTGATTGACAGTTTTACGGCAGACCAGACGCCTGAACCGGTAAAACCCGCTCCCTCTTTTCAGCTTAATGACCTGAACAGATGAACATTGAACTTGGCAGACTGCCCAACGGCAACATGGTTATCGTAAGCGATGGAGCTTTCCCGTCTGAAATCGCCCGGGTGGAGTATTACCGGGAACAGCATCTGCTCATGCTCGTCTATGACGACGATCAGATGGAAGACGATCTGATGCATTACGAACTGAACGAGGACTCCCGCCGCAGCATCGAATCAAGCCCTTGCGCCGTCGTCATCACCGCTGCTCCCGGCAAGGAGATGTTCGGCTATGACGTCCCGATTATCCAGATCGGCGATATTTTCTGATCAGCTTTTCTCGCTGAACTGATCGAAAGCCTTCCACGCATCCGCCGCGAACATCAGCGCCGGGCCACCGCCCATATAGACGCACATCGCAAGCGTTTCCGCGATCTCCTCTTTCGTCGCCCCGAGCTGAGCCAGTTTTTTGGCGTGAAAGCCGATGCAGCCGTCGCATTTTTGCGTGACCCCGATCGCAAGGGCGATGAATTCCTTGGTTTTCTCGTCAAGCGCCCCGTCTTTTGTGGCTTCCTGGGCAAGATCTGTAAAGCCTTTCATCGGCAGGGTTTTGCGCAGGCTTCCAAGCTGCTCGGCTATTTCCTTTGTTATCTGACGGTAGTCCTTGTCCATGGGATAAAGTTCCTTTCCTTTTCGGTGATGCGACATTACTGCTCATCCTGAGCCAAAAGCGAGGGATCTCCTTAACCACCGGAGATTACAGCCGGTTGAGATCTTGCGACAAAAAAAATTAAGCCGCAACGGCTTTATGTCCATTGCGGCTTAACAGATTTCTAAAAAGCTTTTTTTACGGATTTCTTAATGCCGATCTGTCCTGATCCAGTCCTCCAGGCGAAGCGTATCGCTCGTCATCCATTTCGATTTCCGGTACGTCAACATCCGCCCGCTGCGTCGTCACCCCTGCAGGTTCCGTCTCCGGGGAAAAATCAAGGTCGATTGCCCACAGGGCAAGCAGCGCGACCAGCGCAATTACTATCAGTACTAAAATTGTCCTTCCCATGAATACTCTCCTTTCCCGGTTGTCCGGTTAGTCAGAGTCTCCAACTGCTCAGGTCAATCTGTGTTCCGGATTCTCATTTGAACAGGCCCAGATACTCGCCATACCCTTCTTTTTCAAGATCTTTTTTGGGTATGAATCTCAGCGAAGCCGAATTAATGCAGTACCGCAACCCGCCTTTTTCCGCTGGCCCGTCCGTAAAGACATGCCCCAGATGGGAATCCGAAGCTGCCGACCTGACCTCTATCCGCCGCATTCCAAGACTGCTGTCCTCGAATTCCTCAATCTTCTCCTTGCCGACAGGCCTGGAGAAGCTCGGCCATCCGGTTCCGGATACGAATTTGTCGGTCGAGGAAAACAAAGGATCTCCCGACAGCAGATCGACATAAATGCCTTCCTCGTGATTATCCCAGTACTCGTTTTCAAAAGGCGGCTCCGTGCCGCAATGCCTGGTGACATATTCCTGCATGGGGGTAAGTCTTTTATCCATCTTTCTCTCCAGAATGCCCATTTCAGTAATATTATCCCGGTTGCGATCATGGCAACCATCGTTACTGACAAGCTAGACACTCCTCATAACCACTCTCCTGCCGAACATGGGAATTATCCACATTCACATGCGAAGATAACGCATGTTGCTTGCTCCTTTGCCAGCTCGCATGGCTTTCGGCGCGTTGAATCGATTTCGATCGGCAATAGTAAAGCGACTTGACCCCTTTCTGCCACGCCTCCCAGTGTATGCGGTGAAGCTCCTTTTTTTGGACGTCCGCCGGAAGAAAGATGTTGAGGGACTGTGCCTGGCAGATATACGCGGCGCGGTCGCCCGCATGCTCGATCAGCCACCGCTGGTCGATCTCGAAAGCCGTTTTGAATACGTCCTTCTCGTCCGCGCCCAGGAAATCCAGATGCTGTACCGAGCCTTCATTGGTAAAGATCGAACTCCATACCTCCTCGTCATTGCGGCCTTTTTCCTCAAGCAGCATTTCCAGATACCGGTTTTTCACGGCATGCGACCCGGAAAGGGTCTTGTGGGTGAAGGCATTGGCTGCGACAGGCTCGATTCCCGGACTTGCGCCGCCGCAGATGATCGAGATCGAGGCGGTCGGCGCAATGGCGATTTTATTCGAAAACCTCTCCCTGATCCCGTAATCTCCGGCATCAGGGCAGGGGCCTCGCTCCTCCGCCAGTTTCTTCGAAGCAAGGTCGGCGCTGGTTTTTATGCCCTCAAAAATGCGTTTATTCCACACCTTTGCCATTACGCTCTCAATCGGTATCATCTTCGATTGCAGGAAAGAATGAAGCCCCATAACCCCGAGTCCGACCGAGCGTTCGCGTATCGCCGAATATCTGGCATTGGCCATGGAATCGGGGGCCCTATCGATAAAGTCCGACAGCACATTGTCAAGAAACCGCAGACTGTCCTCGACAATCAGCGGATCGTCTTTCCATTCCTCGTATTTCTCAAGGTTGAGGGACGCAAGGCAGCAAACCGCCGTCCGCATTCTCCCCAGATGATCCTTTCCGGTCGGCAGGGTGATTTCGGCGCAAAGATTGGACATCCTGACGTTAAGCCCCGCCAGTTTATGGTGTTCCGGTATCCGCTCGTTCACCGTGTCGATGAAAACCAGATAGGGCTCTCCGGTCTCGATTCTCGCTGTAAGCAGGCGAACCCACAGATCCCTTGCCCTGACGATCTCTACGACATGCCCGTCCTTTGGCGACTTCAGCGGCCATTCCCCGTCACTCCCTACTGCCTGCATGAAGGCGTCAGTAATCAGCACTCCGTGATGCAGGTTAAGGGCCTTGCGGTTGGGATCGCCGCCGGTCGGTCTCCTGATCTCGATAAATTCCTCGATTTCAGGGTGCCATACGGGCAGGTATATCGCCGCGCTGCCGCGCCTTAAGGAGCCTTGCGAAATCGCAAGCGTCAGCGAATCCATTACCCTGATGAAAGGCACGATGCCGGATGTCTTGCCATTGCCCCCGACCTTCTCGCCGATCGACCTGACATTGCCCCAGTAAGACCCGATTCCTCCGCCAAGAGAGGCAAGCCACACATTTTCGTTCCATAAAGACACAATTTCCCCAAGACTGTCGCCGCATTCGTTAAGAAAGCAGGAAATCGGCAGCCCCCTTTCAGTGCCCCCGTTGGATAGCACCGGGGTCGCCGGCATCAGCCACAGCTTCGAAATATAATCGTACATCCGCTGCGCATGCGCCGAATCGTCTCCGTAATGCATCGCCACCCTGGCGAAAAGATCCTGCGGCTGCTCGCCGGGAAGGAGGTAACGGTCATTGAGCGTCTCCACGCCGAATTTAGTGAGAAGAGCATTGCGGCTGCTGTCGATGACTACGCTCTTGCCGCGCTGGTTCTGCGCTACGTCAAACATTTAAATCTCCAGGTTTGGAAGGTAGTAAATACGACCAATTGAGTACTGATTTCAATTCACACTACTACATTTTGTGTTTTTGTCAATTCGCCAATTGACTTTCCTTACCGGTTTGCAAAGATAACTCGTCACATCCCGCCCTTGAGAGTAGGAAACAAACATGCGCCGCAGACGCCAGACCAAAATCGTCGCAACCATCGGCCCCGCGAGCGACTCGCAGGAAGTTCTCGAACAGCTTTTCCTGAAAGGCGTGGACGTCTTCAGACTCAATTTCAGCCACGGCGCTTCCGAAGACCACCAGCGCCGCTGTGACACAATCCGGGCGCTGGAAAAGAAATACGAGCGCCCCATAGCCATTATCGCCGACCTTCAGGGCCCGAAACTCCGCATCGGCAGATTCGCGGAAGGCAAGATCGACCTCGCGCCCGGAATGGTCATGCGCTTCGATCTTGACGAAACGCCCGGCGACAATACCCGCGTCAGCCTGCCGCATCCGGAAGTGATCGAGGTGCTAAAGACCGGCGACGAATTCCTTCTCAACGACGGCAATGTCCGCATGCGCGTTCTCTCCAAGGGCAGCGATCACATTCAGGCTGAAGTCATTTCCGGCAGTTCCCTTTCCAACAACAAGGGACTTAATGTTCCGGGAATAGTTCTTCCCATCGCCGCCCTGACTGAAAAGGACAAGAAGGATCTCGACAGGGCGCTGGACATGAATGTCGACTGGGTTGCCCAGTCTTTCGTGCAGCGTCCCGAAGATGTATCCGAGGCCAAGGTTCTCATCGCCGGCCGCGCCCGCCTGATGATCAAGCTTGAAAAACCCTCGGCGCTGGAGCATCTCGACGAAATGCTGGAAATCGCCGACGGAGTCATGCTGGCCCGCGGCGACCTGGGCGTGGAGATCCCAGCCGAAAACGTTCCTTCAGTCCAGAAAAAAGTCGTGCGCAAGGTTCGCCATTCCGGCAAGCCCATCGTCGTCGCCACCCAGATGCTGGAGTCGATGATCGACAATCCCCGCCCGACCCGCGCCGAGGCCTCCGATGTCGCCACCGCCGTATATGACGGCGCGGACGCGGTCATGCTCTCCGCCGAAACCGCCATAGGCCGTTTCCCGCTGGAAGCCGTGGAAATCATGGATCGCATCTGCCGCCGCACCGAGAGCGACGAGACATACCGGAAAATCATCGAATCCGATCACCCCGGACTGGAAAGCAACGCCGCCGACGCGATCACCACCGCGGCCTATTATGTGGCAAGGCAGGTGAACGCCGCCTCTATCGTCAATGTCACCAGTTCCGGTTCGACGACCATCCGTACCTCCCGGCAGCGCCCCGCCATGCCCATACTTAGCATGACCCAGCATCTGGACGTCGCAAGACGACTTGCCGTAATGTACGGCGTCCATGCCGTCCATGTCGGCCACATGAACAATTTCGCCGAAGCCGTGGAAAAGGCGATCGAGCAGTCGAAAGCGCAGGAACTGGCCACCCCCGGCCAGTCAATCGTCCTCACCGCCGGCGTCCCCTTCGGCCATCCCGGCTCCACCAATATCCTGCGAGTTGCGGTAGTGGAGTAGATAGCCGGTATAATAGGCAAACAATGTTATTGCCGTTCTCGGCTGGTTATGATTTAAAAGTTTTCATGAGCAAAAAACCCGAATGTTTTCAGGATCTGATATTGATCCTTCAGGATTACTGGGCAGCCAAAGGCTGCGTGGTATTGCAACCCTACGATATGGAAGTCGGCGCGGGAACCTTTCACCCTGCGACGACGCTGCGCGCCCTCGGCCCGGATCACGTCTGGAAGGTCGCCTACGTCCAGCCCTCAAGGCGTCCCACTGACGGTCGCTACGGCGAAAACCCCAACCGGTTGCAACACTATTACCAGTTCCAGGTGATAATCAAACCCTCGCCCCCCGACAGCCAGGAGATTTATCTCGACAGTCTGAAAGCGATCGGCCTAGATCCGATGGAGCACGACATCAGGTTCGTGGAGGACGACTGGGAAAGCCCGACTTTGGGAGCATGGGGCCTCGGCTGGGAAGTCTGGTGCAACGGCATGGAAGTAAGCCAGTACACCTACTTCCAGCAGGTCGGCGGCCTCGACTGCCACCCGGTGAGCCTCGAACTTACCTACGGCCTGGAGCGCCTTGCGATGTACGTGCTTGAGGTAGACAACGTCTACGACCTGCCGTTCAACAAGCCCGGCACGCCCGACAGCATCACCTACGGCCAGGTTTTCCTGAGGGCAGAGCAGGAGTATTCGGCGCATAACTTTGAGCACGCCAATACCGACATCCTCTTCAACCGCTTCCGCGAATGCGAACAGGAATGCATGGCGCTGCTGGAAAAGAACCTTGCTTTGCCGGCCTATGACCAGTGCCTGAAGGCGAGTCACACCTTCAACCTGCTCGACGCTCGCGGCGTGATTTCGGTCGTAGAGCGCCAGTCCTACATCGGCCGCGTCCGCACCCTCGCCAAAGCCTGCTGCGAGGCATGGATCGGCAAAAAGGAATTAAGGGAAGCGGCTTGAAACCTTCACCCCGGCCCTCTCTCTGAGGGAGAGGGAGAGCGGAATGGCGAGGGTCTAGAACGACATATTTAAGAGAGATAAAATGGCTGAATTGTTAATAGAACTTTTTTCCGAAGAAATCCCCGCCTGGATGCAGGTCAAAGCGTCCGAGGACTTGCGCGATCACGTCTGCAAGGGCTTGCAGGGCGCGGGTCTGGAGTTTACGAAAAGCGAATGCCATTCGACTCCCCGGCGCATCACGCTGGTGGTCGGCGGCCTGCCGACCGAGATCCCCGATACCAGCGAGGAAAAACGCGGCCCCAAGATCGGCGCACCCGAACAGGCGCTCGAAGGGTTCCTTCGCGCCAGCGGCCTCAAGGATACAAGCCAGTGCGAACAGCGCGAAGGCTACTGGTACGCGGTGATAAAGAAGAAGGGTGGCTCTTCCTCGAAACTGCTTCCCGCCATTATCGAAGCCGCTGTCCGGGCGATCGTCTGGCCGAAATCCATGCGCTGGGGCGAGACTTCCTTCCGCTGGGTTCGCCCGCTCCATTCGATACTGACCGTCTTCGACGGCAAGACCCTTGTATGGGAGCTTGACACCGGCGCGGGCACGATCGTCTCCGGTAACAAAACCCGAGGCCATCGCTTCCTTTCACCGGAAGAATTCGAGGTCGACGACTTCGCCGATTACAAAAAGACCCTGAGAGAGCGCAAGGTCATTCTCGACCGCGAAGACCGCAAGGCGCTGATCCTTGACGGTGCCAGAAAGGAAGCCGCAAGGCACGATCTCACCTGGAAGGACGACCCCGCGCTGCTCGATGAAAACGCCGGTCTCGTCGAATGGCCGCTTGTCCTCTCCGGTGAGTTCGAGGAAGACTTCCTCGAAGTGCCGCAGGAAGTGCTGATCGCCACGATGCGGGGCAACCAGAAATATTTTCCGCTCTTCGACAGTCACGGCAGGCTCTCGAACCGCTTTATTATCACCTCGAACATGCCCGACACCTACAGCAATATCGTCGGCGGCAATGAAAGGGTGCTGCGCGCCCGCCTCTCCGACGCGCGTTTCTTCTGGGACACCGACCGCGAGCAGCGCCTCGAAGACCGCCTCCCGCGCCTGCGGGAAATCAAGTTCCATGAGAAGCTCGGCAATGTCGACCAGCGCGCCTCGCGCCTTGAGGCACTTTCCGGCTGGATCGCTTCGAAAATCGGCGCTGACAAAACGAAGGCCGCCCGCGCCGGCAAACTCTGCAAATGCGATCTCGTGACCGACATGGTTTTCGAGTTCCCGGAAGTGCAGGGCGTCATGGGTTATTATTACGCTCTGGAGCAAAAGGAAGACCCCGCCGTCGCAAAGGCGATCGCCAGCCATTACAGCCCCGCCGGCCCGTCGGATGAAACCCCTTCGGAACCCGTTTCCATCGCTCTTGCCCTCGCCGACAAGATCGACAGCCTTACCGGCTTTTTCGGCGTCGGCATCCAGCCGACCGGTTCCAAGGATCCGTACGCCCTGCGCCGCGCCGCTCTCGGCGTGACCCGCCTGATTGTCGAAAACGGCCTTGACCTCGACGTCAGAGAACTTTTCGATTACGCCGCCTCGCTCTACCCGCAAGGCATGCTCGCCGAAGGCACTAAAGACCTGCCGGGCTTCATGCTGGAGCGGATGAAATTCTCGCTCAAACATACCGGCCTTCGCCATGACGTCATCGACGCGGTGATCCATACCACGAAAGACCGGGAATCTGGCGGCCTCAATCTCAAATCCATCGCCGAGCGCGCTTCCGCCCTGCAGGAATTCGTCGGCTCCATCGAGGGCGAGAACCTGCTTACCGCCTACCGCCGCGCCGTCAACATCGTCGCTGCCGAGGAGAAGAAGGACAAGACGAGATACGACAACGCGGTAAACGACAATATCTTCAGCGAAAGCCAGGAGAAAAACCTGTTCTCCGCCCTTGTAAAAGCCCAGGACAAAATCGGCCCCGCCCTCGAAAACGAGGACTACAAAAGCGCGATGAGCGCGATGGCGAGCCTGCGCGCTCCGCTGGACGAATTCTTTGACGCTGTGCTGGTCAACGACAACGACCAGAACATCCGCAAGAACCGCCTGCGCCTTCTCTCGAACATCCGCACTACTATGGATCGCGTCGCCAATTTCTCGATGATCGAGGGGTGAACACTTGTCATCCCGCTTTATGAGGGATCAGGATGACCGCGCAAGTCGGTCTGACAATCATGGTTTTTTCTGTTGTCGATAAACTCTAATCCCTTGACGATATGAAGCCAGAGTGCATATTGCAGGTATGAGTGAACGCAATACAAATGCCGCCGACTGGCACGGCACCACGATCCTTGCCATCCGCAAGGGCGGGGAAGTGGTAGTGGCTGGCGATGGTCAGGTTTCCATGGGCCAGACCATCATAAAAAACAATGCGAAAAAGGTTCGCAGGCTCGGCAAGAGCGGCGAGATCATCGCCGGTTTCGCCGGCGCGACCGCCGACGCCTTTACCCTGTTCGAGCGCCTTGAGGCAAAACTCGAAGCCCATCCGGGCCAGCTTGTCCGCGCCTGCGTCGAACTGGCCAAGGACTGGCGCACCGATAAATATCTGCGCCGCCTTGAAGCGCTGATGGCGGTTTGCGACCGGGAAAATTCGCTTATACTCTCGGGAACAGGCGATGTGGTGGAGCCGGAAGACGGCCTGATCGGCATCGGCTCCGGAGGCAACTTCGCCCTCGCCGCGGCCAGGGCCCTGATCGACCGGGAAGATATGGGCGCCGAACAGATCGCCCGCAAGGCAATGGAAATCGCCGCTGGTATCTGCGTCTACACCAACGGCAATGTCACCCTCGAAAAGCTTTAAACTTCATCCGCCTTTAAACCCCTCAAGCACATTGGCGACATTAATGCCGATTTCCTCGACCGCGTATCCGCCCTCCATGACGAAGAGGGTAGGGAGTCCGGCCGTGGCGATAAGGCCGCCGATCTTCAGGTAATCCTCGCTTTTGAGCCGGAAGGTCGATATCGGGTCTTTTTCGAAAGTATCGACGCCAAGAGACACAAGCAGGAAGTCAGCTTTGCAGGCGCCGATCCGTTGAACCGCATCCTCCAGCGCCGGTTCGTATTTCTCGAAGCCGCTACCCGGCTGGAGCGGATAGTTGAAATTGTAACCCTCTCCCTTGCCCCTTCCTTTCTCGTCCGCATGCCCCAGGAAATAAGGATAGTCATGACTGGGATCTATGTGAATCGAGGCGAACAGAACGTCGTCCCGCTCATAAAAAATATCCTGCGTGCCATTGCCGTGATGAAAGTCGATATCGAGTATCGCCGCCCTCGCGGCTCCCTGATCAAGCAGATATTGCGCAGCAATCGCCGCATTGTTGAGAAAACAGTATCCGGCCGCCGTCTCTCTAGCCGCATGATGTCCCGGCGGCCGGCACAGGGAAAACGCCGTCCCCACGCCTTCCGCGACAAGCTTCGCCCCGGTAAGGGCGACCCTGGCCGAGGTCTCGATGGCCTCCCACGAAGTCGGCGTAATCGGCACCGCCCCGTCCGAGGTATACATGCCAAGCAGGCCGTGAATGGTTTTGGGCTCCCGCGCTTCCGGATGCAGGGTGTTGAAGGCATAGGCCATCGCATCACCCTTGCCGCCTTCCGTCGCCCAGCGATTTCCGGCCGTCTTTAAAAACTCTATATAGCGGCGGCTGTGAACCGTGGCAAATGCGTCCTCCGGAAAATCCTCCGGCCCGATAATCTCGCCGGAAATTCTTTCGGTAACCGCCTTCAAAACTATCTCGGCTCTTGAGGGTTTCTCAAAGTTTTCAACGACTACGCCGTCGCAGATTTCAAAGCGGGGAGCGTGCAGTTTATGCCTGCCGGAATAAATAGTTATCAAAATTAATTCTCCTGCAAAAAAACCTTTTACTTTTTTCAGCGCATATAATAACTCTCGCTAATAAAATATCGATTGAAAAAAATCAAAGAATTATGTAAAAGTAATCCTTCAACCCTTAAGGGAGGCTGTTATGCTTGGTGCCCCTTTTATTGTTTCTGCCCCCTCAATGAGAAATCTGAGAGGGGGAAACGAGGACAATGGTTCTATCCGCACAGCTTGTTACAATGTATGCAAAATACCGCTCGGATGTGCAGATATAGCCAGGCTTTTAGGGTACGATCCCAGAGACACGTTATGGGATTTTGAATGGGTAACCTTTGATAAGAGCGGCGAAACAAGCGATAAAAGCGGCGTTCAGGAATATCAAAGCATTATGCTGCTGACCCGTGGCCTGACATCTGGACTGTCTCTCAAATTGCATGACGGCTTTTTACGCTATTCCCAAAGATATCTTGGAACTACCAACATTCTCGAAGTTACGGATCATTTGCCCCCATCAAGCATGGATCTTAATTTCCCGGATCATTCAATTGCCCTTCAGGCAAGCGACACTGTTCGCAGAAGGCCCGAATTGCGGGACTTGTTCAATGGCAAGGTGTACTGCGCGTTCTTGCCGGTCAAGGAAGTTCATGACACTGTCTGCTCGCTGGGAGGAAAGACTCTTATTACCCCTGATCAGACAAAATATTTTAATTCTAAATCGCGTGTGGTCAGGCAGGCTGAAGAAGAAGGCTATCTGGTGGCCCCGTTTGTTACCATTGAAGGAATTAACGAAGTCGAGAAGGGACTCTCGGATATCGCTTTGAAGGCAAAGGATCTGGGACTTGATCCTGGCAGAACAAGGTACTGGGTAAAATTCGATAATCTCGCTGGCGGCGAAGGAGTGCTTCCTTACGAGCCCTTAACCATGAGTGTTGAGGAAGTGAAAAGCTGGATAAATAAGATTATCGACGCTGAAATCCCCGGTTCTGAAAGGCAGCTTTTTCCTGTCGTAATTGATATAGATATAGGTGCTCTTCCCGATATCAGTCGTATCCTTGGAAATTTCAATATACAAGGAGTCGTGGGGGATCCCGGAGTCACCATCACCGGCACAACCATGCAGAATACACGCAACGGAATTTATCTAGGGGGGAAGATGCCGTCCACGCCCGAAGAAAAGAGTTTGGCCAGGGAAGCCTTCGACTGGGCGGCTCCGGTAATGCATGCCGCCCGGAAACAGGGTTACAGGGGCTATGCCGGAATTGACATTATGATGGCGGAAGGCCGAAATGGAGATCATTTAGGCTATGTAATTGAAATGAATGGACGTTTGAATTGTTCGACTTCACTGCTCACGACTGCGCACTGGGTTGAGCAAAAGATCGGCAAAGAGCCCGCTGCCAGGAATATACACGCAGAGTTTCGTCCTCTTCCGGATTTCGAGGATTACTCTGAGGCTTTCACTGATGTCCTCTTCCGTGGAAAAGAATCAAATTACTCTGGAGTGATCCCGGTTTATCTGGACTTTGACAGCAAAGGGGCGGTTAACGGTGCAAAGCTGGTAGCTGTTGCCCCGGATGAACTAACTCTGTCTAGAATCGAAACCGCACACCAGCGGATTCTCGATTCCCTGCAGCCTTAAGCTTGAAAGGGACGTGAATGGCCAGAATACTGATCCACGGAGGCGCGTGGAACGCAAAGGAAATAAATATTCGTAACCGCGAGCAGGAGGCTACCGGACGATCCTGCGCCTCTGTTAAGCTAAAGGGTCGCAGCGCTATCGATATAGTTGAAGAGGCCGTTGCCCTTCAGGAACTCGAAGAGGTTCTTGACGCTGGCATCGGCAGCGCTATGCAGCTGGATGGCCGCATTCGCATGGATGCTGGCATATGCGATAGTGAAGGAAGGTATGGCGCGGTATTGCAGATAGAACACGTAGCCACCCCGATAAAGGTTGCCCGCCGCCTGCTTGACTATGGCTATCACAGCATTCTCTCCGGGGAAGGAGCGGGGCAATTCGCAGCGGAAAACGGTTTCCCCAAGGTATCCGCGTTTGTCAGCCCGGTTATGGAGGGCTTCTTGAACCTGCGGCGGCGCTATCCGGAATTGACCTATCAAATGCTGGTCAGGGATATGGAGGATTTGAACAAAAAGAAGCTTAGCACGGTTGGTGCCGTGGCCATAGACGATCAGGGCCGCCTTGCAGCCGCTTGCTCTACAGGCGGGCTTGATTTCGGATATCCGGGCAGGGTAGGCGACACGGCTATTTTCGGAGCCGGAGTTTATTGCTCGAAGCATGTGGCTGTCGCCTGCACCGGCGAGGGCGACAAAGTGCTGCGACGCCTGACTGCACGGCTGGTCGAAGATTACTTCCTCAAGCATGGCGATATAAAAGCCGCTGCCGAGGAGGCGATAAAGGACATGCTTGAAAAGGAAAAAGGTTTATGCGGGCTGATCGCGATAGCCAGCAACGGCGAAAGTGCTGTCGCCCTCAGCACCACCTTTATGTCTACTGCTGAGAAGCAAGCATAAAGCTAATACATAACTTAACCTTGGAACGGAGTGTAAATATGAGGAATAGCTTCATTGTCCCTACCCCCTCGCTAAGAGAGCAGTGGGGGGGGGATAAAGAAATTCGTACGGTTACCGCTGAAACGGTTAATCAGCCCGGTATTAAAGAATTGCTTGCAAAGGCGCACGCCGGAATCTATAGCCAGGTATTCCCCGTTGAGAAAGGCGGAATGCCTCTTGAAGGATGGCTCTCTCGCCTGGAAGATACGCATAGTAATATTTCATACCACATAGCTATCGCCGGATCAGGGCTTCATGAAAACGATAGGAAGGAGCCAGAGATTAATGGCGTTTGCGTTGGTGTTTACTTTAAAGATAGCAATGTCGCTACCCTTGCTTATATTGTTGTAGACCGCGAAAGCCGTAAATACGGCCTTGGTTGCCAGCTTAGAAAAGTGATCGAGCGGGAATTCGCAGATGCATCAAGGAAGAATGGATGCGAACCTCAAGGCTGGTTTCTGGACTGCGAGAATCCACGGGAGGTCAAAGGCAATGGCAAGCATGGTTACAGTCCTGCGAAAAGGCTTGAAAAATATTTTAGTTGGGGCGGAAGAGTGGTTAACTGCGACTTCGTACTGCCTAGCAAATATCAGGAAAGCAGAGACAGGGACTCTCTGTTGCTTATTTTTCCCTCACCGGAAACTGGCAAATATCCCGACAACCGCCAGATCCTGACCTATATCCGTGAGCAGTACATCAGTGAAGGAATCATGGAGCCGGAAAAGGACAAGGACTTCATGCGGATCGTAGAGCAGCTTTCCAGAAAAAGTCCTTCATCCTCTTGCCTCAAGGCAACTTGCAGAAATGGTGGTCTTCTGGATAAATTTGTCCCGGCCGAATGGGCGATGGCCTGACTTATGATGAATGAAACTCTTGATAAGCTCAAAGGAAGTCCTTAAATCAATTCGTTGGTAATAGAGAATTCCAAAAGAGAAAGCCTCATGACCGAAAAGAAAATGGAAGCGGGTGGACTTGATATACCCGCTTTTTCTCCGCGCGAGATCGTCTCAGAACTTGATCGCAACATTATCGGCCAGAACGACGCCAAGCGCGCCGTGGCTATCGCCCTGCGCAACCGCTGGCGCAGGCAGCAGCTCGACCCGGAGCTTCAGGAGGAAGTATATCCGAAAAACATTCTGATGATCGGCCCGACCGGCGTCGGCAAGACCGAAATCGCAAGGCGTCTCGCCAAACTCGCCCAGGCCCCGTTCATCAAGGTCGAGGCCACCAAATTCACCGAAGTCGGCTATGTTGGCCGTGACGTCGAGTCCATAGTCCGCGATCTCGTCGAGGTATCGCTCCACCTGACCCGTGACAAGATGCGCCGAACTGTCCGCGCCCAGGCGGAAGTTTACGCCGAGGAAAGAGTGCTCGACGCCCTTGTCGGCGAATCCGCCGGGGAAACCACCCGCGCCTCGTTCCGGGAAAAACTCAGAAAAGGGGATCTGAACGACAAGGAAATTGAAATTAGCGTCCGCGACAGCTCCAACCCGCTGCCGAGTTTCGACATCCCCGGCATGCCCGGCGCCTCGATGAGCATGGTCAATCTAAACGACATGTTCGGCAAGGCTTTCGGCTCCCGCACCAAGACAAGGCGGATGTCCGTCGCCGAAAGCTACGACGTCCTGATGGAAGAGGAATCCGACAAGCTGCTCGACGAGGAGAAAATCACCGCCGAAGCCCTGAAGCTCGCGGAGCAGAACGGCATCGTCTTCATCGACGAAATCGACAAGATCACCGCCCGCCAGGATCTGAGGGGCGGCGACGTCTCCCGCGAGGGCGTGCAGCGCGACCTGCTGCCCCTTATCGAGGGCACGACCGTGGCCACCAAATACGGCACCCTCAAAACCGACCATGTCCTTTTTATCGCCTCGGGCGCTTTTCATTACGCCAAGCCCTCAGACCTGCTTGCAGAACTTCAGGGGCGCCTGCCGATAAGGGTGGAACTCAAAGCCCTCACCGTGGACGATTTCAAACGAATCCTTGTCGAAACCGATGCCTGCCTTATCAAGCAGTACAAGGCGCTGATCGCAACCGAAGGAGTAGAACTCGACTTCGACGATACCTCCATCGACGAAATCGCCCGTCTGGCTTTCGAAGTCAATGAAAAGGTGGAGAATATCGGCGCCCGACGCCTTCATACGGTAATGGAGAAGCTTCTGGAGGAAATCAGCTATTCGGCCTCGGATCGCGGCGGCGAAAAAATCTCGATAACCGCCGAATACGTTCGCGATCAGGTCGCCGCCCTCGCGGCAAGCGCGGATCTGAGCAGATTTATATTGTAACCCGAAGCGAACGATCAATCCCGCTTGCGCCGCAGGAGAACATAAAAAGCGCCTTTTCCCCCGTCCCTGTGCCTGGCCTCGGTATACTCCAGTACGATCCGGTCAAGCGGGGGCGTCCTGAGCCATTCCGGAAACATCCTTCTCAGAACGCCCGCCTCGGGATCAGTCCAGTGGCTGCCGTAAAAAGTCTTGTTGCCCTTGCCGGTTATTACCAGAACCACCCTTTCCTGAGCCTCGTGGCAGCCCATCAGAACCCGGCTTAGATTTTCAAAGGCCTGATCCTGTGTCATGCCATGAAGATCCAGCCTTCTGTCGATCGGAAATTTACCCTTTTTCAGCTTTTCAAAAGTGCCCCGGTCGCTTCCGCCGGTTATCTTTCCCGGGTATACCCTTGTCTTCACAGGAACGATGATCCTATCCTGAAAGGGCTTTTGCGAACCGGCCCCGGTCTGGCTTAAATCCGGCAAATCCTTGACAGCCTTTACGTCCACGGTCGCCGACAGCCATAAAGCCAGCTCTTCCCTGCTGGGAATCCGTCCGCTTTTTCTTCCTTTTCTCTTTTCTTCCATTTCAGCCCGGATCTTTAATCATTTGTCGAATAAAAAAGCTTCCTTTATGATAATAGCAGTGTAGTCAGTCAATAGAAGATGCGACGTAATGAAAGTAAGTTTTAGTTGTTTTTATATTTTTTGCCTCCTGATCGTCCTGCTGGTCTTCCCCGGAAATAGCGTTAGTGCATTCGATAGTCCTACTCCGTCTCCGGCCACAGACATAGGCGTCGCCTTTTACAAGCTTGTCGGCAGCGAGCCGGATTTGCGCCGCTGGGTTATAGAATCCGATCTTTACAAAGAAGCGCCGTCCGGCATTAAAAACCGTTTAATGATTGACGAAACAAACCGTTTAAGGCGTCGGTTCAAAGATTATAATCTCGCGAAAGAACAACTTATAATTGGCATTGAAGGCAAAATAATCATTGAACCTAAAAAAGCTGATGAAAAACATCCCTACAGACTCAAAATTCTTTTAGGTGAAGATATTGATTACTTCCCCTATGAGATAGCAGGTCAATGGATCGCGGTAATCGTAAGAGACATTAAAAAAAACCTCGTCCATGACATTACCCAGGTTGAATATGATCGCATGACCATGAATTTGGGTAAGGCTCTGCCATTGAAGTCACAAAGAAAAGTTAAAGTTATCATGCAGGTAAAGCCCGTCAAAGTTGATGCGGAACGGCCTGTGACGGTAAACGATCACGATCTGTGGCTGATGCTTGCCGAACCTGCAACGATATCCTTGTGGAGGGGCCAGTCGTTTCTCTGGGAATCCAGGTCTTCCTGGTACCAATCGCCAACCGAAGTTGAGATCAGGATGTTGTTCCGGGAATAGGAAACATGTTTTCACGCCTTGATCCTGTCTTTAAAACGACTTTGCGGGAAACCGAGAAAACCGATACCCGCCTTGGCATCCGCGAAAACGAGAATCGCGATCAGCAAAAAAGAAATCCGGCAAAAGAGAAAGACGCCGCAGCCGATGACCTGCAGGACGAGGCAACCGTTTCCATTGAGGCTCTGACCGGATTCCTTCAAAATATGATGGCGGAAGACGCCGCCTCTCAACCTGCCGTACCGGAACCAGAACCACCAGGGATTGCCCGCCCGGAGGCCATGGCTGCCAACGCCTACCGGAAAATGGCCGGTCACTCGCAGCAAGGCCACACTTCTGCTTCTCCTCCCGCTTCAGGCAATCCAGGACTGAATCCTCAGGAAAAAATTCTTATAGCAAGACTTATCCAGGATCTGGAATACCTGACCCGCCATGGCGTGAAGCAGCTGACAATCGGCAATACCAGTTCCCGTCTTCTGGAAGGATTCATAGAAGCCGCCGAACGCGCACGCGAGAGTTTGCAGGATCTGCCGTCTTAAGGCGGCAGGCGCAGCAGGCAGTTTCAGGCCCCAAGCCTGTATCCGTTATCCGCGGTAACAATGTACACAGGCGACGACGGATCGGGTTCAATCTTCTTGCGCAGTCGGTAGATGTGGGTTTCCAGTGTATGCGTCTCGACACCGTCAACAAATCCCCAGACTTCCTGCAACAGGGTTTTGCGGTCGATAATGTCCCCGTTCCTGCGGTACATCGCCAGCAGTATATCGCGCTCCTTGTCGGTAAGACGAACCATGCTTTCTTCATCCCTGTTTTTCAAAACGCAATCCGCAGGCAGGAAATCATATTTACCAAGCACGATTAACTCCGGCAGCTCCATCATGCGCTTGTGTTTGCGCGTTAGCTCCGCGATGTAGTCTATCAACCCGCCCAGCCTGAAAGGCGTTGCAAAAAATTCGATATCTTCCTTGTCTTCCGAAACAGGGGAATCACCGATCACGATAAGCTTGATCGCTTTCTCTCGCATTGCTTCTGGCAGTGTCAGGTTATCGGCGCCGCAGGTGATGATAATCGCCGGAGCCTCATTGCTTAAGGAAATCTCGCTGCTTCCGGCATTGACGAGCGTCCTGCACGAAAGAGCCGCCTGAAGGCTCCTTTGCAGCTGGCCGAAAAGCTGGCCGTCTTCTCCGAACAGGTAAATATCTATATCTGGCATCCTTTTTGCAGATTAACTCATCAATTCCTCAAGGAAAACTGCAAATGATGGCCTTCAACGACAGCATTTCTCCTTCACAGGCCGAAACCGGAGCGCCCGCCATGCGAGGCGGCAGGAGTGGTATGGTCTTGCGTATGGTGAAAAACGAACGTATGGGGGGCAGCGTTCCCGTATGGGCCAGAGATCTGAGCGCCGCCGAGCAAGTGGCCGGACGCCTCGCCGAAGCTGAAAGAACCGGAAGCGTCGGCACTCACGGCCTGGACGGCACTCTCTCATACCACGAAAGACAGGCCGGAAGCCGGAGCGTCGAGGAGTTCACTTTCGGGGATATGGTCGATATGGTCAATCCACTGCATCATATCCCGGTCGTCGGCAATATTTACCGCCACATCAGCGGCGACGATATCAAGCCTATTTCAAAAATCATCGGCGGCGGCGTCTTTGGCGGCGCTGCCGGAGCTGCAAGCGGCCTTGTCAATGTCGTCGCCGAGGCCGGAACCGGAAAGGATCTGACAGAAAATGTCATTTCCTTTGCGCTGGACGAACCGGCACGAAACAACAATACGGCAGATCATCCGCAGCAGCGCCTGGATCGCGCCGCCCGCAGACTTGCCAGCCACGATGCCGCTTCAGCAGACCTTCCCGGCACAGCCATTGCCTTCGCCGATCTTGGCGGCAGAAGGGAAATTTTAAAAGAAGCCGTAGCCGAAGGCAGAACGGCAGGCACAATGCCTGTAACAGTAAGACATGTCATGAAATAACCCATCTCCCTCAGGAAGGAGGGAGGTTAAGGTAAAGCGTGCGGCGTATGATGTGAAGCGGAATTCCAGCGCTCCTACATCCTCTCGGGCACACCGATGCCGAGCAGGGAAAGAACCAGTTCCAATTGCGCAAGCGTCTGGCGGCAGAGCATAAGACGGCTGTTTCTCAATTCCTCGTTTTCCTCGGAGAGAATATGGCAGGCGTTGTAGAAGGTGCTGAACTGCTGCGAGAGCCTGTAGGCGTAATCGCAGAGCAGGTGAGGGGTGTAGTTTCTTACCGAGCCCTCGAACACATCGGGAAGCTCGGAAAGCGTCAACGCTAGCGGCATATCGGTTTCCGTCGGGACATATCCAGCCCCGCCGTCGATATCGATGCCGCGCTCCCCTGCTTTTCTGACCAGCGATTTGATGCGCACCGCCTGATAAAGCAGGTAAGGCCCGGTCTTGCCCTCGAAGCTTGTGAAACGATCCATGTCGAATACGTAATCCGAAAGGGGGTTGTTCTGGAGATCGGCGAATTTGATTGCCGCCACCGCCACCAGCTGCGCAACGCTCTCTCGCTCCTCTTCCGGCATGTCCTCGGCGAGATGCGCCTCGTCAAGCCGTTGCTTGGCCTTGTCGATCCCCATGCCGATCAGGTCGTCGAGCCGAAGGACGCCTCCGGCCCTGGTCTTGAAAGGCTTGCCGTCCGGCCCGTTCATGGTTCCGAAGCCGACATGGGTAAGCTCGACATCGGATGGAACTATCCCCGACATCCTCGCCGCCCTGAAAACCTGCTCGAAATGCAGATGCTGGCGCTGGTCGACGATATAGATAATTTTAGAAGGATGATAAAGCTTCATCCTTTCTACCAGCGTTGCAAGATCGGTCGTTCCGTACATCACCGCCCCGTCGCGCTTGTAAAGGATAAGCGGTGGAACCTCGCGGTTGTCGTCGTTGCGCTTCACCGGAACTACCAGCGCCCCCTCGCTCTCGACCGCATAGCCTCTTTCCTGTAATCCGGCGACCATCGGCGCAATCAGATCATGGACGTCGGCCTCCCCTTTCCACAGATCGAACTCGACATTAAGCGCGCCGTAGTTCTTTTTCATGCCGATAATGGAAACGGCCCGCACCGCCTCCCACATCGGATACCACGGAGCTTGCCTGTTCTGCATTTTCAAGGTGGCTTCATGCGCCTCGCGCATTAGCGCCTCGTCTGCCTTTGCGGCTGCCGATGCCTTGGGATAGCGCTCGGACATATCCTGAAAAAGCTTCTGCACTGCGGTCTCGTCGTTGAGATCGACGTCCAGGATAAGCCCGGCTTCCCCGTTCCGTATATAATCATTGAACAGCATGCCAAGATGCGTGCCCCAGTCCCCCATATGCACGTCGCCAAGCGTCTTGTACCCGGCAAAACCCATCATCCGGCGCAACGTGTCGCCAATGATTCCGGCGCGCAGATGCCCGATATGCATCGGCTTGGCGATATTGGGCCCGCCATAGTCGAGCACCGCAGTCTCGCCATCGGAAAGCTCCGGCACTCCAAGCCTTATATCCTCGGCGATTTCCCCCAGATGTTCAGATAAGAAATTATTCGAAACATCGAGATTGATAAATCCCGGCCCGGCAATCTCCACGCGGCTGAAGATATTTCCGTGACCGGCGTTCAGTTCCTCGATAACCTCCTGCGCCACCTGACGCGGATTCTTTTTCGCAAGCTTTGCAGCCGCCATCGCCCCGTTGCACTGGTACTGAGCCAGATCCGGCCTGTCCGATGTCCTCACCTGCCCGAATTCGGGAGGCATACCTTTTTTTGCAAATGCGCCGGCGACTAATTCTGTCAGCTTCCCTGCGATAGATGTCATAGTTACAAGCCCCTGACCAACGAAAAACAATCCACGTACTTAAAGCAGATTTTTAAAAGGTTTTCACATGGTTTTACTATTCACTTGTAAATTACGCCCATCTTCTGTAAAAGGTTTTTCATATTTATTATGATGCTCGCAAGGTGAAAAATGCGCTACTCGGATGAATTTAAGAAAAAAGTATTGGGCACAGGGACTCTGGCCACGGAAGAAGTGCTTCAAATGCTTGAAACGGGAGATCCCAAAATCGGCAAGGCCATTCATGAGGGAGTCAGGGCAAAGCAGGTAGACCCCGCGCTTTATAGCGAATGGAAGACCAGATTTCTGGAGGCGGAAGCCCTAAGCCCCTGACGCGCTGCTCTTTCCATTTCCACAGGCAGCATATCTTTCAATACCTTCGACGATCATTTTGCGCGCCTCGGCGGCATTGCCCCAGCTGACGTTCTTTACCCATTTTCCCGGTTCCAGATCCTTGTAATGGGTGAAGAAATGCTCGATCTGCTCCAGCAGTATCGGTCTAAGGTCGGTGTAGTCGCTGACATTGTTGTGATAAGGGTGCAGCCTGGGTACCGGAACCCCGATTATCTTTTCATCAACTCCGGCCTCATCCTCCATCATCAGAACGCCTATGGGTCTTACCGCCAGAACCGCTCCCGGCATTACCGCCGTCCGCCCGAGCACCAGGCAGTCTACGGGATCCCCGTCGCCGGAAAGAGTGTGTGGGATAAAGCCGTAATTCCCCGGATAGAACATCGTGGTGTGCAGAAAGCGATCGACGAACATCGCCCCCGTCTCCTTGTCCATTTCGTATTTTACAGGCTCGCCCCTCATCGGGTTTTCGATGATCACGTTTACTTCCTCAGGGGGATTGTCCCCGGTTTTTATTTTATTGAGATCCATAACAGTTATCCGTTTTTTCCTCTTTTATTGAGTTCCTTAGATCCAGCGGCGTAAAGGCCTTGCTGATATAGATAAATATCGTATCGCTAAGGCCAACGGTTACCTTCACTGCGTATCCGGTAGTTGCGACCATATACCAATCCTCGATTACGCCGTAAAAAGCAAGAAAACAGAACAAATATGTATCCACAAACTGGGATACGAGAGTGCTGCCGTTATTGCGGAGCCAAAGATGCCTTTCTCCGGTAAGCTTATGTATTTTATGATAAAGCCAGATATCGAGATGCTGGCTGATCAGATACACGGCAAGGCCGATAACCACAATTTTGAAACTGCTGCCGAAAACGGCGTCCATCGCCAGACTGAGTTCCTCTACCCCTTGCGCCGGAATGGCCAGCCGCGTCGTCTGAACCACGAGCTGGAAGACCACGGTGGCAAAGAAGCTGAAGCGGATAGCCTCGTAAGCCGCCTTCTTGCCGTACCGCTCGGTCAGCATGTCGGTGGCAAAGAAAATCGCGCTGTATAAAATAGTCCCCAGAGTTACCGGCACCCCGAAAGCCATGATCACCTTGGCGTCAGTCACACCGAGGGCGATCATCACCGTAACGATGAACGTCTGGAGCCACGGCCGTCCGAGATAAGCCGCAAAAACTGCCGCCGACAATCCGCCCGCCAGAAACAATCCGCAAAGAACTTCATTTGAAATCATGGGAAAGCCTTATATCCGAAAAACATTTGGCAGGTCAAAAGTTATGTTGGAATTAAAAAACCCGTTATATACTCGTTGATGTTCAAGGAGAATCCAATGTTCGTCAAATGTATGAAAACTCTCGTTCTGCTGGTGGCTGCGGCTGCCGCTCCGGCCTGCACGCTCTTGCCGCTGGATCCTGAGGAGGAAAAAACGAAAACGCCCGTCTCCTCGAACTACCTTTGCGATGAAGGGCGTAGTTTCAACGCCGTTTTCGATCCGGAAGGCCGAAAAGTATCGGTAATGATAGAAGGTGAGAACCGGCTTTTATACCGGGCCAGAAATACAAAGAACCCCGCGGTTTTCACCAACGGCATCCTCTCTCTGCACGCCCGCCGCGATCCTGAGCCGACCATCTGGCTGGAGCGCAACCGCCTCGCCATCTACCGCAACTGCCACCAGGACAAGGGCAAAAAATAAAGTGCCGGAAAACATCAGGAATGAAGCGTTCTTTCATTCTTTTTTAATAATGCATGGACTTTTATATTATTATCATCTTGTCCCCTTTTTTGGGTGTTCACCGGAAACGAAAAGGAATAAACGCGCGGCATGCCTGGCCAACCTTTACTTGAGCTGATTTTTTCCAGCAATCCGCAACTGGATCGCGGAGAAATCCAGCGCGCCTGCGATTTCGCCCGCCGCATGCATGAAGGTCAGTCCCGCGCATCCGGCGAGCCTTATTTCCTGCACCCCCTCGAAGTCGCCGTAATTCTTGCCGATATGAATATGGACACGGTGACGATAATAACCGCCATCCTGCACGACACCGTAGAAGACACTCAGGCCACTCTTGAAGACGTAAAGAAGGAATTCGGCAAAAAAGTAGCCGAGCTGGTCGACGGGGTCAGCAAATTGACCAAGATCGAAGGCCAGACGATCGAAGGAAAGCAGGCCGACAACTTCCGCAAGCTCCTGCTCGCCATGTCCCGCGATATCCGTGTGCTTCTGATCAAGCTCGCCGACCGGCTGCACAACATGCGCACTCTCGGACACATCGAAAATCCGGAAAAACGCCGCAGGATCGCAAGGGAGACTCTCGATATCTACGCGCCTCTCGCCGAACGCATAGGCATCCACAAGATCAAGGAGGAGCTTGAGGATCTGGCTTTCAGTTACCTCAACCCCGAAGCAAGGGAAAGCATTACCAACCGCCTGTCCTTCCTGCGTCAGGAAGGCACCGACATGGTGAATAACATCATCGGGGAACTCGAAAGGCTTCTCCGGCAGGCGAATATCAAGGCCAATATCACCGGCCGGGAAAAGACCCGCTATTCGATCTGGAAAAAGATGCAGCGCAAGAATGTCGCCTTCGAGCAGCTCTCCGATATCATGGCCTTCCGCGTCGTGGTCGAGGATGTCGCCGACTGCTATAACGTGCTGGGCCTTGTTCACAGCAATTACCCGACCGTTCCGGGACGCTTCAAGGATTTCATCTCCACGCCCAAGCCCAACGGCTATCGTTCCATCCACACCAGCGTCATCGGCCCATCCGGCCAGAGGATCGAAATCCAGATCCGCACCCAGCAGATGCACGAGGAAGCCGATCTCGGCGTCGCCGCCCACTGGGCTTACAAGCAGGGCGAAGAACAGGCCAGCCTGAAAAACATCCGCGAATACCGCTGGATGCGCGAACTGCTGGAGATCCTCGAACACGAACAAAAGCCCGAGGACTTCCTCGAAAACAGCAAACTCGAACTCTTCCAGGATCAGGTCTATGTCTTCAGCCCCAAGGGCGACCTGATAGAGCTTCCCAACGGAGCCACGCCCATCGACTTCGCCTACGGCATCCACTCCGACATCGGCGACAAATGCGTCGGCGCCAAGGTCAACGGCCGCATAGTCCCGCTCAACACCCGCCTTCAGAACGGCGACCAGGTTGACATCATCACCGCCAAAACCCAGAACCCTTCGCCGACATGGGAGAGGTTCGTCGTCACCGGAAAGGCGAGATCCCATATCCGCCGCTTCATCCGCCAGCAGCAGCGCACCGAATACGCATCTCTGGGCAGGGCGATGCTCCAGAAGATTTTCCGTCAGGAAGGCTACGACTTCAGCGACAAGGCGGTCTCCGCGGTAATCGAATACTACAAGGCGCAGGAAGTCGACGATATTTACGCCAATATCGGCGCCGGCAACCTCGCCGCCCGCGACGTCTTCAGGGCCATCTTCCCCGGCCACCAGTCCCAGCCCCAGAAAAGGGAAGAGGAAAACCCCGAGCTTCTCACCGGCAAGCGCATGGTCGCCAAGGACGTGCCGATGCCGATCAAAGGCCTTATCCCGGGAATGGCCGTCCACTTTGCCCGCTGCTGCCACCCCCTGCCGGGCGACCGCATCGTCGGCATCGTCACTACCGGCAAGGGTGTTACCATCCATACCATAGACTGCGAAACCCTGGAAACTTTCGCCGACACGCCCGAGCGATGGCTCGATGTCTCATGGGGCGAGGGCCCCGACGCGCCCGAGGCCCATGTCGGCCGCATCAATGTAACCCTTGCCAACCAGCCCGGCTCTCTTGGAACTCTCTCAACCGTTATCGGCAAGAACGGCGGCAACATCACCAACCTTAAAATAACCAACAGGACACTCGATTTCTGGGATATGTTGCTAGATATCTATGTAAACGATACAAAACATCTGAATAATATTATCGCTGCCCTGCGCGCCACTCCACAGGTGGCCAACGTCGAAAGGGCGCGCGGTCGTTAATTTTATGGAAGAGTTATGTTTCGCAGGCGTGTTCCTAAAAGAATTGAATTTCTGTTGCAGGATCTTGTCTGGCCGAGAATGGGCTGGACAAGGGCGTTTCATTACTGGCAGCACCGCCTTTTCCGCAATTGCGATTCCACCTATAAAATAACTGCGGGGCTTGCCAGCGGTGCGGCCGTATCCTTTTCCCCTTTTATCGGTACGCATATTATCCAGGCTCTGGTGCTATCCAGAGTCCTGCGGGCCAACTGGCTCGCCGGAGCGGCCGGTACGGTATGGGGAAACCCGTGGACTTTCCCTTTCCTTTGGGCGTCTTCATATATGTCGGGAGCGTGGCTGCTGCATGTCGCGGGGCTTGAGAGAATAAAAATCCTGCCGGACTATCTTGATTTCGAGTATTTCCTGAACGAACCGGGCGAGTTTTTCAACTACCTTCTCGGCCACCCGCTTGAGCTGTTGCTGCCGATGACTATCGGAAGCCTTGTCGCCGGAGTGGCATTCTGGTTTCTGGCTTACGGTCTCCTTTACTATCCTGTATTCTACGCCATGAAAGCATACCGCAGGCAGAGGGGGGCCTTCCGCGAGCGGCTTGGGAAAATGAAACAAAAGATAAAAAAATGATTCTTGGCATCGGAAACGACATCGTGGATATCAGCCGCATAGAAAACCTGCTGGCAAGGTTTGGCCAAAGGTTTAAGAACCGCTGCTTTACGCCCGAGGAAATTGCAAGGGCCGAAAGCCGCAACGAACCCGGGGATGTCGCCGCCACCTACGCCAAAAGATTCGCCGCCAAGGAAGCCTGCGCCAAGGCTCTGGGCACAGGGATCAGCGAAGGAGTTGCCTTCAGGGATATCGCGGTAATTAACTATCCCGAAGGCAAACCGGAAATAAGACTGGGCGGCCAGGCTCTGCAAAGACTGAAAACGATCACCCCGCCAGGTCATGAAGCAGCGATACACCTGTCCTTAAGCGACGAACCGCCACTGGCGCAGGCTTTCGTGGTTATCGAGTCCTTCAAATAGTCCCCAGCCCCTCAAAAGCATATGAACTCATAAACATACGCTCTTTAAACAAGGCTTGATCTATCGGAGATAATCCCTTCCGGACGCCCGCATCAGTTTTACTGGAGCGACATTCAGGCCACAAAGACCTGCCAGTCGCATGGCCATAAATTCGGCTTTGATGACGTTGTAATGATCGCTGCTGGATGAAAACTTGGCGATATACTTTGACCGGTTATCGCAGTCCCGTGCCGTACAAAGGATTTACCTATAACTTAAACTATCTCTTTTCTTCTTGGACAATATTGTTTAAAAACCCTTTGATGACCAGCGAACCTGAAAACCTCAAAAAACAAAAAGATCAGACGGACGAACCTGCAAGGCAGAATCGGGAGCCCCCGATGAATGCCAGAGAGGAATGGTTTGAATTTCTCAAGACCGGATTTATCGCGGTTTTGCTGGCCCTTGCCATCCGCACTTTTCTGATCGAACCGTTCAATATCCCTTCAGGCTCGATGAAGCCTACACTGGAGATCGGCGACTACCTTTTCGTATACAAGCCCGCATATGGATACAGCAGATATTCTTTCCCTTTCGGCCTTGCCCCTATCGAGGATCGGGTAATGGCGAAGGAGCCGCTGCGTGGCGACGTGGTGGTTTTCAGGCTGCCCACCAACCCGAGCGTAGACTATATCAAGCGCGTTATCGGACTGCCCGGTGAAACCGTGCAGGTAATCGGCGGACGGCTCTACATCAACGGCGAGATCGTCCGGAGAGAGGAAGTCGGCTGGATGCGCGTCGACGACGGGCCGGTCTACACCAGCATGCTGGAATACAGGGAAACCCTCCCCGGCGGTTTCACTCATAGCATATATGAGGAAAGCGACTCCATGCCCCTTGATGATACGCCTCTCTACAGGGTGCCGGAAGGCCATTTTTTCCTGATGGGCGACAACCGGGACAACTCGCAGGATAGCAGGGTTATGAATCTTGTCGGGTATGTTCCCTTCAGGAATATAGTTGGCCGGGCCGAACTTATCTTCTTTTCAACCAACGGGACGGCCGGACTGTTTGAATTCTGGAAGTGGCCATGGACGATCCGCTACGGCAGGCTGTTCAACCGGATCGAAAACGGCCGGGCTGCCGAAACGCAATGACGAGCCTTGATTCCGAGCGGCTGCATTCGGTTCTGGGCCGTGTTTTCACAGATAGGCACCTGCTTGTCGAGGCGCTCACTCATTCAAGCGCTAACACCCGGATCAGCTATCAAAGACTGGAATTCCTCGGCGACAGGGTGCTGGGTCTGGTGGTCGCCGATTTTCTGATCAGGACTTTCCCCGAAGAAAACGAAGGAAATCTGGCCAGAAGGCTTTCGGCCCTTGTCGACAAGTCGATGCTGGCAAGGGTCGCGCTCGAAGCCGGGCTTGGCGAATTCATAATTATGTCCGAAGCCGAAAGAGCTTCAGGCGGGGGCGCGAACGAGAATATCCTTGCCGATGTTCTGGAAGCCCTGATAGGCGCGGCCTTTCTTGAAGCCGGTCTTGAGGAATGCCGCGATATGATCCGCCGCCTCTGGGGGGATTGCCTCTATGAGACTGTAAAGCCGCCGATCGATCCGAAAACGGCCCTTCAGGAATGGACGCAAGGCAAAGGGCTCGGATTGCCCGTCTATGATCTGGTGGGGCGGAAAGGCCCCGACCATGCGCCTGTATTCGATGTCTCCGTAACCGTGGAGGGCTTCGCGCCGGTTACCGCGCAGGGAACATCCCGCCGTTCCGCCGAGAAACTGGCGGCGGAAATCATGATGAAAAAATTGGGAACGGAGAATGCTGATGGCTGAACAGCGCTGCGGCTTCGTGGCAATAGTCGGCCCGCCCAATTCCGGCAAGTCCACTCTTGTAAATACCCTGGTGGGCACGAAAGTAAGTATTGTCTCGCCCAAGGTTCAGACTACCCGCACCCGCGTTCTCGGCATTGCCCTGCATGAAAAATCCCAAATAATACTCATCGACACCCCGGGTATCTTCAGTCCGAAAAAAAGGCTGGAGCGCGCCATGGTCGCCGCTGCCTGGAACGGCGTTCAGGAAGCCGATATGGTGGCATTGATCGTCGACGCGCAAAAAGCCCTGCGCGGCAGTTATCTCGACGATATCATCAGGCGCATCAAGCTGGGCGCCGGTTCAAGAATTCTGGTACTTAACAAGATCGATCTCGTAGAAAAACCGGCTCTTCTGGAGGTGGCAAGGCGCCTTAACGAACAATGCCCTTTCGAGGCCACCTTTATGATCTCCGCACTCAAGGGCCATGGCTCCGACAAACTTCTCGAATACCTTGCCGCCAGCGTTCCCGAGGGAGCATGGCTGTTCGACGAGGATATGATCACCGACATGCCGGCGCGCCTGATGGCGGCGGAAATAACCAGAGAAAAGATTTTCCGCCAGCTGCATGAGGAAATCCCCTACGGTATAGCGGTCGAGACCGAGCGCTGGGAAGAACTGGATAATGGCCAGATACTGATCAATCAGGTCATCTATGTCGCAAGGGATAACTACAAGGCGATAGTTCTTGGTCGCGGCGGGAGCCGTATCAGGCAAATCGGCGAGGCGTCGAGGCTGGAGCTTTGCGAAATTCTCGAAACCGCAGTCCATCTGAAATTACATGTCAAGGTCAAGGAGAACTGGTTCGAGGATGCAAGCCAGTACGCCTTGCTCGGCCTCGACTTCAACGCTTGAGTTTTTTTCGCGCTTAAGAGCTGTTTTTCCACAAGTACCTGTGCAACAAACACTTTTTTCAGTTATTATATAAAATTCCCGATATAAATGTGGATAAAGAAAGATAATTCTCCACCGCTTCTGGCGGCCCGAATCGGTCATTGATAATCTAACCCCCGTTGCATTGAGTATATGGATTTGGTTAGGGGCCTCATTTGGTTAGGGCCCGGTGTTCTGGACTTAAGGTGGGGAAGGAGACTTCATGAGCTGGACGGATGAGCGAGTGGCGCTGCTAAAGCAGCTTTGGGGAGAAGGCAAGACTGCTGCCGAAATCGCCAGAGCGCTCGGAGACGGGGTAACCAGGAATGCTGTTATCGGCAAGGCGCACAGATTAAAGCTTTCCAACAGGGTTTCGCCCATCCAGCAAAACGACAACGTCAAGCCGCCCGAGCCGGAAAGAAAACTCGAAGCGGTGAAGGCAAGCCCGCCCCCCGGTGTCAAACTTGCCGATCTGAGGGAACGCATGTGCCGCTGGCCGGTAGGCGATCCGAAGGATCCCGATTTCCATTTCTGCGGCTGTCAGGCCGTTGCGGGTCTGCCTTATTGCGCCGAGCATGCCAAGACCGCATATCAGGCTCCGAGCAGGGCGAGAACCCTTCAGGCGGAGGATTTCGAGGATAAGGAAGTCTCTGGCGACCTCGAAATGGAAGTCAAGCACGCCGTAGCATAACTATCTTCACCTGGATTTCCAGCTACGAAATTCCTTGACCTCCCGCTTCGCGGGGGCCTCCCTCTCCCGGCGGGAGAGGGGTTTTGCCGTGTCTGTGCGGTTTAACACCAGGATCAAAGATACGTGAACCCCTAAGCTGTCAGGCCAGGGGCATGAAAATGTTCTCTCGGGTGTACAATTCGATTGTTTTTACAAATATTTCCATTATGTTCCTCTGTAATTTCCGCTAAAATTTGCGGAAAGCCATTATTGGAAAATATATTCCTTTGTACATCGAAGGTTTTTCATGAAATCCTCATATCTGGCAGCGGCGATAATTGTTGTTCTGGCTGGCGCCTGGATGCTGTCCGGCTGGCTTGTGCCGGGTAAGCCCCGGGGCATGGCGGCTGAAGAGACCGTCCGGGAGCAGAATTCACGCAGCGAACGAATATCAAGGGTTCGTGTCAGAAACTCCGAGGCCAAACCTGTCTTTAACGATGTTGTGGTTACTGGCCGCTCGCAGGCATCCCGCACTGTCGAGCTTCGCGCCGAAACCGCAGGGCAGGTCGATGCCGTCTTTTTCAGGGAAGGGGCGCAGGTCAAGACCGGCGACGTGCTGGTCACTCTTGAAATCCGCGACCGCGAGAAGCGTGTGGAAGAAGCCCGCGCCGCGGTGCGTCAAAGGGAAATTGAGTACAACGCTGCAAGCGAACTGGAAACGAAGGGCTTTAACACCCGCATTCGCCTTGCCGAAGCAAAGACATCCTTGCAGACCGCCCTGGCCAATCTGCGTCAGGTGGAGATAGACCTTGGAAAGACTAAAATCATTGCCCCTTTCGACGGGATCCTGAGCCAGCAGATGGTCGAGCTAGGAGACTTTGTCGCAGTAGGATCTCCTCTTTATAAAATAGTCGATCTCGATCCGGTCGAATTCGTCGGCTATGTAACCGAGAGGAGTATTATCGACGTGCGCGTTGGCCTGCCCGCCAGAGTAATGTTCACCGGCGGTGCAGAGGCTGAAGGAAATGTGTCTTTCGTGGCCCCCGCTGCCGATCCGATGACGAGAACTTTCAGAACCGTGGTATCGGTGAGTAATCCGGCTCATTACATCAAGGACGGCATGACTGCCGAAATCAGAATTCCGCTGTCCGGCACCAAGGCTCATCATATCTCGCCTTCCGTTCTTTCTCTGGACGACAAGGGACAGGTGGGCGTCAAGATCGTTAACGACGAAAATCGGGTGGAATTTATTCCTGTAAAAATTATTGCTGACCGTCCGGATCACATGCTTGTGGACGGCCTGCCCGAGAAGGCCCGAATAATATCCGTGGGTCAGGAATTCGTGATTCCAGGGCAGCAGGTGGAACCTGTCGCCTCGGAACGGGAGGGGCTTTTGTGATCAGGCCACTAATCGACGCTTCCCTGAGTCATAGCAGGACGGTTCTGCTGGCGCTGGCTTTGCTCCTGATCGCAGGCACTTACGCTTACATGACGATTCCCAAGGAATCTTCCCCCGATATCGACATTCCGCAGATCTATGTCTCCGCGAACGTTGAGGGCATTTCTCCGGGAGATGCGGAAAGACTGCTGCTAAGGCCGCTAGAACAGCAACTGGCCACGGTCGAGGGTATCAAGGAAATGAAGTCGACAGCCTATCAGGGCGGCGGCTACGTCCTTCTCGAATTTCAGGCCGGCTTCAACAAGGACAAGGCCATCGACGACGTCCAGAAGGCGGTGGATCAGGCAAGGCCGGAGCTCCCGGACTCTCTGGATGGCGAACCGAAAGTCACCGAAGTAAATTTCAGCCTGTTCCCGGTTCTGGTGGTGATGCTCTCCGGGGATGTTCCCGAAAGAACCCTGCTGAGCCTCTCCCGAAACCTTGAGGACAAGATCGAGGCCATACCTTCGGTGCTTGAGGTCAATATCGCCGGTGACCGCGAGGAACTGGTTGAAATCCTGATCGATCCAGAACTGATTGAAAGTTATGAATTGCAGGGAGAGGACATCCTCGGTTTCTTCCAGCGCTCCAACCGCCTCGTAGCCGCAGGCAATCTCGACACCGGAGCCGGACGTTTCGCCATCGAGGTTCCGGGACTGTTTGAAACTGTCGCCGATATAATGAATATGCCGATCCGCGTATCCGGGGACTCCGCTATCAAGGTCAGCGATATCGCCGGAATTCGCCGCACCTTCAAGGATCCGGAAAGCTTTGCGCGTCTTAACGGCGAGCGCGCCATAGCCCTCGAAGTCGTGAAACGGAGCGGAGAGAACATCATCGACACCATCGAGGCTGTGCGTTCGGTCGTCGAGCAGGAGCGCAAGTCCTGGCCTGATTCCGTCGAGGTCACCTATACCCAGGATGAGTCCAAACATATAAGAACCATGCTGCTCGATCTTGAAAACAACATGATAAGCGCCATCCTTCTGGTGATGATAGTCATCGTCTCCGCCCTGGGCCTGCGGGCCTCGGCACTGGTCGGTGTGGCGATTCCGGGCGCCTTCCTGAGCGGCATTCTGGTTCTTTACGCAATGGGCCTTACGGTTAACGTCGTGGTGCTGTTCGCCCTGATCCTGTCGGTCGGGATGCTGGTCGACGGGGCGATAGTCGTCGTCGAATTCGCCGACCGCAAGATGGCCGAGGGACTACCGAGAAAGGAAGCCTTTGGAGCGGCGGCCAAAAGAATGGCATGGCCGATTATCTCCTCGACCGCCACCACGCTGGCGGCATTTGCGCCGCTGCTCTTCTGGCCTGATATCGTAGGGGAATTTATGAAATATCTGCCCCTTACCCTGATCGCCGTTCTCGCTTCCTCGCTATTCATGGCGATGATCTTTGTTCCGACCCTTGGCGCACTGATCGGCAAGCCCGGAGCCGCTAGCGATTCCGCGACCATGAAGATGCTGGCCGCAGCCGAGCATGGCGACGTTATGCAGATAAAAGGATTCACCGGATGGTATGTCCACGTCCTCGACAAGGCGCTGAGAAATCCGGGCAAGGTGCTGCTTGCCGCGCTGCTCATGCTGGTGCTGGCTCAGGTGGCCTATTTCAGGTTCGGCAAGGGCGTGGAGTTCTTTCCAGACATCGAGCCTGAAGTCGCCTCCATTCTGGTTCATGCCAGGGGCAACCTTTCGATTTACGAGCAGGATCAACTGGTCAGGGAAGTGGAAAGCAAAATCCTTGACGTCGAAGGTATAGAGACAGTTTATACCCGAACCGGAACCGACCGCGGCAACAGCGAAATATCCGAAGACGTCATAGGCCAGATCCGCATCCAGCTGCTCGACTGGGATCAGCGGCGACCGGCAGGCGCTATTCTCGCTGAAATCCGCGAGCGCACGGAAAACATAGCCGGCATTATCGTCGAGCCCAGAGAACAGGAAGAAGGCCCGCCCACAGGGAAGGACGTCCAGATCCAGCTTGCCTCGCGCCAGCCTGAAAAGCTTGGCGACGCGGTAAGAGTCGTTCGTCGCGGCCTGGACGAGCTTGGGGGATTCAGGGACATCGAGGACAGCCGTCCGCTTCCCGGAATAGAATGGTCGCTTCAGGTCGACAGACCGCAGGCCGCCAAATTCGGCATCGATATCACTCTTATCGGCTACTACGTCAGAATGGTGACCAACGGCCTGATGATCGCACAGTACCGTCCCGACGATAGCGACGACGAGATCGATATAGTCCTGCGTCATGATATCGATGCGCGTACTCTCGACCGTCTGGATCGCGTCAGGATAACCACTCCCGCCGGGCCCGTCCCCATCAGCAACTTCGTCGAGCGCGTCCCCAAGCCTGCGCAAGGGGTAATCAACCGCTCCAACCAGAAGCGGATCATGACGGTCAAGGCCGACGTCATGCCGGGAGCCAATGTTTCAGAGAGGGTTAACGACGTAAGATCATGGATCGAAAGCCACCGATCCGAACTCGATCCGTCGATAGAAATAACTTTCCGCGGCCAGGACGAGGATCAGAAAGAATCGCAGGAATTTTTAATGAAGGCCTTTGTCGTGGCCATTTTCATTATGGCGATAATCCTCGTTACCCAGTTCAACAGCTTCTACAGCGCCCTCCTGATTCTCTCCGCGGTGATCATGTCTACGATCGGGGTGATGATCGGCCTGCTGATAACCGGGCAGCCCTTTGGTATCATCATGAGCGGGGTAGGGGTCATCGCCCTGGCCGGGATCATCGTCAATAACAATATCGTCCTTATCGATACTTTCGACTATCTGCGCGATAACTTCGATTTCAGCAGAAAGGACACGATTCTAAGAACCGGCGCGCAGCGACTGAGGCCGGTTCTGCTAACGACGGTTACCACTGTGGTTGGCCTGATGCCGATGGTGCTGCAGCTGAATATCGACTTCGTATCAAGGGAGATTTCTGTCGGTGCCCCCTCGACCCAGTGGTGGGTGCAGCTTTCCACGGCAGTCGTCTCCGGACTGACTTTTTCCACGGTGCTTACCCTGATAGTCACTCCGGCAGCCCTTATGTTCCGGGAGAATCTCGCCGATGGAATTGACACATTCAGATCACGCGCCGGTTCCAGACTGAAGATGCTTATTCGTCGGACAGCGAAATCCTGATCGCCTCGCGCCCCTTGTCGACTTCCTGAACCATGATCGCCACTTTCTCGCCGGGAGCAAGCCTGCCGATTCCAGAGCGATCGAGACAGCTTTTGTGCACAAAGACATCCTTAAGACCATCGTCCGGGATTATAAATCCGAAACCCTTGTCCGGCTTGTACCACTTAACCGTCCCGGTGATTCTGATAAGACTGGCATCGATTTCGCCATCGACCAGCAAAGAAGACTCCCTGCCGCTATCGATCACCTCAGTGATTTTGAGCACCTGATGACCCTTGGGCCCCCCCTTGATCCTGCATTCGACAATTGCACCTTCGCCGAGAATTGCAAGCCCGGCCTGTTGCAAAGTGGTAATATGGACGAACGCATCGATATTGGTGCCAAGAGGGACAAGGAAGCCAAAACCTTTGGTTGTGTTAAACCATTTTAACTGTGCCCTGACGGATTCTCCTTCTTCAGGCTTTTCTATTTCAGGGGCGGAAATAGTATTTTCTTCCAATTTAATACCTTAAACAAACAATATATTTCCTTCATAATTATTTCAGAATATGCCTAAATATTGCCTTTTTTCCAGTATTTTTTGCAATATTTCTCATAATCAACGTATATTAGAAATATTGAATATATCATCCGGAAGTTGGCAAGGAAAGAAAATGCGTTAGGTTAGTAAGGATTATGCAGGAATTGCAAAGCGCTGCACAGCCATGGTTTAAATCATACCCTTCCTCTGTCGGCTGGAACGCCGAAATCAGGGCGGTAGAGGTGTATCGCGTACTTGAAGCAACCAGCAAAAAATATCCCTCTCGCCCCGCCATGGATTTTCTTGGCAGAAAATATACCTGGCGGCAGATCGACGAGCATAGCGCTAGGTTCGCCAAGGGGCTGCAACAGCGTATCTCCATCAAAAAGGGCGACAGGGTCGGCCTGATGCTCCCCAACACGCCATATTACCTTATCGCCTATTTCGCTCTAGCCCGGATCGGAGCGATAACCGTAAACATCAATCCGCTATACGCGCAAAGGGAGCTGGAACATCTCGTCGAGGATTCCGGATGCCGGGCGATTATTACCACCGACCTCAAACTTACTTTCGACAAGTCAGTAAAAATGCTGCATTCGACCGGTCTTGAACGCCTGATCGTCTGCAATTTCTCCGGTTCGCTGCCTCTTTATAAGGATCTGCTTTTCAAAATTGCCAAAAATGGAGAAATCGCAAGGGTAAAACAGGATTCCAGGGTTATCGGCTTTGACGAATTGTTGCAGAACGACGGCCGTCCCTATCCGGTGGAAATCGATCCGGCAAACGACGTGGCGGTTCTCCAGTATACCGGAGGAACCACAGGGATTCCCAAAGGCGCAATGCTGACCCACGCCAACATAACCGCAAATACCGAGCAAAGCCATCTGTGGTTTCCGGACGCCATCGAAGGCGAGGAAAAGATGCTTGCCGTTTTGCCCTTTTTCCACGCCTTCGCCATGACCGCGATAATGAACATGAGCGTCAGGAAAGGGCTGGAGATTATCACCATTCCCCGCTTTAACCTGAAGCAGACGCTGGAGCTGATCCACCGCCACAAACCGCAATACTTCCCGGCCGTACCGGCAATCTATAACGCCATCCTCAATTATCCTGGTACCCGGAAATACGATTTAAGCTCGCTGAAGTTTTGCGTGTCAGGCGGCGCATCGCTCCCGGCCGAGGTAAAAAACTCGTTTGAAAAGCTGGCCGGTTGCAGGGTGGTGGAGGGTTACGGCCTGTCCGAAGCCGCGCCCGTCGTCTGCGTCAATCCCATGGAGAGCGGCGGCAAGCCGGGATCAATCGGCCTGCCCTTGCCGGGGACAATAGTTGAAATAGCCGATACCACCACCGGCGAGTTGCTGGGGCCGGGCCACCGGGGAGAATTATGCGTCCGCGGCCCGCAGGTCATGAAAGGCTACTGGCGCCGGGAAAAGGAAAGCGAGGCTGCATTTGAAGGCGGCCATTTGCATACAGGCGATATCGCGATCATGGACGAAGACGGATACGTCTACATCGTCGACCGTATCAAAGACCTAATCATCACCAACGGCTATAACGTGTATCCGCGCAATGTCGAGGAAGCTGTCTATCTGCACCCGAGCGTCGAGGAGTGCGTCGTCGCCGGAATACCCGACGCCATGCGCGGCGAAATAGTCAAGGCATGGATCAAATGCAAGGAGGGCAGGACTCTAGCCGCCGAGGACTTGCGCGAATTCCTGAAAGACAAGCTGTCGCCGATGGAAATGCCAAGGGCAATCGAATTCCGGAAACAACCCCTCCCCAAAACCATGATCGGCAAACTCTCCCGCAAGGATCTACTTGAAGAAGAAAGTGGGAAGTTGAAGGGGAGCGCCTGATTTCGCCAGATGCCCGCAACGAGGCGGGCATGGCGTGATTAACCTGATCGTTCAAGACCCTCTCTGTAAGGTAATCGGCTAGAACCTGCGGCTCAGGCCGAAATAAACTCTCGGGTCTCTGTCTTGCTGGGTCTGGACGTCGCGGTTGAGCGGGAAAGCGACCGTGAGATCCGCCGAAGTGCGCTCCATGAATTCGGTACGAACTCCGAAACCTGCCGATGTGGCCGATTCCCTGTCAAGATCGGTTGACGTTGCATCGTCGTTCCAGACGCGCCCGGCGTCGAAGAAACCGAACACCTGATAATCCTGCACCAGCGACCATTCGACCGGACGGTTCCATTGCAGCTCTATCTTGCCGGCAATCCCGTCGTCACCGACGATTTCCGAAGGATCGAACGCCCGCCCGAGATTGATTCCGCCAACGCCGAATTCCTCCGACGACAGCAGCGCGTCTTTCGACCACTGGCCGCGAACGCCAATTAGCAGGTTGATATTGCTGGTCATGCGCTGTAGACGCTGATACTCAAGTTCCATCTTGAAGAAATTGAGATCGGCATCGGGGCGGCTTAAAGTCGCGCGGTTATCGACGTCCGCGCCGAAGATCTCAAGACCTCTCGCGAATTCGACATCCAGCGAGTTGACGCCAACGCCGAGGAATGTATCAAGAAAATCCATTCTGCCTCCTGCCCTCAGTGCCCGGATGCGATCCTCTCTGGTAATCTCGATATTGTTGCGGCTTTCCACGTCCCGCCAGTCGAACAGCGCCCTGCCGAACAGGTTAAGCTCTCTGGTACGGATGAAAGGATGCTCCACCTTGACGCTGTAAAGACGCGATTTCCCTTTAACATCAAATTGATCCAGATCATAGCCTGGGTTGGTGGCGTTAGCACTGATCAGGAATTCAAGAATCGTACCCTGATCCCATACGGGCTGCGCGTAAGATGCTGAAACATAGGCCATCTCTATACCGCTGCCAGGGTCAGGAGCGATTGCGGTCTGCAGGGTGATCCGCTCGTTCTGGTCGAAGAAATAGTTGTTGAGCGATACCGCGCCGGTAAGCTGTACCGGCCCGAGATAGCGGCTGCCGTAATTGTCTATGGCAATCATGGCATCAAAAGGATTGCGCTCCACGAAGATTGTGAGATTTGCCGCTCCGACATTGTCGGGCGAGGGGCTAAGAACGCTTCTCGCCTTGACGCCCGGGAGGTCGTTTATCAGCAGCAGGGCGCGTTCAAGCTGTTTTACGTTGAGCGCCCTGTTGTCGTTTTGTATCTGAGCCGCATAGCTTCGGATTATCTCGTCGGCCTTGCCGGCGGCGCCCTGGACGTTTACCCGGTCAATATATCCTTCTACAACCTGAATTTTCGCAGTTCCGCTCTCGATCGTTTGTGGCGGCACCACAACCTGGGTCAGCACATATCCGTCGTTGCGGTACTTGCGCGTCATCGCCGCTGCGATCCCGTAAAGATCCGCAAGCGTCACCGTCGTTCCCAGCTTGTCGGCGTACAACGCTGAAAGCTCGCGCTCATCATAGGCGGAAACGCCCTCTATCTTCAAAGAGTCCAGTTTGAAAGCAATCTTTTCTGCGCCCTCCGGAGCGCCGCGCGTGCGCATTTCCCTGACTTCGATTTCCGGCAGGATCTGCGGTGTAATTGTTTCCTCGCGGAACTGCTCCTGAATGCGGCCCGGATCGGCGATGTCGGTCTGGGCGGATGGAACCTGTTGCGCGAATGCCGGAGAAGCCAGCGCGGCAATAATAATCGCCAGTGCGCAGGAGGAAGCCAGAGCTTTGCGTGTCATTGAAGTGCCCTTTTCAAAAAAAATTGCTTTAAGCTTTTGTAATCCCGGATTTGTCCGGAAATGAACCTACTCTTTTGAATCAATAAGTTATTTTTTTGACGCATGCAATAGGCGGGTTGAAATTACCCGTAACCCGCATTGTAAAAATATCACGGCTGGCGGCAACACGCTATGGGCCTTGAAAATTTTTAATTGTATTTTAACTGTTTATTGATGGCAGGCGCTTGTTGGCCCTTTTAGCAAGGGCGGATACAGGAATTTCTTTCGTCTTGATTGGCGGATTTAACAGATGGATACCCGGCCCCCGCTGAAAAAGATTAAATTTTCCTTAATATCCCCTTGTTTTTTTCGGAAAAAAATGCGATGACTACAAAGTTTCAGAGTAAAAACAGTAGTGTTAACCGCCTTACTTCAAGCGGACAGAGCGCCGAGATGCCTCTGGTTCTGCCGTAGGCGGCGATTTTATACATTGGATTTAACGAAGTGTGACGAACTTTCGAAAAGGATCACTCAAATGCAAAAACTGACCGTTACCTCTCTCGCCGTTAAAACTGCTTCCAGCAGGCGTTTTGGCAAATTCCTGTCGACAACAGCACTTGCCGCGGCAGGTCTTGCAATGATCGCCTCCGGTTCCGCAAGGGCCGACAACTGGGCAGATCACACCTACGAATCGGGGAGCGTCACGGTCGACACTTCAGTCGCCAACACCACGAACCTCCACCAGACCACGCATTTCGTCAAGGCTCGCGGCGACGGGGATATAAACGCCGGATGGACAGTCAACATCGCCCAGCCTTCCTCCTCTTCGAAATATGTCCTTTATGATATTGAAAACGATCCCACATACATCCGCGGCACCCTCAACGCCAACGGCGAGATCTACATCTTCGACCGTAACGGCGTGATCTTCGGCGAAAACTCTGTTGTTAATGTCGGCGCGATCATCGCTTCCACCGGCTTCATCGCCGATAGCGACCTGCTCGACAACGACGGCAAATTCACTTTCCTCGACGTCGGCACCGACGGGCGGATCGAACTTCACGGCGCAATAAACGTGGCCGATGCCGGCCTTGCCGCTTTCGTCTCCCCGGTTGTCCAGAATTCCGGAATAATTCGCGCAAGACTTGGCAAGGTCGCATTTGCCGCCGGTGACAAGGTCACCCTCGATCTTTACGGCGACAACCTCGTCGAAATCGCGGTAAGCGACAAGCTGGCTGGCGCCCTTCTTGAAAACACCGGCGAGATTTACGCGGACGGCGGAGTGGTCAGCCTGACCGCACAGGCCGCCAAGGAAGCCGTCGATAACGTCATTAACATGAGCGGCATAATCGATGTCTCCTCCGTCGAAACTATCGGCGGCAAGATCGTCCTCAGGGGCGGTAACGAGGGCAAGGTCGAGGTTTCCGGAACCCTTAACGCTTCCGGCGCAGCCGGTGGCGGCGATATCGCGGTCACAGGCCACGACATTGAGTTTGTCGAAGGCTCTTTCGTCCTGGCCGACGCCATTGATAACGGCGACGGCGGCAACGTCTTCGTCTACGCTGACAACAACACCCTTTTCGAAGGCAGCGTCTATGCGCGTGGCGGCGAGCAGGGCGGTAACGGCGGATTTGTCGAAATATCCTCCGGAAACGAACTGGGCTATGACGGCTCTGTAAATACACTCGCTCCGAACGGCCTTGCTGGCTCGTTCCTGCTCGACCCGAGATTTGCTGTCATCCACAGCGGCTCGCTGCACAACCCGATTGGCCTGGAATACGTCCTGAGCGCCAAAGCTCTGGCCAATGACCTCGCCCGCAACGGCTCCGTCACCGTACAGGCCGACGAGCATATCAACGTCGGCACGGACTTCATCTTATTGGGTAACGACGACATAAATCTGGCCGATTACGATTACGACAGATTTGAACTGACCGGATATAAGAAAGTATGCGTCATCGGAATTTGCACGAACGTTCCCCAATATGGCTGGGTTAACTACAGCGGCATTACCGCCGGAGACATAGTCCTTGATTCTGATGTGGTCAATTTCAACAAAAACCTGACCATAGGTACCGGTAACCTCAGTGTTCTGGCGAACACCATCAATCTCGATGGCCGCCTTTACGGTTATGAGGATGGAAGCATCGTCGTTCTCGACGATTCCCGTCTTGACACCACCGCCACGGTTCTGGCTGTAATCTCCAACAAAGCCCTTATCCAGCAGGGCATCGACTTCGTTGGAGAAGGCGCGACCGTAAACGTTGGCGCAGACACCTATACCGAAAACCTTGTCATCGGCAAGGCTCTGAAGCTTTCCGGCGATGATGCGGTTCTTCAGGCCGCCGCTTCGGGCAACCTGATCACCGTTACAGCCGATGATGTCAATATCGACCCGTTCGTATTTGACGGCGCGGGCATCGCCGCTTACGGCATCTACGCCGATGGCGCGGACGATCTGGTCATTGACGGCAACACCTTCCTGAACTTCACTGAAGACGCCATTCACCTCGTCGCCAGCAACGGCGCGGTAATAACCGGCAACACTATTTATGACATCGCAAATAACGGCATATATGTTGTGGACTCAGGCGACGTTGCGATCTCGGAAAACGACATCAGCAACACCGGTCTTGACGGCATCCGCGTCGAACGCGGCAGCGCCGCCGACATCTGGTCGAACAATATCGGCAGCACCGGAGGCGATGGCATATCCGTTAGCGATAACGACTGGCTTGAAATCTGGGGCAACGAGATAAACGACGTCGCAGGCAGCGGCATCAAGGTTCTTGGTGGCAACGAAGCGGGAATCCGCTGGAACTTCATCTCCGGCGCTTCGGGTTACGGCATTTCTGTCGGGGACATTCAGGATGCCACCATCAACAACAATGATATCCTGAGTGCAGGCAAAGACGGCATCTACGCCTGGAATAACGATCAGATCGCCATCGAGGGCAACAAGGTTTACGGCGCCAGCGGCGGGTACGGCATAAACAATGGCCGCTTCTATAACGCGGTAATCACCGGAAACCAGATACTTGGCGCTGATCACGCCGGTATCTTCGCCGACGGCTACAACGACGACGACCGCGGCTATTCTATTTTGGTCTCCGGTAACACCACAATGCTTACGGGCGGCGCCGGTATCCAGATCGGCTATACCGATGATGTCGTAATCGAAGGCAACACCGTCTATCTCTCCGGCAACCAGGGCATAGACGTCTACAATGGCGGCTTCGTCAGCATCGTCGATAACGACGTACTCTCAACCGGCGGACACGGCATTTCCGTTTCCGACAGCGGCTACGCAGACATAACCGGTAATCTGGTGCTGATGGCCGGACTTAACGGTGAAGGGGGCAGCGCCGACGCCAACGGCATCGACGTCAGGGGCGTCTATGGCTACAACAATGGCGCTGGCGAATGGGTATACCGCGACGGCCCGTATGCGCTGGTCGAAAGCAACGTCGTCATCGGCGCCCGTGACAGCGGTATTGCCGTAAGCGGTTCGGCTACTTCTGAAATTCTGAATAATCTGGTTCTCGGAACCGGCGGTCACGGCATTTTTGTTAATGATGGCGACTATACCCTGATCTCGGGTAACGTAATCGCTGCCACCGGACTGGGTGCCGTCCTGCCTGCTTTTGGCGGCGGCGAAGACTTCTCCACTATGGGTGACGACGACGATGATGACGAATACGCCTATATCGGCGGCGACGGCATCCGTGTAGAGAATTCCGGCGTGACCGTGATCGCCGATAACCTTATCGCCGGCACGATCGGAAACGGCATCGGCGTTTTTGGCGGCAACTTCGTAAGAATCTCTGACAACCAGATCGCCCTTGCCGGCGGGGACGGGATTCATGTCGAGAGCGTAAGTGGCGGCGGCGGATTCAAGGCCGAGCTTTATGTTGAAGACGACGACGATGATGACGACGATGATGATTACCACTACGGCTATGGAAACGCTGTTGAAATCGAAGGCAACCAGATAGTTCTGGTTGGCGGAGATGGCATCGAGGTAGATTCCAGCGGCAGAACCGCAATCGTCGGCAACAGCATCTTTGCGGCAGGTATCGGCTTCTATGACCTGCTTGACGGCGATCAGGAATTCACCTTCGATATCTATCCTGTATTCGCTGACGATGTCCTCAGCATAGCCGGCCAGATCGGATTCGAATGGGGCGACGGCGACGGCATCAAGGTCAGCAATATCTATGGCGGATCCTACTATGGAGACGTTAAATATTCGCTCTATTCCGAAGATTACGGCAAGGATGTTCTGATCTCCGGAAACGATGTCGCATGGACTGGCGGTCATGGCATTTCCGTTGAAAATGCAGGAACCGTATCCATCGCCGGCAACACTGTCGAGCGCACCGGAATCGACGAAACCATCTGGGATATCGATTTCACGATCTCCCCGGATACGATCTCCTCGATCCTGAGCGGCATCGGCAGCATGATCAGCGGAATTTCGGGCACCGGCGATCTCTCTGACGATATCCTTTCGGTTGCCGGATCCGTCAAATCCGTTATCGGCCAGTACAACATCGCGCAAGCCCTGCATTCGATCGTTCCAGTGCCGACCAACACCTTCGATCAGAGCACTCACGATGGCATCCATGCCAGCAATATCGGATCGCTTGGCGTCTACGGCAACGAGATTGAAAACGCTGGCGATGATGGCATCGAGGTTCAGTACAGCCCCTATGCCAAAATCGCATTCAATACGATTTCGGAAACCGGGGGTCATGGCATAAACCTTGGTAGCAGTGATTACAGCAAGATATTCAAAAATGAAATCACTAACGCCGGTACTCACGGCGGTTTCTATTTCTGGCCCTATGGCGACGGCATCCATGTCGAAAACAGCGCCGGATCACTCATCATGGGCAACAGGATTTCGGACACCGCGGCTCACGGTATTTACCTGAGCGGCAGCCCGGATTCGACGATATCGCGCAACAGGCTGTCAGATATCGGCAGCACCTTCTCTGACGACTATTATGATTATTATTACGGCTACTATTACAGCCAGCCTTCTGGCGACGGTATCCATGTCGAGAACAGCAATAGCGTCAATATCTCCAAAAACGATATCGACAACACCGCCGGCCACGGCATTTACCTCGGCAATAGCCCGGATTCGCTGATTTACCGCAACAATGTCAGCAACTCCGGCTGGAACCGTAGTGGATATGATAACTACTACTATTACGATATCTTGGGCGACGGCATTCATGTGCAGTCGAGCGCGGATACGAAAGTCAAGAAGAACGACGTCTACAACGCTCTTCGCCATGGCATCGCAGCCTTTAACAGCGAGTACGTAAGCATCTCCGGAAACGATGTGGATAACTCCGGAAAAGGCTACTACAGCTACTATTACGGCAATATCCTCGGCGACGGCATCCATGTCGAGAGCAGCTACAGCGCAAACATCAAGCGCAACGACGTAAGCAACAGCTCGCAAAACGGCATCTATGTCATCTACAGCGACCTGGCCAGAATAACCGGTAACGACCTTTACTATAACGGTTTTGGCCCTTACGGAAACAGCAGCGGATACGGTAACGGCATTTATGCCTATCACGGGCAGAACATGCTGGTGGCCGGGAACGTTATCGATTATTCCGGCAGCAACGGCATCTACGCCTATTACACCAACGGCATTTCCATAGACGGCAACCAGATCAGCAACAGCAATTATAATGGCGTCTATCTGGAACACATCTACGGCGATGTCGGTGTCGGCGAGGTTGAGCCGAGTGTCTACACGATGGACGGCGGAACGGCTTACAACGCCACTGTAACCGGCAACACGATAACTGACTCCGGTAACAACGGCATTTACGCCTATCAGGTGCAGCGCCTGCTTGTGGAAGGCAACGACATCAGCAACTCCGGAAGCTATTACAGCGATGGCAGCGGCATCCGCACCTATAACTACGGCTACTACGATTATTACGGCAGAAATGCTCTGATCGACATAATAGGAAACAGCATCGACAATTCCGCCCGCAACGGAATAAATGTCGAGTATCAGGACTATTACTATTATTATTATTACGGTTACGGATATGGCCGCTCATTCGAGACCAATATCCTGAACAACCTCGTTAGTAATTCCGGAACGGGCTATTATGGCTACGGAAACGGTGACGGCATACGTGTAACAACCAACACCTATAGCGGATCATACTACTATTACAGCAATGATACGGATGTTCTGATCAATGTCATTGGTAACGAAGTTGAAAATTCCGGCACCAACGGAATTTACGTTCAGATGCAGAACTACAACTACAATTACTATGATTATTACGACACCGCCAGCAATGCCAGAATGACCGCCAACATCCTGGACAACCTGGTCGATAATTCCGGCAATCAATATGGCTATGGATGGGGCGACGGCATTAACGTCTATGCCTATACCTATTCTGACTATTATTACGGCTATGGCAATAACGACAGCACCGACATACTGGTCAACATTGCCGGTAACGACATCAATAATTCCGCAGAAAACGGGATTGAAACCAATTACTATGGCTACAACTACTACTCCGGCGGAAACAACCGCTATGAGCTGAATATCACTGACAACAATATCGACCACTCCGGCTGGTATTACAACTATGGAGATGGTATTCGGGTCAATGCCCAGGCCTATGGCGGAGGTTATTACGACTATAACTACGAGGGCGATACCAATACCTATATCAACATCGCCCGCAACGACATCAGCGATTCCGCCTCCAGCGGCATCGACCTTTATTACTACGGCTACAATTACGGCAATGGTAATAATAATCTGGTCGCCAGTATCCTGAACAACGACATCAGGAACTCGGGCTCCTACTACAACAATGCCGACGGCATCCGCTTCTACGCCTATACGGACGGCAATTACTATGGCGGAACCAATAACATCCTGCTTGACATTATCGGTAACGATGTCAGTGATTCCGCAGGTAACGGCATCTACGTAGGCCTGTTCGGCGGCTATGGCGACGATCGCTCTTTCGAAGCCAATATCCTGAACAACCGGATCGACAATTCCGGCTTTGGTCTTGCAGGCTACAAGGCCAAGATTATGGTCGAGGATGACGACGATGACGATGACGATGATGATGACTATCACGATCACCGCTACTACGGCGACGGTATCCATGTCGAAGTCGCCAGCTACAGCGACTACGGCTATTCGGATGTCGAAATCAATATAGTCGGCAATGATATCTCCGACTCCGCCGATGACGGCATCGACGTATCTGTCAGGGTTCCCGGCTCTTACTACGGGGATTACTACATGACCTCGATGATGGTTGAGGACGGGGGCAATGGAGAAAGCATTGACTTCAAACTGAACATCTCGGAGAACGAAATCGACAATTCCGGCGATGATGGAATAACGGTTTCGGTCGGTACTGAAGACTATGAGTACGGATATGACTCATATCTCGCTTTCACCGACGACGACGATGATGACGACGATGACGACGACTACCATTACGGCTACAGACATGCGCCGGGCAGGTTTGGCATCCTCATCGCCGAAAACACGGTCTCCGACTCCCTTGGCGACGGCATCGAGGTCAGCAGCAGCTTCTACGGCGAAGGCGAAGCCGACGTCACCACCATCGTCACTGAAAACATCGTCAGCGACAGCGGTGAAAACGGCCTGTATATTTCCGGCCCCGACCATGGTCTGGTCGTTGTCTCCGGCAATACCTTCAGGAACAACACCACCGGCGCCCGTTTCGAGAGCGGACTTGTAAACCTTGCTCTTGACAGGAACAGCATCATCGGCGGAGTTGACGGCATGGTCTTCGATCTCGCCGGTAATCCCGACCCGCTGGCGCTGCGGATCGACGGCAACACACTGGGCAATACGCTGTTCAGAGGCCAGTCGCGCTACTACATCCAGCTGGTCGACCGCGCTCTGTTCCAGCCCGGCAAGCCGACGGTCATCAATGCCCTGAACGTCAGCTTCGGCGGCCTGGTGCCTGCTGCCACCAACGGCATCCTGACGCTCGACCAGTTCAACCGTCTTGAGGCGAAGATCTACCACTATCTCGACCTGAAGTCTCTTGGACTGATCTTCTTCGGAACCACGGCCAGGGTAAATCAGGAAGACATCTTCCGCGGCGTCGATCCTTTCGCTGCGATCAAGGCTGCGCCAAGCGTGACCGTTCTCGGCCTGCCAAGCATCTTCGGCACGGAAACGGCGCTTAACGCCCTTGCCCCCGCAGCCGGAGGAGAGGATGACGAAGAGAACCGGAACCCGAACGAACTTGCGGCTCTCGAACCTGCCGCTGGCGGCGGCGATCAGGTCGCATGCTGGGGCGACGCCATCGAAGGCGCGAACTCCGGGCAGCAGGTAAGCTTCAACTTCGGTTCTTCGCAGGAAGAAATTCTCGCGGCTTCCGCCAGCTGCCGCAGCAATTTCTGATAAGCTTTTACAGATCAATGATTAAAGGCCCCGCCAAACGGGGCCTTTTTCATTTAGAAATGCCACACAAAAAAACTCTCCCGCGGGAGATAGGCGAATTCAAATGACAATAGCCAGTTGAGGAAATAATATTCATCGTCATCCCCGTGGCGCTCACGACCGAAGGTCATGAGCCTTTAACGGTTCGGGCTCGTACTACAAACTGAACTATGAACAGAAATAGTTGAGGCATGAAAAAACTCGCTCTGCTTATCGCTCTCTTTCTTGTTTCCTGCACCTCCGCGCCGCCGTCGCCGGAAGACGCTCCGCTTGCGCTGGAACCCGCAAGTTTCTCGTCCCTCCCCGGATGGAGAACCGACACTCACTCGCAGGCGCTGGAGGCTTTTAAAATCTCCTGTACCCGGATCATGAAGCAAAACCCCGACAAGGTTTTCGGCCCGGTCGGCGGTGTCTACGGCGACTGGCAGAAGCCCTGCGCGCAGGCGTTCCACGCTGCCGATGCCCGCGCCTTTTTCGAAACGCATTTCCGCCCCTGGCAGGCCGCCGCAGGAAGCAACAGAAAAGGGCTTTTCACAGGCTATTACGAACCTTCCCTGAAAGGTTCCCTGACCCGCCACGGCCCCTACCAGACTCCGATCAGGGCTCGACCCGGCGACCTCGTCATGGTCGATCTCGGCGAATTCCGCGAGGAACTTAAAGGCCAGCGCATAGCTGGCAGGGTAAACGGCGGCCATCTGAAGCCCTATGAAGACCGCGCGGCGATCGCATCGGGCAGGCTGCCGGCGGATCAGGACAGGCCGCTCGCCTGGGTGGACGATCCCGTCGGCGCGTTCTTCCTTCAGGTTCAGGGCTCGGGCCGTATCATCCTCGATGATGGCCGGGAACTGCGCGTCGGCTATGACGGCCAGAACGGCCATCCCTACTACGCCATCGGCCGCGAGCTGATAAAACGCGGCGAACTGGAAAAGGACAAGGTCTCTCTCCAGACCATAAGGGCATGGCTTGAAGCCAACCCGCATCAAGCCGCTGAAATAATGAATACCAACAAATCATATGTATTTTTTAAAGTACAGGAAGGCCCCGGCCCTCTGGGCGGCGAGGGGCTTCCTCTGACCCCTGAACGCTCTCTGGCCGTCGACAGGGCGAAACTGCCCTACGGCATCCCCCTCTGGGTGGACATCGCCCCGCCGGTCGAAGGAGAGCCTCCCCTGCGCAGGCTGATGGTCGCCCAGGACACCGGAGGCGCCATAGTCGGCGCGGTAAGGGGAGATGTCTTCTGGGGCTACGGCCCCCGCGCCGAACACCTCGCCGGCCACATGAAATCGCAAGGCGGCTACTGGCTGCTTCTGCCGCTCACAACCTCTCTCCCGGCGGGAGGGTGAGGGATTTCGTGTTGAGGAAATGCTTGCCAGCGAATTAGCGAACATTCTTAATTCTGTTCTCTCGATAAATCAGATACAGGCCGCTTGCGATGATTATCGTCGCCCCGGCAAGTGTCCAGGCGTCGGGATGGTCGCCGAACAGCAGCAGACCGAAAAGAATGCCCCATATCATCTGGGTATAATGAAAGGGCGATGCCACCGAGGCCGGTGCCAGACGGAACGCCGTCGCCATGCAGATGAACCCGAAAACCCCGCTTGCTCCGCCAATGAAGAACAGCGCGAAATCTCCGGGCGAGGGAACCGCCAGAAACGGCAGTGACAGCGGCGCGAGCGCAACCACTCGCAAGGCGATCGGATAGAGCGCGAACGACATCAGGGTCTCTGCGCTGTTCATCCTGCGAACCAGAAGATTTATCAGGGCAAAAAGAAACGCTCCGGCGATTATTCCTATCGATGCGGACTCCAGAGGAATGACTCCAGGCCGCAAAGCCACCATGACGCCGGTAAATCCTATGCCAATCGCCAGCCACCTGTGCCAGCCGATTTTCTCGTTCAGCAAGGGAATCGCCAGAATGCTGGTGAAGAACGGAGCGCAGAAAAACAGCGTATAAACCTTGTCCATCTGCAGCATCGAAAAGCCGTAAAACGACAATAAACCATTGCCAAGGCTGAGAACCGCCCGCGTCAGGTGAAGCTTCCATTCGGAAGTCTGAATCGTCCTTCTTAACCCGCCAAGCCACGGCGAAGCCGCAAGCAGAACGATCATCCCGATAACCGCAAAAACCCATGTTATCTGAAATACGCTGTAATCGTGTCGGCTGAGAAGCTTGACGGCTGCGTCCCCGGTAGAGAAAAGAGCGAATCCCGCCACCGAAAAAAGAATGCCCGTTATAACCTGATTCTGTTTTTCCATGACTTTACCCGTTGCGCGATCGGCCAGACAATGTCATGAATCTTCACGGGAGAAAACAAAAATGTATACGGTCATATCGATAGCGGCTGGCGGAGCGCTCGGAGCTTTGTCCCGCCACTGGGTAAATGTCGGGGCGGCCCGGATTCTTGGCGCCGATTTCCCCTGGGGCACGCTCACAGTTAACATTGCCGGATCCTTTCTGATGGGGATGCTGATTTCGCTGTTCGCCCATTTCTGGCAGCCGCCGCAGGAAATAAAGCTTTTGCTGGTAACCGGTTTTCTGGGGGCTTTTACGACCTTCTCCACTTTCTCCCTGGACGTCTCCTCGCTTTCTGAAGGCGGGCGCATGATGGAGGCGCTGGCTTATATATCGGCCTCGGTAATAGGCTCGATAGCCTCTCTCATGGCCGGACTTCACCTCGTGCGCCTGTTCAGTGCCGCATGAGCGGGGTCAGGCAGATAAAAGTCGGGGAAGAGGACGACGGACAGCGGCTCGACCGCTGGTTTAAGAAGCACCTTCCGCAAATGCCGTTCTCCCTGCTGCAAAAGCTCGTGCGCAAGGGCCAGATCCGCGTCGACGGCAAGCGTGTGGAGACCGGCGCGAGACTTGCCGCCGGTCAGGAGATCCGCATCCCCCCGTTTTCCGGAGGCCGCAAGGATGACGAATGGTTCCGCCCCATGCCGGATGACGCCGGATACGTCAGATCGATGATCATATACGACGACGGCGATATCATCGCCCTCAACAAGCCCTTTGGCGTTGCCTCACAGGGTGGGATGCGCGTGGCAAGGCATATCGACGGCCTGCTTGCCCACCTTGAGGACGAAGAGGGCAGGCGGCCGAAACTGATTCACCGCCTCGACCGCGATACTTCCGGCGTCCTGCTGCTTGCCCGCAGCCGTGAAACCGCCGCAAGACTGGGCAAATTGTTTGGCGGCAGGGAAATCGTCAAGACCTACTGGGCCATCACCATCCCCCCGCCCGAGAGAAACGAGGGAACCATTGACCTTCCCGTCGCCAAGGGAACCGGCAATCAGAAGGATATGATGGTTATCGACCCCGCCGACGGCAAAAGGTCGATAACCGATTTCAGGGTAATCGAGAGAGCCGGAGCGAAAGCCGCTTTCGTAGCCTTCCGCCCGCGCACCGGCAGAACCCACCAGATCAGGGTTCACGCCGCCGCTTCCGGATTTCCGATTCTGGGCGACGAAAAATATATGTCAGAGCTGAAAGGGGAAGGGGACGAATCCTCTCAATACTGGGAGAGCGTCAACTGCGCCCGTCGGCTGCATCTGCATGCGCGGCGGCTGGTGCTTCCACATCCGGATGGAAGGCAGATTCTCGATTTTAACGCCCCTTTGCCAGAAGATTTAAGGCAAGGCTGGACAGAGCTTGGTTTTTCTGTGAATCTCGAAGGTGATCAGTTTTCTTAGATTATTTAAGGGCATGGTAATTGACTGACGATCTGGAAGATTTGGACGCAAGGCAGCAGGCAAAACCGAACCACCCGGTAATGGCTGCTATTCTTTCGATAATAGTCGGCTGTTTCGGAGTGTTTTTCTTTATAAAGGACTACACTTATTTCGAAAACGGGCAACTGGTTCTGATCGCCATTTTCGCGCTGTTGCTAGTACAGTTCTTCTTCAGCACCAACAGGATGAGATTTGGCCTTGCCCTGTTCACCCTGATCCTGTGCCTCGGTGTATTGATAGCCTCGCAGGCCAAGTACAACTGGCGCAAGGACTATATCGAGAACTCCCGTGGCGTTAAGCCTTTCGTTCTGGAATTCTATGTCGACAGCTACCCGCCGCTCGAAGAATATCTTTTTGCTTCGATTCTTAAAACTCCCGACTGGATCAGGTTTACCAGGGACTGCATCGATCCCGTGCTTGAGGAGCAACCTTTCAGGCCTGAATGCTCGTCCATGAAAAGGATATCCGAGACCTACAACATCGATATTCAGGAAACGTTGCACGAATACCGCAATAAAATGGCAAAAACCGCACTACGTGTTGAAAATGGTAATATAAACACGAAAAAGCGTTATCTCGATTGCCTCTCGAAAAGGCTTTGCGTACCTGTTCCGCTTCTGCCTCCCGGAGTCAATCCCGGTATGGTAGACCCTGAAACGCCGCAGTATTTAAAAGAAAGAAGAGCGTTCTGGCAGCTTATCGACTCGAATGAGATAACCAAGGAAATCTGCGATTTTATGACGCTATGCAGCGTCCTTAAGACTACCGGGGCGCTGAACTTTAATTAGGTTCATTGTCATGCGAGGAAGATTAGCCACCTTCAGCGACTCGCGATGACGTTGTTATAAAAGAGGTCTATTATAAAAACGCTTCGTATCATCATATTGATTTTTATCGCATTATTTGCGCTTGCCGCCGCCGGATTGTGGATGATGTCGGCGATGGGCGGCTCGAACCAGCAGCTTGAGGAAGGTCTTGAACAGTTTTTCTCCGACGCCTCGGGCGATTACGCCGATATCGGAACTTTGCATAACCTCCAGATGTATCCCGTAATCGAGATGGATATTTCCGACTTGACCCTTAAAAGCGAGCCGGGAGCTGACCCGTGGCTCTCGGCGGGACACTTGTTGGTAAGCATGAGGTTCTGGGATGTCTTTTTTTCAAGAAGAAGAATTATCAGCATGGAGGCCTCCGGAGTGGAGATAGTGCCGGGTTATCTGGGGGGCGGCGGACTGCTTTTAAGGGAGGCCGGACTGAGGCGTGATGCGACCGGGGAAAAAGCGTTTTTTGAAGCCCATGGTGAATACGCCTTCCTGCCCTTGCATTTGGTGGTGCCGGTAAAATCTGTCAGCGGGGAAAATTCCGGGCCTCTTTTCGTCCTCCAGAACATCTACGATATCGACGCTTCTTTGGGGGCCGCCGGATTTTCAGGCAGGTACGTGCCTGCTATCCTGACAGGCGAGGGCAGTGAATTGCAGGATATCCGGCTGACGCTAAAAGGCGATCAGATAGCCGAAGGCAAGCTGGGTATGCGCAGAAGCAAAGAAAATCCTTCGATTTATGGCGGCCTTGTTTCCGGTTCCAGCCAGATTAAATTTGTATTTTACCCAGATGCTGAAAGCGGAGAAATCCGGAAAGGCACTATCAGCTTTCCGGTCTTCGCGGTTGATGACTTCAGGGAGGGAGGCAAAGCGAAAAAACTGGTTGAATTACTGACCTGCTTTGCAGCCAGAACCGGTACCGGCGATCTGCTCGGCCCCGGTGCTGGAATCGAAGTCACGATCGACCATGAAAATGCGAATATGAATGAATTTCTTTTGTCAGTCCTTAAAACGCCGGATGAGAAACATTGCAAGGAACTTCTCGAACTACATGAGTAATATGATATGAGACGATTTTACTCGCAGGCGTCATCCCGCGAACACGACGATGGCGGGTTTGCGATTTATCTAGACGGACGCACTTTAAAGACTCCGGGAAAAAGAGTTTTGCGCGCGCCTACCAGAGACCTTGGCGAGGCTGCTGCCCGCGAATGGGATGCCCAGACAGGCATGATCGATCCCGAAACCATGCCGATAAACCAGTTGCTGTATACCGCGCTTGACCGTGTAATTCCGGATCGGGCATTTTTTATTGATCATATACTGGCCTATCTTGATACCGACCTTGTTTGTTACCGGGCGCAGAAGCCGCCGGAACTGGCGGAGCGGCAGTTGAAATGCTGGGAGTCTCCGCTTGACTGGTTCGCGCAAATGATGGACGGGGAAATGCGCACAACCTCCACGCTGGTGGCGCTAAGCCAGCCGGCTAAAATAAAGGCTAACGTCAGGCGTTATCTGGAAGGTCTTGACGATTACGAACTGACTGTCGTGCAGATGGCCACTTCGGTCGCCGGATCGGTTGTTCTGGCGGTCGCCCTGGCTGAAGGCCGCATGGACGCGGCAAGTGTTTTCGAGGCCGTCCACGTAGAAGAAAACTATAAAAGCGAAGTGTGCAGGGAAGACCTGTTCGGCAAGGCTCCTCAACAGGAAAGGCGGGAGGCTGCGGTTATGAGAGATCTCAAGGCGGGCAGGGAATTTCTTTCCCTGCTGTAACCCTTGCGGGTTGTGGCAGGCATTAACTCTGGATTTATAAAGGGAACAGCATGGCTCGGGCAAAGTATCTGCTTTGCATAAAAAAATTCTTCTCGTCATTAAGATCCAGAAGGCCGTTCTGGGTTCTAGTCGTTTGCCTGCTCGTAACTTTTGCCGTGACATGGCAGTTTCACGAAACCCAGGATAGAAAGGATTACCAGCGCTTCATCACCAGAACCGAAGCTGCCCGCAACACCATTGCTTCCCGTATGAACATGTATATAGCCATGATACGCGCGACCTCGGGACTCTTTGCCGCCAGCGATTACGTTACTCACGAAGAATTCAAAAGCTATATATCGCGCCTGGAGATCAGGGAGTTCTATCCGGGAATCCAGGGAATTGGTCTTACAAAAAGAATTAAGGCAGATAATCTGAAAAAGTTCGTAGCCTCACGCCGCGCTGCCGGACAGAAGGATTTTCACGTCTGGCCGGATCATTCGCGCGAGGAATATCATGTTATCACTTATCTTGAGCCTCTGGATCGCAGGAACAGGGCTGCAATCGGCTTTGACATGTTCACTGATCCGGTGCGAAGGGAAGCTATGGAACTCGCCCGCGATACCGGAATGCCGGCTGCCTCCGGAAAAGTGACGCTGGTTCAGGAGATATACGAGGACGTTCAGGCCGGTTTTCTGATTTACATCCCGCTTTACCGCAAGGGCATCATGCCGGAAGAAATTGAGGATCGCAGGAAAAACCTGATGGGTTACGTATATGCGCCCTTCAGGGCCGGCGACCTTCTCAGGAATACGTTTCACGGACAGCATGGCCTTGAATCCGACTATGCGGTTTATGATGGGCTCCATGCTGATGAATCCCGCCTTCTTTATTCTTCAGTAAAGGATAACGATCCCCTGCCATCAGGGTTCAGACCTCGGCTCAAGGTAACGCACACGCTTCAGGTGGCGGGCAGAACCTGGTCGATGGTTTTTACAAACAGGCCCGAATTCGACGCAAATACGAATGAGAGCCTCCTGCCGATTATTTTTGCCAGCGGCCTGATTATAAGTTTCACGCTGGCAGCGATTACCTGGGCGGAATCCAGATCCCGCAGGGAATCTGAAATCAAGGCCGAGTGGTTGCGGCGCTCTCAGGAAGAGCTTGGCGAAAGTCAGGCCAGGCTTCTTGAGAACGACAAGCGCAAGGACGAGTTCCTTGCCGTCCTCGCCCACGAATTGCGAAATCCTCTGGCGCCGGTCTACAACTCTCTCCAGATCATGAAACGCTCGCCTGATCCCGGAACTCAAAAAGAGATGAGGGATATAATGGAAAACCAGATCGGTCATATGATCAGGCTGGTCGACGATCTGATGGATGTTTCGCGGATCACAAGGGGCAAGATCGAACTACGCAGGACGCCTCTTGATCTGGCCGGGATAATCGATAGTTCGGTCGAGGCCGTTAGGCCGCTGATCGAAGAGAGGCGGCACATTTTGGGAATTGATATACCTGAAGTGCCGATTACGGTTCTTGCCGACAAAACCAGAATATCGCAGGTATTCACCAATCTCCTCAACAACGCCGCCAAATACACTCCGGAGGGAGGCAGTATAAATATAAGCGTCGTTCTGGACGAAGGCCATGTAGATGTAAAAATTGCCGATACGGGCATCGGCATACCCGAAGATAAACGGGACTACATCTTCGATCTGTTTACTCAGGCCAGTGGCGAGGAAGCCGGGCCTTACGGAGGACTGGGAATAGGGCTGATGCTGGTAAGGTCTTTCGTGCAAATGCACGGCGGCCATGTAAGCGTCGAAAGTGATGGGGACGGCAAGGGTTCCACTTTCACCGTAACTCTACCCTTGATGATCTCGCAAACGGTAGAGCGGCAGGCCCTCTATTAAAAATATCTTCAATGGCGCAGGGCGCTTTAAATAAGCTGAACCATAGACATATTCCTCGTCTGCGGAAGCCGCCGCACCGGCCGCCAGTCAATGCATCGTCTGGAACCTGCCTGTTTTCCATCGGGTTGGCATTTCTGAAATTTTGGAAAACCATTTTGGAGAACCAGATGCGTATTGCCCAGGTGGCGCCGCTTGCAGAAAGTATCCCCCCGAAGCTCTATGGAGGAACCGAAAGAATAGTCTCATATCTTGAGCGCGAACTTGTAAAAATGGGCCATGACGTTACCGTTTTCGCAAGCGGTGACAGCGAGGTTTCAGGAAAGCTTGTTCCTTGCCGGGATAAATCGATCCGAATGGATGATCATCCGCTTAAATGCGAACTGGCTGATAATCTGAGAATGCAGGAAAAGGTGCTTGGCCTCTCAGACGATTTCGATATCATCCATTTTCACAGTGAACTGCTGCAAATGTCAGTATTCGGCCGTATCCCGGAAAAGACGGTCACCACCTTGCACGGCAGACTGGATCTCAAAGGGCTGCCCGAATTCTACCGCGCCTTCAGCAAGTTCCCGCTTGTATCTATCTCGGATTTCCAGCGACGGCCAGCCCCTCAGGCCAATTACGTCAGAACCATATATCACGGGATTCCGGAATCGACCTACCAGTTCGCGCCGGAAGGCGCTCAGAGCTATCTCGCCTTTCTTGGCAGGTTCTCCCCCGAAAAAGGAGCTGACAAGGCGATTGCGATTGCCCGGGAGGCAGGCAGGCCCCTTAAAATCGCCGCCAAAATCTGCACGGATCTCGACATCAACAGAGATTATTACAAAAATGTGATCAGTCCCAGGCTTAACGACAGTTTCATAGATTACATCGGCGAGATTGGCGAGCATGAAAAGAGCGATTTTCTCGGCGGCGCGCATGCGCTGCTGATGCCGATAATCTGGCCGGAACCATTCGGGCTTGTCATGATCGAAGCCATGGCTTGCGGTACCCCTGTAATCGCTTTCAGGCAGGGCTCCGTTCCGGAAGTCGTTGAGCACGGAGTAACCGGATTCATCGTCGATAGCACGCAGGAGGCGATAGAGGCCGTTAAAAAGATCCATGGCCTCGACCGCGAAAAAATCCGCAAACGATTTGAGCAAAGGTTCTCGGTTAAAAGAATGGCTAAAAACTACGAGAGCCTTTACCGCGAACTGATCGCAGAGGCCAGACCCAAAAAAGTGGCGGCACATACCTATCATGTAAAAAGCCCCTCTGCCATTTCCTCAACCATATCAAAAAGAACAGGAAAAGGAGGGGATGGCAGGCTGAACACCTGGGTCGACAAGATCGGTTAACGCCCTTTGCCTATGGATAAGAGCAATGTTATGAAAAGCAAAGCTTTACACCCTGATCATTTTTCTATACTAATTATAACCCTGAGCCTGAAAGGGCTTTGCTCTGCCCCATGGGAAAATAGCGCCGTAATGGCCAGCGTTCCCGGTGAGGGCCGGAACCAAGGAATTTTTTCTTATGGTTGGCAGGGCCACCTGCAACAACTTGGAGAAAGATAAATGCGTATTGCCCAGGTGGCGCCGCTTGCCGAAAGCATCCCCCCCAAACTCTACGGCGGAACTGAAAGGGTGGTTTCAAATCTCGAAAGCGGTCTGGTCGATCTCGGTCATGAAGTCACCGTTTTTGCTACTCACGACTCCCGCGTAAAAGGACAGCTAATCCCCTGCCGCAACAGACCCTTGCGGATGGAAGAAAACGTCCCCGGCGATGTCGCCACTTCCATGTATGTCGCCGATACTATCAGGATGCTGGAAACAGTGCATGATATGGCTGACGAGTTCGACATAATCCATTTCCATACAGACATGCTTCATATGCCGGTATTTGCGGATATCCCGGAGAAGACGGTAACCACGCCGCACTGGCGGCTGGATATTCCAGGTTTCCCCAGATTTTATAACAGATATAAAAACTTCCCCCTGATATCCATCACCAACGCCCAGAGAAAGCCGTTACCCAAAGCGAATTTCAGGAAGACCATCTATCATGGGATCTCCCCGGCGACTTATCGTTTCACGCCCGAAGGAAATCAGGACTATCTGGCTTTCCTCGGCCGTTTTTCGCCGGAGAAGGGCGCTGACAGGGCGATAAACATTGCCCTGAAGGCAGGCGTTCCTTTAAAGCTTGCCGCCAAGATATGCACCCAGATCGAGCAGAACAGGATCTACTACGAACAGGCCGTCAAACCGCTTCTCGGAGTGAATGGCGCCGAATATATCGGCGAGATCGGCGAACACGAGAAAAGCTCCTTTCTCGGCGGCGCCATGGCTTTGCTTATGCCTATCAACTGGCCTGAACCTTTCGGCCTTGTAATGATCGAGGCAATGGCATGCGGCACTCCGGTAATAGCTACCCGCTACGGCTCGGTTCCCGAAGTCGTCGAGCACGGGGTCACCGGTTTCATCGTCGACAGCGAGGAAGACGCCGTTAAGGCCATCGGCGAAATTCATAAGCTTGACCGCGCCCGAATTCGGGCCAGATTCATGGAAAGATTTTCTGTGGAGGCCATGATCGCCAGTCATGAAATGCTATACAGGGAGCTTGTAGCTGCCGCCAAAGGTGTTAAACTCCCGGCTGCCGAGGCCTACCCTGGAAAACTTGCCGCCGGAAAGGATAGCAGAACGGGCATATCGAAGAGGGCTGCCAGGGAACCAAACAGAAGACTTGTTTCTTGATTATAACCTGTTTGCAAAGGAAGTTTCATGCCGTTGATTCCAGGGCAGGGAAGAAGTAAAGCCAATGGAGATGAAGCAAAAACCCACCGTCTTCCGGTGCAGCTTTCTCCGCTATACCACCTTCATATTCTCAAGCAGAAGGATGCTTTCGGCATATTCAATATGGCCGGAAATATCACCGATGAGCCGGGTACTTCTACGGGCCTTTTCATCAGGGATATGAGGCATCTTTCGTTCTGGTGGCTATCCTTGTGCGACGCAAGGCTCAAGCTCCTCTCCTCGGAGCTGGACAGGGACAGCGTCCTGCTTGACAGCAACCTGACCAACATGACTTTCTCCGACCAGCGCGGCATGGAGATTTCCGAGGCTCTGATCTATGTGCGAAGGGAAAAGCTCATTTCCGAAGAGGTCTTGCTTGAGAAAGTGGAGTTCTTCAACTACGGCGAACAGCCCGCATCGCTGAGTATAATTATTGAATACGATGTTGATTTTCTTGATATTTTCGAAGTGCGCGGCGTGCAGCGGGAAAAACGCGGCAACTACCTCCCTCCAAGGGTAGGCGGGAAACAGGTGGTTCTAGGCTATGAAGGCCTTGACGGCATAACCCGCGAGACCTGGATAGAATTCTCAAAAAAACCCGAAAAAATCGCCGCCGGTCACGCTCTCTTCAAATTCGATATCGGGCCGGGGGAAACCTGGTCTTGCGTATGCAGCGTCGGGGCACACGAGAACAAGCTTGCGGAAGGCGACTTCGGCAGAATACTTGAAGCAGAACAAAGCAGAATTCGCGGCATGACCGGCCAGTGGATTGAAGTTTCCACTTCAAACCAGAGGTTCAACTCCTGGTTCGACAATTCAAGACAGGCATTATCGCTTCTGGTGACCGACACCGGGCAGGGCATCTATCCCTATGCAGGCATTCCCTGGTTCAGCACAGCCTTTGGCCGCGACGGCATTATCACCGCCTTCCAGACCCTGTTTTACCAGCCCTCGATCGCCAGGGGAGTCCTGACATATCTCGCCGCCAATCAGGCGCAGCAATATGATAGCTATTCAGATGCATCTCCCGGAAAGATTCTCCACGAGGCGCGCAACGGCGAGATGTCGAACACAAGGGAAGTCCCTTTCAGAAAATATTACGGCAGCGTTGACAGCACTCCGCTTTTTCTGATGCTGGCCGCGGCTTACTTCAACCGTACCCGGGATATCTCCTTCATTGAGGAACTCTGGCCTTCCCTGCGCGCCGCTCTCGAATGGATAGACAAGGACGGCGATCTCGATGGTGACGGCTTCGTTGAATACGTAAGAGGCGAGGACAGCGGTATCTTTACTCAAGGCTGGAAGGATTCCGTCAACTCGGTCTTTCATCATCACGGCAGTATCGCCGAACCGCCGATAGCTCTTTGCGAAGTACAGGGTTACGTTTACGCCGCCTGGCAGGGAATGAGCCATCTCGCCTGGGTAATGGGAGACAATGCCCTCTCCGACTGGCTTGCCTCCAGGGCGGATGATTTGTTCCGGCGTTTTAACGAGACTTTCTGGGTCGACGATCTCGGCACCTATGCGCTAGCTCTCGATCGGGACAAAAAACTATGCAAAGTCAGAACCTCGAATGCCGGCCATCTGCTCTACACCAAAATCGTGCCCCCCGACCGCGCCGGAAGAGTCGTGAACCAGCTGCTGGGCAGGGACATGTTCAGCGGATGGGGCATCAGGACGGTGGGAATTAAAGAGGCTCTCTACAACCCGATCGCCTACCATAACGGCTCTGTCTGGCCTCATGATAATGCCATCTGCGCTGCCGGGTTCGCAAATTACGGCTTTTACCGCGAGGCGGAAACCGTGTTGAAGGCATTGTTCGATGCGGCACTGCATTGCCCCCATAAGCTGCTGCCGGAATTGTTCTGCGGCTTTGAAAGACTGGACGGCAGGGGGATCGTTTTCTTTCCCACAGCCTGTCTTCCCCAGGCATGGGCGGCAGGCGCCTGCATGATGGCCCTTGAGGCCGCCCTTGGTCTCGAACAGACAGAAAGCGGAGGCTTTGCTGTACGCAACCAGTATTGCGACATCTTCCGCGAACTAAAGCTGTCAACCGAAACGGCAAGCGCCAACTTCCTGTTCAGTCCCTGGGATCCATGCAGCTGATTTTTCAGCCCCCGGTTCCTCTTTCGAGCTTGCCTTCGAATTTTTTGAGGAATTGCTGTTTCAGCATCTTGTAGTTCACTATCGGGTAGTCGAGCCCCTTGCGGATCTTGTCGAGTGTTTCTTCCTCTGCCTTCTCGATTACCCCGTCTGCGGCAAGAATGTAAAAAGATGCCTTGATGATCTTTTCTTTCAGATCCTTCGTAAGAATGTGCTTCACCCTCGAAAGCTCCGTTTCGATATTGCTTTTGTCGTTATGCATCGATACGGCGATATCCTCGACATAGTCCTCGTCCAGAGCATCGCCCGTCAGGGTTTCAAATATCTTGCAGATTGAACGGACTTCCTTCTGGTCGAGCGACCCGTCGGCGATCGACATGGCGACCATACAGCGGGCCAGAGCGGTAAAAGTCGTAGTGGCATCCTGCGCGTGAACTCCGGCGGGTTCGCGCAAAGCCAGAATCATCATCAGAAAACCGGCCGCGAACATTACCCCTCCAAGTCCCATCAGCCCGTAAGCTGCCATTAAAGTCCAGGGGTCGGTCTCGTTGAAATGGTAATAACCGAAAAACCCGCCGCCAGTTACAGCAATGATCAGTCCGAGAGCCAGTACTCTGCTTGCGTTTAAACCTTCCATTTTATTTCCCCACGCTATGAATCCGGTAACAAAATGCTAGCACAGCCGTTTGGCCATGGCGATTATTTTGAGGCTTTTTTGCTATATTCGCGCGACTTCGGGTAAAATGGAAATAACCAAAAACGTTACTATTAAGGATCGGCTGGTGTTGTCTGAAACGGATATTGAGGTTGATACAGTGAAAGCTGCGGAAGTCTGCCCGCTGCATCCTGACCTGCGCCATGATATGCGCGCCGAACTGGTCACCGGGGACGGCGGCGAGGTCTGGATCCTTCACGACAAACCGCTACCCGGAATTCTTTTATGGGTCGAATACGACACCGTGGATTCCGGTATAACCCTTTGCATGGAAGACGGCAAAATCCAGAAGCTTGGGATCAGGGTAAACGAATTGATGAGAAAATGCCTGCTCAAGGCGAAAAAGGCATATACGATAATGACCGACGGCAAGACGGTGAAGGATATGTATCTGGTGCCGATAGTCGTCCGTAAGGTATAGGAGAGAGGAACTGAAGATGGCCACCGGTCTCGAAATAACAGAACAACGCCTTGGCAAGGAAGACCCGGAACGTCTTGAGGAGCTTAAACGCGATCTTCAGGCCGGCGAAGCCGAAAACCGCAGAATTGCAACTGGCCCGCTTAAGTTCGCGGGGGGCGTTTTCGGCCTCAATCTCTTAAGCGAAACCTTGGGCAAAATGGGCAGCGGCGCGATTTTCTCCGCCGGAGGCAGCGGCCTTGCGGGCGGCCTGGAAGAAGCGATGAAAAATACGGTAAAAGGCCCTGCGCCCTCGGTTACCCGCTTCGATGCCAACGGCGTGGAATACGCGCAGCCCGGATTGACTCCCGCGACCCCTGCGCCTGGTATAAATGTGCCGTTTGTCAACGGGCCTTCGCCTACGCTCGGCCTGTAATCAGGGACGAAAAGACAGCGGATCATTCACTTTCGTTCAGGATGGCCGAAAGACACACAGTCAAGACGCTTCCACGGCAGTCTTGTCCTCGCCGCTTTTCTCCTCTTTAAGCGTCATCTTCCCGGCGAGTTTTATTGCCGACGGGTAATTGGCGGCGAACGCCACTCCGTCTCCGCCGTCCTTGACTCCCGCCTTGCCGAGTATCTTTCGCGGTTGCGCCTGCAGGCCGCTGAGGATTACTTTCGTGCCTGCCGACCTGCACTCGCGGATCAGGTTTGATACCGCGCCTGCTCCCGTTGCGTCTAGATAGGGAACCAGACGCATGCGGACGATCAGAACCTCCGGCATCTGCCCCATCCGTTTGAGGGTATCGAGCAGGTCGCCCGCCACGCCGAAGAATACCGGCCCCGCGATGCGAAAGACTTCCACCCCCGCAGGCAAGTCTTCGCGCTGCGCCGGATCTTCCTCGGAGATTTCCTCCATCGCCCGTGCTTCTCCGTTCTCGGCTGCGATCTCGACATATTTGCTCATATGCCGCATGAACAGCAGCGAAGCCAGCGTCACTCCGACGCCGATCGCTACCGTCAGATCGACCAGAACCGTAAGCAGGAATGTCAGGATCATCACTGTCCGGTCAGACCTCGACAGCCGGTAGATATGAATGAAATGTTTGATCTCGCTCATCCCCCAGGCGACCACGAACAGGATCGCGGCAAGCGCGGCCATCGGTACGAACTTCGCGATATCCATCGCTACCAGCATGAACACCAGAAGGAACGCGGCATGCAGTATTCCCGCAACCGGAGTCCTGCCTCCGGACTTGATGTTGGTCGCTGTCCGGGCGATCGCGCCGGTTGCCGGCATGCCTCCGAAAAGGGCGGAGGCGATATTGGCGATTCCTTGCCCGATCAGTTCCTGGTTCGAGCGGTGCCTGTATCCCGTCATGCCATCGGCCACTACCGCGGACAGCAAAGCCTCGATCCCGGCGAGAAACGCGATTGTGAAAGCTGAGGGCATGACATCGCGAAGCTTCTCGAAATCCCATCCCGGCAAGGCCGGTGCAGCCATGCCGACGGAAATTTCCGGAAAGCGCGATCCTATCGTGGCCACCGGCAGATGAAACAGCGCCGCCGCCAGAGAGCAAAGCACGACCGCAATCAGATAACTTGGCATTTTGGGGGCGAATTTTCTAAGCAGTATAATGGAGATCAATGCGATCAGGCCAAGCAGCATCGTCGCCGCATTCGCGGTTCCAAGCGCTCCGAAATACGCAGCCCACTTGGGAATAAAATCCGCAGGCACCTCGGCCATTTCAAGACCGAGAAAATCCTTTACCTGCGAACTGGCAATGATAACCGCGATCCCCGCCGTGAAGCCTGTAACCACAGGATGCGGAATGAACTTGATGACCTTTCCCAGTCTCGCATAACCCGAAACCACAAGTATTATCCCGGCCATCAGCGTCGCCAGAACCAACCCGTCATACCCGTGACTTGCGATCACGTTATAAATCACCACCACGAAAGCGCCGGTCGGCCCGCCGATCTGCACCCGCGACCCGCCAAGCAGGGATATCAGAAAGCCGGCAACCACCGCCGTTACCAGACCTTTTTCCGGAGACGCTCCGCTGGCTATCGCCAGAGCCATGGCAAGCGGCAGGGCGACTATCGCCACCGTCAGACCGGCAAGCGCGTCTGACCGGAAATCCTCGGTCGTGTACCCGCTTTTGAAAATGGTAAGGATCTTCGGAGTAAATTCAGCCGGAACCATGGCGCACCTCTCTGCTAACGAGGCGTCTTATAGACCTCTTTGTTTTCAGTAGCAATCACGCTGTAAAAAATTTTTTTAGTGATTTTATAAGAAAAAATGCCGTGACCTCGAAAAAAAACATCTTTAAGCTTTTTAAGCGACAATCGACTCGGGCCGCTACTTTTTGCGGCTGACAAATAACGAAGGCTAATGAGAAATACAGTCATGATCTTAAGGTTTTTCCTTGCCGGTATTGTCCTGCTCTTCCCTTTGAGATTTGCGCTGGCCGCCGATCCGGGCGATAATTGCTCCGCCGCTCTAAAAAACTCATGGGAAGTGTCCGCCTCCAGCCCGAAAGTCCGTATATTTTGCGACGGCTCCAAATGGCGTATCCTTGAAAAAATCGACGACAGCGGAAATTCGGCGAGCGCCGTCAAAAAAGTCATAACCTTTGGCAGCGAAACTGCAACCTGCAACACGGATATCGCGGGCACTATTCGCTATACCTCCGGCGTTCCTCCATGGGAATTCTGCGATGGCAGCGGCTGGAGGAGTTTCGATGGCGTTGCGTCTGGCGGCTGCGTTCCTCCCCCTTTGTGTCCGAATATCGGAGACACTTGCAACGATGGCAATGCCGGTAACGACCCCGATCCCAAATTCGCCGGATTCATGGCGTATAACTCCACGCAAACCTGTGAAGCCGTATATGTGACCCAGGCCAACCAGGGGACTACCTCCACATGGAAAACCTCTACCGGCACGAACGATATTTCAAGCGATTCTCTGGAGGAAGGCAGCATCAACGACGCGCAGATCGCCAACTCATCGACCTTTCCGGCGTTCAAGGTTTGTAAGGATCTCGTCTATGGCGGCTTTACGGACTGGTATCTTCCGGCCAGGGACGAACTTCATCTTCTCTGGAGAAACAAGACCGCCATCGGCAGTTTTACAGAAGCATATTATGTGTCCTCTTCCGAATATGATACAACACAATACTGGAACCTGGGTTTTGATTACGGCGGTCATGACCTCAGCACGAAGAACAGCGCCAATCGTGTTCGCTGCATACGCAGGGACGGCTGTTCCTATCTCGGCGGCGTCTGCTCCGATGGAACGGTCTTTGCCGGTATTAGTCCCGATGGCAATGTTCCTATGTACGCAACCCCATGCGACTCCGGTCAGACATGGGACGGCACCGCATGCACCGGCACACGTGCAACCGATCCCTGGAACAACGGCCAGACCGATTACGTTAATACGTCGATAGTCGATTGCGCAACCTATGGAGCATGCTCGGTAAGCGGTTCGGCCAATACCGCCATTCTCGTCAGCGAGGATTCCGATTCCAACGATGCCGGCAGGCAGGATCACATGGCCGCCAAATACTGCGACGATCTTACCTTCGGCGGCAAAAGCGACTGGTATTTGCCCTCTTACGCAGAGCTTCTGGTTCTCTACGCCAACCGCAGCGATATCGGCAATTTTGATACCTCCGGCCTTTACTACTGGTCATCTTCGGAACAGGACATCAGCCACGCCTGGGTAAAAAGATTTAGCAATGGCACCGACGGCGATGCCAGCAAATACTATACGACACTGATTACCCGCTGTGTCCGTAAAGGCTAGCAGATTCTGGGCAAAAGTTCGCCCGAGGGCATGTCGAGGATTCTCTTGCTGCCGATAGGCGTCCTCAAAGTCACCAGTCCCGGCCGCTCTTTTGTAACCTTGCCGATCACCGAGGCTTTAACGCCCCCGCCCATACGGTTTAAGACTTCAACCGCTTTTTCCGCATGACCGGCGGCGACGAAAGCGACAAACCTTCCTTCATTGGCGACATGCAGAGGATCGAGGCCGAGTATCTCGCATGCCCCCCGTACGGCCTCGTTAACCTCGATGCTTCTTTCGTCCGCCTCGATCGACAGCCCGGCCGCCTCGGCGATCTCGTTTAGTACCGCTGCCACCCCGCCGCGTGTGGCGTCGCGCAGGCAATGGATCTCGATACCGGCCTCGATCATCGCCAGCACCCGGCCCGAGATATCGGCGCTGTCGCTCTCGATCGCGCTTTCAAATTCGAGTCCCTCACGCGCCGACATTACCGCCATTCCATGCCGCCCGATATCGCCCGATAGAATTACGGCATCTGCCTCTCTAACCATATCCGGAGCTATTTCACCGGCTCCCGCAGCGATAACGCCGATCCCGGTGGTATTGATGTAAAGCCCGTCGCCATGGCCGCGCTCGACGACTTTCGTGTCCCCGGTAACTATTTTGACCCCGGCCGCGCCTGCCGCGTCCCGCATCGAGCAGACCACGCGCCAGAGCGTATCCATCGGCAATCCCTCCTCGATAATGAAAGACACCGACAAGTAGGCGGGCTTTGCCCCGCTCATCGCCAGATCGTTGACCGTTCCATGTACTGCAAGGCTGCCGATGTCCCCACCCGGAAAAAACAGCGGACGGATAACGAAGCTGTCGGTAGTCATGGCGATTTTCGTCTCGGCCGGAACGTCAAGCACAGCGCTGTCATGATCCTGAACATCCCCGAAAGCGGCGACGAACATCTTGCGAATCAGCTGGTTCATTATCCTTCCGCCGCTGCCATGAGCCATCAGCACATGCGGATAGTCCGACAAGGGAACAGGGCAGGTCATATCGTGAATATCGCCGGTCATTACTGCTTGTCTTGAGGCGCTGCCTGAATACCGAAGGCTTCGTGGTATTTAACCGTCCCCGAGCACCCCGCCAGAGACCCCTCGGCAAGCTCCAGGGCCAGGAAAGTTCCCGTGCGAACCGGCCTGGGATAACGGATGCCGAAAATCTCCGCGGGCAGGAAACCAAAGCGGGGATAATAGTCGCCATTGCACTGGACGATGACCCCGTTATATTTCATCCTTGCCACTATCTTCAGACCTTCGCGAACCATCATGCTCCCTATGCCGAGCCTCTGGAATTCCGGCAGCACGGCCATCGGGCACAGTGACAGCACCTCATGCGATTCCCCGGCATCATTGACGACCTCCACCGGGAAAAACAGGATATGCCCGACAGGAATGCCGTTTGTCAGGCCTATCAGCGAAAGTTCCGATGAAAACTGAGTAAGCTTGCGAAGCTCCTCTATCAGATTAGCTTCTTTATCTCTTCCGAATGCCGCGGTTACTATCTGACGAATAACCGTGTAATCGGCGGGCGTTTCTGCTTTGATCATCAAGCGATAATAACACGGATTCCGATCATAAAAAAAGCCTATTTCTGGTAACGGTAATAAGCCGCGCACGCCCCCTCGCCGGAAACCATGGTAGCCCCGAGCGGCTTTTCAGGTGTGCATCTTCCCCCGAAAGCCGGGCATTCACACGGTTTTTTCAAACCCTGAAGAATCAATCCGGAAATGCACTCGCGGCTTTCCTCCTTATCATTGCCTGCCACACCAAACCGCGTTTCCGCGTCCATTCCTGCATATTCGTCCGAAAGCCCAAACCCGCTGGAAGGAATCTCTCCGATACCGCGCCATTTGCGGTCGCGAATAGTAAAAACCTCGTTTATCAGGGCTACCGCTCCGGTATTTCCTTCCGCGACCACAGCCCTTGCATACTGGTTCTCGACCTCATGCCTGCCTTCCTCAAGCTGCTTCACGCACATATATATTCCCTGAAGAATGTCCAAAGGCTCGAATCCGGTCACGACAATCGGAACCTGATATTTGTAGGCGATCGGAATGTACTCTTCCCATCCCATAACCGCGCACACATGGCCTGCGGCAAGGAAACCCTGCACCCGGTTGCGCGGAGATGACAGGATCGCCTCCATCGCCGGCGGCACCAGAACGTGCGAAACAAGCAAAAAGAAGTTTTTTATGCCTATCCTCCAGGCCTGATAAGCCGCCATGGCATTTGCAGGTGCAGTCGTTTCGAACCCGACCGCGAAAAATACCACTTCCTTGTCCGGGTTCTCCCTCGCGATTTTCACCGCATCGAGAGGAGAATAGACGATTCTGATATCCCCCCCGCTTGCCTTGACCGATAGCAGATCCTTGTCCGATCCCGGTACGCGCAGCATGTCGCCGAAAGAACAGAAAATCACTCCGGGAAGCGAGGCGATTTCGATGGCTTTATCAACCTGCTCTACAGGGGTAACGCACACCGGGCACCCCGGGCCGTGAACCAGATTGATTTCATGCGGCAGAATCTCCTGAATTCCAAAGCGGACAATCGCATGCGTCTGCCCTCCGCAAACTTCCATTACTGTCCATGGACGGGTGGTGACCTGACGTATCGCCCGGGCGTATTTTAATGCCGCTTCCGGATCACGGAATTCATCAATGTATTTCATTTGTAGTTATGGTTCGGATTCTCCGATTTGATCGAGATAATCAAGAGTAGTCATTGCCTGACTTTCATCAATAATATTAATAGCAATTCCTGCGTGGACAAGGACGTAGTCTCCTTCCCTGGCCAGCGGGACAAACGCAAGAGAGGCTTCCTTTATGGCCGCGCCATACTGAATACGCCCCTTCCGTTCCATGCCGTCTCCTTCTATATCAAGAATTTTTCCCGGTACTGCTAAACACATCACTTGTTCCTTCTGATAATCTCCAGTGCCTGACCCACAGCGATTCCCCCGTCGTTCGGCGGAACGCTTCCGTGCCAGAACGGCTCAATTCCCTCTTCTTTCATGCCGTGGATAATTCTTTCAGCCAGCAGTTTATTTTGAAAACAGCCGCCGGTTAAAAGAACCTTTTTAATTTTAAATTCTTTTGCCATATCTGTTGCCATTCTTGCAAGCGTGTTATGGAACTTGGCCGCCGCAATGCAGGCAGAATCCGCAATTAATTCTTTTATCACAGGCCGCCAGTCAAATACACAGCCCAAGGTTTCAAAAGTATAAATTTCTGATATCTCTTTGCAGGCGTTGAATTCTAGTGCAATTGCCGCCTCGCCTTCAAAACTGTTCTCCTGGCAAAGTCCGAGAATCGAGGAAATCCCGTCAAACAGCCGCCCGGCGCTGGTGGAGATGGGCGAATTAACTTTCTTTGAAATCATTTCGCCCGCCATCCTGATTCTGCTTTCGGGTATTGTCGATAATACCGGCAGCGGGTCGATTCCCGCCTCATGCAACAGCGATACTGCCACTCTCCATGGTTCCCTCGCCGCTGCGTCGCCGCCCGGAAGCCGGAACGGGAGAAAGTGGCCCGCGCGCTCAAAGCCGTTCTCCTTGATAATCAGAAACTCCCCGCCCCAGATATTGCCGTCATCTCCATATCCGGTGCCATCCCAGACTATGGCAAGACATTCGCCCTCAAGCCGGTTATCGGCCATGCAGGCCAGCGCATGGGCGTAATGATGCTGAATTTGTGCATTTTTGCTATCTTTGAACTTCTTCGCTTGTCTGGTTGAATGATAATCCGGATGGGCGTCATGCGCCACGACCTGCGGGGTCATCTCGTAAAGCCCGCATAATGTCCGCCAGGCATCGTCATGTCCCTCGACAGCCTCCGGCGTGTCCAGGTCGCCGACATGAGGCGAGGGGACGATCATGCCGCCAACGGAAACCGCGACAGTATTCTTGAGATGCGCCCCCATCGCAAGCACGCAACCGGCCTCCTTCCCCGCAAAATCCCCTTTTAGCGGCAGCGGCGCATACCCTCTCGCGCGCCTGAGAACCACAGGCTTGCCGCCGATCACCCTGACAATCGAGTCGTCGTTCCTGTGCGCAATAGGCCGGTTGTGGATCAGAAACAGATCGGCAATATCCTTGAGCCGCGTCAGCGCTTCCTTCTCTTCGGTGCAGATAGGCTCGCCGGAGCGGTTGCCGCTGGTGGCGATTACCGGAAATCCCAGTTCGTTCATCAGCAGATGATGCAGCGGCGTATAGGGCAGCATGATCCCCAGCGTCGGATTTCCCGGCGCCACATCCGTCGAAAGATCCCCGCCTGCGCACGCCTGAACAATAACTATCGGTGATTGCTGTGAGGTGAGAAGATCTCCTTCTATAATGCTGATTTCACAATAATTATTCGCAACCTCAAGCGATGGCATCATTACCGCGAACGGCTTTGCCGGTCTGTTCTTGCGCTCCCTCAAAGTTCGAACCGCCGACTTGTTCCGGGCGTCGCATACCAGATGAAATCCGCCAAGCCCCTTGATCGCGACAATCTTTCCTTCCCGGATTGCCTCTATCGTAAGGCTGAGTGCCTCTTCCCGCAGGGCGATACGCCCGCCGCCTCCGTCCAGAAACTCAAGCCCCGGCCCGCACTCCGGGCAGGCAAGGGGCTGCGCATGAAAGCGCCGGTCTAGTGGATTTTCATACTCTTCTATGCATTTTGCACACAAAGGGAAATCCTTCATTGTCGTTTGCGGCCGGTCATAGGGAAGTCCGGTCATAATCGTAAAACGCGGCCCGCAATTGGTGCAGGTGATAAAAGGATAGCGGTACCTGCGATCCGAGGGATCATTCATTTCCCGAAGGCAATCCCTGCATAATGCCAGATCGCTCAGTATCGGCACGCTCGCCTTCTCGCCGCGGCTGCTTTTTTCAATAAAAAAACCTTTTTGATTTTCAGGGCTTGCCGCTTCTTTCTCAAGCGACGACACAAAAGCCGCCGGCGGCAATTCGCTCATCAGCCGCCGCTCGAACTCTTCAAGCCCGGAAACGCTGCCCTCCGCCTCCAGCATCACCCCTTCCGGCGTATTGCCCACCCACCCGGCAAGCCCGCTCTCCACCGCCAGCCGGTAAACATAGGGTCTGAACCCCACACCCTGCACGGCCCCGGCTATCCTGAAGCGAAGTCTTTGTAAGGAAACTGTTTTCATGTCTTGTAACAGTATCGGATGAATAGTAACGGCCTGCAATTTTTTGCATTAAAAACCCTCTTCAATATACACTGAGACTTGACAAGCCCTATAATGAAAAGGCATAAGTCATCATCGACTGTTCCCCGGTAGCTCAGTGGTAGAGCAAGCGGCTGTTAACCGCTTGGTCGCTGGTTCGAATCCGGCCCGGGGAGCCACTTTTCTCTTCCCCATCCCCCTAAAAAGGTTGACATACCGTCTCCTGGTGGAGACTTTATAGAGGCTGGCTTTAAGGCTTCCTATTAAAAAAACTGAAATAGCGGGATAATGAAAAATTCTTTCAAGCAATGGATCATGGATCATGATGAGCGTTGGTCGTTTATCTTTTTGTATGTCGGCGCGGCGATTCTCCTTAGCATCTATCTTAACCTCTTCTGGGTTACCATGCTGCTTGCGGCGAACTTTCTGCTGAAGGTTTACCGCAATAATCTGATTTCACTAACCAATCCGGTCGTTTCCGCGCTGTGGCAGATCAAGCTTGATGTCTCGCTTATACTTTTCTCTCTGGCGGTAGCGATTTACGCCGAACATATCTTCGCCGCTCTCGGCCTGGGACAGGCGGCGAGGGCCGGAGTGGCCGTCAGAAGCATCCGTTTCGCCACCCGTTTCGGAGTGCTGGAGCGCGGCATGAAGGTGTTCCTCATGACTGTGGACGATCTGGCGCGACTGCTGCGGGTAGTCGCAAGGATATCAGGCAACGGCAACGGCGATAGTAATGCGGCTGTGCAGTCAGGGGAACCGGCTGTGATCGTCGCAGGGGAAGACAGGTCTTCCCCATGGCTTGCCGCCGGAAAAGGCGACTGGTTCAGCCTCGCCTTCGGTCTTTTCTGCCTCGCGTTGATAATGTCCGATCCCCTCATCACCGGCTCCGCGCTTCCCGAAACCATTGCGCATGTCGTCCACGAACTGAGCCCCCACCGGTAATCGAATAAAAAAAACGGAGAAGCTTGCCACTTCTCCGTATAGCGAGTTGCCTTTGTGGGGGTGGGTAAACCTAGAAGGAATATCGCAAACCCGTAGTAACCTCATGCACACCGTATTCCGTGTCCAGAGCCCCGAAATCCGGATCTGTCGAACCCAGATAACGGTATCCTGTATCGAGATGCAGCTTGTTCATAAGCAGCACCGAAATTCCGCCGCCCGCCTGATAGGCGAAGCGGTAATCGCTGTCGTCAACGCGGTTGAAGCCGATAGCGGGAAGATCGTTGACTTCCAGATTATGCCTAACCATTCCGACGCCCGCCGTGACATAGGGGCTGAAGGTCTTTTGCGGCGCGAAATCATAGGCCGCGTTCGCCATAAAGCCCCATGTGCTCAGCTCTCCGCTGGCATGGCCGTATCCGGCCCCGTCACGGGATATCCTGTCGACATCCGTGCTGCGGTGGGAGACTTCGAATTCAGTGCGAACCCCTCCGGTGAGATTGGCCCCAAGCGCGACGCTGTAATTCGGGTCGCTGTTGTAGTCGATCTCTCCGGCCAGATTGCCTCTTTTGTATTCCTCGTCGTTTTCGAAGGTCGCGCCTATCGATCCCTTGATATAGTAGGAACCGCCTTGCGGCTGGCTGTTGCGGCTGTATCTTTTGCCGGCTTCGGCGTCGCCGATGCCCGAAACAAAAGCGGCCCCGAACAAGGCCGCAGTCAGTAACAGTCTTTTCTTTCCGATCATGGTCTGCCTTTCTGATGGTTGTTCGCTTCCGCGAATGGTTCTTTTTTAAAGCGGCTAACTGACATCAACCTTACAGGAATGGCCTTTCGCCTGCTTTTTTCAAAAAGTTCCATTGTAAGGATTGCGTAAGCCAGATTGCGCAAGTTCTATGAAATGGCTAAAGATTTCCTGCCCGTGCCGGATATGCTTATATGAAGCCACTGCCTGACCTCTGAAAGCTGGATTACAGGATCGAGATGCGAGTATTGCTGGTCGAAGACAACGAAAAACTCTCCGGGCTGATCGAGGCCAGCATGAACAAGGCCGGTTTCAGTGTGGAGTCCGCTTACGGCGGCGAGGAAGCCTTGGGCGCTCTCGCGGCATCGGGTTTCGGCCTGATAATTCTGGATCTTGGGTTGCCTGATATCGACGGGATGGAGGTACTCCGGCAACTTCGAGCGGCAAAAAATCCGGTTCCTGTACTGATTCTGACCGCAAGGGACAATATAGACGAAAAGATAACCGGCCTTAACGCCGGCGCCGACGACTACCTTACCAAGCCCTTCGAAATGAGGGAACTTGTCGCAAGGGCGCATGCCCTTTTCAGGCGCCCGGCCCACGATCATCAACTGAAACTGGAAGTGGGGAACATCGTCTTCGATCCCGTCCACCGTCAGGCGGAAATCAGCGGCAAAGGCATCAGGCTTTCGAAGCGCGAGACCTCGCTGCTCGAAATCCTGATGCGCTCATCCGGCAAAACCGTAACCAAGGACACGCTGGAGATCCAGCTTTACGGTTTCGAGGAAGACGGTTCCGCCAACTCGATCGAGGTTCTGGTTCACAGACTCCGCAAAAAGCTGCTGGCGGAAAGCGCCGAGATTGAGATCCATACGCTGCGCGGTATCGGCTATATGATGGCGGACAAAAACTAATGGGAATAAATTCCAATAATTCTATCTATGTATCGCTGCTATATCATATCGCGGTTCTTTCCCTGTCTTTCACTTTAATAATCGGTTGTGTGATCTATACCCAGATTAACCGAACCATGATAACGCTCAGGGACAGCTCGCTGACGGAAAACGCCCATGACATCGCTTCCTATATTGAAAGAAGCGGCGATAATACCCTGTATCTCCACCTGCCCGGCGCGGTTCGCAAATTCTATGCCCAGGCGGGGAAAATGCGCCAATACGTGGTAAGGGACAGCGAGGGAAATATTCTCTTTACCTCTCCGATAGCTTTCTCCGACCGCTTTCCGGGCTACTTTAATGAGGAAAACCATTTTTTCGAGTTCACCGGCCCTTACGGAACCCGTTACCTCGGGCTCAACATCAGGCATGAATTCGAGGGTCAGGAATATCTGGTGCAAGTGGCGCAAAGCGAGGAAACCGCCGAATCGTTTTCAAACCAGATAGCTTTCGACTTCCTGTTCAGGGTAGTGGTGATCGGATTGCCGTTTACGGTTCTGCTTGTCTTGCTGGTTTATTTCAGCCTGCGGCAAAGCCTCAAGCCGCTCAAGGAGGCTTCAAGACAGGCAAGATCAATCAGCTTCAGGGAACCCGGGGCAAGGATCGACGAATCGATTCTACCCGAGGAAATCAGACCTTTTGTCCGCGCCATGAATTATTCTCTCGAAAGGCTTGAAACCGGGATCAAGGCCCAGCAGGAGTTTACAGCCAACGTCTCCCATGAACTTAAAACCCCGCTGACGATAATGCGATCCCGCATCGAGGCTATAGAGGACAAGGCCACGGCAGACGAACTGGCCAAAGACATCGATGATCTCATCTGCACTGTCAATCAGATGCTTGAGCTATCCCGTCTCGACTTTCCCGAAGCGATCAAGATGGCCGAAATCGACCTTGTGCCTATAGTCAGAAATATTTGCCAGGACATGTGGCCGCTATTCATCGCGCAGGGAAGGGAGCTTAGCGTTTCCGGCGCCGATGGAAAAATACGTATTAAAGGCAATGCCGATCTGATCTACCGTGCTGTCCGCAATCTTCTTAACAACGCCCTTGTCCATTCGCCCGCAAAAACCCCGGTTGAAGTCCTGATCGATGAAAGAGGCGTAAGCGTCAGGGATTACGGAAGCAGAATCCAGGATGCAAAAAGAAAGCAGATTTTCCGCAGGTTTAATCGTGACGATCATCAAAAATTCAGACAAGGATCGGGGCTGGGCCTGTCGATAGTGGCAAAAACCATGGAAATCCATGGGGGCCTTGTTCTGCTTGAAGATCCCGAATCTGGAGATGGAAACGTTTTCCGGCTTGAGTTTCCTTGATATCAGCGTTTGTCGCCGTAGATGAAATTGGCCAGCATCGAATCCTCAATGTCTCTGCCCTTGGCGAAATATGGCACCTTGCGGTGGCCAAACTCCGGCTCCTGCGAGCCATGACGGTATCTGATCAGGGTTCTGCCATGAGGCGATCTTGCTATAGGATACATGCGCTCTGTCCTCCTTTGGCGTTTAAGGGCATTTACTTCTTCTTTTTTTCGGAATACAGCCGATCTAACGGATGGCTGAACCCGCTAGTTCCTGAAAATTTCCCCCCACTCTTGTTGTTTTTGTTTGATGCATGTTTTGCCTTTGATGCCATTGCCATGTTAAAAAACTGTATGGACAAGGAATTCGACAGGCGGAAAGGCCACATGGAAGATATCAGGCAGGTGGCCGACGACAAGTTCGCGGCAGAGGTAGACAAGCTGGTTCGTTTTGCCGAAGACACCCGCTTGCAGAAAAGCAAGCAGTATGACTTAAGGCGCCGTATCTCCTTCGCGCTGACACTGATCGTGGTTACCGGCGCTTCTTCCTGGTTTCTGTGGCTGTTGCTGATGGGCGGAGACATGAGGATGGCCTGGATCTCTCTGGCAAGCCTTGTCTTCCTCCCTCTCCTTTCCTACACCTGGACACGGCAGCCCTTGGTGGCTTACAGAAAGGAATTTAAAACCTACCTCATGCCGCGTATGGCAAAACTCCTTGGTAGTTTGCATTTTCATCCTTCCGGGGGGATCAGCCTCAAGGCGGTCGGCGCTTCAAGAATCATTCCGGCACACAAGATCTACAAGGCGGAAGACGCCTTTACCGGCATCTACAAGGGAACCAAAATCCTGATATCCGAAGCCCGCCTCTATATGAAGAAGGGCCGGGATCCGATTTTCAGCGGAGTGTTCGTCCTCCTCATGACTCCAAAAGGCAAGTTCAGGGGCCACACCATCGTTTCCGGCGACGATGAAATGATCCGCCGATATCATGCAACGCGCTGGAAAGGTCTGAGCCAGGTGCCTTTCCGTGAGGGCGTCAAAGGCAGCGGATATCACGTCTTTTCCGACAATCCCGAAGAGGCGGTCACCCTTGCCGACGAGGATTTCATGGAACTGCTGCACACTCTTAACCAGCTTTTCGACGGCTCTAAAATTACCGCCTGCTTCTTTAAGGGCAACCGTGTGTTCATGATGATCCCCTACGAAGACGACATGTTCGAGCCGGGTGATATCAACATGCCGATCACCAACAGGAACCACGCCCTGAAATGCAAGCGCGAGATCGAGCAGATCCTTCATGTCGTCGATGTCCTCGACGTCTATGAAGCCGACTCGGCAAAACCGAAAGAATCGCAACCCATGGAGCCGGCTGAAAAATCCGAAGCCTCCCCCGGTAACCCCCCTCTTCCCGCTGGAGAGGGAGGGGCGCGCGAAGCGGGAGGTTGAGAGAGTTCTGGACTTGCAATTTCCGGACTAACGATTTGGCCGCGTTGTACTCTGCCCGTCTTGCGCACTTCTCCGGGATTCGTCAAGAAGCTTCGGCATTTCAAAAGCAATGAAATGCCCTGCCAAGCTGAACAGGAAAGCAACTATTATGACCGCTTTTATACCCTTGCCGCTAGTTTCAATATCTTTATGCGTCTTGTTCATACCGCCTCGCCGAATTTTATGTTTTTTTCTTTAAGTAATTCCTGCAACTCACCGCGCTCATACATCTCCCTGACGATATCGCAGCCGCCGATGAATTCACCCTTGATATAAAGCTGGGGCAGGGTAGGCCAGTCGGCGAATTCTTTCAGCCCCCGCCGCAACTCCCCGTCTTCCATCAGATTGATATCCTTGAAATGAACCCCGAGCCTGGAAAGGATCTGCACTACCGCTGCCGAAGGGCCGCATTCCGGGAATACCGCGCTGCCTCTCATAAACAGAACGATATCGTTGCCATCGATCTCTTTCCGGATGCGTGTAAAAAGAATATTTTCCATTAGCTTGCGATGATAATCCTAACCGATAGTGTAGCTTGCCACATTAACGGGTTTACCAGCTTTTTTGGCTTTATCAATAGTATCTTGCGTACCTGTACTGGCATTGACCTGAAAAGCCTGTACCAGACTTGATTGTTTTACAACTTCGCTGTTTCTTTCATGATATGTCCGGGTGTTGCAGCGATCTCCCTTGAGTTCGATGAAGTGCTCCGGCTGCAGACCTTTTATCTTTTTCAACTGCTGAAGAAGGGCGTTAACTTCCCGGTTCGGCAGGCTCCTGTTCCTGACCCTGGATCTGAAATATCTTTCGTATTCATCAAGCGAGACCGGGATTATCACCTTAATTCGGCTGGCATCGGGGTTATGCCTGAGCCCTTCATCCACGGCGATATAGTCAACTCCGGGAGCGCCGCCCGCCACAATCCCGTTACCGGCAGCCATTATTTCCCGAACCGATCTTCGGACATCGGCCTCTATTGCCCTGTTAATCTTCCTTGACCCTGAGATGGCGACCCATTGCATTCTGTATAGTACCATAAATGACGGAAAAAAGTTCCTCTATTCCGGCACTACGGTTTGTATGGCAAGCGAATGAAGCTTCTCACCCATATGATTTTCAAGGATTTTATAAACTGCCTGATGCTGCTGAACCCGCGTCTTGCCCTCAAAAGAAGGCGAAATGACATAAGCGACAAAATGCTCTCCGTCTCCGCGAAGATCCTCGATTTTCACCTCGGCGTCCGGAAGACCCTCCACGATAAGTCGTTTGATTTCGGCGGCGTCAATCGTCATGCTGCGAACTCCTTAAGATATTATAAGCTGAATTTAGTAATTACATGAAATGCTTCAATAGGCTTGTCATGCTAGTAATTGAAAGAAGGCTCGGAAATCATCAAATGTGGCACAGAATTATAGGGGATTTTGCCGAGTAAAGAGTCGTTGTGGGAATGCTCCCATATCCGGTGGTCGAGCTTCATCTGCATCTCGCCCGACCTTCTGGACATAAGCCGGACTATATGCCTGCCCAGAACCCTGTTCTCGACCTCTTCTGGCGAGCCGACGGAAAACGTTGCGCCGGTATCGATCTGCCTTTGCAATTGCGGCGAAGGCTTCAGAATCCCCTCAACCATCATCACATGCGGAATTTTGTTATCAGGAAATGCCGTAAGCCCGTGCAAATCATCAAAGGGCTCTCCACGTCCCATGCGGGCGAAGGCGAGCGAAATGCTTCCCGTCACATGCTGCGCCCGCTTACAAAGCGGCACATCGAGGAGAGCGCCGTCCCTAAGTTGGTAGCTGGATGAATCATGAAATCCGCGAAGCCTGAAAAGCATCTCAACCAGCCTTTCCGCCTTGCCGGCTGCAGAATTGAATAGTGATTTAAAAGAAGAATTATGATTCTCGGCCAGGAAAGCGCCGAATTCGCGCATGCTCTCGCCGAATAACTCTGCAAGCCTGCCGCTAACAGGTTTGGAGATATCTAAATCGAAAAGAGCGGCGATGTCTTCTGATTCGAAAACCGCCATTCGTCCTGCCGGCAAGTCCCCGTTTTTTTCGAAATACCTCTTGAGGCGCATGGCCACAGTCTTGTAAAGACCCGCCCCTCCTTCATGAAAGCCTTCACCGCGCAGGGTTTTGGAATAAGGCCCTCCGAAATTGACAGTTTCCAAGGCAAAAAAATAGTTAAGTGTACGCTCCGGGCTGGATGGGTCGATTAAATGGACGTCCTCTTCCAGCAACTCACCGGCACCGAAATGAGGTAGTCTCTCAAGAAAAAGATCTATCCTGCTTTCATCAATAGTAAAATGCCTGGCGTTCGCAGCGACAAGCTCGTCGGCACTTTCAATCGCTTCGAAGATACCGCACTTCATCCGGATCTGCCGGACATGTACTCTGGAAGCCAGCGAGTGTTCATTTCGCGCAGTTTTGCGACGCTTGCTCCCTGTTCCTGACCGATAATGATGTCGCTTCCCCCGGTATGGCCGATGAGAGAGCATTCGATCCCGCATTGCGCGGCGAGGGCTGCAAGTTCGTCAAACGATTTCGCGCAGACCACATACCGCGCCTGATCCTCTCCGAACCAGAAACCCGCCGGGTTCTCCCCGACTTCGGCCGTCAGCCTCGCGCCCATGCCTCCGGCCAGCGCCATTTCTGCAACAGCGCAGAGCAGTCCGCCGTCCGAAATATCGTGACAGGCCGTTATCCGCCCGCCATCTATAAGCCCGCGAACGAACTCCCCGTTTCTGCGTTCAAGATCGAGATCGACATTCGGCGGCAAGCCTTCCTCGATGCCGTATATTTCCTTAAGATAAATCCCCTGACCAAGATGCGCGCCAGTTTTTCCAATTAACACAATGGCTTCGCCCTCGTTCTTAAAGGCCATATCCATCGCCTTCGTCCAGTCGTCGATCATCCCGACCCCGCCGATGACCGGCGTGGGCAGGATAGCGGTTCCGGCTGTCTCGTTATACAGCGATACATTGCCCGATACGACCGGATAGTCCAGAGCGCGGCAGGCTTCCGCCATTCCCTCGATACACCCTACGAATTGCGCCATGATATGCGGCTTTTCCGGATTGCCGAAATTGAGGTTGTTGGTCACGGCAAGCGGTCTCGCCCCGGTCGCGCAGATGTTGCGATAGCTCTCCGCTACCGCCTGCTTGCCGCCCTCGAACGGATCCGCCTTGCAGTAGCGCGGGTTGCAGTCCGAGGCGGTGGCAAGCGCCTTGTTCTTGCCCTCGATGCGAATCAGCGCGGCGTCGGCCGCCTTGCCGTTCTGCGTGCCGGTGATGCCCGGACTGAAAACCGTCTCTCCCATCACCAGCGAATCGTACTGATCCCAGATCCAGCGTTTGTCGGCCATATCCGGGCATGAGATCAGTCTGACAAGGACGTCCGTCGCCGTTCCGATCTCTCCCATGGGCAGGGTAAGGGGGTAGGAGCTATCGTCTATCGCTGCCGGTTTCTTGTATTCGCAGGTGGGACGGTTATATACCGGCGCTTCGTCGACCAGCGGCGGCACCGGAATGTCGCACCACTGCCGCCCGTACATGTTAAGCCGCAGCCTCCGCTCTTTGGTGGTTTGGCCGATAATTGCGAAATCGAGATCCCATTTCCTGAAAATCGCCTCCGCGACATGCTCCCGCCCCGGCTCCAGAACCATCAGCATTCGCTCCTGGCTCTCGGAAAGCATCAATTCGTAAGGAGTCATATGCGTCTCGCGCTGCGGCACCTTATCAAGCTCCAGCGTTACGCCGATCCCGCCCTTGTCGGCAATCTCCACCGTCGAGGACGTCAGTCCGGCTGCGCCCATATCCTGTATCGATACAATCGCCTTCTCCTGCATAAGCTCAAGGCACGCCTCCAGCAGCAGCTTTTCGGTGAACGGATCGCCGACCTGTACGGTAGGACGGTTTTCCTCGTTCCCGTCGCCGAATTCCGCCGAAGCCATCGTCGCTCCGTGAATCCCGTCGCGCCCGGTTTTCGACCCCACATAGACGACCGGCATCCCGGCCTTCGCGCCGCGCGAATAATAAATCCTGTCCTGATCGGCAATGCCGACAGTCATCGCGTTGACCAGGATATTACCGTTATAAGAGGCATGAAACTGTGTCTCCCCGCCAACCGTCGGAACGCCCATGCAATTGCCGTAGCCGGAAATCCCCGCGACCACTCCGGAAATCAGTTGCCGCGTCTTAGGATGCGAAGGCTCTCCGAAGCGCAGGGCGTTAAGATTGGCGACCGGCCGCGCTCCCATCGTAAACACATCGCGCATTATGCCGCCCACGCCTGTGGCCGCCCCCTGATAAGGCTCGATGAAAGAAGGGTGGTTATGCGATTCCATTTTGAATATCGCCGCCTGATTGTCGCCGATATCGATCACCCCTGCATTCTCCCCCGGCCCCTGAATCACCCACGGCGCCGAAGTCGGCAGCTTCTTAAGGTGTATGCGCGAAGATTTATAGGAACAGTGCTCGCTCCACATAACCGAGAAAATTCCCAGCTCCGTATAGCTCGGGGTTCTCTCCAGTATTTCGAGGACGCGCTCGTACTCGTCTCCGCTAAGGCCGAATTCGCGTGCAAGTTCCGCTGTTACCGCCGGCTCTGCGGGTTCCTGAACGGAAAGATTGGTTTCTGTGGCTTTCATCATGCCCTTTTATAATCATGGCGGAAAATAATATCATCATATTTTTCCATGACGTCTTATGGTCAAACCCAAAAACGTCATGCCTGCCAAGACAAGCATACGGACAAACTTCACCAGCCCCGCCGGGGTGACGGTTATCTTCAGTCTGATATCAGAAACTGACGAGCCTTCAGTTGGCCTGACGCCGCAGGAAAGCGGGTATATCGAGATCGTCTTCAGTCTGCGCGGGCTTTGCCGGGCCGTCGATATTGAGACGTCCCTGACTTGGCCGCTGCGGAGCCCGCAGGGAGATTTCCACTTCCTCGTTCCGGCTCTGCTGGCTGCTCTCGCCGGAAAGTTCGTCTTCGCGGCGTCCGCTACCAGTGATTCTCTCGAACAGCGATGGCGTTTTGCGGCGTTCTGCGGAAACCGCGCCGGGAACCGGAGGCTTCAGGTTGAAACGCGATGTGCCCGTCTGTACAGGCACTTCCACTTCCGCGCTATTCTCGATGGCAGGCGCTGCCGGACGTGCGGATCTGGCCTGCTGCTGATGGAAGCTTCCGAACTGGGGGCCGTAGCCTGCCGCCGAACTGCCTGATGAAATGTCGCTCGGCATCACCGGCTTGGGCGGAATGAACGCGCCTTCATGCGTAGTTCCGCGCAAGACGGTGTTCTGCGCCGGATACAGGATCTCTTGTGATTGTACGGGAGTGGCGTATTCCTGCTGCTCGAACATGTCCGCCTCAGGTTCTTCAAACTTGCGTGCGGCGACCAGTGGCGCTCCTGCCGAAGGCGCCTGAAAACTTGCGGCTCGCGGCGCAGGCGCGGATGGCATGTTAGGAGACGCGGCTGACGCCGCCGGACGGAAAGGGGCGGGAGCCGCCTGTACTTTCTCGGCCTGCGGAGCTTCCTGCTGCTGGGTGTTGGGCTGGGCGCGTTCCATGATTCGCCCGCCGCCGGAAATGCTCCGGCGCTGTTCTGCCGCGTCGATGCCTGTGGCGACCACGGAAACACGCATGATGCCTTCGAGCTTCTCGTCGAAAGTCGCCCCGAAAATGATGTTGGCGTTGGGATCGACTTCGTCCCTGATTCGGTTGCAGGCTTCATCGGCCTCGAACAGGGTCATGTCATAGCCGCCGGTGACATTGATGATCACTCCGCGGGCGCCCTTCATCGATACGTCATCGAGCAGCGGATTGTTGATAGCAGCCTCGGCGGCCTCCACGGCGCGCTTGTCGCCGTCTGCCTCGCCGGTGCCCATCATCGCCTTGCCCATTTCCTGCATCGCCGAACGGATGTCGGCAAAGTCGAGATTGATAAGGCCTGGCATGATCATCAGATCGGTTACCCCGCGAACGCCCGATTGCAGAACGCTGTCGGCCATTTTAAAGGCTTCGGCGAAAGTGGTTCTTTCATTGGCGATACGGAAAAGATTCTGATTGGGGATCACGATCAGCGTATCGACATATTCCTGCATCTCCTGAATGCCGGCTTCCGCCTGCTTCATTCTGTGAGATCCCTCGAAATGGAATGGCTTGGTTACCACGCCGACGGTGAGAATCCCTTTCTCGCGGGCCGCCTTGGCGATAACCGGCGCCGCCCCGGTTCCCGTTCCGCCGCCCATTCCGGCGGTTATGAACGCCATGTTGGCGCCTTCAAGGTAGCCCTGAAGATCGCCAAGCGATTCCTCGGCTGCGGCGCGCCCGATCTCCGGCTTCGCCCCCGCGCCAAGCCCGCCCGTTACGGCATCGCCAAGCTGAATTCTGTGTTCGCACAAGGTGCTGTCGAGCGCCTGCGCATCTGTGTTGCAGACCAGGAAATCCACGCCTTCCAGATTGGTGGATATCATGTTGTTCACGGCATTTCCACCGGCACCGCCTACGCCGATGACCAATATTTTCGGGTACAATCTTTTGACCTCTGCTGGTTGGATTCTTACATTTATCATTGGTGGGACCTTTCAGATGGACAGGCAATAGTGATTCTATTTGAGAACTTCTTGGGTTGGAAGGGCGTATATCGGACTTTTTCACAAGATCTGTCTTGAAACTCTAATTCTGCAAGTAACTCCTCCTGACGTTAAAGTATAAAAGGGACCCCTAAGTGATTCTGTTGATTCGGATTACCCGAGTCTCGCATATGTCCCAGGGTTATCCAAGGGCTTACCCACATTTGCCTGTGGATAACTTGATTAGGTTTTAAAATCCTAAGATTGACAGCTGGTTTTTTACTTGAATGAGCTTTGTTCCACCCATCCCAGAGATTCGAGTCGTCTTGCGTAAGGCTCTCTGGCGTCAGGGTTAAAGCAGACAATCCGGACGTCGATGATACTTGCGTCGATTCGCTCCATGATTCCCTGAATTGCGAGTCTTGCTGCCCTGGCAAGCGGAAACCCCTTACGCCCGGTGATCAGAGCGGGAAAGGCTACACTGTGGAATCCTTGTGAAACAGCCGCTTCCATGGCCCCTCGATATGCCTTTAGCAAATCCCTGTCCGTCCGGTCGAATTCTGTCCGCCAGTTGGGAACCACCGAAAAAATCACCCAGTCGGCAGGCAGGTTGAATCCCGGAACGATAAATGTGTCTCCCGCGCGCGGCTTGTATATATTCTCAAGAATAAATTCATCCAGCTGGTCGCCGGTGTACGCCATGAGATCGCTGTTCAGCTTGCCTTCTATCTCCAGTGTCTTGGGAATGGTGGTCACGATAGCGTCAACTTTTTGCTGGAGTATGTCACCGCTCGCTAGTTTAATGCGCTGTATGAGATGCGGATTGGCTATGGTTTCACTGTCTGGTCGGGAATTTTTCATGAAATGGATTCTAGCAATAATAATCTTCGAGTTAACTTTTATGGCGCCTGTGGCTGTGTCAGCCGAAGAGCTTTATGGACTGGCCATGCATGGCGAACCGAAATACGGGCCAGCCAGCACCCACCTCGACTACGTCAATCCTGACGCTCCGAAAGGCGGCGACCTTATCCAGTCCGCGATCGGTACCTTCGATACTTTAAACCCATATTCCATCAAAGGTAAAGCCGCCCAGGGGCTTAGTCTTGTATACGACCGCCTGATGGGTCGGGTCTGGGACGAACCGTTCACCATGTATCCCCTGATCGCCGAGCGAATCGAGGTTCCCGAAGACCGTTCCTCTTTAACCGTCCATATCAACCCCAAGGCACGCTTCCACGATGGAAGCCCGGTCACGGCCGACGACGTGATTTTTTCGCTGGAGACCTTGCGCAAGGAAGGACGCCCCAATATGCGCCGCGTCTACTCGCTGACGGAGAACATCGAAAAACTCGGGCCTTTGAGCGTGCGCTTCGAGTTCTCCGAGGGCTTCGACCGCGAAACCGTTATGATCTACGCCATGCTCCCTGTGCTGAGCAAAAAGTGGTGGCAGGGCAGGGTGTTCGATTCCGCCCTTCTCGAAACCCCTTTGCTGAACGGCCCCTACCGCATAGCCTCGGTCGATCCGGGCCGCCGGATCGTTTATGAGCGCGTGCCGGATTACTGGGCCGCAGACCTGCTTCCCAATGCCGGCCATTTCAATTTCGACCGTGTAATCTACGACTATTTCCGCGACGATACCGTCGCCTTCGAGGCCTTCCGGGCGGGAAACCTGAACCTGCGCCGCGAATGGGACGCCGGAAGATGGGCCGGAGCTTACGACTTTCCGGCCGTCAGACAGGGCAGGGTGGCAATGGAGGAACTCCCCCACGGAAGGCCAGAACGCGTAAGGGCGCTGATCTACAACACCAGAAGGCCGCCCTTCGACGACATCAGGGTGCGCGAAGCCCTTTCTTACATGCTGGATTTCGACTGGCTGAACAAAACCCTGTTCCACGGCAAGTATCGCCAGGTGGACAGCTTTTTTCCCAACTCGGAACTCGCCGCCGGTAAGGAGCCTCCGCCTCGGATAACCATGCGTGAAAAGCTGCGCCTTGCCGATTCTTTGTTAAAGGACGCTGGCTGGACTATCGAAAAAGGCATGCGGATGAAAAACGGCAGGCCTTTCAAATTCGAGATAGTTCTTGGTAGCCCAGAGGACGAAAAACTGGCGCTCGCCTTTGCGCGCTCGCTCTCGAAAATGGGAATAACCGCAAGCGTCCGCGTCCTCGACTCGGCAGCCTATCTCTCAAGGCTCAACGAATACGACTTTGACATGACGCTCTATTTCTGGCTATCGACACTCTCGCCGGGAACCGAGCAGTATCTTTACTGGAGCTGCGAGGCGGCAAAACAGCAATCCCGCTGGAACTATGCCGGAATCTGCGACCCCGCCATCGATTCGCTGAGTCAGGACATCGCTTTCGCGCAAACGAGGGAAGATCTGGTGGCAAAGGTGCGCGAACTCGATCGGCTGCTGCTGGCGGGCCATTACATGGTGCCCCTCTATTATTCCGGCAAGGACTTCGTCGCTTACTGGAAAGACATAAAAAGGCCCGGCCAGATCCCGCTTTACGGTATGGTGCAGGAGACATGGTGGATGGAAGACGTCTCCGGACGAAATCGACGTTGAGCCGCGGCCCCGCACTTGCTATGGTTACCTGCAGGAAAAAATTAAAAGCTGGGTTTATGATGTATTCAAAGAAAATTATCGCTCTCGCGTCGGTTATGGTTCCGCTGCTTGCGGGGGCCTGTACGGAAATGCCGCCGGAATCCTGGGTTCTTTTCGGCGCCGACTACTGGGAGCGCTCCAATCCGACCTCCGCCCTGTATCTCAGGGGAACCCAGGCCCAGCAACGCCTGCATCAGGACATCGCCCGCTGCACTGTGGAAATCCGCAACCTTGAGAGAGTGACCTCTCTGCGCGAAAGCATCCCCGCCGACAACCGCCAGGGAATGCCCCCCGACCCGGCCACCCCCGAAGGCAGGCTCGCCCAGTGGGATTCCCCTGAACGCGACGGCCATCTGTATTTCGAGCACAGTGACTACCACGATTTCGAAACCTGCATGATGGACGCCGGCTGGAAAAGGGTCGATCATCTGCCATACGGCGTAGCCGAAGAATCAAAGGACGTATACGTCGAAACCGTCACCGGCAGAAGATGACTGCCAAAAACTGAGCTATCATACTGAAGAAGCGAGGGGATCTTTTACCAGTTTTCCCGCAGCCAGACCTTCAGGCGTTCCCACAGACTGCTGCCTTCGACCTGAGCGAGGATCTCGCCGGGCATTTCGTGAGATCGCTCGGAGACATAGACCAGCAGACCGGCTGATACGGAAAAAGCTGCTCCGGAAGCAGCATCGGGCAGTCCGTGGAGTCGCAGCGGGCGGCCAAGCCTCACCTGCTTGTCCAGCACCCGCTGCCCAAGTTCACGCAGTCCGGGAAGCTGGCTGGCTCCGCCGGTAAGCACCACCCTGCGTCCCGCATAGGCAAGAATTCCGCTGTCCTGAAGGCGGGCGCGGATATGCTCCAGGATCTCCTCCATCCGGGGCTGGATGATCCCGACCAGAAGCGAGCGGGGAACGTGATAGGGAATGCTTTGTTCCTCCTCGCCCAGAGGCGGAACGTCGATCATCTCGCTTTCGTCGGAACTGGTGGCTACGGCGCTGCCGTACAGGGTTTTCAGACGCTCTGCGTTTTGCAGGGATGTGGTCAAACCTTTGGCGATATCGCTGGTGACATGGTTTCCGCCAAGGGGGATGGCGTCGAGATGGACGAGGCCTCCGCCGGAAAAAACGGCAAAGGAAGTAACCCCGCCGCCGATATCGATGACGGTGCAGCCGAGATCCATCTCATCCTCGACCAGGCTTGAAAGTCCGGCGGCGTAAGGGGCGGCGCAGAGCGCGGTGATATCGAGATGCGAGCGCTCGATCACGGTGGCCAGATTGCGAAGGCTGCCGCTGTCTCCGGTGACAAGGTGTATATCCACCTGAAGCTTCTGCCCGTACATGCCGCGCGGCTCGCGGATTCCCTGCTTGCCGTCGAGCGAACAGGAGACGGGGATTGTATGTATCAGCTCACTGTTCTCGTCGAGAACCTGATCCTGCGCCCTGGCCAGCGCCCGCTTTACATCGTTGTCGGTCACCTCGTGGCCGGAGACGGCGACATCGGCGTGAATCATTCTGGATGTCGCATGCACGCCGGGCAGATTGACCACAACCTCTCGCAGCGGATAGCCTTTAAGCACTTCGGCCGCCATGTTTTCGGCGGCATGCACGGTCTGGCGAATGGCGCTTTCGGAGGCATGCAGGTCGATAACGGTTCCGCTTTTCACCCCTTTCGACGCCTGATGGCCCACGCCCAGAACCTCCATGCCGCCCTGATCGTCGATGACGCGGGCGATAAGGCAGGCGATCTTGCTCGACCCGACATCGAGAGCGGCGATAACGGATCCTTTCGGGCGGAGATTACGCTTCACGGCGCGGCACCGAATAATTGCGAGGTAACTGGTAACATGAATACTCTTGAAATCATATCAGGGCAGGAAATGTATAATACATAAATGGGATGTCGGTGAATACCCTTCAAGAGGCTAGAAGAAATTGTCCGGTTTCCAGCTGCGCAACAAAAGAATTATATCCTTTTCCGACTGAGGCCGGGCGAAGTAGAAGCCTTGCGCGCATTCGCAGCCAAGATTTCTTAATGTCAGCGCTTCTTCCCTGGTCTCGACGCCCTCGGCTACTGTCTTGAGGTTCATGTTGGCGGCAAGAGCTAGAATCGATTTCACCAGCTGCAGGCTGGATTCTTTTTTGTCCATATGCGTGACAAAGGCGCGGTCGATTTTCAAAAACTGTACCGGGAAGGCGTGCAGATAGGAAAGCGAAGAATATCCGGTGCCGAAGTCGTCAATTGCGATACTCATGCCGGCCTTGCAACACATATCCAGCGTTTCCCTGGCATTTTCCGGCTGATTCATTAGAATGCGCTCGGTGATTTCAAGGCAGATTTTCCGCGCGGGCATATCGGTTACGCTAAGTATATTGTATACGCTGCTCACAAAGTTCTCCGAAGCAAAATCAGTGCTGGAGAAGTTGACGCTCATATACAGATCCTGTTTGTATCCAGTGCTTCCCTCTATCCGCTTGAGCGCGTTGCAGGCCTCTTTGAGAGCCCAGCTGCTGGCCCCGAGAATAAGTCCGGTTTCCTCGGCTATGGGAATGAAAATGGCGGGGGATATGTAGCCCTTTTCCGGATGCTCCCAGCGCATAAGCGCCTCGAAGCCGGTGATCGCGCCGGTATGAAGATTGATGATGGGCTGGTAGTGGAGTTGCAGCTGTTCTTTTTCAATGGCATCGCGAAACTCATTGGCAATCTTGATGTATTCAACAGCATCGGTTTTCAGTGCGAAATTGCGCTCCAGCTCCTCGGGAGGCGGTTGGGTCATGCTCTCGCTCAGGATTTTCGTTCTGGCCAGCATATCGCGGTAGCGGGTAAGGATTACCTGGGTAATCATCTGGATTACAGGGTCGGTACCGTTAAGGCGCCTTAGAAAATCGTCGCGTGAGATCTCCAGCATGCGGCAATCCTCGACCGCCTTTACCGTGGCCACGCGCAAAGAATCATCAACCAGAGCCATTTCGCCGATTATCGTCCCGGGGCCGCGTGTGCCGATTTTACTGATGCCTCCTTCGGGATGCTCGATAATAATCTCGACCTTGCCTGATTCTATTATATATGCACACTCTCCCTTGTCGCCCTGGCGGATGATGACATCTCCGGTCTTGAAATCTCTTTTATTGCTGTTGACAATGGTCATGGGGAAGCAGGCAAAAATTATAATTGAAACTCATTACCTCAATCATGGGAGAGTTTATATATGAAATCAATCTGTTTGTAATGATTGCCTGATGAAGATAATTTGTCTATCATCCTAAAGAATTATTCATTTCAGATTTTTTAGCCATGACATTGTTCCAGCTTCTGCTCCTGTATCTTGCATTCCGGGTGAAACAATATTCCTGCGACTTTTTGTTGCAATCCGACTGGATGGCTCATAACAAAGGCAAGCCGGGGATTGAAGGTTACCGGGCACTCGTTTCGCATACAATCAGTCATGGAATCGGCACGACCCTGATCGTCCTGGTTTTCGCCCCGGCCCTGTGGTGGCTCGGAATTGTCGATTTCATCGTTCACAGCGCGGTCGACAGGATCAAGGGTCTTTATACCTGGCATAAAAACTGGACTCCTAAGGACAAAATATTCTGGTGGACTTTCGGACTGGATCAGGAAGCTCACAACCTCTCGCACCTTGCGTATATCGTTATCATTGTCGCGTCCCTTGGCGGTGTTCTCCTGTGATACGCCGCGAACGGCCTTGCGGGACGGCCCGGCGCCAAAATAACTTGACAATAACCATATACCCCGTGTAGTTTCCGGTCGCTCAAACAAAGCGTTGCGCCTAAAGGAATAAGGAAATGAAAGTCGTTAACTCGCTGAAAACGCTAAAAAGCCGCCATCGTGGATGCAGAGTCATCCGCCGCAAGGGGCGCGTTTATGTAATCAACAAACAAAATCCCCGCTTCAAGGCACGTCAGGGTTAATCGCCCATGAAGGATGATTTACTGACAAGCATTCAGGCGGCTTACTGCCGGGCGACGGAAGCGCTGGGCAGGGAAGCTCCCGACCTTTCGGCAGAAGAATTGATGAATGTCGGTTTTACCTTTGGAGAAATCCGGCCCGGATCTGTTATATCCCCGGACGAAGTATTGAGAGCCGAAAACGCTCTTGTCAGTAAATGGCCCGAAGCGGCAAAAATGATTGACGCCAGATTGCTGATAATCTGCGGCCTTGTCCCTCCCGAAAACAGCCTGTAATTTTCTACAAACAGTTTTTTTTGATGCCATGGGGATAGGTTCAAATTCCCTGATGCAACGCTCTGGCGAGTCTGCTATAAGCAATGCATCCGAAATCAAAATATTAAGGGCTGTTTTTAAAAGCGATGTTTTCCAAGCTGTTCGGTTTTATGTCTGCTGATATGGCGATAGATCTCGGCACAGCCAACACTCTTGTCTATGTGAAAGATCAGGGTGTCGTGCTTAACGAGCCTTCGGTCGTGGCGATCTCGCTTGTCGGCGGAAAAAAGCAAATCCTGGCGGTCGGCAACGAGGCCAAGCAGATGCTGGGGCGCACGCCGGGAAACATAGTCGCTATCAGGCCCTTGCGGGACGGAGTTATAGCTGACTTTGAAGTTACCGAGGCAATGATCAAGCATTTCATTCGCAAAGTGCATAACCGCCGTAAATTCGTTTCTCCCAAGATGATTATCTGCGTTCCTTCAGGTTCCACGGCAGTCGAAAGACGCGCCATTCAGGAATCTGCCGAAAGCGCGGGCGCGAGCGAAGTGCATCTTATCGAGGAACCGATGGCTGCGGCGATCGGTGCGGGGCTGCCGGTAACCGAACCTACCGGTTCGATGGTCGTCGATATCGGCGGGGGCACAACGGAGGTCGCGGTCATCTCGCTTGGCGGCATTGTCTATGCAAGGTCGGTGCGGGTCGGCGGCGACAAGATGGACGAGGCGATTATCGCCTATATCCGCCGCGTTCATAACCTGCTGATCGGCGAGAGCTCGGCGGAACGCATCAAAAAAGAAGTTGGATCGGCATGCCCTCCCGGCGACGGCGAAGGGGCGACGATGGAGATCAAGGGACGCGACCTGATGAACGGCGTGCCGAAAGAAATTATCGTGACCGAGCGGCAGATAGCCGAAAGCCTTTCCGAGCCGGTCGGGCAGATAGTCGAGGCGGTAAAGGTGGCCCTTGAGCATACCGCTCCGGAACTGGCGGCTGACATTGTCGATAAGGGCATCGTGCTTACCGGCGGCGGAGCTCTGCTCGCCAACCTGGATCATGTTTTGAGGCATGCAACAGGTCTTGCGGTGACGATTGCCGACGACCCGCTCTCATGCGTCGCCCTGGGCACCGGACATGCCCTTGAAGAGATGAAGACATTGAAGAGCGTTCTTATCGGAGCTTATTGAAATAAATAACTGAAGAAAAAGGTAAACGTATCGTTGCGGTAACGGTTTTTTTAAGTTATTTTTTTTATAATTGATTTATGCTCCTGACAAGATTCGCCAATAAAAAATAAAATACAAATACTAAGTGGGCCATACAGTTTGAGGTCGAGAAGCCGCTGGAAACATATTGCAAGAGTTGCTCCTCTCAGTATCTGGGACGGACGGCACTCGCCGCTGGCGTTTTTCGTTCTCGCGCTTTGCCTTTTGCTCTTCTCGCTGCTCAATCCGGGATCGCTGGAGAGAACCAGAACCAGAACCGCTGAACTGTTTTCGCCGGCAATCGGCGCCTTTAGCAAGCCTTTCCAGCAAATCGCCACGGTAGCCGAAGAAATTGCCGGTATTTCCAACCTGCGCACCGAGATCGCCATGCTGCGGCAGGAGAACGCCAGACTGCGGGAATGGTATCAGACGGCGCTGATGCTGGAAGCGGAAAACAAAACCCTGCATGAACTGCTGAACATCAAAATCGATCAAAGACATGGTTATATTACTGCCCGAGTGATATCTGATTCCGGGAACGCCTATGTACACAGCATGCTGGTTGCTGCCGGGCGATCCGATGGCGTAGAAAAAGGCCAGGCGGTTCTTGCAGGCGAAGGGCTGGTTGGACGAATCATCGAAGCGGGAGGCAATGTTTCCCGGATACTTCTGCTTACTGACTTCAACTCCCGCATCCCCGTAATAATCGAAGGCAGCCGCCAGAAGGCTATCATGTTCGGCAACAACTCGTCGCTGCCCACGCTCGAATATCTGCCTCCCGATGCCAATATCGCCACCGGAAGCCGGGTAATCACCTCCGGCGATGGAGGTATATTCCCTCCCGGCCTTCCTGTCGGTATCGTCGGGCAGAGCGAGGCCGGGGGTTTGCATGTAAAAGTCTTTGCGGATTTGAACAAGATAATTTATGTTCGCATCATCGACCGGCCTGACAGCCATAGTTTTCCAGGCGGTGTACTGCTGCCGGCAAGATAAAACACAGCAAGCGAACTTGAAATGAACAGCTACTCATCTTCGGCCGGCAAGCTTGAAGCTTACTTGAGGTTATGCATTCCGCATATAGCTACCCTGTTTTTCATCCTTCTGAATGTCAGTCAGCTTGCCATCCCGTTCGCGCAGTCGCTAAAGCCTGATTTTGCACTGATGGCGGTTTATTACTGGGCGGTATACAGGCCGACGCTGATGCCCCCGGCCATGACCTTCGTTCTTGGAATTATCCTCGATTTCCTTACCGGCAGCCCTGCCGGCTTTTATGCGCTTACCTATATCTGCGCCCACTGGATAACCAGGGATCAAAGGCGTTTCCTGATGGGACAGCCCTTTATAACGCTTTGGCTGGGCTTCTCGTTCGTAAGTTTTGCAACCAGCGCCCTTCAATGGTGTGTCTTCGCTCTCGCGGAATTCGGGTTTCCCGATTTGTTGCCCGTGTTCCTGCGGTTTTGCGCCTCGGTCTTTGTTTTTCCGGCGGTAGTCCTGATGCTTTTGCCCGTACACAGGATTCTTCCCGGATCAGCCGCATCAAGAGATTTTTCATGACATGAAAGGCAAGGACAAAGACCGTTTGGGAATGTTTACCCGCAGGGCTTTTGTAATCGGCCTGATGCAGGGGACTTTCCTTACCGTTCTCGGCGCGCGCCTTGCCTATCTTCAGGTGGTGGAAGGCAGCCGTTACAGGATGCTTTCAGATAAAAACAGGATTAATCTCAAGATGCTCGCCCCTTCAAGGGGACAGATAGTCGATCGTTACGGGGTTCCGCTTGCGGTAAACGAGCAGAATTTCCGGGTGCTGATAATTCCCGAACAAACCGACGATGTCGAAAAGTCCCTTAGAAATCTCCAGAAAGTCGTTTCTCTGGATGAGCAGGACATAAAGTCGGTGCTAAAGAAGGTCAAGGGCAATCCGTCCTTTCTGCCGCTTGAGGTAAGGGATCAGCTTAGCTGGCAGGAAGTGGCAAAGATCGAGGTCAATCTTACCGATCTTCCTGGAATTTCGATAGACGTTGGCGAGCTTCGCAATTATCCGCTGGGGCATGCGACCGCCCATCTGGTCGGCTATGTCGGACTGGTAAGCAAATCCGAACTTACGGATGACCCCGTCCTGAAGCTGCCGGGCTTCCGGATCGGCAAGACCGGCATCGAAAAGGCACATGACAAGGATCTGAGAGGAAAGGCCGGAACTTCCGAAGTCGAGGTCAATGTCGCCGGACGAGAAATCCGGGAACTGAAAAATAATCCCAGCCAGAGCGGGAAGCGCGTAACCCTAACCATTGACGCCGAATTGCAGCGCTTCGTGCAGTACAGGCTTGATAATGAAATCAGTGCATCGGCCGTTGTCATGGACGCTCATAGCGGAGCGGTATACGCCATGGCATCGAGTCCGGGCTTCGACCCCAACATTTTTACCAGGCGCATTCCCGCCGACAAATGGGAGGAACTGATATCCGACCCGGTTTTTCCGCTTACAAACAAGGCGATAGCCGGGCAGTACCCGCCAGGATCGACTTTCAAGATGGTAACCGCGCTGGCCGCTTTGGAAAACAATGTTATCTCGAAACATAAAACTGTCTATTGCAGCGGCCGTTACAAATTCGGACGCGACCTTTTCCACTGCTGGAACAAGCACGGACACGGGCGGGTCGATGTAGTCAAGGCAATCGCCGAATCATGCGATACCTTCTTTTATGAAATTTCAACAGATGTCGGCATAGATAATATCGCCGCGATGGCGCACAGGCTAGGGCTGGGCCAGAAGACCGGTCTTGTGCTGGCCGAAGAAAATCCGGGACTGGTTCCTGACAAGAACTGGAAGCTCGGCCATTTCGGCAAGACATGGCAGCCTGGTGAAACCATCGTGGCCAGCATCGGCCAGGGATATCTACAGACCACACCGATGCAGCTCGCGGTTATGACCGCAAGGCTGGTCAATGGAGGATTTGCCGTCGAGCCATGGCTCGGCGCTTATATCGGTGATCAGCAATGGAAAGAGCCGGTCTGGCCTTCGCTGGGACTTGGTGAGGCGAATCTGGAGATTGTGGTTCGCGGCATGAACAATGTTGTAACCGGGCCGACCGGCACGGCAAGAGGATCGGCGATTCCCGACAAAACCATGGCCATGGGAGGAAAAACAGGAACCGCGCAGGTCAAGCGGATATCGATGCAGGACAGACTTGAAGGCGTCAAAAACGAGGATTTGCCCTGGCGATTTCGCCACCATGCCTTGTTTGTCGGCTACGCCCCGATCAGCAGCCCTAGATATGTCTGCTCGGTTGTGGTCGAGCATGGAGGAAGCGGCAGCGGTACGGCGGCCCCGGTGGCAAGGGATATCCTCTGGGAAACCCAAAAACGCTCTCCGGCCAGCTCTGCCATCAGGCCGGCGACTGGCAATTCTTCAAAGTAACAGGCGCTTTCATATCATCTATTCGAAGATCATCTTCTGATATAAAACTTGATCTAATATCAGCAACCAGGCTGTTCGAAGGGAAGAAGTTTGCTTATGGGCGGATATATTGAAATTCAGGACAGAAACATGAGCCTGCTGCGAAAAGCGGGCCAATTGAATTATGGCCTGCTTCTGCTTGTTACAGTAATAGCCGCAGTAGGATTCACCGCGCTTTATTCAGCCGGAGGCGGCAGCTTTGAACCCTGGGCCTCGCGGCAGATGGCAAGGTTCGCTTTCTCTTTCGCGATCATGATATGTGTCGCCTTAACCAGTATCCAGTTCTGGTACAAGATGTCCTATCCCGCATTCTGGGCAGGACTGATTCTTCTTATATATGTTGAAGTAATGGGCCATATCGGCATGGGAGCGCAGCGATGGATCAATATCGGTTTCATGAATCTCCAGCCCTCCGAACTGATGAAGCTGGCCGTAGTAATGGCGCTTGCGAAATACTTCCATACTTCGACGCTTGAGGACGTAAGGCGAATCTCTTTCCTGATCATACCCGTGTTAATAATAATCATGCCCGTGGGTCTGGTTATGCTGCAACCGGATCTTGGCACATCCCTTATGATTATGCTGGCAGGCGGGGCAATGCTTTTCATTGCAGGAGCACCGCTGTGGATGTTTGTTACTGTTATAGTTGCCGCTATAGCCTCGATGCCTGTTGCCTGGCACCTGATGCATGATTATCAGAAGAAAAGGGTTACTACCTTCCTCAACCCTGAATCCGATCCGCTTGGCGCGGGCTATCACATAACCCAGTCAAAAATCGCCCTTGGCTCCGGAGGGATCGAGGGCAAGGGCTTTCTTGAGGGCACGCAAAGCCACCTCAACTTCTTGCCGGAAAAACAAACCGATTTCATCTTCACGCTCTGGGCAGAGGAATGGGGCCTTTTCGGAGGCATTTTCCTGCTGGCTCTCTTCGGGATGGTCATGTTTTACGGCATCTGGATAGCCTTCAGATGCCGCCATGGATATGGCCGCTTTCTCTCTATGGGACTGATAATCAATTTCTCGCTCTACGTATTTATAAACATTGCAATGGTTATGGGATTGATTCCGGTAGTCGGAGCGCCATTGCCGATGGTTTCCTACGGCGGAACGGCGATGCTGGCGACGATGATAGGCTTTGGACTTGTCATGTCATGCAATATTCACCGGGAAGCCAAGCTCGCAAGAATGTAGTTTTAAGGCCAATCAAAGAGTTTTTAAGCTAAGTTGTTGATAAATATATATAATATTTTTCTGCATTTTTTATTTTATTTGGTGATTTTTTTTTGGAACATGGTACATAATTGAATTTGTGTATAAGCCCCGTTTAATTCCCGTTCTATGGAATTGCGGGGCGTTGCTGTAAGGGCACATTTTTTTGGTTAAGGAAACCTTTGATGAAAAAAGCCACCGCGCCTGAAGACCCCGAACCTTCAAGTATGAAGCGTCGTTACACGAGAACGGCGCCTTTAAATATTAACCTCCCTGATGGAGCCAAGCATCCAGCTTCACTCACCAGATCCAGTTCCCACTCCCCGGCAGAAACAGATAACTCCAGGCAAATTAACCGCTTTCCGGTAAGCGATAATACCCGCGCATTCATCCGCAGGCACTTCCCGGGCGTAGCTTTAAGCGACTGGAACGACTGGAAGTGGCAGATCCGCCACCGGGTAAGAAACCTTGATACTCTCCAGAAATTCATCCGCCTTACCGGGGAAGAAAGCGAGAGCATCAGGCGCGCGGGCAATTTGCCGATAGCGGTCACGCCCTATTATCTCTCGCTGATAAGCCCCGACGACCCGCTTCAGCCCCTGCGCAAGACGCATATCCCGCTGAGCGGCGAGTTCATAAGGACGCCGGGGGAAGACCCCGATCCTCTGGGCGAGGATCATGACACCGCCGCGCCCGGACTGGTGCACCGCTACCCGGACAGGGTATTGTTCCTGACGACCAAATTCTGCTCCACCTATTGCCGGTACTGCACGCGTTCGCGGGTGGTCGGCGACACCAGTGGAGAATACACCTTCAGCACCAGCCAGTGGGAGAAAGCCGCCCAGTATATCGAGGCTCACCCGGAGGTAAGGGACTGTCTGCTTTCCGGCGGCGACCCTCTAAGCATCGACGACGACAAGCTGGAGTGGCTGCTGGCGAGACTGCGGTCGATTAAGCATCTGGAATTCATCCGCATCGGCACCAAGATGCCGGTGGTGCTGCCGCAACGGATCACAAAAAAGCTGACGCGGATGCTGCGAAAGTACCATCCGCTGTGGATGAGCATTCATTTCACCCATCCGGACGAACTGACGCCCGAGACGGTGGAGGCATGCGCTCGGCTTGCCGATGCTGGCATTCCTCTTGGAAGCCAGACGGTGCTGCTCAAGGGCATCAACGATGACGTCAATGTCCTGAAACCGCTGATGCACGGACTGCTGAAAGCGCGTGTAAAGCCTTACTACCTGTTTCAGTGCGATCCGGTCAGCGGTTCGGCGCATTTCCGCACTTCGGTCGAAAAAGGACTGGAGATAATCCGGGGATTGCGGGGACACACCACCGGCTACGCGGTGCCGCAATTCGTCATCGATGCCCCCGGCGGCGGCGGAAAAATCCCTCTGGTGCCCGATTACATCGCGGGACGTGACGGCGACGACTTGCTACTGACAAATTTCGAAGGCAACACTTACAGATATCCGGATCCCGACGGAAGCACAGGCGCAGGCAGATGATAATAGGCATGACTTACGACCTGAAGGACGATTATCTCGCCGCAGGTCTGTCGGAAGAGGAAGCTGCCGAATTCGATTCGATAGAAACCATTGATTCCATTCACGCCGCGCTTGAGGCCAACGGCCACACTGTCGAGCGCGTCGGCAATATCAAGTCTCTGGTCATGGCGCTGGCTGCTGGCCGGAGATGGAACATGGTATTCAATATCTGCGAAGGGCTGAAGGGAATTGGCCGCGAAGCCCAGGTTCCGGCACTGCTGGACGCCTATGATATACCCTATGTCTTTTCGCCTCCGGAAGTCATGGTCACCACCATGGACAAAAGTCTTGCGAAACTGATAGCAAGGGAAGCCGGAGTGCCAACGGCGGATTTCGCGGTCGTGCAAAAAGAGGAGGATATTGACCGGGTCAAAATTCCCTTTCCTCTGTTCGTCAAACCTCTGGCGGAAGGAACCAGCAAGGGGGTATCCGCGGCATCCGTTATCCGGAGTCAGAAAGATCTCGAAAAAGCCTGCCTCGGAATTATCAGCAATTTCAGGCAGCCGGCCCTTGTTGAAAGCTTTCTGCCCGGCAGGGAGTTTACGGTCGGGATTGTCGGCACAGGCTGCGGGGCGCAAGTCGTCGGAGTTCTCGAAATCAGGATGCAGGAAGATGCCGAAGAAGGATGCTATTCCTACTACAACAAAGTAGCCTGCAAGGAAGTTTTCGTTAAAGGCGATGATCAGGCGGCTGAAGAAGCCGGGAGAATCGCGCTGCAGGCGTGGAAGGCTCTGGCATGTACCGATGGAGGCAGAGTTGATGTAAGGCTGGACGAAAATGGCGTTCCGCACTTCATCGAAGTTAACCCGCTTGCCGGCCTGCGTCCGGGATATTCGGAATTTCCCATACTGGCCGAAATGCATGGCTGGAGCTATGAGAGACTTATCGGTTCGATAGTCGATATGGCCGCAGCCAGATCGGGCAGCAGAGAGCGTTTTATTGAAAAACTCAAGGTGGCGTCATGAAACCGGCTCCGGGGAATCAGGTGTTGGTGCTGAATTCTCTTGCTCTTGATCCTGATCGCGCCGACGAGCAGGATACCCTGATCCAGACCGGAGAGATCAGCGCCGCGCTTGTCAGGCTTGGTTTCGAGGTGCAGACATACTCATTCGGTTTTGACTTCGCCTCGGCTGAGGCATCCCTGCGCGATATTCAGCCCGATTTCGTTTTCTATCTGGTGGAATCGGTAAAGGGCAGCGTGCGGCTTCAGTACGTCGCTGCCGCGATGCTCGATCTTATGGGCATCCCCTACACGGGTTGCTCGGCAGGCTCCATGGCCATACTTTCGGACAAGGTAAGCTCGAAAATGATGATGGCCGAGGCTGGATTGCCCACGCCGGACTGCTTTACAGAGAATAGCTTCGATATCAGGCGCGGCGGCAGATATATCGTCAAGTCGACGAGCGAACATGCGTCCGTTGGCATCGATTCGGCAAGCGTCGTATCCTCGACCATGGAAGCGCGAAAACTGATTGCCGAGAAGCGACTTGAATATGGCGGAGAGTGGTTCGCGGAAAGATATATCGAGGGGCGCGAGTTCAATGTGGCGGTGATTGCCGACGGCGCAGGCGGCTATGAAGTTCTGCCGCCGGCGGAGATTATCTTCAAGGACTTTCCGGCCCATATGCCAAAAATCGTCGACTTTGCAGCGAAATGGGATGAAAACAGCTTCGCCTACCATTCCACCGTCCGGAACTTCGACTTCCCGGAAAGCGACAGGATTCTGATATCAAAGCTGAAAACGCTTACCCTTAAATGCCGCAACCTGTTCGCTCTCAAAGGCGCGGCGAGGGTCGACTTTCGTGTCGATGAGCGGGGCAGGCCATGGATAATCGAAATCAACACCAACCCCTGCCTTCAGGCGGACGCCGGCCTTGTCGCCGCAGCATGCAGGGCCGGTTTCGACCAGACCGAAGTCGTGAACCGTCTTGTGAACGACCTTAACGGAGAAACCGGATGCTTGCAGGAATGGATATTGTCTGGTCGGAAACGCCAGATGCTGCAGATTGCGAACGCGTAAAAGCTCTGGTGTCAAGCACCGGTGTTTTCAGTCCTTCCGAAATCGAGGTCGCGGGCGAACTTGTCTGCGATTGCCTGTACAAAAACGAGGATTATTCTTTTGTCTTCGCCAGAAAAGACAAAGACGACCTCGCCGGCTACAGCTGCTACGGGCCGGTTCCTCTCACGGAATCAGGTTACGATTTGTACTGGATAGCGGTTAACCCGAGCAGCAGCGGCAAAGGCCTCGCCAAAGAAGTTCTGGCCAGAACGGAAAAAAGTATTGTCAGGGCGGGCGGCACCCACCTCTATGCGGAAACTTCCTCGACTCCGGCATACGAAGCGGCCAGGCGCTTCTATCTGAAAAACGGTTTTACCGAAGCCGCAAGACTTGAAGACTTCTACAAAAAAGGCGATGCCAAGATTATCTACAGCAAACGCCTTTAAGGAAGCTCACATTACCCAGTCGCTTTTATCCAGTTCTCCCGTCCTGATTTTTTCCTCGATTTGCGGGGCGAGGATTTTCTTGGCGACTTCTTTTGCGTCCTCGACCATGTCGAAGAGATTTGGGCGTTCGGGCCGGTACGATACGTCCAGCATTTGCTCGAATTGATTGATGGCGCCGGTAAGACGTTTAAGGCGCTTATCTCCGGCTTCGATCTTTTTATCGTCCTCGCTGCCCATCTGGATAATGTCGTATCGTCTTTTCTCATGACCCATGCCGACCTGAAAAGCAAGCTGGATGCCTTCGAGAAACGCGGCCGAAACCGTCAGGCACTGGGAGATCTTGACCATGCGGCCCGCCCTTTTGCGCGCGGTGAAATTGAAAGTGGTGGTTTTGTCGGCTCCGCGCAGGATGATGCCGCATCTGGCAATCTCGCTGGAGATGTTGACGACGAGGGCAATATTGGCGTCGTGATCGATTTTGACTATCTTTCCTGCCTGCTTGAAAGCGTTTTCGGCGACGAGGATCGAATTGGCATAGTCCTGTTTGCTTTTGTAATCGCAGGTCTCGATGATGTCGAGAAAGGGATGGCGATCGCCTTCGCCGTATACAGGCTTGCCTTCGGAATATACGGCGACCCAGCGGTTAGGATTGTATTTTTTCTCGTAACCTTCCACCACGCCCTCCCAGGCTTCAGCCCAGTCGAAAGCTTTCGGGCGGTTGCGGATCGGCCCCTCTTCCTGCGCAGAATGGACGATTCGGGCGGCCATTCTGATACAGCTGTGCATGTTCTGGGCGCGCACTATATATTTCTCGTCGCTCCCGGGAATCGGGGTCACGAGCCTGTTGCTTAACGCTATAACCGGCTGCTCGTCGGAAACGGGCGCAGGATCCCTGATGACGAATTTCTCTCTGAGCAAAGATGTACTAAAGGAATCCATTGGCCGCCGCAAAGTTGGGGTCAGGTGATATACAACGTTCATTATTATAATGAAATGTCATAGATGCGGGAAGGCCTCTTTCCGTCAATATCAGGCCGGGGCGGGCCTTTTATATTGAATAGCCGGAAAGAGGCGTTTTCTTCTTCCTGTTCTACTCGCCTGAAGCTCCCTTTCAAATGGGGGTTGGGGCTGAAAAAGGCTTCAAGTCAACTTCACCGAAAAACAGCTCACACCTTAAAATTACCGCTGTCTGTCCGATACCAGTCAATTCTTCAACTGTTTTCCGGCTCTGGAATTGATATTACCCGCTTTAAGTTAATCAAGAGTAACTAATTGATAAAATTTGAAATAAATCTCTAAAGAGCAGGGCTGTGCAGAAAATAGAGATTATTCAATACTTTTTCTTCCCTTCCCGCTCCGGCGGGTTTAACCTCTGCTCCGGAAATCCCCGAATACGTCTTTTCAAAGGAATGAAGAAATGAAAGACCTGTTCAAAATCTTGAGAAAAGAGAACATAGTCGCGCCCGCAGGATTTAACCGCTGGCTGGTACCTCCGGCAGCGATTGCGATACATCTTTGCATAGGCTCGGTTTATTCATGGAGCATATTCAACCCGGCGCTTATCAAGACTATCGGCGTTGCGGCGCCGGCGGCGGGCGACTGGGATCTGTCCGAGGTGGTCTGGGTGTTTTCCGTGGCGATCGCCTTTCTCGGGCTTTCGGCGGCATTCGCCGGAAAATGGCTGGAAAGGGTTGGCCCGCGCATGGTTGGCGTTGTAGCAGCCTGCTGCTGGGGCGGTGGCTTCCTGATCGGTGGAGCCGGGATCGTAACTCATCAATTATGGCTGATTTATCTGGGTTACGGTGTGCTGGGCGGATGCGGTCTGGGTCTTGGCTATGTCTCGCCGGTGAGCACTCTGATCCGCTGGTTCCCCGACAGGCGCGGCATGGCTACCGGCATGGCGATAATGGGATTTGGCGGCGGAGCGATGATCGGCGCGCCTCTCAAGGAATTTTTGATCAAATTCTTTTATGAAGCTCCCGCATATATCGGCGCAACTGATCAGGTTACCCTGATCACGCAGGCTGGCAAACGGTTTGCGGAGACCGCTTCCGGTCTTCAGGAGGCGGTCGTGGTAACCGCTTCGGACATCTCGAAAATGGTGGTGCCCGGCCCTGAAGGCGTCTATGCGGCGGGCACCGGCGATGTCGGAGTGGCGGGAGCGTTCTTTACCCTTGGCGCTGTCTATTTCGTTGTAATGATGATCGCGGCCTTTCTGTTTCGGGTTCCGGCCAAAGACTGGGCTCCTGCCGGATGGACGCCTCCGAGCGAAGAAGAGCTGGCAAAGAAAATGCGCACCACGCGCCATGTGCATATCGACCAGGCGCTTAAAACTCCGCAGTTCTATTTTCTGTGGATCGTGCTTTGCTTCAACGTCACCGCAGGCATCGGGGTTCTCGGCGTCGCCAAGACGATGATGAGCGAGATTTTCGGCTCGGTAATGCCGATGATCGTCACCGGCGCTTTTGCCGCGACCTATGTGATGATGATCTCGGTTTTCAACATGAGCGGGCGGTTCATCTGGGCTTCTGCCTCCGATTACCTCGGGCGCAAAACCACCTATACGATATTCTTCGTGTTCGGCATGGCGCTTTATTTGTCAATTCCGTTCACCGCCTATCAGGTCAGCATCAATCCGGCGATTACCTGGCTGGTTATGTTCTACGCGGCGACGATGATCATCTTTACGATGTATGGCGGGGGCTTTGCGACGATACCCGCATACCTCGCCGATATCTTCGGAACCCGCTTTGTCGGCGGAATTCACGGGCGCTTGCTTACCGCGTGGAGCGCGGCGGGGGTTCTGGGGCCATGGGCGATAACCAATTTGCGAGAAATGTCGCTTAAGTCCGCCGCACACGACCTTGCCTCGAAAGTCTCTCCCGAAGTGTTCATGAACAAGTTCGGAGCCGGAATCGAGCAGCTTGATGAACTGCTTGCCAACAACGTGGTTACCATCGGCAAGCTGATGGAGATCGCCCCGGAAGGCACGATCAACCCCACCAGCACGCTTTACAATTCGACGATGTTCGCGATGGCTGCCCTGCTGTTCATAGCACTGCTCGCCAATCTGGCGGTGAGGCCGGTCGACGACAAGCATTATATGAGCGCGGACTAACCGACTAACCCCTGCCTCAGATGGATGCGGGGACGTTACGCGGATTGCAGTGAATTCAGAATACTTTGGAAAAGAGCCCGGCCGCTCTGATTGTCCTGGTGTTCGAGAACCGCGTCCTCGGGATGAGGCATCATGCCGAGTATGGTTTTGCGGTCGTTGAAAATACCCGCAATGTTTTCGGATGAGCCGTTGGGGTTGGAATCCGGGGTAGCCTCTCCGTTCTCGTTACAGTAGCGGAACGCGATTCCGTCGCTCTCGTGTAGATTCCCGATAATTTCCTTGCTTGCGAAATAATTTCCCTCGCCATGCGCAACGGGCACCCGGATCACCTGACCGCTGGCGAACTCGCCGGTGAATTCAGTCCGGTTGTTTTCACAGCGCAAATAAGTCTGGCGGCATATGAATTTCAGCGAATTGTTTCTCAGCAAAGCCCCCGGCAGCAGGCGGGTTTCCACAAGCATCTGAAAACCGTTGCAGACCCCGAGAATCCTTGTTCCTTTACCTGCTCTGGCGATTACTTCCCTCATTATCGGCGAGTGTGCGGCCATTGCCCCGCAACGAAGATAATCGCCGTAGGAAAAGCCGCCGGGCAGAACGATAAGGTCGGGATTGCCAAGTTCCGTCTCCTTGTGCCATACCAGATCCGGCTTCCGGCCAGAGAGAGTCTCAAAGGCCATCGCCATATCTTTTTCGCGGTTTGTTCCCGGAAATACAATGATGCTAACTTTCATGCCTTCTCCAATACCAGTTGAAAAGGCCCGGCGCAAGAATAAGTATTTGCCCGCAAAACAAGGGCAGGAGCCAATGACGTAAAAAAGTTATTACTTACATAAGGTTTTTGTAATTTTAGGCTTGAAATTTTATTGGAAAGCTAATAGACGTGTAAAATACCCAGCAAAACGGCTTTTCAATCCGTGACAGGAGAAAGCAGCTGCGAAGTGAAACCGCTGCGTAGTGAATGTATTTTGCGAGTTGATCAGGGGATAATTATAAAAAAGCGATGTAACGCTATCGAGGGCCCCAAAAAGGGCTCTCGTTTTATGTGAGCCCCTCTGCTTTTTTCCTGAACTTAATCCTTTCTGCCGCTTTGCAGCATTGAAACATCGGCCATCCGGTGTTTATATGTTGCTCATCAGGTAAAGGATTGAACATGGCGAGAAACAGAAAAATCTACGAAGGCAAAGCGAAAACAATGTTCGAAGGGCCGGAGCCGGGGACGGTGATCCAGCATTTCAAGGACGACGCGACCGCCTTCAACGGTCAGAAGCACGCGGTAATTTCCGGCAAGGGCGTTCTTAATAACCGGATTTCAGCTCATCTGATGACGAGGCTGGAGGTAATGGGTATTCCCACCCACTTCCTGCGCCAGCTCAACATGCGCGAGCAACTGGTGCGCAGCGTGGAAATAATTCCGATTGAACTTGTGGTCAGAAACATCGCCGCGGGATCGCTGTGCAAGCGATTGGCTATTAACGAGGGTACGATCCTGCCGCGTCCTATTATCGAATATTATTATAAAAAAGATGAACTTAACGACCCGATGGTTAGCGAGGATCATATAATTTCCCTTGGCTGGGCCGATCCCATCGAGCTTGAGGAAATGGTGCAAATGGCCTGGAGGGTGAACGATTTCCTTAGCGGCCTGTTCACCGGCATCGGACTGCGTCTGGTCGATTTCAAGCTGGAGTTCGGTCGTCTGTGGGACGAGGAAGGTAATCTCTATATTCTTCTCGCCGACGAGATTTCTCCTGACAACTGCCGCCTGTGGGACATGAAGACGGGCGAGAAGCTTGACAAGGATCGCTTCCGGATGGATCTGGGCGATCTGATCGAGGGTTATCAGAAGATCGCCACCAGGCTGGGGCTGATTCCCGAGGGGGGAATCATTCAGGGCGGCAACATCAACGAGCAGCTGGCGGCTTCGCTTCAGGAGATAGAAAACGAACTCGCCAGAGAGCGCCGGGCACGCGGCCTTGCGAAATCCGGCCATCCGAAACCACCAAGGAAAGTCTAGGACAAATGAAAAAAGCCACGATCACGGTAATGCTGAAAAAGGGCGTCCTCGACCCGCAGGGCAAGGCCATCGGCCATGCCCTCGAAGGCCTGGGCTTCGAAGGAATCGGCGAGGTTCGCCAGGGCAAGGTCATTACCATGGAGGTTCCGGACGATATCAGCGAAGCGGCCCTGCGCAGCATGTGCGACAAGCTGCTCGTCAACCCGGTGATCGAGGATTATGAAATCGGTCTTGGCGGGTAATTCTTACCTTATCCTCTGACCTGGAAGGAATCAGGAGTGACATGAAAGTCCTGTTTATCACCTCCAATCCTCTGGGCGATGCCGTCCTAACGACCGGTTTGCTTGATCATATAATCAACCGCTATCCGGGATGCGAGATCACTGTTGCATGCGGGCCGTTGCCGGCGGCGATATTCCGCAATGTTCCCGGCCTTAAGCAAATCATAACCATGAAAAAACTGCCGCATGGGGAGCACTGGCTTAACCTTTGGAAGAAGGTGTGCCGGACTCGCTGGGATCTGGTGGTTGATCTGCGAAACAGCATAGTTTCGCGCCTCGTGGTTTCGCGGGAAATCTGGCGTTTCGGTCGGCATATCGACCGCAGCCTGCACAAGGTCGAACAGAACGCCGCGGTAATGAAGCTTGCCACTGTGCCGGAACCGCGCCTGTGGATTTCCGACGAGCAGAGGGAGCGGGCGTCGTCGCTCATTCCCTCCGGCGGCCCGGTGATCGGAGTCGGGCCTACAGCCAACTGGCAGGGAAAAATCTGGCCTCCGGGCTGTTTCATCGATCTTCTGGCCGGTCTGATCAGACCTGAGGGGCTGTTTCCTTTCTCAAGGATCGCGGTATTTGGGGCCCCGGGCGAGGAAAATCAGGCAAGGCCGGTGATCGAAGCCATCCCCGACGAGTTGCTGATCAACCTCGTTGGCAAGACCGATCCCGCGATGGCGGCGGCGGCGCTGGAACGCTGCACTGTCTATATCGGCAATGATTCTGGGCTGATGCATCTTTCGGCGGCGGCGGGAACCCCGACCGTGGGGTTGTTCGGCCCGAGCTATCCGCATCTTTACCGGCCATGGGGCGCGCACTGCACATATGTGCGCACACCCGAGACCTATGACGAGCTTACCGGTTACGAGGGTTACACCCCGGAAACCGCCCCATGCCTGATGGCGTCCCTGACAGCCGAAGCGGCCTTGAAAGAGATGGCGCGCTTCTGGAATCGCCAGCATTGATCACGGGCTTACCCCGAAAGATCGTCGAAATCCGCGATAAGATCCCGCAAACGCCTCTCCGGCCGGGGGCCCATGTGTGAAATCACTTCCGCGGCGGCTATCGTTCCAAGGCGGCCGCATCTCTCCAGCGGCATTTCCCGGGTATAACCGTAAAGGAACCCGGCTGCGAACTGGTCGCCCGCCCCGGTGGTGTCTACCACCAGATCCACTTCTTCCGGCTCGATCTCGAAAACCTCTTTTCCTGACAGCACCAGAGCGCCTTTCTCTCCGCGGGTGATCACCGCCGCACCGCAGTTTTCGCGCGCAGCCTCGAGCGCCAGCGAGAACTCATGCTGCAGGAACAGCGATTTGATTTCCTCCTCATTGGCAAACAGCAGATCGACATGCCCCTTTACCAGCGAAAGGAAATCATGGCGGTGGCGATCGACGCAAAACGAATCGGAAAGGGTCAGCGCCACTTTGTGACCGGCCGCATGCGCTATCTCCGCCGCCTTGATAAAGGCCAGCTTGGCGGGCTCCTTGTCGAAAAGATATCCTTCCAGATAAGTGACTTCCGCGGATGAAATGAGATCCTTGTTTATATCCTCCGGCCCAAGCTCGGAACTCGCGCCGAGATAGGTGTTCATCGTTCTCTGCGCGTCCGGCGTGACCAGAATCAGGCAGCGCCCGGTTTTGTGGCCGGAATTCAGCGGCTCGGTTTGGTAATGTATTCCAAGGGCATGCAGGTCGTGCCGGAAAACCTGTCCGAGCTGATCGTCAGCGGTCTTGCCTATATATGCTCCAAGGCCGCCGAATGAGGCAATGCCTGCGATGGTGTTCGCCGCCGACCCGCCCGAAGACTCGATCCCCGGCCCCATGGAATCGTAAAGCTGCTCGGCCCGTTCCATATCGATCAGCATCATCGAGCCTTTTTCCATTCCAAATCTTTTCTTCTGTTCCTCGATGAACCTGTCCTCCGCATGGGCAAGTACGTCCACAAGCGCGTTCCCTACCGCGGCGACATCGAATTTGGCTTCTGACATTTGGCTCTTCTCTCATTTCGAGTTAATGGATTGCGTTTCAGGGCAGGAAGGTTAGATTATCTTTTGACAACAGGAAAGACCCATGCCGGAAAAACACAGCAGAAAAGATAAAAGAAAGCAGATACTGGACGCCGCCCTGCATCTCGCCTGCGAGGCCGGATGGGAAAACGTGACTTTTGCAGGGATCGCCGCCAGATCTGATTTGCCGCTTTCCGAAATCTACGAGGAATTCGAGGAAAAATCCCAGCTGCTTGCCGAATACGAACGTCGCCTGAATAAAAAGGTGCTGGAGAATATGGGCCTGGCCGGAGAAGCCGAATCGCCGCGAGACCGTCTTTTCGACATCATGATGGAGCGCTTCGAACTGATGAAAGAAGATCGCAAGGCGATTACTTCCATACTTCGCTCTTTCCGCTTCGATCCCAAGCAGGCCGTTATCGGCGCCCCCCATATCGCCGCCTCTATGAACTGGATGATGGAGGCTGCCGGAATCAGTACGAACGGCCTGCGCGGCGCGGCAAAATTGGCTGGTCTGACAGCGATTTATCTGAAAGTGTTATGCGACTGGGCGAAGGATGATAGTTCCGATCTCTCATCCACCATGGCTTCGCTCGACCGGGCGCTTGGCAATGCCGAGAAAATGGTCGGGAAACTGGGATTATAAAACCGGGGGTTTTACAAAAAATGGCAAAATATACTGCCGTCCTTTTCGATCTGGACGGAACCTTGATAGATTCTGCGTCTCTTGTGGCGGCTTCCGTCCAGCGGACATTCCGCGACTTCGGTCTTCCCGAACCGGAAAAAGAAGCCGTTATCAGCTACATGGGCATCCCGATTGAGATCTATTTCGAAAAACTCGCCGGCCCGCAGTTTTCAAAAATAAACAGGGAAGATACATACAAGGTGTATTTCGGCTATTTCCGCGAAATGCTGGAATCGGGGCTGCTGAAGCCTTTCGAGGGCGTGCCCGCGATGTTAAAGGCTCTTCGCGAAGCGGGAATCTATACAGGTATCGCCACCAGCAAGCGCACCGAACCGGCTGTATTCAGCTGTGAAAAAGCTGGAATAATATCCTGGATTGACGTGGTAATCGGCTCTGACATGGTGACAAATTACAAGCCGGCGCCGGACACTGTATACAAATGTCTCGATGCCCTGGGGATAGAGGGAGGCCCGCAGATTCTTGTGGTCGGCGACGCCGAGGCCGATATCGCCATGGGCAACAACGCCGGAGCCACGACCTGCGGCGTCACCTGGGGAGCGCATAACGCGCAGCGCCTTAAAAATCAAAGCCCCTGCTTTATAGCCGACAAGCTGGAAGACCTCCTCAAAATTACCGGCCTTTGACACTCTTGCCGTGTTATGCGACCGCGTACTGAAAAACGTGATGCTCGCTCCACAATTCGACAAGAGCGTCGCAAAGCGCGTCGATCTGCTCGTTTGAATGAGCGGCGGTGGCGGTAAGGCGCATGCGCTCCGTCCCCTTGGGAACCGTTGGATAGTTGATCGGCTGGACATAGATATCGTAACGATCCATAAGCATGTCGGTCACCGCCTTGCAGCACACCGCGTTGCCGACGACCAGCGGCACGATATGGCTTTCGCCTTTCATGTAATTCAGCCCCTCGCGCTCCAGCCTGTCTTTCAGACGCCTGACGTTGAGACGTATCTTTTGCCGCTCAAGCGTGGAAACCTTTAAATGCTCGACGCTGGCCCTTGCGCCTGCAAGAATCGCCGGGGGCAGGGAGGTCGTGAAGATAAAACCCGAAGCGAACGAACGCACCGCGTCGACAATCGCCGCCTTGCCCGCGATATACCCGCCCATCAGACCGAAAGCCTTGCCGAACGTGCCCTCGATAATGTCCACCCTGTCCATCAGCCCGCGCTCCTCGGCTACTCCTCCCCCGCGCGGCCCGTACAGGCCGACCCCGTGGACTTCGTCGAGATAGGTAAGAGCGTTGTGTTTTTCAGCAATCTCGCAGATTTCCCGGATGGGGGATATGTCCCCTTCCATCGAATATACCGATTCGAAAGCGATGATTTTCGGCCTCGAAGGATCGACGCTTTTGATCTGCGTCTCCAGATGCTCCGGGTCGTTATGGCGGAAGATGACTTTCTCTCTCCCGCCGCTTTTCATGCCATGGATCATAGAGGCGTGATTTAGGGAGTCGGAAAATACCACACAATCGGGAAGCAGCCTTATCAGAGCGCTAAGCGCCCCCTCATTGGCGACATAGCCGGAAGAGAACACCAGCGCCGCTTCCTTGCCGTGCAGGTCGGCAAGGGATTCTTCAAGCTCCTGATGATATATTGTGGTGCCGGAAATGTTGCGCGTCCCGCCGGCCCCGGCTCCGCTGCGGAATATCGCCTCCTGCATCGCCTTGAGTACGGAAGGATTCTGGCCCATCCCGAGATAGTCGTTGGAACACCAGATGGTGACCTTTTTGCGCGATCCGTCCGGCGCGTGATAGACGGCCTGCGGAAATTGTCCCCTTATACGCTCCAGCGTTGCGAAGACCCGGTATCTGCCTTCTTTTTTAAGTTCGTCGACCCGGGACTGAAAAAAATGTTCATAATTCATTTTAAAGCTCTCTTTGTCGATCGCGCACCGGCATGTCATACTTCTATCAACGAACAAACCTATAACAGTCAGGCGCCCCTGTCATGCTGATAGTCGTTGGATCAATCTATTCGGAACAGAAATTCCGGACGCTTTCGCCGCTATCTCCCGGCACCGGAAACGAAGCTTCCGAAGCCATGACCATACATGGCGGCAAGGCGCTTGCACAGTCGCTCGCCGCGGCCAGGTGGGAGGTAAGAACCGCGCTGGTTTCAAGGACAGGCTCCGATCCCTCCAGCCAGCAGGTCGTTACCCGCGTCCGCCGTCTGGGAGTAATGACTTCGGGCATCGTTGAATCAGACCTGCCCACCGGCTGCCGAATCGCGATTACAGATCAAGAGGGGGCAAAAACCACCCTGCATTTTGCCGGTGCCAACGCGGAAGTTTCTTCCGCGCAAGTTCCGGAGGAAATTCTCGTTCCCGGCAATATCCTGCTGCTTCAGACCGAACTGCCCGCCGCCGTAAACCTTGAACTGCTCGAAAAGGCAAAAGCGGGTAATGCGGCCACAATGCTAGATCTCTCTGAAATAAACGCCTCAATTCCGGCCAAGAAAGATCTTGTCCTGATCGACTGTCTTCTTGCCGGTGAAGGTGCGGCAAGGTTGCTTGCGGAACTATATGGAATAAATAACCACCCTGATATATCCAGCCTCGCGCGCGAGCTTGCCGGATTGGTCAATCTCGCCTGCGTGATTGTTTCTGATAACGGCGACTGCCTCGCCGCCACCCGACAGGGCCGACAATGGCGTCTCAAGGCCCCGCAGTTCGGGGGCAGGCAAGCGGGGGGCAGCATATACGCCCGCGATTGTTTCTTCGGTACCTTCGCCGCCGGTATCCACGACCGGGATTCCATACCGGAATCACTGCGCAAGGCTGCGGCAGCCAGCTATCTATGCACCGGCGACAATCCGCTTCAATGCATGCCTTACAAGGAACATGTGATCGAATTGCTCGACGAACTCCAGCCAGCGTTGGAAGGGTGATGACTTTGCTCTAAACGCTGATATCGACTATTCCGCCACGCGAAGAGGAAACCGGAACGCTTTCGGCGGCGCTTTCAAGTATTGCGACGACGCTCTGCTGCATCTGCGCCGTCTGTTTGATCATGCTCATCGCGAAGTTTTGCTGGACGAGCGCCATCTGGGCGGTAATAGCTGCTGGTATCGACGTCATTCTTTTATCCTCTTGAAACGATACTATCAGATTTCTATTGGGGTGTTATCCCGTATTTTTTATAGAAGCGCGCGCATGCCCCGGAAAGTTCGTTTTCCAGCATAATTCCCTCTCTGCCTCCCGTCCCTCTCAGCCTGGACGCGACAATAATCTGCAAGCTGTCCTGATGCGCGCGGATTATTTTCAAGGCATCTTCATTAAGCTCCGGAATATTATCCAGCAATAACAGAACAGTGTCGGCAATTCTTGTTATCAGCTCGTAATTGAACATTCCGCCATTGGCCTTCAGCTGCATTACCGGGTCGGCAAGTTTTTCAATGACTTCCTTGTTATTCAGTTTTCCTTGGGTGAAGTCGTTTATTACCGCTGAAAGCTTTGTCAAATAATTCTCGGCATAAGGGGCGAAATCGATCTTGTTGGTGGAGATAACCTCCTGGCCTTTCTCCAGCGCCGTATCCGGAATGCCTCCTCCTCCTACCTTCTGTTTGAGAATATTGGGCGGATTGACATATCTGGGTTTCTTCTTTTCTTTCATAATAAAAGGCCCTATCTCGTTTTATTTCTTGCGTCTTCGGCCAGTTTGCGAAGCGTTTCGGCAATAGCTTTTTCTTCGGGGGTCTGTGGCGCCTGCCGGATTATCGTGTCGTCTTCTCTTCTTTTGGGCCCCTCGTAGTTATCTCCGCGCTTGCGCCTGCGATCGGGGCCGAAGAATGAGTCGCAGTCGACAAACCTTCTTGGCTTTTCGATCACGTGCTCGATACGCGAATAAAGATCCTTTGCTGTAAAAGGTTTGACCAGAAACTCGGTAATCCCCTGATCGCGCGCGGCCTCGACTCTGATCCGCGAACTGAACCCGGTCATGACGATCACAGGTACGTATTTGTTTGGGGAAAAAGCGTCCTTGCGAATTCTGGAGACGAATTCCAGCCCGTCCACAGGCTCCATTATCCAGTCGGTAATCACCAGATCGGGGCTGTATTTGCAAAACAGCTCGAAGCCGGTCTTTCCATCGTTGGCCGTATAAACTTCCCTAAAGCCGAAAATATTCAAAATCGATTTGGTCAGCGAAAGCATCGGCGCCATATCGTCGACGATAAGTATCTTTGCGGTTTCCAGTTTGTAAGCCATGATTATTTAAAAATGTGGAACCAGTAACTGCTTACATCTGAACCCATAATTATCTATAAATCAAGCAGGGGCTTGTACGTTAAGTTCGATTCCCGAATGATTGATATTTCTCACCGATACCAGCAATGCGCCGCCGTTCGTAACGGTTCTCCCGTCCTGAAAGGTCAGGCATTTTCTCTGCTGGTCTATATGATAATCGCCGCTCAGCCTCTCTGCCGGGATCAGTTCATGGAAACCGTTGTGATGGAAGAACACGACCAGACCAAGATCGGTTATCTCCTTCACGGTAACCTTCATCACATTTCCCTGCAGATAAGACATTTCTCCAAGAAGCGGCGAGGAACTGGAGAACAGGCGCAGATTTTTCTGAATACTGTTTTGAATATTCAAATGAGAAATCATCTTTTCCATACTCCGCTGTTCCAGAGTCGTCTGCGCCAAAGGGTGCCATCTTGGATCGACCTTGCTGAATTCCCTGTATAGCGCCCTCTGCACCAGAAGATCGGCATAACGGCGCAGCGGCGATGTCGCATGCGTATACTCGTGCAGCCCGAGGCCGTAATGTCCGCAGTTTGATATTGAATAATGCGCTTTTTCGATCAGGCCTGCCAGAATACTCTGTGCCTTGCTGAACACATTCCCGGATCCGATACCTTCTAGCGACCTTAGCAGCAGATCTTTTAGCTGGTTGTGGCTCTCCAGTTTTTCGGGAAGCGTAATTCCAAGCGCCATAAGCTTCTGCCTTGCGGCGTCGTAAATCACGCTATCGAGACTAGGCCCGTTGTTCCTAAAAGGAAAAACAGCGTCTCTAGACGCAAGGAAAGCGGCTGTTGCAGCATTCGCTCTGACCATCATCGTCTCGACTATCGAGCCGCCGACGAAGTGGTTGTAATTGCCCTCCCTTTCAAGGAAAGTCCTTAATTTCGGAGGCGTCCTGAGCGAAAATTTTTCCTTGAAGTTCCGCAAAGCCTCAATGCAGGGATTGTCCGAACCGTTAACAACAAGCTCCCCGAACTCCTCATAGGTATATGCGCCCGAGGAATGTGCGATTGCGGGATAAATCCGGTTCTCGATGATCTTGCCGGAGTGGTCGTATTGGATCTCGATGCATATCGCCGGCCTGTCCTCGAACGGAACCAGCGATCCCTTTTCAAGACTGATTTCTGGAGGCAGCATTGGTATATCCATCGCCGACAGGTAAAAGCTGTTTCCTCTTCTGAACGCTTCGCGGTCAAGGGTGGTATTCGGTCTTATCAGCGCCGCCACATCGGAAATGATCGCCCTCGTCAAAAAGCCGAATGGAGTCTCCTCCGCATAAATCAGGTCGTCGATTTCCACGTCTTTTTTGGCGGGGTCAATGCTTATGCCGGTGACGACAGGGCGGCCCTCAAGCAGTTCCTGAGGTACTTCCGTCTTTTTTGCGGCGCGAAGAATGGCGGTTTTCCAGCCTCGCGGAATATACGCGCCGTACCTGTTCAGGATTATGTCGTCTACATGCTGTCCGGTAAGCGTATCACGGTGCTGGTCGGTGGACAGAATAACGGCGGGATGGCTGACATCGAAATCCGGTGGAAGCTCGACGATACAAACCTTCTTCTGGCCATTGCCGTTGGAAATCCCGGCGTCGTCCACAAGCTTCATTTTGCCTTTTATCGTGGTATTTCCGGGCGTGAAGGTATTTCCGGCAACCGTTTTATTGAAATATCCGGCAAGTCTTACAGGATGGCCTGTCTTGACGCTTTTCAAAAATTGCGCCTGAAGCCTGAAAGCATCGCCTCTGGTAAGCTTGCAGAGCAGAGTGTCCCCGGGCTTGATGCTGTGCTTGCGAACCTGGTTTCGCGAAAGGCTTATCGTAACCGGAATTTGCTCTGGCAAATTATGAACATGCAGGGCGACCGGGTGCCAGGGATCGTCGGAAGCCATGGCTGTGGCAATCGCAATATCTGCCCATGGGCTGGCGGCAACGAATTTGTGCTTGCCGTAAGCTTCTATCAGATCCTCTCTGACAAGTTCCCGGAGCATCCGCTCCATATCTTTTTCAAGAGTATCGCTTGGTTCGAAAGATCTTTGCAGATAATTCCTGCCAACCGGCACAGGTGAAAGCTCGATAAGCAATCGCAGGTTCTCTTTGCTTAGCTGAACTTTACCGGAATGTGAGCCCCCGCTTCCGGAGAGGGCCGACGTCAGTGGCATTCAATTCTCCCCATTCACTATTATTATCGCAGGAAGCACTTATATAATTATTAAACATAATCTTCAATGAAGATTGTCTAACGAGTGAAAAGCTGCGAATATATCCGGCAGTATAATCATATGACTGATTCGGGTTGATCCGCGTGACGCTTTGCGCGCGCTATTTGTCAAGAGGACGCATTATGGATCGAAAGCAGATCATAATGAATTTCTCATATCCTCCAAGCATAGAGGACATGGAAGTCATCGCTCTTGAGGCGCTGGAAAACCTGCCTGAAGAACTGCTTGAATTTTGCGAGGATTTGGGGGTTCTGGTCGAGGACTTCCCCGACGAGGCAACCGAATCGGAGCTGGATCTCGACGATCCTTACGACCTTCTTGCCGTTTACAAAAGCGGCAAGGAAATTTCTCCAGGCGTCGAAAAGCTGACAGCGAAAGAAGACGATGTGCTGATACTATACCGCCGCCCGATACTGGATTTATGGTGCGAAACCGGCGACGATCTGAATGTTACGGTTCGTCAGGTAATGATCGAGGAGGTCGGCCGCCATTTCGAATTTTCCGACCACGAGATCGACGAAATGATCCGCCGCCATTATCAGGCTCTGATAGCTTGAAGATACAGGCCGGCCATATATCTCAGTGATAATTTCTGCTGGTTATGCTGGTGTCCGGTGATGGTGAAAGTAAAAGTTTATACCGATAAAATTTTCCTAGAACATGATACCGGCCCGGGTCATCCTGAGCATGCCGGAAGGCTGAGGGCCGTTCTCGATGTACTCGAACAAAAACCCTTCACTTTTCTTCAGGTTGAAAGAAGCCTGCCGGAGGCCGACGATACGATACTGCGACTGGTGCATGACAGCGATTACATCGACTGCCTTGCGCAGCTTTCTCCATCCATAGGTAAGGGTGGAAAAATCTTCGTTGACAGCGACACGATCCTCTCTCCGAAAAGTCTTACAGCGGCAAGAAAAGCCGCGGGGGCTGTATGTCTGGCCGTGGACGACTGCATGGGCGGCCAGACGGAAAGAGCCTTCTGCGCTGTCCGCCCTCCCGGACACCACGCCGAAGCCGGGCAGGCCAAAGGCTTCTGTCTTTTTAACAATGTCGCTATCGGCGCTCTATACGCGAAAGACCAGTATCGTCTGCAACGGCTGGCTATCGTCGACTTAGACGTCCATCACGGCAACGGAACACAAAATGCGGCAAAAAATAACAAGGAAATTTTTTTCATCTCCTCGCATCAATGGCCGCTTTTTCCCGGTACCGGCAGGGCGGAGGACAACATGCCGTACCGGATTCTCAATATTCCCCTTGCTCCCGGCAGCGGCTCCGCCGCTTTTCGGGATGCTTATGAGCAAATGGTATTTCCGTCCCTTGACGAATTTTCCCCTGAAATGATCTTTATTTCGGCAGGTTTTGACGCTCATGGCGACGATCCTCTGGCCGATATAAATCTGTCTGCGCCTGATTATGGCTGGGTAACCCGCCGCCTGTGCGAAATAGCCGACCGGCACAGCGGCGGAAAGGTCATCTCGGTATTCGAAGGCGGCTACGACCTCGCCGCACTGGAACAAAGCTTCAGAGAACATTTAAACGCCATGGCTGGGATTGAAGCCTAAAAACAAAGCCCGCCTTTAAAAGGGCGGGCTTGATTGGAAAAGCCTCTTGAATAATTCCGCTTTCGTCAGACGTTGTGTGTGCTGCGCTGACGCGGGCGGCGCGACAGGAGAAGGCGCTTTTCCTGATCCTTAAACTTGTCTTGCTCGCGGCCTACTTTCCATGCCAGAGGATCAAGTGTCTTGAGGGGGGTCTTCTCCGCTTCAAAAACTCCGTGCGAATACATGGCTTCCTCCTTCTTTCCTGGTCTTTTCCTATCCTACTGTAATAAGTATAGCTCAATTGTTCCGTTTTTGTTTTGTCATTATCGGGTAACTTGCATGACTTTTCTGCATGGATTTCTTGAGATTTGCGGCAACCTGTCCTAAACTCGCTGCGCGAAAAGGTAACAAGGCAGATGACGGCAAAAAAGCCAATACAAGACTTGAGTTTCGAGCAGGCCCTGTCCGAGCTTGAAGAGATTGTCAAGGCGCTGGAGAGCGGGCAGGCCCCGCTCGAGGAATCTATCGGCGCTTTCGAGCGCGGCGTTTTGCTCAAAAAGCATTGCGAGAACAAACTTAAGGAAGCCAGAGCGAAAATCGAAACCATCAGCATAGCCGGGGACGGAAGCGTGAAGACCTCCCCGTTTGAAGAGGAGAAATAATGGCACCATCACCAAGAGAGGCCAACTCGCTCCTCCAGGAGCAAATGGACGAAGTTGTCAGCGCTGTCAACCGCGCCATCGAAAGGCTTCTGCCAGACGCCGAACTTCCGGAACGCCCGCTCTATGCCGCCATGCGCTACGGCACTCTTAACGGCGGCAAACGCCTGCGGCCTTTCCTTCTGATCAATTCGGCAAAGCTGTTCAACGTCGCCCCGTCCAGGGCGTGCAGGGCGGCGGCCGCGCTGGAGATGGTGCATTGCTATTCGCTAATCCACGACGACCTTCCTTCCATGGACGATTCCGAGACCAGGCGCGGCAAGCCCACAGTCCACGTCGCCTTTGACGAGGCCACGGCGCTGCTCGCTGGCGATGCTCTGCTGACTCTGGCTTTTGAAATTCTCTCTGACTCCGACACTCATGAAGATCCCCGGGTTCGCTGCGAACTCGTGAGCTGCCTTGCCAAGGCTATCGGCCCGAACGGCATGGTCGGCGGGCAAATGCTGGATCTCGTCGGCGAGCACAAGGAATTTGATCTCGGCGCCATCGGGCGCCTCCAGCGCATGAAGACCGGCAAGCTTATGGCTTTCGCCTGCGAGGCCGGAGCGATCCTCGGCAAGGCCAGCGAGCCGCAGCGCAGGGCGCTGGCGAACTATGCCTACGATCTTGGATTGGCCTTTCAGGTCACCGACGATATTCTGGATGTCGAGGCAGATCCCGCCCAGACCGGCAAACCCGCCAATCAGGACGAGAAAGCCGGTAAGTCCACTTTCGTCTCCGCCCTCGGCAAGGAAGAGGCGCGGCAGCGTGCGCAGATGCTCGTCGACCAGGCGGTCAGCCACCTGAAGATTTTCGAAAACCGCGCCGATACGCTCAAGGAACTGGCGCAGTACGTGCTAAGACGCCGGGCGTGATCCTCAGCGGCACCTGAACGAAGCTAAGGATTTCATCAAAAACTTCTCCAATAATGAAACAATGCATCCCTGCGGGTGTTAGCCCCTTGCGCGTGTTTTTCCGTGAAAACGATTGTAACAATCGGCAAGGCTTGTTAGTAATGCTCCTCATGAATCAGAAAACCCAGAAGCAAACCGGTTTTACGCCCGCAGGCTCAAGCTTGCTGGACAGGATCGGCTCGCCGTCCGATCTTCGCAATCTGGGCGAGGACGAACTTGCCCTTCTGGCTGACGAACTGCGGCGCGAAACGATAGCCGCAGTCTCGAAAACAGGCGGCCACCTCGGCGCCTCGCTAGGTGTGGTCGAGCTTACTCTGGCGCTGCACACGGTTTTCGATACGCCGCGCGACCGGCTGATCTGGGATGTCGGCCACCAGTGCTATCCTCACAAAATTCTGACCGGACGCCGCGCGCAAATGCACACCCTGCGTCAGGGCGGAGGCATCTCCGGCTTCACCCGCCGCGAGGAAAGCGAATACGATCCCTTTGGCGCCGGCCACAGCTCGACCTCTATTTCCGCGGGCCTTGGCATGGCCGCCGCCCGCGATCTTGCCGGTGGCGACAATGACGTCATATGCGTCATCGGCGATGGCTCCCTTAGCGGAGGCATGGCCTATGAGGCTCTAAACAACGCCGGTGAACTTGGAAGCAGGCTAATAGTGATCCTGAACGACAACCGGATGTCGATATCTCCGGCGGTGGGCGCGATGAGCCGCTATCTTACCCGCCTGGTATCCTCCGCCCCCTACATCAGCGCCCGCGACATCGCCAAGAACGCCACGAACTACCTGCCTCCGCCGCTGCGCGAGGCCGCAAGGCGCGCGGAAGAAACAGCTAGATCCGCGCTTGGCGGCGGCACGCTGTTCGAGGAAATGGGCTTTTATTACATCGGCCCGGTCGATGGCCATAACCTCAGGCACCTATTGCCCGTTCTCCGCAACGTCAGAGAAGCGCCTAGGCAGGGCCCGATCCTTGTCCACTGTCACACTGTCAAAGGCAAGGGATACGCCCCGGCCGAAAAAGCGCGCGACAAGATGCATGGCGTCTCGAAGTTCAATCTTGTCACTGGCGCGCAGACCAGACCCGAACTGGCCGCTCCCGCCTATACGGAAGTCTTCGCCGATACCCTGGTGCAAAACGCGCGAAAGGATCGGAAAATCATCGGTATTACCGCGGCAATGCCGGAAGGAACCGGCATGGACAAATTCGCCCGGGAATTTCCTTCGCGCATGTTCGATGTCGGTATCGCCGAACAGCACGCGGTCACTTTCGCCGCCGGTATGGCCGCGGAAGGTTTCCGCCCCTTCGTCGCCATTTACTCGACTTTCCTGCAACGCGCTTATGACCAGATTATCCATGACGTCGCGCTACAAAATCTCCCGGTAAGATTTGCCATCGACCGCGCCGGGCTGGTCGGCGCCGACGGCCAGACGCATGCCGGATCGTTCGATACCGCCTTCCTCGGCTGCGTCCCGCGCATGGTGCTTATGGCCGCCTCCGACGAGGGCGAACTGGCCCGCATGGTCAACACCGCAGCCATCTACGACGAAGGCCCGGTCGCTTTCCGCTACCCGCGCGGCGAGGGCTGCGGAGCCGCGATGCCTGCTCCCGGAGAGACCCTCCGGATCGGCAAGGGAAGAATAATTAGGGAAGGGCGGGATGTCGCCATTATAAGCTACGGAGCAAGACTTGCCGAAGCCCTTAAGGCAGCGGAAATCCTTGAAGCAAGGAATATCACCGCCACCGTTGCCGATGCCAGATTCGCAAGGCCTCTGGATGAGGATCTCGTTACGCTTCTTGCAAAAAACCATCCGCTGATTGTGTCCGTCGAGGAAGGCAGCCGGGGCGGATTTGGAAGCATCATGCTGCATTTCCTCAATGACCGCGGCCTTCTCGGCTCCGGTTTGAGGGTAAAAACCCTGTGCCTGCCGGACAGGTTCCAGGCGCAGAATACCCCGGAAAAGCAATATGAAGAGGCGGGCCTGAGCGCAAGGCATATCGCGACTGCCTGTTGCTTGCGAAACCCGTGACCGAAAAAAAGTGTACTCGTTTTGACCGTTCGCTTAAAAATATCCGTTTGCGGGAAAATGAGTTAATATAAGCGACTCTGACTTACCGGCTTTTGAACAACAGATTAAAACAGGTCAATGTCACTGAAAAAACCGACGATAGTACTGTTCGACATGGACGGAACCACAGTCCGTCATATCAATCCCAGGCTACTGAATGCACTGGAAAAGCTTGATGACTTTTCCTATAAGGCGGCCAGCTTTTTTTCTGCCGTCGCCAGACTCAAAAAGCCCCGTCCGCCTATGGCAGGTATCGTAAACCGCGACCGCAAACCGCGTCTGCTGGTGCATCGCGCCATGCATAAGGTAAGGCGCAAGCCGGTCGACGAAATTGTCGAGCCATGCCCCGGAATTTACCCTCTGCTCGATATGCTTGGCGAGAAGGGCGTGACTCTTGCGCTGGTCAGTAACGGTCTTGGCAAGGGCTACGGGCATGATGTTCTTGAAAAATTTGAGCTTGACAGATACTTCGAGGTAACCATGTTCCGCGAAGATATCCAGAAATCGAAACCTCACCCCGATCCTCTGCTGCGTGCGATTGCCGCTCTCAAGCGTCAGCCTGAAAAGGACGATGTTATCTGGTATATCGGCGACCGCCACAAGGACGTCAAGGCGGCAATGGCGGCCTTGTCCTTCCTTCCCTGTACTGTGCAGCCTCTGGCTTATGGACTGAATGCGGCCATCGCTATTCTCGAACACAATATCGGCCCTGATCACATAATCATGAATTACGAGGATTTCCGTCCCCGCCTCGAGGAACTTCTCAAGAAGAAAAATACCGTAAAGGAAACCCGGGAAGAGACCGGCAAAGACAAGGTGCTGGCAACGACCCTTTAGGGCGCAGTGAGCGGCGAATATACTTTAAGGCCGGGATCATTTGCCGCCGCCAGATCTTTCATAAATGGCCCTGCGAAGGCTTCTATCATCTGCGCCTGAGCCTCGATCGCCCTGCCGGCGCGTACCTGACCCGTAAGAAGTTCAAGCAGTATTTCCGCAGGCGTCTTTGGTTTTGGCATGATCCTGATCCGCAATTCATCACTGCTCGCAAGCCCCAAAGTTTTTGCGGTAAAGTCGAGCGCGCTTCGCAAATCCCCCAACTCGTCGACAAGCCCTGCCTCGACCGCTCCCTTGCCAGACCATACATAGCCGCGGGCTACTTTCTCCACTTCTTCCGGCGACATGCCGCGGCCCTGCGCGACAACCTTTACGAAGCTGTCGTAAATCGAGTCCACCATCCGGTTCATCCTGATCGCCTCTTCGGCTGAGAAATCTTTGTTGAAAGACCATAGATCCGCGTTCTCCCCCCACTGGACGTTTTCCCAGTTAACGTCAAGCTTGTCCCATAACCCTGAAAATATCAGCTTGCCGCTCACCACTCCGATCGATCCGGTCAGAGTGGAGGGCAGGGCGAATATCCTGTCGCCCGAAGCCGCCACCCAGTAACCGCCGGAAGCCGCCATTGGCCCCATCGAGACGTAAACCGGCTTGCCTTTCTCTTTTGCGCGCATCATCGCCCGCCGTATTGATTCAGAAGCCGAAGGCGAGCCCCCGGGGCTATCGATACGCACGACTATTGCCCTGATGTCAGGATCGTCGGAGGCATCCCTGATAGCAGCCGAAATCGTCAGTGCCGAGGCTATGCCGCCTTCAAGCAGCAGCGGGGACGAAATCGAGGCTCTTGTATCGTCAGGCATGATCACACCCGACACGTAAACGAGTGCTACGGTGTCGGCGGTTTTATTCTTCCGGAAAAGAATATTGCCGCTACCCGCCTGCCGCTTTCTGCGAATGGCGCTTTCGTAACTGTCTATCAGAACCAGATCGAGATCCTCGTTCTCGCTGCTGCCGGTAATCCGCTGGTTGAGCTCGCTAACAAGAACATCCCCGTAATCCAGCCTGTCGATCAGGCCGCTCTCCAGAGCCTCGCTGTCGGTAAGCACGCCCTTGTCTACCAGTTCCCGGATCGTTTCAGCAGGAATGTTGCGGGTTGCGGATATCGCATCGACGATGTTGCCGCTGAGATTCCCGATAAGCGATGTCAACATCTCCCGGTGCGGCGGGCTCATCTGCGAACTGGTAACGGATTCGTATACTGTCTTGTATTCCTTCCGTCGGAAGAAGGTTGCGGATATGCCGAGCTTTTCCAGCAATCCTTTAACATACGGCTCTTCCATGTTTATTCCGGCGAGCATCAGCGTTCCTACAGGCTGCATCCAGATTTCATCGAACGCCGAGGCAAGGAAATATGCCCCGAGCCCGCTGGACATGTCGGCAGCATAAAAGATCGCCGGTTTGCCGCTTTCCCGAAAACGCGCTACTGCCCCCCGCAACTCCTCGATATGCGCAAGCGACAATCCGCCTGACCGGAAGCTAACCACCAGCGCCTTGACTCTATCGTCGCTTCTGGCGGCGTCCATTGCCCTGATTATCTGGTACAGGGTCGGGCCGGACTTGAGATTGAAGTGCTGGCCGAATCCCGGCTCGCTCCTGATTTCCGGAAGCCCGCCTTCGACTGGCCAAAACAAAACCATCTCCTCGGGCAATTGCGGCGCACGCAGAAATAAAGTGGTGCTGATAATGCTGAAAAAAGCAGAAATCAGGACAAGCGCGCCGATGGTGGTGCTGGTTCTCTTCAGCGCTCGAAGGACGATATGCCATACCTTGCCGGAAGCCTTGCGTTTCACCGAATGAGTTTTGATCGGGGGATTATATACAAGCGTTCTTTTTCTTAACCAGTTGCTTCCGTTCATACTTCTTTCTTTCGTAATAACCCGCTTCTTAAAGGCACTGAGCCTTATGCCGAAGCCAGTGGTCGGCAAGAACGCAGGCCATCATTGCTTCTGCTACCGGCACGCCGCGAATTCCAACGCAAGGATCATGGCGCCCTTTGGTAATCACCTCGACCTCGTTCCCGTTCATGTCGATCGAGCGTTGCGGTTTAATAATAGAGCTTGTCGGCTTGAAGGCCACCCTTGCGACAATTGTCTGCCCGGTTGAAATCCCGCCCAGAATGCCGCCGGCATGATTGGAAAGAAAAGCAGGCCGCCCTGCGGAGTTATCATAGCGGAGCTCGTCGGCGTTTTCCTCGCCGTAAAGGCTTGAGGATAAGAAACCGTCGCCGATCTCGACGCCTTTGGCGGCGTTGATGGACATAAGCGCCTTGGCGATATCGGCGTCCAGCTTGTCATATACCGGCGCGCCAAGCCCCGGAGGCACGCCATCGGCATGCACCTCGACGATAGCGCCGGTACTGGAACCCCGCTTTCTGGTTTCGTCGAGAAATTCTTCCCATTTCAGGGCGGTTTGCGCATCCGGGCAGAAAAACGGGTTCGCGTCGACATTCCCCCAGTCCCATCTCTCTCTCTCAATGGCATGCGGGCCGATCTGCACTACCGCGCCCCGGATTCTCACATTGTCGCTCGTAGCGGCATCAAGGATCTTCCGGGCGATCGCTCCCGCCGCAACTCTCATTGCGGTTTCTCTGGCCGAGGATCTGCCGCCGCCGCGATAATCTCTTATCCCGTATTTCTCCTGATAAGTGATATCCGCGTGCCCGGGCCGGTATTTATCTTTGATCTCAATGTAATCTTTTGATTTTACATCAGTATTATCAATCATCAATCCAATCGGCGTTCCGGTGGTAAGTCCCTCGAAGACTCCGGAAAGAATTCGCACCTTATCCGCTTCGCGCCGCTGTGTAGTGAAACGCGAGCTTCCGGGTTTGCGTCTGTCTAGATAGTGCTGGATGTCGGCTTCGCTCAGGGCTATGCGGGGAGGTACGCCATCTACTATGCAGCCGATGACCTCGCCGTGACTTTCGCCGAAAGTCTGGTATTGAAAGAGTGTTCCAAATCTGTTGCCGGTCATCTGGCCCCCGGCCCGTCATTCTATTTTAGGTGATATCGACTGTAATAGCTCCGCTGTCTCGGCGGCCGAATCCACGGAAACCATTCCGATAGTATGGTAACCCGCATCCACATGCATATTCTCGCCGGTCACTCCGCTGCCCAGATCACTGAGCAGAAAGAGGCTCGCCTTGCCGACTTCCTCGATCGTCACATTCCGCTTCAGCGGCGAGTTAAGCTCGTTCCACTTCAAAATGTAACGGAAATCTCCGATACCGCTAGCCGCCAGCGTCCGAATCGGGCCTGCGGAAATCGCGTTCACCCGGACATCGCGCTTGCCGAGATCGGTGGCAAGATAACGCACCGACGCCTCCAGGGCCGCTTTCGCAACGCCCATGACATTATAATGCGGCATTACCCGTTCCGCGCCGTAATAGGTCATCGTCAGCATGCTGCCGCCGGGATTCATCATTGGCGCAGCCTTTTGCGCAACTGCGGTAAAGGAATAGACCGATATATCCATGGTCTTGAGGAAGTTCGCCCTGGTGGTCGCAAGGTATTCGCCGTCAAGCTCGTTCTTGTCGGAAAAAGCTATGGCGTGAACCAGAAAATCAAGCTTTCCCCATTGCCGCGAAAGTTCTTCGAAAGTACTGTCGATAGTGGCTTCGTCGCTGACGTCGCATGGAAGTACGATTTTCGAGCCAAGACTCTCGGCCAGAGGCCTTACCCGCTTCTCAAGCGCTGTACCCTGATAGGTAAAGGCGAGTTCCGCACCATTAGCTGCCAGAACCGATGAAATTCCCCAGGCTATAGAGCGATCATTCGCCAGCCCCATGATCAGGCCGCGTTTTCCGGCCATTATCTGCTGCGTTTCAGCCATTATTTATCCTGAATCCAACAAGTAAAAAAAATCCTGCCAGAGCATCCTACACATTTCGCGCGATACGTCCAGCCTGTATCAATTCGGCATTTGCGTGATATTTGATTATCCGTTAACCGGTAACATGATATTATTCAGATTGTCTATTCGCGAAAGCTGGTCTGACACAAGGGATTTTTGATATGGGAATGCAAATTGATTTGCTTGCTCGCATTTGTCATGTGGTCAATCGGCAGATCAATGATTACTACCGGCAGCTAAAGCTATTCTGCGTAATTCATCACAGCGGCCAGCGCGAAGATGCCATTGTTATGGAGGAGCATGGCCTCCTGTCGCATCCGGCGGGAGCTTATGCCATAAATATCCTGAAACGGAAAATGGAAAACGAGGATTCGGCTTTACTGGGCGTAGCCGCTTCGATGGAAAAAGTTTATCTCGGCCTCTCGTCAAGAAGCCACCTGCTTGGAGTAATAACGCTTAACGCCGACCAGTACGAAGACGCAAGGGAAGCCAAAGCCCATCTGTATCATCTCGCCTGGCACGCAACCGATCTTGCCGAAATCCGCGAGCAGCCGGAATATAAAGTCAAATTTCGCAACGGCCCCATGATTCCGAGGCGCAGCCCGATGAACCAGGCAAAGGCCAATTTGCGGGCGGACGTCTTTTCCGCTGTGATGATGGCCCTTCAGGGTAATAAAACGGCAATTTCGGAACTCGCTGAAAAGCGGGCCTTAGCATCGCTCACCCCGAATGCAGGCCAGAGGGCGGAGGACTATCCATATGTCATCGCCATGGAGGCAGCCGAATTTGCCTTCAGGGAAATTTCCAAGACCTCGGTTCCGAAAAACCGCATGGTCAGACTGGCGATGCAGATAGCCGCGGATGTCGGAATGACTTTCGACGAAACTTCGATTCGTCAGTGGTGGGCATTCAGCGGCCCGGCGCAGGATATGGCCTGGAGGGGGCATACCAGAGAGGAAATTCTTGGCGCCGCCATAAATACCAGTGAAGATCCTTATGTCAGGGCGACCGGCCTGCTGGTTTCGGAAATAATCAATATAGCGCCGAGTACCAGTGCTGAACTGGCGTGTTCATATAACGCTTTCGCCGATTCCGATCTCAACGCGAAGCTTCATAAGGATACTGTTGCCGAAGTTTTCGAAGGAGTGATTGCCCAGGGCATGGTCGAGAACAGCAGCAGCCCGATAACCATGGTAGCCAATGAACAAAACAGATTTCTTACCGAAGGACGTATAATAGGCTGGTGCGCATCCGCCCTTCACGCGGCTGCAAGCGCCTTTGAAAATGCCCTGGCCAGTGGGCGACCTCCGGGTCAGGCTGCGCGCCTTGAGTTTGAGGGGGCAAGAAACAAGGCTCCCTGGGACACCGTGCGTCGTCTGGGCGATAAAATTATCGAGCAACGACGCAACGGCTTTGCGGTAACTTTCACCGATATAATGGAAATATGCAAGCTTTCCCCCGAATTCGCCCCGTTTCTGGAATCGCTTGAAATTACAATGAATGATCCTGCCTTTGTTGCCAGACTCGAGGCTATTCACGAAATGACGCCCGCGGCCCCCGCCAGTTCCTTCGGCAGGGAAGCACCCTCCGCGCCATCGCTGATGCATGGCATGCCTGCTGCATCGCCTCCTACACTGGGCGGCGGCGCAAGGCAGCATCTGATAAGGCAAAGGGTAATGAACCAGCAACAGGGTGACCGCTACAGCGGAACAGGAAACGACGAGGATTAGTCGTAAAAAAGCCCCCGATATTTCATCCGGGGGCTTTGTCTCGTATAATTAAAAAATTACTTCACGATTTCCCAAGATCCGTCAGGTTGCTGGCAGGCCGTTCCGTAAGCGGACTCTCTGCGGCCGCCGACAAAAACTTCCTGCTGGTACTCGCGGCAATAGCGACCGGTACGGCTTGTGCCGTCACGAATTGGAGTTATCGTTCCGCGGTTGCCGGTTTCCGGGTTGTTCCATGAAATGGTTTCGCCGATCGGGGCGTTGTAAGCTCTGGTGTTTGCTCTTTCGGCATACATAAGATCCGAACGGTCAAGCGACTTGCCAACTTCGCTGCCCAGCAGCGCGCCTGCGAGAACGCCTGCGCCTGTAGCCCAGAGACGGCCCGAGCCGCTACCGACCTGCGAACCTGCGAGGCCGCCCAGCACGGCGCCGGCGCCTGTTCCAATGGTTTGCTTGGTTCCTGTAGTCTCGTAGCATCCCGCAAGTGCGAGAGCTATTATTGCTGAACACATGAGAATAATTCGTCTCATATCTGGTTTACCTTTCTGAATTAATCAAGGAATGAGGCATTGAATAACTATGCTGCGGACGGCCTTCATGTCAAATTAAATTCTTATAAAAACTCCGCCTATACGCATATCCTCTCTTGAAAAATGAACAAGGTTTGATCAACTTCTACCTATGAAAAAAGAACCACGAAATGAAAACCTGAATTTCAGCGCCGACGTCTCCCGGCTGCTGGATATCGTCGCCAACGCGCTCTATTCTCATAACGACGTTTTCCTGCGTGAATTGATCTCCAATTCGTCCGACGCCTGCGACCGTCTCCGCTACGAATCCATTACCAGACCCGAAGTGGCCAAGGGAAACCCGGAACTCCACATCAGGGTTTACAAGGATGCCAAGGAAAGGATGCTGTCGGTTATTGATAACGGCATCGGCATGAACCGCGAGGAATTGATCGAAAACCTGGGCACAATCGCCAGATCGGGCACTGCCGCTGTTATGGATCAGGCCAAAAAATCCTCGGAACAGGCCGACCCGCTAAAACTGATCGGCCAGTTCGGCGTAGGATTTTATTCATGCTTCATGGTCGCCGACAAGGCAACGGTCATCAGCCGCAGGGCAGGAGAAGATACGGTCTGGCACTGGGAGTCCGACGGACGCACAGGTTACTCCATACGTCAGGCAAACGAATCCGAGGCGGCAAAACTCGGAGGTACGTCCGGTACCGCCATTGTTTTGCACATCAAGGCCGGAGCCAGCGATTTTCTTATCGACGAAAAGATAAAACTGGTTATCCAGCGCTACTCCGACCACATCGCTTTCCCCATATATCTAGGCGAGAAAAAGGAAGACGGGGAGGAGCAGCCTGTAAACACCGTTACTGCAATCTGGATGCGCCGGAAAAACGAGGTTACAACCGAACAATACAATGAGTTTTATCATCATATAAGCTACGCAATTGACGAGCCGCTACTGACCGCGCACTGGAGGGCGGAAGGGCTGCTGGAATTCTCCGCGCTTCTGTACATCCCTACCATGCGCCCATGGGATCTGTACGACCCCTCGCGCAAGAATGCGGTCAAGCTTTACGTTCGCCGGGTTTTCATCACAGACCAGTGCGAAAGCCTGATTTATCCCTGGCTGCGCTTCCTTCGCGGAGTGATCGATAGCGAGGATCTGCCGCTGAATATCTCGCGGGAAAACCTTCAGTTCAACCCTGTCATATCCCGCATCCGCAAGGCGGTGGCAAAGAAAATTCTTACCGAATTGGAAACTCTATCCCGCGAGGACAAGCCGGCTTTCGAAACTTTCTGGCACCAGTTCGGTGCGGCGCTGAAGGAAGGACTGTACGACGCTTACGAGTTGCGCCCTGACATTTTCAAGGTAACCCGATTTTATTCCACCGCAACCGAAGGGCTGACAAGTCTTGATGATTACCTGTCCCGAATGAAGGAAGGCCAGGACGCCATCTATTACATGAGCGGTGAAAATCTCGATTCGCTAAGGAACAGTCCGCAAACCGAAGGTTTCAGGGACAGAGGCCTTGAAGTGCTGTTTATGACGGATACGATTGACGACTTCTGGCTTCAGGCAGTCCCCGACTATCAGGGCAAGCCGTTCCGCTCTATCACCAAAGGAAGTATAGACCTCGGCAAGTTCAAAAGAGAATCATCGGCGGACGAATCGACGTCTGAAGATGAAAACAGGGAGTCGGTTGCCGAAATCGCGGCTCTGGTAACCCGGCTTGCCGGAATTCTCAAGGACGATGTCGGCGATGTACGTCTTTCCGCCAGACTTTCCGGCTCCCCTGTGTGCCTGATCGCCGCCGAAAATGAAGCCGACCTTAATCTGGAAAGGGTTCTGAAAATTCATCAGAAATATGAAGCCAAAAGCAAACGCATCCTTGAAATAAACGGCAAGCATCCGCTCATACTAAAACTGGCCGGTCTTAAAGATGGGGAAGACCTGAAGGACGCCGCGCACCTGCTTCTCGATCAGGCGCGGATAATTCAGGGCGAGCCATTGCCAGATCCGTCGGCATTCAGCCGCAGAATGTCGGCCTTTCTGGAAAGAGGGATCGCGGGTTGATATGGGTATCTGCCTGACGCAAAAGGAAACCTCTTTGAACGCCGCAGGATTAATGTCATCATGATTAACCGTAAACGAATCCAAATATAATTCTCAGGAGACTGTTATGAAAGCCAAGGACTTTGACCCTCTTTTTATCGCCCCTTCTTTTCTTTTTCTGGCGGTAGTCTGTTTTTCGATTACCTTCCTTGGGCTGGTAGCCACTTTCTACCTGCATAAGGGGTATATCGTTCTGTCATTCGTTTTCTTCCTGCTCGGATACATCGCCGGTCGTATCGGTATTGAAAGATCAAAAACCTCTATGGCCTAGGCTCCGATATTCCCGTAACCCCGTGCCTGACACGGGTTACGGGTATAGCATCGTTTGCCCCGGCTCAAGAATGCGCACCTCGCCTTTTTTCACCATGCCGGCGAAAACTTCGGGTTTGCCGGTAAGCAGAGGGAATGTCCCGTAATGCATCGGAACAATAACCTTTAAATCAAGGAATTCGTTGCAGGCAAGCGCTGCTGTCTCGGGGCCCATGGTAAAACGATCTCCGATGGGAATCAGTCCGACATCGGGCCTGTGGATCTTTTGAATAAGGCTCATATCAGAAAAGATACCTGTATCCCCCGCATGATAAACCACGCATGAAGCTGCGCTTATCACTGTCCCGCAGGCGCAGCCCATATATTCGTTTCTGCCGTTTTCGACGATACTGGCGCTGTGGAGCGCCTGGACAAGGGAAATTTTTATTTTTCCATCCATCATCACGCTGCCGCCGATATTCATCGGCTCGCAATTACTGTGGCCGTTTCTCTCCAGCCAGCAGCAGATCTCGTAAACGGCATATACCGGGCAATCTTTTTTTTTCGCAAGCTCCAATGTATCTCCCAAATGGTCGCCATGCCCGTGAGTCAGCACGATCGCGCTGATTTCCTGCTCCTGTATGAGAGAATCTTCCGGGTATTGCGGATTGCCGCTGAGAAACGGATCTATCAGAATATTCTTGCCCGCTTCGCCAAGGCAGAAAGCCGAATGTCCAAGCCATTGAATTTCCATTGTTACCTCGCAATAAATTTGTTCTGGTTATTATAAAGCCTTTTCTTAATTATCGGGACTTATATTGACTTTTCAGGAAAAACCTGCACCTAGTAATGACTTGGGACTTGATAGCCGAAGATGAAGAATTCGATATTTTTAATACAGTTACTGTCCGTCCTGCTTCGGAAGCGAGGTCAGTGGACATGGAATACTTCCTTTAAAAATTTCGCTTTGGCGGGAAACGGCCAAATGCTTTCTACCCACTACCGGCTATCTGCCCTGAACGGATTATGTCCGGCTTACGGCATACCCGCTAACATCATTGCTTAAAGGAGAGACCCATGGCAAACGGAACAGTAAAATGGTTTAACGACCAAAAAGGTTATGGCTTCATTCAGCCCGACGAAGGCGGAGAAGACGTTTTCGTTCACAAGACTGCAGTTGAAAAGGCAGGCATGCGCACGCTCGTTGAAGGACAAAAAGTGTCCTACGAAGTACAGCGCGACCCCAAGCGCGGCAAATCCAGCGCAGTTAATCTGAAAGCTATCTGATAGCTGCTATTAATTAATCAAAGCGGGCGCATAAACGGCGCCCGTTTTATTTTGCCTTGAATTAATCAGTTGCAAAAAATCAGGCGCTCTTTAAATTCCCGCTATGAGCCCGGCCTATTGATTGAAATCAAAAATCAGTTCGTTATCTGGTTTCAGAACGAAATCTGGACTTTGCCGACACTTGTCCAGATTTTCGCCCTCGTCCTGTCGTTTACCGCAGCCGCTTTGGCGCACAGGTATTTAAGGCCTCGCGCCAAAAGAAAAATTAGCGACCTTCCGGTTTCGTTCCGGCTGAAGGCGATTCTGCACAACATCAGCAGGCTGATTATGCCCTCCTGCGCCGCCGCCCTGATCATTCTTTTCACGGTGATTCTTCAATCAGAGCCGATACAGATTAAAGCCGATATCATTTTTGCCGTTGAAAAACTGCTTCTTGCCTGGATCGTCATCCGCCTTGCCCTTCAGATCATTCGCAGCAACTTTGTAAGCAATATCTTCACGCTTTTCATCTGGACGGTCGCCGCCCTCAGCATTCTGGGACTGCTGGAGCCGACGGTGGCTGTTCTCGATGCTTTCGGAATGAATATCGGTCAGTTCCGCCTTTCGGCTCTGCTGCTGATAAAAGGTGTTTTTGCCCTTGCCATACTGCTTTACGGTGCGATTTTCATCTCAAGCTTCCTTGAGCGTTATGTGGCCAACGCCAGGGATTTGACACCTTCATCGCGGGTATTGCTTTCGAAAATTATCAGGGTGACGCTGGTAACCATCGCCTTGCTGATCGGCGTGACATCGGCGGGGATAGATCTTTCGCTGCTGGCGGTATTCTCCGGCGCCGTGGGTCTTGGTGTCGGCTTCGGTCTGCAAAAAGGCGTCTCCAACCTCTTCAGCGGCATGCTGCTCCTGATGGACAAATCCATCAAGCCCGGAGACGTCATCGAGCTTGAAGGCGGCACCTATGGGCTGGTGCATTACATGGGCGCCCGCTTTACCGAAATCATCAGCCGCGATAACAAATCCTATCTCGTCCCCAACGAGGAATTCATTACCAATCGTGTAATCAACTGGTCGCATGGCTCGACGCTGATCCGCGCCGAGGTTAATTTTGGTGTTCATTATGACAGCGATCCCCACCTGATAAAGAAAATCGCCGAAGAAGTCGCCAGCAAGCCGGAAAGGGTCGTCAAGGATCCCGTGGCGCAATGCCACCTGGTCGAATTCGGCGATAGTTCACTGAAATTTTCTTTGCGCTTCTGGATACAGGATGCAGAGCACGGAATCACCAATATCCGCGGCGAAGTCATGCTGGCGTTATGGGATGCTTTCAAGCTGCACGGCATTAAAATCCCTTACCCGCACCGGGAGATATATATTAGAGATTCTAGATAAAATATTGTCGTCAGTCTCGTTGCTGCCGACAATTTCCCATCATTACCACTCGCGAAAAATAAACCATCCCGCAAGAACTATCAGCATGAACCCGACCAGATAATTCCAGCGCAGCGGTTCGCCCAGATAGAACACCGAAAATCCGCAAAATACCACAAGAGTGATAATCTCCTGAATTGTCTTGAGCTGCGCGGCGGAAAAACTGCCATGGCCGATGCGGTTTGCCGGAACCTGCAGACAGTATTCGAAGAACGCAATCCCCCAACTGACGGCTATCACCAGTAAAAGCGGTGCGGCCTTGAATTTTAGGTGGCCGTACCAGGCGAAAGTCATAAACACGTTCGACGCCAGTAACAGCGCAACCGTCATCAGCGGCACCAAAGATACAGGAAGCACGGGCATTTCTTGAAATCTCCATCAGCAAGCGAACGAATATAACTCAATAGGGCAGGTAATGTCGATTGGCGTTTATTTTTATTGTCTCGCCTTTAAGGAACCGGGACGGAACCGGCAAAGTAGGCATGTCGTCAAAATTACCAAGGAGAGGAATAATGAAATTAACTGTCTCATTAATAGCGTTTTTAATAGCATGCGCTCTGCCCGCCCATGCCCAGACGCAGACCAAGGCCCAGACCCAGGCCCAGGCCCAGGCCCAGGCCCAGGTATCGGAAAATACCCGTAAATTTATCGAAAAAGCGGGTGTTTCCAATCTTTATGAAATCGAGTCCAGTGAACTGGCCCTCAAGCAGGCGCAGGATCCGGAAGTGCGTGAATTCGCGCAGCGCATGGTAACCGATCACAGCAATGTCGGAAAGCAGTTGAGCGATGCAATCAATCAGGCCGGGTTAACGGTCGTCATCCCGGAAAATCTCGATGAAAGGCACAGGGAAAAGCTGGACAGGTTGCAGCAGGCCTCCGGAAGAGAGTTCGACAGAGCCTATCTGGATCAGCAGCAACAGGCCCATGAAAAGTCCATAAAACTTTACAGTGAGTATTCGGAGAACGGAGATGTTCCGGCGCTAAGGCAGTACGCCTCGACGGCCTTGCCCTCGCTCAGGGAACATATGCGCGAACTGGAAAGCATCACGCAAACAGGCAACAACTAACAAAAGGATTAGATAAATGTACCCGAACCAGGAAAAAGTGGATGAATGTATTAGCGTCTGTAATCAATGCCGGGACGAATGCGAAATAACGCTGTTCCAGCATTGCCTCCAGGAAGGCGGAGAACACGCCGAACCTTCCCATGTCACTCTTATGGCTGACTGTATTGAAATATGCCAGACCGCGGCGAATTTCATGCTGCGCAGTTCCAGCCTGCATGGAAAGGTTTGTTCAGCCTGCGCCGACATATGTGAAGCCTGCGCCCGATCATGCGAAAAGTTTTCCGACGACGAGCAGATGACGGATTGCGCCGATACCTGCAAACGCTGCGCGGAGATGTGCCGCGAAATGGCGGTCGGCTGATCCTTGCAAAAGCGCGTAAAATGAGTGCGACGAAGCCGCACTCATTACCGGATCCCCCGATAAGCACGCCTGACGGCGTGCCGCGGGGGTAACGGGAAAAATCGGTTTATCTTTTAACTATTCCATTTTAGTTTCAAAGAAATATAATGTACCCGGTTTCCAACCGTCTATGCGCAAGGACACAGGTGTCGAATGATGCGGCTATTTACAATGTTAATGTTGGCGGTTCTGGTTTCAGTCGCCGGATGCAATACTGTCGAGGGATTTGGCAAGGATTTGCAAAGTGCCGGCAGTGCAATAGAAAGAGCCGGAAGGTAATACGAAATAAACGAACCTTCGCGTTTTCAGGCGGGCTTAGTTGAGGCTAAGCCCGTTCTTCATGCCCGGAATATAGTTTACAGGCGCTGCTTTGGCGATTTTTGCCAAAGGCTTTGCTTTTTCGGCCTGTAGGGCCAGAGTCTTGCGGGCAAGTTCCGGCTGCGAAGAAATTATCGCTGCGCGGCGTAGCTGCAACCAGTTCCACTCCAGCGCATAACCTTGCTCTCCTCGATTGATCATCTCGTTAAGCTCGTCTGCCATGGCTTCCAGCTCGTCACGGGAATAAGGGAAAGTCCGTACGTGTATTGTCGAGTTGTCTTCGTCCCTGTGCTCGCCGATCATGAATTCCACATGGTCTGGCCCGCGGACGTCGAAAAGATACAGGCCGAGTTCCTTAAGAATATCGCCTCGCGGTTTATAACCGTTACGATCACGTTCGTGCGTACGCCGCCAGTCGCAGCGGCTACCCATATCAAGAAGACGTTGTTCTATATAGGCAAGTAAGGCGCTCATGTGTATTAAGTAAAATAAATCTTGTTAGGCGTCAACAGGATTTTGCCGATTACTGCATCCTGTAACCAAGAAAAATGGCGGCAAGATGAAGCGACTGCCTGTAGGCTTCTTCCCGCCTTTCGAGCAGGCAGAGTTCTTCCCGCCCGTTGAATATCATTTTAAGAAAGCCGGTTCCTGAATGCCCGATCTCTTCGGCATCAAGCCACCTGAAATCCAGTTGCGTTCCTCTGACATCCTTTTGCAGGGCGTCGAGAAAAGCCTTGCCCAAAGTCGCGTCCGGCCCTGCAACCGGGCAGTCGGTTTTTACAAACCTAAGCCCGGTTTCAATCGTTTCACTGCTTAAAACTATTTCTGCCTTGTCCATTGCCTTCCTGTTACTCTAGACAGGGCTCGCGAGTCGCGTAGCCGTATTCCGGACGTCTGTATTTTTTACCAAGGAGGCCTGCGGCCTCGGAAAATATATCGGGGTCGGTCAAGGGCCCGGCCAGCACAGGACTTGCAGCCATGCGCTCAAGAGTGTCCGATACCAGCTCGTTATAGGTATAAGAGGACGGCATGCCGTCAGGCGCTATCGGATAGTGACCGAAAATATAAAAGCACTTGTTATTGAACCATTCAAGGTAGATATGATTGTTCATCGCTTTGGCAAATTTGCGTACCAGACAATTGCTGCTTTCTTGCTGTTCAGCAATACTCTTGATTCCCTCATCGTTAAAGTCATTAACAGAATTAAACAAATCGGCCAGTGCTTTACGATAGTTAATAATAAGCTCGGGATTATCCTGCGGGTTATTGTTGTTCCTGAAATCGTCGATCTTGAGTTTTCTGCCGAATTGGGCCAGCCGTTTCGGGGAAAACATGGACTCTTCCCAGACGAGTCGCCCGTCATCCGTCCTTCCCCAGCTTTCAAAGATTTTCACGACTGGCCAGGAACTGCGAACGTATAGAGTTGAGCAGTCAAGCGAACTGGCTATTACCGCCTCTTTAACTCCGTCATTCGTTCTTTCCTCTGGCGGGCTCTCCAGAGCATATGCGGCCCCCGCCAGCAGTCCTAGCATTAGCAGTTCGGTATTCTCCGTCTCGCCTTCAGCCCCATAATATACCGGAGTTCTGATTTCAAGACGTGCCGTTGGTTCATGCCCGGAACTGCGATGAGCAATGCTGGCGGCCTTGCAGGTGCCAAGGTTGATGTTGGCGCTGTAGCCGAATTTTTTACGGTCGTCGTAATTAACCGCCAAATACGTACTCTTGTTCACTTCGGGCTGGAGGTCATGGAAGGCTTTGGTAATGCATTCGGCGATAGCTTTGCCCCTGGTCAGAAATTCCGGATGCTCGTCATAAAGTAAATTGCCGTTAGCGTCTTCAAAACTTATATTCATATGCCGGGATTCAAAGAAAAATTTCGACCTGTGCCTATTCTTGTCTACTGTTCTGAGTAGATCATCCATTATCATCCGTTTTCTAGCCAGCAAAACCAGTGGATGAGTGTGATCGAGTGTAAATTCGAAATTTTCTCCATCTCTTAAGTTTTCTGTATAAAGCTTGTTTTTATAGGCCGTTCCGATGCGGTCAATATATCTGCTGGCTTTTTCAGGCAAAGAGAACTCAATTTCCATACCAACTCTCGTGGAAATACCGTGTTTGTCCAGAATTCTAAGGCAATGCCGTATCTGGGCTTCAATCCGGTCGCCAAAATGCAGATCGAACGCCGGCTTTTGCGTTGAAGCGGGCGATGACTTGCCGCTAATGATATTCCATAATCTGTTGAGCATGGCCAGTATTGCCATACTGCGTTTTATCAGGTCAAGAATATTTTCTAACTTAATAATTCCGCCTGTGGATTTTAATGACGCGCATAGACCTTAAAGCCTTGCCTGCCTGCAAACTGCTATGCCAGAATGGGCCCGTAACAAATTAGCAGGAGGAGCAATACCTGATGGAAAAGAAAAAAATGATCATTGCCGGTGCCGCAGTTCTTGTTGCCGTGATACTTGTCGCACTGATTGCTTCCAGTGGCGATAAGGCCGGCGCTCCTGCCGTACAGTCGCCCGCGCATGGAGAACATGCCGCCGTGACGGCGCCTGCTCCTGCTCCTGTCCCTGAAACCGCAGAACCGGCCGATGAAACGGAAGCTGCTCCTGCCCCGGATATCCAGGATTCTGAAGCTTTGCAGGAAACCGGCGAAACCGAGGAAAGCGCCTCTCAAGAACAACCCGAAGCCTCCGGCGAAATGATTGCCACTGATAGAGCCGTTGAAGCTGCCAGTGAATATATTCGCATGGCTTATAACAACAGTGAAAACCTCGCTTCCGAAACTGAACTGACAAAAAAGGATGACCGCGAAGCTTACAAGGTTGTCCTGAAAGGCGCGGAAAAGTTTTATACGGTACATGTCGATGCCCATAGCGGTGCGGTTATCGCCGCCGACATGAAAATGCTGTCTGATGAAAACAACTGACAAATTATAACCGTGAAACCCTCTCCCGTTCTGGGAGAGGGCAGGGTGGAAGCATTCAGTGCCCCGGCAATCTGAAACTGCGAACCAGCTTTACCACCAGACAGGCCGTCACAGCCGCGAAAACTGCGAGACCCGCAAACATCATCCTTTCGTCAAGCCTAGGCGGAACCGACAGGTTGGCCGCTATGCAAAGTAACTGCACATAAAAGATAAAGACCAAACAGGCGGCGCCGATCTCCCCTCCCATAGACTTCAGTCTCGCCAGCGTCTCTTCCATTCTTTCCTCGCTCAGCCAGTAATCTCGGTTAGGCAGGGAAATAAACCTCGGCGGCGTTATCGCGACCAACAGCGCCGGAACCTGAAAAACCGCGAGCAGAATTGCCAGAGTGACCAGCATCAACAGCACATACTCGCCCGCAGACCCGAACCTGTCCGCCTCTCCTCCATATCCGAAATGCACCGCCACCCTCTCCGGCAGGAAAGCTGGCGAGGAAACAGCGAGGACGACATTTGCAAAAAAAGCGCCCGCCATATATCTGCCTGATCTCATACTAACCTTTTGCCACCATCCACCCGAAATAACAATCCCCGGCCCGTGCCCGCCCTTCCTCCAGCAATCGCATCCGTCATAACGGGCCCGAATTCCGGGCCGGGCCCGGCCATTTTGATCGCGGCAGAACGGGCCCGGCAAACAAGAAGCGGAAAGAAGAAACAAATAAAAAACCGCCCCACGGGCGGCTGCAATTCTGGCGTTGACGGTTAAAAGATAGCAGAAAATACGCATTTCGTCTATGAAAAACCCCTCTTTCGCCGGGAGAGGTAGCGGCCCGTGAAGCGCGAGGGCAGGGGGATAAGGCGCAGGAAATACCCCCGGCTTTTGAAAAATAAAAGGAATATGATATTATGTTAACCATAGGTTTGGCGGGTGGAGCGCTTTCAGACAAAGGGTGTATTTAAGGACAAAAGATGCGCGATATGGCAGTGGATATGCCCGAAGTGGCAGACTATCTGAATGGCGGAGCGGCCATGGAAATATGGAACCGCCTGAATAGCTCTTCATCCCTTTCATTTGCACTGAATATGATGGCGTCGGTTTCAAGTCCGGAAGCAGAAAGCTTTCCGGAACATAACGACCTGGCGCGCAAGCTGTATGGTGAGATTCTGGGTGAGTACAACCTGAAAGTTCTGGATGTTCTGGCACAGGAAATGCCGGACATTTCCCGGGAAGAACTGTCCAGACTCGCCGATATGAATCAGGAAGAATTAAAATACGAGATGTCGAAATTGATAGGCGAGGAATCTGCCGCCTGGCTCGAACATCTCGGAGGGGATATGCAGCGTAAAGGCCGGGAAACCTTCACCTATTTCCTTGATTATGATCAGGAAACCGGAAAAGTCGGCAGTGACGATCTGGCGGAGTTTTTAAATGAAACCTTCAATCAGGCCTCAAACGGAGTTGGCCCCGCCGGAGATTCCATTGTTTTAATCCTGCAAGACAGCTTCAATGAGGCAGCCAGCGGAATAAAACCTGCAGAACCCGGCAGACTTCAAGCCCTGCGCGATGCAACAGGGCTGGACTGGCGCAATGACGGCTTTGTCGTACTTGACGCCCCCGATCCCGCCTCGGTTAAAACAATTACAGACGTACTTCGTGATTATCGGCTCAGCTCTTACGCCTATGACAAAAGAATCAGTCTGCTACAGACCACATTCGAGCAAATAACCGATCCGTCGAATAAGGATATGCTGGAGCAGATGGGGCAGAGAATAAAGACAGCCCTTGACCTCCCGGATAATTCTGCCAAACCCGCAAGTCAAACAGCCCAGATCACCACCAATACCCCCTCATTCTTGAAAGGCCCGTAACCTGTATCCGTCACGACAATTAAAAGATAAACGTCACCCCGGCGAAGGCCGGGGTCTGGTCAGATAACAGCAATTGAGCCGGTGAAACTTGCCCGGATGCCTACCACCGCAGGCATGATGTTATTGAAGAAGGCGCGAGGGCAGGGAAAGATAAACTGTTTCGGTTTTCCCGGTTTTCGTTCCGGTTTCGCCCTTGTCATCTCAGGTGAGCTGGAGACCATCCGACAATTTACTAACAGAATTATCCACAGGGATGATTTTTTAGACGTAGTTCAAGAGAGGTGTCAATGCTTTATCCCCGTTATTCACACCAATATCCCATTAGCACTCTTGACTTTTGAGTGCTAGCAGCTTTTGTATTAGAAGTACTAAAACTTTAGGGGTTTTTCTAAAAGATTAGCCTCAGATAATTTACAGCAGGGAGAAAACTGATGAGTAATAAGAACCCATTTCCGGAGAATGATAATCTTGGAAAAGTTTCTAGAGGAGCACTTCAGACCTTAGGGGGAGCAATACCTTTTGCAGGTGGGCTTTTTTCGGCAATCGCTGGCGCATGGGCGGAGCACGAGCAGGAACAAGCTAATAAGTTTTTTAAGCATTGGCTAGGAATGCTTGAAGATGAACTGAAAGAAAAAGAAGAAACCATTATCGAAATCATGGCTAGACTTGATTTCCAAGAAGAAAAAATTAAGGAAAGAGTTCATAGTAAAGAATTTCAGTCCTTAGTAAAAAAGACTTTCCGCGATTGGGCTGCCGCTGAGAGTGATCAAAAAAGGATGTACATCAGAAATATTTTGGTACATGCCGCAAGCTGTGAAGTATCAAGTGATGATGTAATAAGAATGTTCATAGACTGGATAAATACATATTCAGAGCTTCATTTCCAAGTGATAGGCGCTATTTACAATAGCGGTGGAATAACGCGTGGTGAAATTTGGCGCAAAATAGGCAAAGAGCCAGTGCGCGAAGATTCTGCGGATGCCGATCTTTATAAGCTTTTGATACGAGACTTAAGTACTGGCAGCATAATCCGTCAACATAGAGAAACAGATTACTATGGTAACTTTATTTCAAAATTACCGGACCGCCGACCAAAAGGTAGTGGGCCCAAACCACCCGTTTCTGCCTTTGATAATAATGAAAAATATGAACTGACTGCGCTTGGCAATCAATTTATTCATTATGCAATGACGGAATTACCGCTACGAATACAATTTCGCACTGAAGCAGCATAATTACTGCTTATTGATTTACAGCTTTGTATTAATACTTGGCCATACCCCGGCCTTCGCCGGGGTGGCTGGTGGTGATGGCTTCGCGATAATATGTGCCCCTCACCCTCACCTCTCCCCACAGGGGATAGGGTAAAAAAAGAATTTTGCTTTCTCTTTGTCTCTGCGGTGAAAGTTATTCCGGCGTATGTCCCTTGCGGAAGATACAAGTGTTGTGCCGGATCCCGTAACAGCGCTCCACTATCGTGTCGCTTGTCCGGATGACGTTTTTCATTGTCATTGCAAGAAAAAGTGAAATTCCGCGCGGCAATCCATCTTGCAGTATGCTGGATCGCTACGGCCACTTTGCGGCCTCGCGATGATGGGTGAGGGAACTTGTGGCTCTTTGTATCCTGGTGGTGAAAAAAATTGAAGCGGGTGCTTGCGCACCGGCATGTTGTGCCTTATCCCGGATCGGCTTTTGGCTTTGCCTCACTTGCCAGTGATGACGGTTAGGTCGGGATTCCCAAATCCATCTCCTCAAGCTGCCTGATTTCATCCCGCAGTTTTGCCGCTTCTTCAAATTCCAGATTTTCGGCGTGTCTTAGCATTTGCTTGCGTAAAGCTTCGATATGTTTGCGCATGGCTGCCGGGTTGCCTGCCTTGTCGCCGAGGTCGCGGAGGAGGGCTTCCTGGGCGCGGTCGTGCATGCCAAGGGCCACGTGGTCGCCGCGTTCGTAGACGCTGGAGAGGACTTCCGAGAGGTTCTTTTTGATGCTCTCCGGGGTTATGCCGTTTTCACGGTTGTAGATTATCTGTCTTTCGCGGCGGCGGGACATTTCCTCCATCGCTTCGCTCATGCTCCCTGTCACGCGGTCGGCGTAGAAAATTACCTTTCTCTCGACATTGCGGGCGGCCCGGCCCGATGTCTGAATCAAAGAAGTGCGCGAGCGCAAAAACCCCTCCTTGTCGGCGTCCAGTATCGCCACAAGCTGGCATTCAGGAATATCAAGACCTTCACGAAGCAGGTTGATCCCGACCAGCACGTCAACATCGCCCCGCCGCAGTTCCTGAATAATCTCAATGCGCTCCAGCGTATCGACATCGCTGTGCATGTAATGAACTTTAAGCCCGTTTTCATTGAGGTAATCGGTAAGGGCCTCGGCCATTTTCTTGGTTAGCGTCGTCACCAGTACGCGCCCGCCTTTTTCCATCACCTTGCGGCATTCGCTCATCAGGTCGTCGACCTGATGCTCGGTGGGGCGGACTTCTATAGGCGGATCAGTTAACCCGGTCGGGCGAACCACCTGCTCGGCATATACCCCCCCGGCGCGCTCCAGCTCCCATTCCCCCGGGGTCGCGGAAACGAAGATCGTCTGCGGCCTTAGGGCGTTCCACTCCTCGAACTTCAAAGGCCGGTTGTCGAGCGCCGCCGGAAGCCGGAATCCGTACTCCACCAGCGTCGACTTGCGCTTGTAGTCGCCGTTGTACATCGCCCGGAGCTGCGGCACCATCACATGGCTCTCGTCGAGAAACATGATCGCGTCTTCGGGAAGATATTCGATCAGCGTCGGCGGCGGCTCCCCCGTCGCCCGCCCGGTAAGATAGCGGGAATAATTCTCGATGCCGGGGCAGGCGCCGGTTGCCGCCAGCATCTCTATGTCAAACTGCGTGCGCTGCTCCAGCCGCTGCGCTTCCAGCAGTTTTCCTGCCTGCTCGAACGCCTTGATCCGCCATTTGAGATCTTCCTTGATCTGCTCTACAGCCTGCGCCATCGTCGGCCCCGGAGTGATATAATGCGAATTCGCATAGATCCGCACCCCCGCAAGATCGGCGAATTTCCGCCCCGTGAGCGGGTCGAATTCAGTGATCCTCTCCAGCTCGTCGCCGAACAGCGAAAAGCGCCACGCCCGGTCTTCCATATGGGTCGGGAACAGCTCGATCGTATCCCCCCGCACCCGGAACGCCCCGCGCTCGAAAGCGATGTCGTTGCGCCGGTATTGCAGGGTCACCAGCATGCGGATCAGCTCCTCGCGATCCATGCTCTCGCCGCGTCTGATATCGGTGCGCATCGCCATGTAATCTTCCTTCGAGCCGAGACCGTAGATGCACGAGACCGAGGCGACGATGATGCAGTCCCTGCGCTCGAACAGCGCCCGCGTCGCAGCGTGGCGCATCCGGTCTATCTGCTCGTTTATCGAGGAATCCTTCTCGATAAACAGATCGCGGGAAGGCACATAGGCTTCCGGCTGATAGTAGTCGTAATAGGATACGAAATACTCGACCGCGTTCTCCGGAAAGAAACTTTTCATCTCGCCGTAAAGCTGCGCGGCCAGCGTCTTGTTCGGCGCCATGATGATCGCCGGGCGCTGTAACTGCTCGATCACATGCGCCATGGTGAAAGTCTTCCCCGACCCGGTGACGCCCAGCAACACCTGATCCGAAAGCCCGTCACTGACCCCGTCCACAAGCTGCCGGATAGCCGCAGGCTGGTCGCCCGCGGGCCTGAAGTCGCTGTGAATCTTCAGCGGCCTGCTGATATCGGAATCTGGCAGTCCGGGCACTATCCCGGAATTACGTTCAGAATTGCCAATACCGCTATCAGTCATAAACCTCCGGCCCTTTTAAAACCATGATGACAGCAAACCATTACCTCTTGCAGCCTGGATTTGTCAAAGCGCTGAAACTTCGACAGTGAACCTTTTGCCGTTAGAGGCGTTTCTCATTGTGGAAAGCCTTATGTAATACGAAAGGATTACGTTATGTACAAAATAATCGCGCTGCTGCTGCTGTCTTTTTCAGTGCCCGCCGCCAACGCCGCGCCTGCTGAAGGAACCAGAGCCCAGAACATACCGCAATACACCGGAACATATTTTAGCTTCGACCCTGTAAGCGGCGAGCAAACCGGCCGTCTGGAACTTGAAGAAACCGGTGATGGCAGGCTGAAATTCAAAGCCAGGATAAGCAGGACTTCCATGGACTGCGTTCTTAGCGGAGAAGCGGAACTCTCGCATCAGCGCTGGCAACAATGGGTCTATAGCGACAGTGGCGAAGTATGCCGGATCAATATCCGCCGCAAGGGTGAATATATCCACCTGATACCGGGATCGCTTCTGGATTGCCGCGACAAGTGTCCTGTATCCGGAGGATTTGCAATGGTTTTCCCTGCTCAAACCAGACTGGCTTCCAGATAAAAATGCCTGCGACATTATAGCACAGCTCAAAATTTGGAAATTGTAGCAGAGAGGTTTAAATTATGTAACATACAGTAACAAATTTGTAACTTCTGATACAAATGGAGGGTGGCAATGAAAAAAACAGATTTCACCGGGATGCCTCCTCATATCATTGAATGGGACAGACATCGGCAGGAAGAAAGAAACGAGTATGGAATACCATTGGAACTTCCTCTTCCCATGCCGTTAAAACCGGATGAACCGCATTTCGATATGTAAGACAGATTAAGTCATAACCGAATTTTTCAAGCGGCCCCTTGTTTTAAGGGGCCGTTTTTTTTGGGAACCGCTTACAGCTTCGGATCGTTGCCGCCCGGTATGGAATTTAAGGGCGGCAGCCGATGAAAAATAAAACAGCCTTGTTCCTGTTGCTGATAAATCTTGTTTCTTGCAGCAATTCCCCGGGCGTCGGCGGCCAAATTGAACCGGATGCCGCCACGATCAGGCGTTCTTCAAACATTTACAGGGAAATTTATCATCACGACAATTCCGGTCTCGTGAAATGGAATGACCTGAAAGACCGGGTGCTGAGAGGGGAGGGGGTATCCGCTCTTGAAATCAGCCTGAACCGGGAACTGGCCGGTCTTTCCGGCGCGCCCCTACGCATGGTTCTTGAAAGGGTGAATGACTATTTCAACGCGTTTCCTTACCGGAATGACCGGCTAAACTATTCCCGCAACGATTACTGGGCGCTTCCGGACGAATTGCTGCTTTTCGGCGGGGACTGCGAGGATTTCGCCATAGCCAAATATTTTGCGCTGCGAAGCCTCGGCGTTCCCGGTGAGAGCATGAAGATCGCCGTTGTAAGTGATAGAAGCAACGGCAGAAGCCATGCGGTGCTGTTTGTGGACGGCGGGAAGGAAGGCATGCTCGTCCTTGATAATCGAACCCGGAAGATAACGGGATTCAACGAAATGAAAAATTACCAGCCCGTATACTCCGTCAACGAAAGCGGCTGGTTCAGTTACATGTAACCGCGGCCCGGAGAAGCGGCGTGCAAAAAAATGACATTGTAAATGAAACCTTTTCTCTCCTCAGAAGTAGGACGGCGCGGCCAGTAACTTAAGCAGACACTTTTCTGGAGGTAAGAATGAAAAGACTTTTATGGCTTGGCGTTGCCGCGGTGGCTTTGACCGGCATGGCGGACGGCGCAAAAGCGCAAGGATACGACAAGGGCGACACCACCTCCCGGCTGATGGGCGGTCTGGAACGCTCCGAGCCGAGAACCGATACCCTGGCCCAGACCAGACCCGCTCCCGCGACAAGGCCTCTGACTCAGCGCGAACCTGCAAGACCGGCAGCTATCGAACCTGCCGCAGGCAGGATGCAGACAGGCAGGCCCTCTACCGATTTCACCGGCCCGTATGTGGGCGGCTCCATCGGATTTGCCATGGGTAGTTACGATGTGCTGATCCCCGGAAGCATAGGCGGCGATCTGGGAATGGAAGGCTTTGAAACAAGCCTCCTGGCAGGTATCGGGTTCGCTCACAACTTCGCCTGGCTCGGCGGCTATGCGGGACTTGAGGTCGCGTATAACTGGTCGGGCATCGACGGCAACTTCGGCCCGGCGTCCTTCGAGAAGAACCAGAGCTGGATGGTTACTCTCCGGCCTGGCCTTGTCATGCATCAGGACGCCCTGGGTTACGGCATCGTCGGCTTCAGCCGCGCGGATTTCGAATCTGAAGGATCGGACGAATACATTAACGGCCTGGTGCTTGGCGCCGGTGCCGAGTTCAACACCCAGACCCCGGTCAAGCTCCGCATGGAATACACCTATATCAACTACACCGACGAGCATATAGGCGACAGAAGGTTCGACGGCCACGAGAACAACATCAAGCTTGGAGCAGTGTTCCGCTTTTAGAGTTTCCCCCACCACAAACGTGAGAAGCTAGACTGACGCAGGCGGGGTTACCCGCCTGTTTTTTTCTCTCTTTCCAGACCATCTTTGGGGGGCAGGGATGAAGGTGACTATTTATCTTCGATTGATTATATTCGTCTGGCCATGTTGTCCTACCAGCACATATACCATGCCGGAAACCGCGCCGATGTCTTCAAGCACAATGCGTTGTGTGAGGCTTTGAAAGATCTCTGCCGCCGGGGCAGGGCGGTTCATTATTATGAAAGCCACTCCGGTCGCGGCCTTTACCGGCTGGATTCGCCCGAAGCCCTGAAGACCGGCGAGGCGCGCGAAGGATGGCTGGCCGTCGCCGAAGACAGAGCGGCGCTGGACTCCCTCTGCCCCGAATATGTCAGCCTGATAGCCCGCCTCAACGAGGGCGGAAAAGTCCCGCTCTATCCAGGCTCCCCGCTGGTCGCCGCAAACGTACTACGCTCGCAGGACAGAATGCATCTCTTTGAACTTCATCCCCAGGAATACACCGCTCTCGCCAAAAATGTCTCCGGCGACCGCCGGGCGCGCCCGGTAAAGGCCGATGGCTATGAGGGCATCCTTGCGCTTGTCCCCCCGCCGAGAAACAGCGGCTTCGTCTTCGTCGATCCAAGCTATGAGGTCAAGACCGAATACTCGCAAGTGGTTAAATTCCTTAGAAGATTGCTCGGACGCTGGGGCGAGGCCAGGGCTATGATATGGTACCCCTTGCTGCCCGCGGGCTATCATCACGCAATGCTCGAAAGCATAAAAATGCTGTGCCCGCATGCGGACAGGATAGAGACCGCCTGGTCTGATCCGGATCATGGCCGCGGCATGTACGGCTGCGGGCTTGTCAGTATTGCCCCGCCTTCGGTTCAGAAATCAAAATAATCGATGAATTCTCTATTTCCGGCGCAAAGCTGACGGGCCGCATCCATTTTCGACTCGTGAATCCCCATTGACGACGAATAAAGTACATAACCCTCATGATCAAGCAAAACACCTGATATGTATGGCTTCTGATTCATCTGGTCGATTTTGAAAGTCGCCCGTTCATAGAAAGCAGTACGAATTGAATCGTTCATCACGCTAACACTCCCTCTTAATCATCATGCTTCTTATGCATGGCAGACTAGCGTTTTAAGAATGACGATGTCAACCAGTTATGTAATGCTTTTATAAGCTGTGAAAATAACAGCCAGAAGAGCCGCGACCGTGATTACCGTGAAAGCATCGTCGGGCAGTTTTCTCTCCCGCGCATCACTTACAGACCAGAGCGACAAAAACCAGAACACCACCGAAGAGAGCAGCACCCACTGAAACATCGAGCCGCCTTCTTCCTTAACATTCAGCCCCAAGGCGAAGCCTGTTAAAACTACCGGTATTGCAAGTAACGAAACAAACCATGCCGCATAACGTCCATACTTCGCGGCGCTTCCGGATTTTTCTATTTTTGAGGAAATCAAAAGGGATGCCGAGCCTGCCATTAGCAAAATCGCCAGCAAAACCAGAGCCAGATACCAGAATGGAACTGCCATAGTCATTTTCTCCTCCCTTGCAATCTTTTTGGGAAAGATCCAACAACTCAAGGCACGCCAAAGTTCCCCGAAAATTAGCCATTCCAGGGAACTTTTTAAACTGTTCTGTTTAAGGTCAAGGTTACTGAAGCCGACTTTGCTGCAAATCCTCGAACCTTGAACGTAAATCATCGGCAAGTCCTGAATCCTGACTCGCCATAAGGCTTATCTCGTTATATTCCTGTACTGTAATTCCTTCCGTGTTATGAACTGCTTCAACCATTTCCTCCTGCATCCGCAGGAAAATATCCTTCCTCTGTTCTTCATTGTCGGCTGCCCGGATCTCGGGTGAAACGCGCAAACTGATTTTGGCGACCTTGATCGCCGCGTCTGCATATGCATCCAGCTTCTGGTCGGAAAGGACGGTTTGCATTTGCTGTTGTTGTCCGGGCGAAGACCAGGTTGACGGATTGTCTCCGGCTTTTACCGAATCTGCATTGGCAAAATATAACAGGGCAGCCAGCGCCGTAGCTCTTAACAGGGTTCCGGTCATTTGATATTTCTCCAGTATGGTTCTACGGCCAGTAAACGGTTACAGGCGAAAAAAGTTCTGAAAGAGTCTCGTTAATTCTGGGGAAAAACAAAAAATTTTTTTAGATGTATCAAGGCGGCCATTGTCAATCGGCCAGCCTGCGCGTATTCTGTCATTACTATGTCTGTTTTGTTCCAAACCGAAACCGGTGATGTCCATGAATAATAAAAACCTTTTTGGCAGCTTGATGATATCGGCGGCAGCGACCGGAGCTTTGTTTCTGGCCGGTTGCGGCGAGGATTACCAAATGACCCTCTACCGCGGCTTCCCTTACGGAAATGAACGTACGGCCGGTAGCGGCGTAACCTATGTGCGCGCAAACCTGATGCCCGAAAAAGGCCCCGTCCTTTCCGAAATTGAGCTTCCGCAGGAACCCGAAGCCCCCGAGCCGGAAGCCGTCGAGCCCGAGCCGGTCAAGGAATTTCCCAAAGAAGCCGAGGAAATGTTCAGGGCAATGCAGAAAAAATAAATCATTTCCGTCATTGCGCGCACTGCGTGGATGACGACTGTTTGAATTCGCTGACATGCGGGCGGGCAAAAAACTATCACATTAAAGATATTTCGCATACAATTAGACATATGCAGCTAAAGGGTATGCCTTTGTCTTTTCGTCTGTTTCTTTCATTGTTCTTTTTGTTGTCGGTTCTGATAGGGGTGCCGGGGGCGGGTCTGTGCCAGAAGATAGGTTATGGCGAATTAAAGGAAGACGTTCCGCTCGATCACCCTTATTATAATCGAAAATATGTCGGCGGCTGGGTTTCCAATCTTGCGCTTGATGTTATGTCCATCAATTTCACAAATATCGATATCAGCCTGAACGTGGCAAAGAAGAACTTTACCAATGAAGGATACAAAAAATTTTACGAGGACATGGATACTTCAGGCCTGTTGCGGCTTATTGAAGATTCAAAAATGACGATACTTTCAGCCCCGATCGATCAGCCGAAATTCATTTACGCAGGCATCGTTAACGGGCGCTATCAATGGGCTTTTGAAGTCCCTGTCGTTCTCACACTTCAAACAGCGAAAAAAACTATTAGAGAATCAAGAAACCTGTTCGTGGTGGTGGTTAGAAGCAATGAAATGCGCCATCACATGATAGCGGTCGAGGACTGGATACTCAGCGATGCCGACTGGGTGCCGGACGAGTCGCCGGCCAGCGGGCTGATGACAAAGAAAAACAAGTCGTATCTGACCAAGTGAATTTAATGCAAATCCCGATAAAACTTTTATCTGATTTGAATATAATTGGATTAAAAAAGTCATTTAATTTGAATGACTTGCAAGCGAAACCTTACCTAAAGTTAAGGATTAAGGATTACCATTAAGGCAGGGTCTAGAAATCCTTGGTAAACTCTTGAACTGTTCTGAAAGGTAATTCACATGTCCGAAATAGCAGAAACATATCTCGTTATTTCGCTGTTGATGGCTGTGTTTGCGGCGGTGGCTGCTGTGGGAACTGCGCTTGTGCTCGGCGTTGGTTTTGAACGGCTGCGCTGTGGCTTTGAAATCGTCCGCAAGCAAACGGCTTTCTTCAGCGACGCGATCCACAAGCTTGACGAGCGAACCGGCGCCCTTGACAGCCGCACCGGCTTGCTGGAAAGGCAAACAGCCATTCTTGATCACAAGGCGACCGCCCTTGAACTTCATCAGAACGAGCTTGCCGGTGAAATAGGCAAGGTGGCTGCCGGTGCCGGCCATGCCGCAAGCCGCGACGACCGTCATCTTGCCGGAGAAATGCTTGCCGAGGTGGCGGCAATGGCCGGCCAGCTAAAGGCCCAGCAAGCCAGGCTGAAAAAGATTCCGCAACAGGATAACCGCCTGTTCTCTTTCTCCGTCCCTTACCCGATGAGGGGATACACCCTTCCTTCAAGTGAGGGCCACGGCCTGGAACAGATCAGGTTGAACTAATAAATTAATCTGCGGTACCCGAACCTTGCATGCCCGCAATATCGTCCAGGGCTCTCCTTACCGGGGGAGCCCTGGATATTCTCCACATCGCCTCGAAGCGCTCCCGCTCGGCCTTCGCCAACTGGGGGCTGTCGATATTGACAAATGTATCGCACCCCCAGAATTTAACGGACACCCGGCTGCCATACACGATCGACGTCATCCCGAAAGTCCCGAGTTCTTCGGGAACCCAGCGGTAATTGGCGAAAGGCTGAAGAAACAGAAAGTCGCCACTGCTGAGCAGATATCTAACCCTGATTTCCGATTTTTCCCAGAATCTGGTTATTTCATAAAATGCCTCCAGATTGCGCCTTAATATTTCCTGTTCGCTGAGAAAGGAAATCAGAATTTCATTGTCGTGATTTTCCTGTTCTTTGGACGCCTGCTGCAGAATTTGGAACAGTTTTTCCGGCCCGCTTGCCATCGTGCAGTTGTCCTCGCGCCGCTGCACCCGGTCAAGCTCCCCGAACTGGAGGTTCTGATGCTCGAAGGCGCGCTTGATCTGCATCAGGGTATCGGCCTTGATATCCGAAAGCCCTCTCTCGAAATTAATTATGGCCGTTTTCGAAAGCCCGGACGCCGACGCCAGCTGCTGCTGCGTCCATCCAAGCAATCCTCTGGCGGCTCTGCACTGGGATCTTGTCAGCATTTCGAAAAGCTATACTAAAGATATGCAACATAATGTCAAGCGCAAAGCACTTTTAAATAAAAATATCTTGCCATTATACATAAAATCATGTATTAAGTTGTCTTCATAAGACAAAAAACTTTAAATTCGTGGGGAAAAATATGCAACAGCCTACCGACTATAACGATTCCAATAATGTGATTTGCGCCAGACTCTCGCTGGAGAGATGCCAGAAGTACCTCGCGCATCTGCATGCCTTAATGTATATGTGCGATCCCGTGGATCTTGGCATGGATGAAATAATGTCCGAGAGTGCGAAGCGTATCATGGCGGCGATGAATCAGGAATTGCTGCTGAGCGCCAAATCGCTTGCGGGTGAGGCGGCCCGGAGCAATGTTATCTCTATCAATATGCAAAAATGAACCTGGCGGCGAAATGTTTATCCGGTGCAGTATCTAACGGCTATGGCAATAAATGCGGTTTGGGTTTAAACTTAAACAAGCATAATTGTTGAAACTGGCGAATACTGCACCGTGAATTTTATCTGGATATTATTGTGGCTGATTCTCTCGGCCTTCGTTATTGGCGCGTTTGTCTGGTCTACCCGGATACTGCAAACGCAAAAGCGCGCCTGGGGCTCCTTTGCTTCGAAATACAGTCTGAATTTCGAAAAGGGCAGGGCGTTTTCCTCTCCCGTCGTCAGAGGCCTGTTTCAGGATCTGACCCTGCATATATATTCCGAAGAACAACTTGCCCCCGATACCAGGGGATCAAGGTTTCGTTCGGTTGTCGAACTTATGGGCAAAAGCGCCATGCCAATGTCGGGAGCGATCGCCAGCGGCGATTACGTCCATCTGGTATCCAACCTCGATCTTAAAGAAGGCGTCTTGCCGGCTTCCGGGATCTGGTCTGGAAAATATCTTGCCAAAACGGATAATAAAGCTGAAATGGAAGCGCTGCTGACCGAGGAATGCATTGCCTCCCTGAACCGCTTGCTGAAAATCGAGCGGGCATCTTTCCTGGTTATCTTTGACCGTAGCGACCTGTTGCTAAGGTATGAAACCGGCGACCCGCTCCACGATCCCCGCAGGCTGGACAAGCTGGTAAAGCTGATGGCCGAAATGCACGCCTCTCTGCAAAAACCAGCTCCTCAGGCTGAATCAAAACCCGAAGCCGGACAGGAACAGCCGCCGCCCCCAAAACCCAAAAAGAAACCGGCCGCCAAAAAATCAAAGAAAGTCGTTTGAATCCGACTTTGCATCACCTGCCGAAGAATACCCCGTAAGGAGGAAGCTCTACCTTTCCGCCATCGACTTTTTCGCAAAAGACAGGACTATCAAACGGCGAAATGCTTTCGGAGATATCCGCCGGAAGGACGAAGCTTCGGGCTTCATCCTTCAGGTTGAACAGGCAGTACAGCCTTTTGCCGCCTTCCATCCGGCGGAAGGAAAGAACGCTGTCATCATCGACACCGCTGCCGTGAAATTCAATCCCGCCCTTGACCAGTTCGCGTGTTTTCTTGCGGAAGGAAATCATTCTTCTGGCAAAATTCAGCGTCGAACCCTGATCGTTATCCTGCCTTGCCACCGAGAGGGCAAGATGTTCGTCAGGTATCGGCAGCCAGGGCTCGCTAACGCTGAAGCCGGCCCCCGGCTCGTCATGCCAGGGCATCGGGGTTCTGGCGATATCCCGTCCTTCCGCCTCCGGCCAGATCTCGAACGCCCATGGATCCTGAAGCCTGTCGAACGGCACATGAGCGCTCGGCAGTCCCAGTTCGTCGCCCTGATAAATGAAGACCGTGCCGCCAAGACAGCACAGCAGCGCTATCAGCATTTTTGAAAGACGAGGATCGTGGTTATGGCCGTTCTTGTCCGGATGCCACCGGCTGGCGGCTCTGGGAACGTCATGGTTGGAAAACGCCCATGACGGCCAGCTTTCTCCATCGGATTCTTTAGCAAAGGTTTCAATCGCTTCCCGGAACATCGCCGCCGACGGCCTCTCTCCCCGAAGCAGGCTGAAGTTATAGGCGGTATGCAGCCGCTTCGGCCCGCGGGTATAAAGAATCGCCAGCTTGACACCGGCCTCCGCCACTTCGCCAACCAGCATGCGGGCCTCGTATTTATCGGTCAGCGCTCTGATTTCCTCCAGAAATCCCGGCATGTCGTTATGGTCGCGGTCATATATATGCTGCTGCATGTTCTCGGGCGTGCAGATATCGAAATTCAGCGAACGGGCGTTTTCCTTCGGCGGATTGTCCCTCAGTCTGACGTCGTGCATCGCGAAGTTGATGGCGTCCAGCCTGAATCCGTCCACTCCGCGCTTAAGCCAGAATTCCATCTCGCCCTTGAGCGCCTCGCGGACTTCCGGGTTGTGAATGTTCAGATCCGGCTGCTCGGTAAGAAAATTATGCAGATAATATTGCCCGCGCCTGATATCGAATTTCCATGACGGCCCGCCGAATACCGACTGCCAGTTGTTGGGAGGGCTGCCGTCAGCCTTGGGATCGGCCCAGACATACCATTCCGACTTTGGATTTGTCCGGTTCATGCGGCTTTCCTGAAACCACGCATGCCGGTCGGAAGTATGGCTTAAGACCTGATCGATAATAATCTTAAGACCGAGAGAATGGGCCTTTGCAATCATGTCGTCAAAATCGTCAAGCGTGCCGAAAAGCGGATCTATTTCCCTGTAATCGGATACGTCATACCCGAAATCCTTCATCGGCGACTTGAAAAAAGGCGAAATCCAGACGGCATCGACCCCGAGACCGGCGATATATTCCAGCTTCTCGGTTATCCCTTTAAGATCCCCGATTCCGTCCCCGTTGGTATCCTTATAGGAACGCGGGTAAATCTGATAAATAACCGCCCCGCGCCACCAGTCCTGATCAGCACTCATTTCATTATCCTTTCCCTAAACCCTCCCTCTCCCGGTGGGAGAGGGTTTTAAGTTCTGAACGACTCTGTTACAGCGAGCCGGCTTCCAGTGTCATTTTTTCGATCCTGCTCGGTTTCGCGGGAGGCTCGCCCGGAGCGACCTTGTCGATGAATTCCATCCCCTCCGTCACTTGTCCTATGACGGTATACTGGCCGGTCAGGAAGTTGCAGCCCTCGTCATCGAAGCAGATAAAGAACTGAGAATTTGCGCTGTTCGGATCCATGGTGCGCGCCATGCCGATCGTCCCGCGCTGGTATTCGTATTCGCTGAACTCGGCGGGCAGATCCGGGTATTTGGAGCCGCCGGTTCCTGTGCCTGTAGGATCGCCTGTCTGGGCCATAAATCCGGGGATGACCCGGTGGAAGATAATCCCGTTATAAAAGCCTTCGCTCACGAGCTGCATGATGCGCTCGGCATGCTTCGGCGCAATCTCCGGCAGAAGCTGGATCGTAACCCGCCCCCCCCGTGGAAACGTCCATATAAACTATATTTTCTTTGTCCTGTGCCGTCGCCGGCCCCGCGCTTGCTAAACTCATGATGATGATTCCCGCTAATGAAAAGGCAATATTTTTTAACATTTTTAAACCCCGTAGGTATTGGTGGAAGTTATCAGAACTCTACCCGCACTCGTCCTGCAAGCGCAAGAGCAAGCCGAAAAAAAAAGATCCCCTGGAACCGCTTCCCCCTCAAGAGATTGGCCCTCGCGGATTTGTGTTGATAAGAGGACAATTTGGAAGGCCCCATGCGCGATAAATCATTCGACAGCTCGCTTTCCCTTCTTCGCGACGGCTACATGTTCATGCGGAAAAAAAGGGAGATGAATAAAGCCGATGTGATCGAGGGCCGCCTGATGCTGCGCAAGGCGTATTTCGTCAGCGGCCGGGATGCGGCGCAAATGTTCTACAGCGACCGCCTCAAGCGGAAGAACGCCGTACCCCTGATGATCCAGAAAACCCTTATGGGCAGCCACGGCGTCCATTCCCTGGACGGCGGCGATCACCATCACCGCAAGGCCATGTTCATGTCCTTCATGACCGACCGGGAAATCTCCAGGTTCATGACGATACAGCGAAAGCACTGGCTGGAGCGTACCGAAATGTGGAAAAAAAGAAAGCGGGTGGTTCTTTTCGACGAAGCCAGAGCCGTTTTCTGCGAAAGCGCATGCCAGTGGACGGGCGTCCCCCTTAGGAAGGAAGAGGCCCGCCAGAGGACGGACGATATGTGGGCTATGGTCGACGCCTTCGGTGCCGTCGGTCTGCGGCATTTGCGCGGCCGCCGGGCGAGACGGCGCACGGAAAACTGGATCATGCCCATGATCGACGATATCCGCAAGGCTCCGGAAGGAAACGATTCCATGCTTGGAACCGTCGCCATGCACAGGGATCGGGGCGGCAGCCTGACAGACCGCCGCGTAGCCGCGGTCGAGGTGATCAATATCATCCGCCCGGTAGTGGCAATCGCCATCTACGTCGCTTTCCTCGCCCACGCTCTCCGTAAATATCCCGGCTGGAAACGGCGTCTGGCGGACAAAGATTCCGACGCCGAAAGAGAGGCTTTCGTCCATGAGGTGCGCAGGCTCTACCCCTTCGTCCCGATCCTCGGCGCGCGAGTTCGCGAGGACTTCGAATGGCAGGGAACGCGCTTCAGGAAAAACGCCATGGTCGTCCTCGACGTTCACGGCATCAACCACGATCCGCGCATCTGGGAACTCCCGGACGAGTTTCATCCCGAGCGCTTTTTCGGCTGGCAGGACGACCAGTTCAGTTTCATCCCGCAAGGCGGCGGAGATTACCATACCGGCCATCGCTGCCCCGGCGAAAGGGTAACCATCGAAAGCCTGAAGCTCGCCCTTGAAATTCTCGCCCCGATTTCCTACCACGTCCCGCCGCAGGATATGAATGTCCCGCTCTCAAGAATGCCCTCTATCCTTGAGAGCGGTTTCGTCATCGAGATGCCGGAGAGCGGAGTTAGTAGAAATGCCTATTAATATAAGAAAAAATCCCATTCCGGTTCCCCGGGGCAGGGAAAGGCTGAAGTGGTACGGCCCGGGGCTTATCTGGATGCTTTCCTCCGTGGGTTCGGGATCGGTGCTGTTCACGCCCCGCGTCGCTTCGCAGTATGGCTACGAGATGCTGTGGATTTTAGCCATAGTAATCTATTTCCAGTGGGTAATGATTCGCGAAGTCGGACGCTACACGGTCTCGACGGGGCGCACGCTTCTTGACGGTCTGGGCGACGTGCCGGGGCCGAAAGGCTGGGCGATCTGGGCGATGTTCCTTCCGCAGATCTTCAATTCCATCGTCTCGATCGCCGGAATCTCTGCGCTTGCCGCCAGCGCCATGGTAATAGCCCTTCCCGGAAGTCACGTTTTTTATGCCCCGGCGCTGATAGTTGTCTCGATCATCCTCGTGGTCACCGGCCATTATAAAAGGATTGAGAAGATAACCTCTCTCCTCGCCATGATACTCAGCCTGAGCGCGATCATCAGCGCCGTGATCGCCTTTCCCGAACTTCGCGAAATGGGATCCGGCCTTGTCCCTGGATTGCCGGAAGATTTCGACCCCTATTTCGTCCTTCCCTGGGTAGGTTTCATCCTCGCCGGCTCCGCGGGCATTATCTGGTTCTCATACTGGGTGAGCGCCCGCGGTTTCGGCGGCGACGTCACCGGCGGAGAGCCGGATAACAAAAGCGGCGAAAGCGGCGAGGAGGAAGCCATGGAGCGCATCAAGGGATGGATCGGCGTCATGGGCCAGACGGCCTTCGTCGGCGTAGCCACCGGCTCTCTGGTGATCCTCTCTTTCATGATCCTCGGCGCCGAGATCCTCCGCCCCGAGGGCATCGTCCCCGAAGGCATCAGGGTCGCCGAAGATCTTACAAATCTGTTCTCCGAAATCTGGGGGGAAGCCGGACGCTGGCTTATCCTGCTCGGCATCATGATCGCCCTGGGAGGCACCATCCTCACCAATCAGGACGCCTGGGGACGCCTGTTCGCGGACGCTACCCTGCTCCTCAAACCGCGCAGCCGCAAAGGGATATGGGGCAGTAAGTGGCTTGACGACCGCCACAGGCTCCGAAATATCCACGCGTTGATTTTCACAGCCATGATTCCCCTCGCCATTCTCGCGCTCACGCGGGAGCCGGTCGAAATCCTTTCGATCGGCGGCACTATCGCCGCCGTCCATACCCCGGTTGTGGTGATCCTTACTCTCTACCTCAACAGCAAGTCCCTGCCGAAAGAGTTGCAGGCGGGCAAATTCGTCTTCGCGTCGGCCATCTTCGCCGCCCTGTTCTTCAGCGCTTTCGCGCTCTTCCACTTCGCCGATATCATGGGCATAAAGATCCCCGGCCTGCCTCAGCCTTCGCCATAGGCGATAGTCCCGGCCAGAGCCTTGCGCCTATCGCCGGTATCCATGCGGGTGAACTGGACGATCACCGGCCGGTCGCTCTCGATGATCGCGGCATATGGAACCTCAAGCGGAATCGCTTCCGGCTCTATCAGATCGTTGAAACGTATATGCCGCACCCGCTTCGCCCTGACGCCGACGATGTGCGGCCCGGCAGGTTCGCGGTCGTCGTACAGGATTTTAATCCTGATTTTCGCGTCCATGTCTCCCGTGTTGAGGATGCGCAGTCCGTCCTGACCCGACATCTCCGGCTCCGGCCCCGTGCCCGCCATGGCTATCCACCCGCCGGGAATTGCCCAAAGTTTTTCACCTGCGACGTTCTCCGTCATATCCCGAATATCCTCCGCAAATATGGCGAGACGAAAACCCCCTCCGGATCGAGCTTGCGCCGGACAGCCTGAAACCTGTCCCATTCGGGATAAAGCGGCTTCAACTCCTTCGCGCCCAGCGTATGCTTCTTCGCCCAGTGCGGCCTTCCTGCGAAGTCGCGCATTACCGGTTCGATATCGCGAAAGAACTCTTCCCATGGAAGACCGGCGTTCTGATGCACCGATATGCTGACACTGTCCCTTCCGTTCGCCGGGCTCAAAAAGCTGTCGTCGGCGGCGATGGTGCGGTACAGAACCCGCCAGCCGACGATCCTGCGCCACTTTTTCCGGAAGCGTTCCCGTACCTCCAGAAAACACTCCCGCCCGGCCTCGAAAGGCACCTCGTATTCCATTTCCTCGAACCGGTTGGTCATGTCCGTATGCTTGTGAAGCATTTCCGCCGCCCGGCCCGTATTGTCCTCCACGCATCTGGCGAAAGGAATGGAAGTCATGCCTCTGCCAGGCTCGTTAAGCACGCGCAGCTTGACCTCGTCGCTGCGCGGATACCAGTAAAAATCGAAATTGCGGTTCCTCTCGACAAGCTCTTCGAGATTCTCCATGCAGGCGTCAAGCGTCGTGCAGAATTCCATCCTCCGCAACGCGTAGGCGGGCAGAAGCTTCAGCTGCATCTGGGAAAAAATTCCCAATGCCCCGAGGGAAACCCGCATCGCCCTGAGCGTTTCCGGATCATCTTCGGCGTTAAAGGACAAAACCTCGCCGCTGCCGGTCACGATCCGCCCGCCCGCCAGCATCGTCGACAGATTTCCCAGCCTTCGCCCGGTGCCGTGCGTCCCGGTGCCGATGGCCCCGCCGATCGTCTGAAGCGCGACATCGCCGAGATTAACCGGCGACAACCCGGCCTCGTGCAGAACGTCATTCATTTCCTTCAGCACCGTCCCCGGAGCGACGACCGCCTCGTTCCTGTCCGTGTTGGTCTGAATAACGCCGCTCATTTTATCCATGCTGACAAGGATGTCGTCGGTCTTGAAAATCGGCGTCGAGGAATGGCTAGACCCCACAGGACGCAACCGCCGCCCCCGCTCCCGCGCACGTCTGACGAGGGCGACCAGATCTTCCTCGCTCTCCGGTCTTGCGATCTGACTGGCCTGAAACCGCAGACTGCCCGACCAGTTGCTCCAGGAATTTTCGGACAGGTTCCCGCTCTCTGTTCCGCCCATCGGCTAAACCCTCTTTCCGTTATGCATCGAAAAACGACACTTGCTGCCCTGACCAATCCGCAACAACTTATAAAGTTCGCAAATTTCACGAACGAATATGCCTCTTTGCCGTTTGGTCAGGAAAGCAAAGGAGGAAGCAAGGATGTTAACAGGCTGGCACGCCTCGCACGAGCAATTCACACCCGCCAATCTGCTGAAATGGGCAAGGGAAGCGCAGGAAGCCGGTTTTAATGCCGCCATGTCTTCCGACCATATCGCTCCGTGGAGCGTAAATCAGGGCGAATCCGGATATGCATGGTCGTGGCTCGGCGCGGCGATGCAGGCGACGCAAATCCCTTTCGGTTCGGTGGCCATCCCCGGCAACTGGCGTTACCACCCCGTCATTATCGCTCAGGCCGCCGCGACCCTTGCCGATATGTTTCCCGGCAGGTTCCGCTGGATCGCCGCCGGAAGCGGCGAAAGAATGAACGAGCACGTCACCGGCGACCCTTGGCCGGACAAGGAGGAGCGCAACGCCCGCCTCAAGGAAGGAGTGGAGATAATCCGCTCTCTGTGGCGCGGCGAAACCGTAACCAGAAAAGAAGGGCCTATTCCGGTGGACGAAGCGAAGATCTGGACTTTGCCGGATACCGCGCCGCTGATTTACGGCACCGCGCTTTCGAGGGAAACCGCGCAATGGCTGGGCGGCTGGGCCGACGGCTTGCTCACAGTGAACCGCCCGCCGGACGAACTGAAAGCCCTGATCGACTCGTTCCGGAAAGGCGGCGGCGAGGGCAAGCCTCTGGCGTTGCAGATACATGTCTCCTGGGCCGAAGACGAGGAAGAGGCATACCGTCAGGCCGAAGAGCAATGGAGCGCCAACCTTGTCGACAAGGAAAAGCGCTCGCAACTGAAACGCCCCGAAGAGTTCGACAAGGCCGCCGCCGAAGTGGATCGCAAAACCCTTGAGGAAGGGATTCTCATCTCAGGCGACCCCGCCCGCCATATCGAATGGCTTGAGGAATACAGGTCGCTGGGTTTCGATGAAATCTATCTCCATAACACCGGCCTCAACCAGAGCGAATTCATCCGCGAATTTGGGAAGAAAGTCCTACCGCATATTAACCAGGAGCATTGAAATGAGCGCAAGCCAGACGACGATAGGAAAAAACCTCTGGGCGATTCCGGAAGGCTACATTCCCGCCTACGGCCACGGGCCGGAGCCGGAGATGGAAAGCCACGAGACCGCCTGCATCCTCAACGCAGGCCCCGAGACGGCGAATCTGGAGATCACTATCTATTTCACCGACCGCGATCCCGCCGGGCCGTATCGCGCCGAAGTCCCGCCGGGACGGACGCTGCATCTGCGTTTCAACGAGCTTGAAGACCCGGAACCAGTTCCGCGGGGCGTCGACTATGCCTCCGTGATCCGCTCCGACCGGCCTGTGGTCGTCCAGCATACCCGCCTCGACAGCCGCCAGGCGGAAAACGCGCTGATGACCACGATAGCCTACTCGCAGGGCCAGCAATGAAAAGCAGGCATCCCTACTGGTGGAAAGGCGCGGTTATATACCAGATCTATCCGCGAAGCTTTTTCGACACCAGCGGCGACGGCATCGGCGATCTGCCCGGCATTCTCCGCAAAATGGACTATATCGCCAGCCTGAATGTGGACGCGGTCTGGATCTGCCCGTTCTTCAAATCCCCCATGGCCGATTTCGGCTATGACATCAGCGATTACAGGGAAGTGGATCCGGTTTTCGGAAGCATGGATGATTTCCACGAAATCGTCGAAGCGGCGCACGAGCGCGGAATGGGGGCGATCATCGACATGGTGATTAACCACACCTCGAACCGGCATATCTGGTTCCGTGAAAGCCGCAGGAACAAGCACAATCCGAAAGCCGACTGGTATATCTGGCGCGATCCGAAGCCCGACGGCACCCCTCCGAACAACTGGCTCAGCCGTTTCGGCGGCCCCGCCTGGACGTTCGAGCCGCGCCGCAGGCAGTACTATCTCCACGGCTTCCTCGAATGCCAGCCCGATCTCAACTTCAGGAATCCGGAAGTGCAAAACCGGATGCTCGAAGAAATCGAATACTGGCTGAAGCATGATGTCGACGGCATCCGCCTCGACGCCTGCAACCACTACTTCAAGGACGACCGCTTCCGCGACAACCCCGTGCGCGAACATCCCGAAGGCAAAAGCTATGAGGAGCCCTATATCATGCAGCAGCACGTCTACGACCGCACGCGTCCCGAAAATGTGGAGTTTCTGGGACGGATACGGGAAGTGATGGATCGCTATCCGGGAACCTTCGCGCTGGGCGAGGTCGGCGACGACCGGGAAATCGAGGTGAGCGCGGACTACGCTGGCGGCAACGACCGCCTGCACACGACCTACTGCTTCAGCATGATGCGCGCCGAAAACTTCGAGCCGGACACTTTCCGCAAGCCGGTCGAGGAGTTTAACGAAACTACTCACGAAGCCTGGCCGACCTGGGCTTTTTCCAACCACGACTCCATCCGTCCGGCGACGAGATTTGGCGGCGCCCATGCGGGCAATCCGGCCTTCATCAAAATGATGCTCGCTCTCCAGCTAAGCCTGCGCGGCACCCAGCTTGTCTATCAGGGGCAGGAACTCGGGCTTCCCGATGCCGACATTCCGTATGCGAGGATGCTCGACCCCTGGGGCAAACGCCTCTACCCGATCTGGAAAGGCCGCGACGGCACCAGAACCCCGATGCCCTGGGCCGAGGAACCGGTAACCGGGGGCTTTACATCCGCCCCGGAGCCATGGCTCCCCGTACCCGACGAACATATAGAAATTTCTGTCGAGGTGCAGGAGGAACGGGAGGATTCCCCGCTCGCCTTTACCCGCAGGCTGATCGCCTGGCGCAGGGAAATTCCGCCGCTGCTGACCGGGCATATAAAATTCCACGATTGCCCGTACCCGTTTCTGGCGCTGAGCCGCAATACCGATGACGGACGGGAATTTCACGCCGCTTTCAACCTCTCACCTGAAAAAGCCGAACTTCCGCAAGACGTTTTGCCCCGATGCGATTGCGACCCGCTTGTTCCGCAATCCCAAAGGCCCGACCTGAAAAACGGCTCCTACCATTTCCCCGCGTTCGGCTTCTTTTTTGCCCCGGCGGGAAAGGGAGTTTGAACGTACCCCGCGTACTAATTCGCTGACAGTACCACGTTCTTGAAAGGGAATGCTCGGCAGCACTAGAATCCGCTACAGCGGATTCTAGTGCTGCCGAAGCGGGTAGTTAACTGCATAGTGGCAAAAATAGTGGCAAATTCATTGTTTTTTTAAGATATATGGAATAACCTAACTATATGTTATAGGTGAAAAATATAAGATCGAATTAGTGGCAAAATAGTGGCAAAAATATAGGCAATTTAATGACAGAAGGCATCGGATTAATGGAACCGCTTTTACCGCCTGATGGAACAGGTGATTTGAATGACCTTGCGGTTGATCTGGTATCCAAGGCAAGTAGCTTTGCGGGGATGCTTAACCCTGTCGTTAGCAAATCTGTAGGGAATCTGGTTCGCTCTATGAACTGCTACTACTCAAACTTGATTGAGGGGCATGACACTACACCAAGGGAAATTGAAAGGGCTTTGGCCGAGGATTTTTCGACTGAGCCAAAGAAGAGGGCGCTTCAAAAAGAAGCTGTTGCCCATATAGCCGTACAAAAAATGATTGATGATGGCTTGGCTCCGGATATTCACCCGATTTCCTCTGAGTACGGAAAGTGGATACATAAGGAGTTTTGTGGTCGCCTGCCGGAAGAATTGCTTTGGGTTGAAAACCCCGATACAGGCAAAAAAATAAAAGTTATTCCTGGCAAGCACAGGGACGGGACGGTTACGGTCGGGCGGCATATCCCGCCGTTACCTGAAAATCTGGACAGATTTTTATCACGCTCTGTCTGAACGCATGAGGATTCATGTTGAAGAAATGATTGCCTTGAAGGAACTGCCCAAGGGAAGCTACGCGCTCTTGCGGGAGGCCCTTTTAGTGGGTGAGTTCGAACGCGGCAAAGTCGAAGACATTACAGGTCTGAAAGATCGTGCTGCCAGAGAGATACTGTACGCGCTTACCAAAAAGGGGCTACTGGTTTCAGACACCCCTAGAGGGGCAGTACGTTTAGGCTTCCCTATAGATGTTGTCGAACGCTGGTTCCCGTTACTCTATCCGGTCACAAAGTAAGGTTGATAAAATGACAGCACAGAGGAAAGGTAAAATAAGTCGGAAAAGCACCATTGGTGGCCGGAGTGCGTTTCTCAACATTTGAAAATGCAGAAGTCCGCGCCTTCCGGCGCGCCGCCGGTATGACGGATACGGGAGTGTGAGAAATTTGGGTTAAGCCGAGGGGAGGTGATTGGTTTCTTTTCAGGCTTCCTTGCCTTTTAGCAAAGGGGTCATCCGGATGTAGAGGGTGGTTCGTCTGGAAAGCGATCCGTCCGGTTTCTTGGTGTAAAGGACAAGCCTTTGCTGCGGCTCTCCCTCGATGACCAGCGGCATTACCAGACGGCCTCCGGTCTTGAGCTGCCTTACCAGCGCCACCGGCGGCCTGTCGAGCGCCTGCTTCACCAGTATCGCGTCAAACGGCCCGGCCTCGCTCCAGCCAAGAATTCCGTTGCCCTTGCGCGTGAACACATTGGCGTAGCCGCAGTTTTCGAGCGGTCTGAACTCGTCCTGTTCGCCAATTGAAAATTCTTCCTGCCGCACCGAATAAACCCGCTTCGCCAGATGCGCCATCACGGCAGTCTCGTAACCCATCCCGTAGCCGACCTCCAGAACCTTGTCGCCGGGATCGATATCCATCAGATTTATCATCATTGCCGATAGAAACGGCTCCGGCAGCATATGGTCGTGCCCCCTGATTGGCAGGGCGATATTCAGATAGGCGAAACTCGCGTATCTGGCCCCGACGAATTTGTCTCGCGGCGCCTGCGCCATCGCCCGCAGAACTTTCCGGTCGATCTTGTAAAGGCCGGTATGCAGTCCGGTGACAAGGGCGGTGGCCTCGATGTCGCTGACCATATGCCGGACTGCGACCGCATGCATGCTTTGATCGGAGCAGATAAAAAGGATCAGTATCAGCGCCGAGACCATCGACAAAATATCGTTCGCCCGCCGCAGCCGGTATTTGTGCTTTTTGTAAAAAGCCGTCTCGCTGAATTTTCCCGCCATCGCTGCTTCGCCCGTAACCCGCGCCCCGGACAAGGCAGTGCGGAAATTCAGTTGCCCAGAGCGCGTCTAATAATCCTGCCCGCCTCACCAGTATAGGCGGATAAATCACAAATTTTGGTTAACTCATCGGCTCCAACCTTCGAAGTCACATCAGGATCCTCGCAAAGCGCATCGTAAAAGCTTTTGGCCCCGCCGGCCTCCCAGACTTTCATGGCGTTCCGCTGCACGAGGCGGTAGGCGTCCTCCCTGCTGACCCCAGCCTGCGTCAGCGCCAGCAATACCTTCTGCGAAAAATAAAGCCCCCCGGTGCGCTCCAGGCCGGCCTTCATGTTCTCCGGATAGACAATGAGTCCCCCGATCAGCCCGGCAAGCCGGACAAGCGCGAAATCCAGCGCAATACAGGCGTCCGGCGCCATTACCCGCTCGACCGATGAATGTGATATGTCCCGCTCGTGCCAGAGCGCCACATTCTCAAGCGCGGGCGTCACCGCCGCGCGGACGATACGGGCAAGGCCGGTGAGGTTCTCGCTTAAGATCGGATTGCGCTTGTGCGGCATCGCCGAGCTTCCCTTCTGCCCCGGCGAGAAAAACTCTTCCGCCTCGCGCAGCTCGGTGCGCTGCAAATGCCTGATTTCGACCGCCAGATTTTCAATTGAGGAGGCGATAACTCCGAGCGTACAGAAAAACATCGCATGCCGGTCGCGCGGTATCACCTGCGTGGCCACCGTCTCGCATTCGAGACCGAGCTTCGAGGCGACATATTCCTCGACCCGCGGATCGATGGTGGCGTAAGTCCCGACTGCGCCGGAGATCTTGCAGGTCGCCACCTCTTCGCGGGCGAGTTCAAGCCGCTCTCTCGCCCTGCGGAAAGCGGCGTAATGCCCCGCAAGCTTCAGCCCGAAAGTAGTCGGTTCCGCATGCACTCCGTGGCTGCGCCCGATGCATATCGTATCCTGATGCTCCAGCGCCCGCCGCTTCAGCGCGGAGAGCACCGCGTCCAGATCCGCAAGCAGAAGATCAGCGGCCTGCGTCAGCTGCACCGCGAAGGTCGTGTCGTTGACGTCCGAAGATGTCATGCCCTGATGCACGAATCTCGCGTCCTCTCCGATAAACCCGGCCACCGAAGTAAGAAAGGCGATCACGTCATGTTTGACTTCCCGCTCGATCTCGTCGATGCGCGCCACGTCGAAATTGCCCTTTTCACGAAGTACCTTCGGCACGCTCTCCGGAATGACGCCAAGCTCCGCCATCTTTTCGCATGCCAGCGTCTCGATCTCCAGCATGATCCGGTACTTGTTTTCCAGATCGAAAATACCGGCCATCTCCGGTCGTGTGTAGCGGGGGATCATATGCGCCTCTTCTTTATTAATAAAAACACCACTATGAGCTATCATTACGTGTTTTTAAGGTCAAGCATGGCGGAGGCCGGCAGGATAACATGGAAGATAAAGAAAGTGATTCCGGATTGCTCGAAATGGTGGAGCCGCTGCTCCTGGAACTGGAGAAAATACGCGCCGGCAAGCTCAGGCAGTACCGGTGGAGGCTGAGGGCCGCAGCCCTTGTTTCCATCCCAGTGGTTCCGCTTCTCGGCTGGATCGACTATATGCTGCTGATGTGGCAAAGAGGCAGCGACGACAGCGTCGCCGGTATAACAATCGCTTTTCTGGCCGCGCTGTGGTGGTGGGTGAGCTCCCCGAAAAGACAGTATGCAAGCGCCTATAAAAAGGAAATCCTCCCCCATATCGCCATGGCGCTCGGCAATCTCTTCTACCGGCCTTCAGGCAAGATTCCTATGTCTGAAATGAAACCTTCGGGAATTATTCCCTCGCATGAACGCTACTCCTCTGAAGACTTCTTCAGCGGCGAATACAAGGGCATCGACATTCAGCTTGCCGAAATCCATCTGGAACAACGTCACAGATCCGGCAAACGTACTTATTATGTAACTGTCTTCAAAGGTCTGGTTATAATTATGGCACTTAGAAAGAGGCGCTTTGCGGGCAGAACCATCCTGATAAAGGATCAGGCCGGAGTTCTCAAATGGCTGAAGGAGAAAACCTGCGGTCTGGAAAGAGCCAATCTTGTCGACCCCCGTTTTGAACAGCTATTCGACGTCTACACCAGCGACCAGGTCGAGGCCAGATACCTCATCGATCCGCTCGTCATCGAGAACCTTAAAAAAATTGTAGAATATTATCAGGCCAAAGGAATAAGCGCAGCGTGGTATGACAGCAAGATGCTGGTTCTGCTGCCCTCGGATAAAAACTACTTTGAACCCGCCAGTATCCACTCTTCCGCCACTGATGTTTCCAGCGTCATGACCCTGAAGAGGGAGCTTGAATCGGTTTTATCCATTGCCGACCACCTCGATTTGACTATGGCCGAACACGATGTGGCATTAACTTCTGTGGCCAAAGCGTCATAATCTTGCAAGCATGCCGCTTATGTGTATAGAGTGGACGGAATTTAAAACGGAGTGCCTCAAATGGATGAGATCGAAAAAAGATTGCGCGAAGCGACGGACGCTTGTGTTACATACTATCTCGCGTGGCGGGCGGACGAACATAACTCGCAGACGCGTGAAGCGCTGCAGGATTCCATTCATGAACTGAGAAAAATCGGCTCCCGGCTTGAGATAGAAATGGCTATCAGCGAGCGCGAGGAAATGGCCCTGAAACCTATCCCGATTCCTCCGCACCGTGCCAAGCGCGAAAAGGGCCAGCACCATGATAATCACATGGAAGACGATTCATTTGGAAATGAAGCTGACCATCAGCAACCTGACCCCGGCTTCCGCCAGCGCCCGCAAATCCGCCGCTCAAGACGCCGCACAGGCCCTTCTGAGGACTAAGCGACCGGTCAAGCTTCCCCCCGCCAGCCGATCGCATAAATTATGTTGAAATTCGCCTGAATTTCGCCGCCTTGCGCGTATTCCTCGCGGTAAATTTTTTCGGCTTCCACGAAAAGATTCCTGCCGGGATAACGGCGGTCGCGCCCGGAGAGGATATTTCCTTCGCCCATTCCGCGCAGATCGTGAAGCAGTCTGAAAAAATCCTTGTAGGTCACGGTTACGGACTCGCTGTCCACAACGGGTATCTCGAATCTCGCCCTTTGCATCAATGCCGCGACCTGCTGCCCGTCGGCAAAGGGGAAGACTCTTGGACTTGCGCCGCCTCGCAGTTTGATTTCCGCCCTTGCCAGACACTCCCTCAACTCGTGAAGCGTTCCCCTTCCCGGCAGCGAGCAAATAAAAAGCCCGCCGGGTTTCAGGATATTGCGTATTTGCAGCAGGGAGCCGGGCAGGTCGTTGACGCTGTGCAGAGTAAGATTGCTTACACAGGCATTGAAAGACCCTTCCTTAAAGGGAATAAATTCCTCGTCCGCCTCAACATCTGCTTCGCGCCCGTAGTCGCATGTGACCAGAGCCCCGATTTTCGGAAGCTCTCCGAAGTCTCTCTGCCCGATCAGCAGACCGCGCGTAAAGCCCTTCGCCACATCCTCAAGACGGCTGACGATACCCTCGCCGGCGGCGCGTCTGAGAAAAGATTGATCTCCTCCGCTCCCGCGGGCCCGCTGCCGAAACTGCCGCAGATCCTTTCTGTCAAAGATAACCGGGTTCACTATTCGTTGGTAGGTTTGGGTTTTTCAAGCTGGTCGGCATAGTCGAAATCGGGGCCGCCGAAATCGGCGTCGTCTTCATCTTCTTCGGCGGCTTCTTCCTCCTGATGTCTGGTAAGCGCCGCATTCCTGGCCAGCCAGTTGCAAAGCTCGTCCCCGGCTCCCTGGCTGATAACTTCTTTCGCCTCCACGCTGTCCACGCCTTTATTGCTGAATATCTGCTCTGCGCGCAGACTTACCGGCCTGGCCTTCTGGGCCATCATGCTGTATTCATGGCCGAGATTGTAAGTGGCCTCGGTCTCGCAGCAGAGCGTCCAGTAAGCCCTGACCGTCACATAAAGGAAACTCTCGGAACAATCCCAATACATCAGCTTCCAGAGATTGTAGGTCGGCGTCCATTTGACCGTCCCGTGGGTACGACCGGCAGCCATCCATTTCATGATACTGGTATTGACGGCGGCGAAGGGATAGATTCGTTGCGGCGTAACCCCGGAGTGGCAGAAATAGCTCTCCCCGAGCCTTCCGACTTGTTCGGGCTTCAGGCCGAGCTTGTTTGCCACATATCTCGCCGCCGCCTCCATGTTGTCGATATCTTTCGGCAGCGGGAAACTTGGCACAGTCAGAACCATCCCGTTGCCTTTGTATCTCTGGGGAACCGGCAGATATTCGGTGACCACACCGGCCAGCAGCTCACCATCCATGTTTTTCGTGAGCGGCAGGACGACGGCGGTATTGATGGTGTCGTCTCCCGGAACGACAAAATCCATGCCCTTGGAGACAAGGCCCGCCGGCCCGCCGTTGGTATAGCCCTCGTCGACGAAGATACTGTTGATCATCCGGATTTGTCCCGCATAACCTTTTACTTCCTTGTAACGGCTGTCGTCCGCCGAAATCTTGCTGAGCATGTCGCGAAGCGAAAGAACCGGCTCCGCATCCTCCGGAGGTATGTTGAGCGGGCACTCGTTCCAGGTTTCAGCCTTGATCCCCAGCAGCTGGTAGAGGTTGAGAAGCTGGACTTCCAGTCTGGCGTTTGGAAGAAGCCCGACAGAAATAGCGTTAAGCAGGCTTTGAGCGTCGACTTCCCTGATCCTGCCCTGAGAAGAGAAGCCATCGGCGTCCCTTGCAATATGCTCGTTTAAAACCGGGCGCCCCTGACCGCTTTCGATGCGCAGGTAACGGGTTTCGACACGCTCGTCGATAAAATCCGGCGCCGGGAAAAACGCCGGGCCGGTCTCAAACGAGGTGCCAAGCGCAGGCTTCAGGCCAAGACAGGAATTGGAAAACTTGATTATCCCCTTGCTTCCGCCTTTCTCCGCTTCTCTTATCAACTCGCTTTCGACCGAAAGCGCCTCAATCATGTGCCCTGACCAGCGCTTGCCGTCCAGACTCTCCCCATGCCGCGGAACCGCATTGATAATGCATCTCGGCAAGCCCTCATGGACAAACACATTAAGCCCGCCATGTTCGTTGATGCGATAGGGAATCACATTGGTGAAATCGTAATCCCGGCTCACTATGTCGATGATCTTGCCGTCGTGATCGTTACGCATGGCAAAGATCCGCATGCCGCTGTTCTTCTCGCGCGAAGGGCGACGCTCCTCAAGCAGCAGGGATTTGCCTTCGCCCATCTTCTGCGCCACGGCTATGAAACTCGTCGGCGGCCAGCCTATCGGAGAACCCTTGTCGTTATAAAGTCTGAAATGACCTTCGAAATTCTTCTTGATATGAGGCTCGTCCCAGTGCGGGGTGCTGTAAAGCACTCTCGCCCCAAGCGCTCCAAGCTCCTTGCGGAATTCGCGTTTTGTAAAGCAGGTGTATTCCTTGGGAAGTTCTGACTGCCATAATTCACGGCTGTCTTTGCGCATGATGAATTCATAGGCCCATTTGTAGGGCAGGCGGAAAAGTCTGGTCTTTGGCAGCCTGGGGGGCATTTCCTCAAGATAGAAGCCGCAGCACCCCGGATCCCTGACATTGGGGCGCGCATGCTCGGAAAACCATACCAGAAGGTCTGCTTCCGACATTTGCGACAGATCGTCCCCCCGGCTATGGACATCGGGCATCTCCATCAGCACGAATTCCTCCGGCGGAGGTCTCGCATAGTCATGGATGAACATCACTCCGCCCGGCTTCAGCATCGAGGCATGATTGCGGAGCATCTGCCTTATCGTCCGCTCGTTGAATCTTGACTGTGAATAGACCTCATAGATGATGTAGGAATTGACAATCGCGTCTACCGAACTGTCTTCAAATATATCCTTGGTAATATCGCCGACGCGGAATTCAAGATTTGGAAGCTTGTGTGTCTGGCGGGCCTTGTTGATCGTGCGCTTGCTTTTGTCGATGCCGATGAAGCGGGCTCCGGGATTGAATACCGCCATGACATAGGTCATGTCGCCGTTATCGCACCCCATATCCACGACCAGTGCGCCGGGATCGAGAATCAGATGGGCTAAAGTGAACCAGGCCTTGCGGATCGTCGAAGGCGGAATATCTTTCAGAAGCTCTTTCTTCTCGTTTATAAACATGTGACCCGGCCCCTTTTCAGAGCGCGTCAAACTGGTCACGCCTGGTTCTTTTGAGCCGGAAATATTTCTGTGCCCTTTCCATAAAGTTGTTATATTTGTTTCTGTAGCCATCGCCGCAGCCGCCAAGCATAATACAAAACCCGACGCTTGTCCTTTGTGTTCTGATTATCAGCGCATAAAATGCTATGTTAAATCAGCGCAAGTTCAAGCGCAATCACAATTATACAGTTTTGTTAAGATTTATATATGTTTATCTTTGGAAATAGCAAAGTTGGTTTAAGCGGCTTTCACCCGCCTTCGTTTTATAACAAAATCATAAATTTTATCCTTCCGCCCAGCTGCGTGATAAGCGGACGCCCCGTCGAAAAACAGGGCATGATTTCCCCCGAAGTCTGGAGTTCCCTAAGCTTCATCGCCGAGCCGCTATGCGATTGCTGCGGGCGCCCGTTCGATTTCGAGCAGCCCGAAGGAACCCTGTGCGGCGAATGCCTTGCGGAAAGGCCGCACTATAACCGTTCCCGGTCGGCATTGCAGTATAATGATTCCAGCCGCGAACTCATCCTCAAATTCAAGCATACCGACCATACCCATGCGGTCATTGCCTTTTTGCCATGGATGAAGAGGGCCGGAGCAAGATTGATAGAAAATTCCGACTGCACGGTGCCTGTGCCGTTGCACCGGTGGAGGTTTTTGAAAAGGCGCTATAATCAGGCGGCGCTTATCGCGCAGGCTCTCTCCAGAGAAACGGGACTTGCCTACCATCCGGAGGCGATCGAGCGCGTGCGCGCGACCAGAAGCCAGGGACATCTGTCCGCGAAAGATCGCGCCCGCAACGTCCGCAAAGCGTTCACGATTCCCGAAAACAGGCAGCCGGAAATCAGAGGCAAACGAGTGCTCCTAATCGACGACGTTTACACTACCGGCGCAACGGTAAACGAGTGCGCGCTCGCACTGCTCAAGGCAGGCTGCGCCGAAGTCAACGTCCTGACCCTTGCAAGGGTGGTGAAACCTGGAACCTTGTATTGAACCGGGACCCTGTCAGGATTTAAACTGATCGTCCAGTACTCTAATGTAGGGGATAAGAACGGCATGCAACAAGACACGAAACTGAAAGTGGCCTGCGTGCAGATGTGCAGCGGCCCGGAGATTGAGGAAAATCTGGCCTCTGCCGAAGCTTTTATCAGACAGGCGGCAGGGCAGGGGGCGGATATCATCTTCACCCCCGAAAACACCGACCGCATCCTCGCCCCGCAAAAGGAAAAAGAACTTAAAGGTCTTCCGGAAGATGGGCACCCGGCCATACCCCGCATGTCATCACTGGCCGAAGAGCTTGGCGTCTGGATAGTCTGCGGCTCGCTTAAAATAATGCTTGAAGGAAACGACCTGCCGGTAAACCGCAGCTTTGTATTCTCCGGCAAGGGGGAAATTGCTGCCAGATACGACAAAATACACCTCTATGACGCCGACCTTCCCACCGGGGAAAGGCACCGCGAAAGCAAGGTGGTAACTCCGGGAAGCAAGGCAGTCATGGTGCAAACCCCCTGGTGCGCTCTCGGTCTCAGCATTTGTTACGATTTGCGCTTTGCATATCTTTACAGGCTGCTTGCCAAAGGCGGCGCTTCAATTCTCAGCATTCCCGCGGCTTTCACCGTTCCGACCGGCATGGCTCACTGGGAAGTGCTACTGCGCGCAAGGGCAATCGAAACCGGCAGCTTCGTCGCCGCCGCCGCCCAGACCGGAGAACACGACGGTGGCCGCCAGACTTACGGCCATTCCATGATCGTCGGCCCGTGGGGAGAGGTGCTGGCATCTGCGGGCACCGGCACAGGCATCATCATCGCCGAAACAGACCTTGCGGAAGCGGCCAGAGCCAGAAACGCAATACCAGCGCTAAAACACGACCGGGAAATCATCCTTCAGAGCCTTCCCCGATCAGGTTGACGGAAAACGCCCCGGCCTTACTGACAACCCATGCCGTTATTATAAAGCTGAACAATCTCGTTATAAGCAAGCACCCGGTTATAGATCCGGACATCGTCAATTTTGCCGTCGAAGGTTCTGGTGCCAAGAGAGTTGTTTCCGAGATAAACGGATCCCGCAGCTTCTCTGGCGCCTTCCGGATTGGCATATTCGGTTAAGCCCTGCAAGGCGCTGTTGATGTACATTTTGGGATCGTTATTGACCGCGGTTCCGTCATAAGTCACAGCGACATGCTGCCACTGGTTTAGCTCTATCGAAGCCGACGGCGACGACCATGATCCCTCTCTCGTCCCCCATCCCGACCAGAACGCAAGCGAATTGGGATTGACGCCGCCCGGATTGCCAAACAGATAGAAAATCCAGAATGTGGTCTGGCTTTGCGCTATCCTGCCCATCTGACTCTCGCCCCAGCCTCTGGGGTTGATCCATGCCGAAACCGTAACCACATTCGGCCCGGTAAGCCCGCTAGTTACCACGTCGTCAGCCCCGTCGAAATCAAGGGCCCTGCCGAGTTTCCCGAAAACCCAATCGCTGTCGTCCATGTTGACGAGCGTTCCGTTAGCGGCCCCGGCTGAATTGAGTGCGGTGGTTCCGCTTGCCTCGTCCAGCTTCCAGTGCGCTACCAGCCCGGCGGAAGGGCAGCTCTCAAGAGCCACAGGCTTTTCATGAAAGGCAATCCATCCGCCTTCGACGCAGCCCTGAAAAACCCCTTCGCTGGAATTATAGATCATCGTCCCTGTCTTGCCGTTCGGATTAACGCAGTCCGCGAAAGCATCGCTGGCCGGGGCAAGCAATAAAAAAAACAGTAACCCGGTCGCCAGACGCATATTTCCCCCGAACACTATCTGCATCCCAAACCTCCGCCGTAAAGCGTTGATATTTCACCGCTGGTCAATGCGCGATTGTAAAAGCGCACGTCATCTAGCGTACCCTGGAAATGATATTGCGGGTCGTCGCATTCGGCATCGTATCCGCTAATACAAAGTGGATTGGCGACATTCATGTTAGACGATATGACGTAGCCGGTGCTGTTTACCATTGTGCCATCAAGGTAAAGACGGATTTGAGACGTGACAGGCTCATAAATCCATCCGGCATGATGCCATTTACCATCATCTATGGCGACAGAGGAATGTATCATAATCTCATTCAAACGTATGGATAAAAAATCAGTGGATGCTGAACAGCCCAGCCACCAGGTTTTCTCAAAATGTCCCGTACCAAACCTGTTTGTCATCACTTCGTTGTTCGGCGTTCCGCAGTCGGTGGTTTTTTTGAACCACAAAAAATTTGAAAAACCGCCGCCGACATTGATATCAAAAACAGCGTTACTTGGCACATTCACTCTGTCGTTACCGCCATCGAAATCGAGCGCGTTGCCGAATGGCCCGGTTACCCAGTCCGAAGCGGGATCCATGCTAACCAGCGTGCCGTGTCTGTTGTTGCCGGAGCTGTCGTTCGCGGTTGTGCCTCCTGTCTCGTCAAATCTGTAATGCGCGACCAGTCCGCTGGCAGGGCATGGGTCGAGAGGCAGGGGATGATGAAACGCGTACCACCCATGAGGCGTGCAGCCCTGAAAAGTATATGAGCTCGAATTGTAGATGATGGTACCTTCCTCGGCGTCCGGATTGGTGCATGATGCCCGGGCGTATTGGGATAGCGAAAGACCAGCCAGTAAAAAAATCAAAACTTTTTTCATTCATTGCTCCAAATCAACCCGGAACCGCCCTTAGTAACTGTCAATACATCCACCCCCGTTGCCATACAGAAGGGCAACATCGGCGGGGGACAGGGCGCTTTTGAAAACACGGAAATCGTCAATCTTACCATCGAAGTATTTAAGAGCGTTCCCAAAGCCTATGATCATATTTGTATTCGCGAGATTAACCCGGGGGCTGGCAAGAGTCTCGGCATTGGCAACTACCCCGTTTTTATATATTATCAGGTTATCCCCGCTGATTACCCCGACCAGATTAATCCACTCATTTGCCGTTTGGGGCGTATTTGCTATCGCATTGTTGGTGGTTACAATATAACGGAACCAGTACTCGTCATATCTTAGCGCCAGATATATATAAGGCTCCTGGTTTGTCGGCCTGCTGGAAAAAATTACCCTTTGGTCGCCCCAGTTTTCGAGGTATTCAACCGCATCCTGATATATCCAGATCGAAAATGTCCAGTCGCTGGCGGCGAAATTGCTCAGTATCCCTGTTACCGTCAGATACTCGTTCACGCCATCCAGATTGAGGGCGTTGCCGAACTTGCCGCTTACCCAGTTGGAGTTGTCCATGTTAGACATCGCCGCATTGTAAGTGCCTACGCTGTCATAGGCTGTCGTTCCACTGGTTTCGTCAAATCTCCAGTGCGCGATTATGTTGCCGGTCGGACAGCTCGGCCTGTTGCCGTGAAACGCCTGCCAGCCGTAATAGGTGCATCCCTGGAAAGTGTCGTGGGTTGAATTATAGATGATTGTCCCTACCTGCGCGTCTGGATTGATGCAGGCATCGGCAGGCCGGATAATGAGGCATAAAGCGAAAAAAAGCAGTAAAAGACGCATTGAAATCCCCTATCCCGAAAAACCGCCCCTTTAAAATATTATAAAGGACAGAAGGTTAATGGAAGTAAAAGTATTTCTCCCTAATCCTGTGACGCAAGTATCCCGATATCCACATCAAGCGCCCCCGCTATCGCCTTGAGAGCGCGGATTGATCCGTCCTTGCGCTTCGTCTCGATTTCGGTCAGATAGGTTCGGGAAAGGCCGGTGCTTTTCGCAAGGTCGTCCTGGGTCATCTTGCGGTGTTTTCTGATGACTTTTACAGGATGTTCGCGCCCTTCCGAAATCCGGTTCATCACCTCGTCCGGCAATGCGCCGTTCTTCTGTCCGGTAATTTCGAGATATTCATGAAGCGGCAGGACAATATAAGGCTTGCCTTCGATATGCAGGAGATTGTTGGCCATGGCGCGGGACTCCGGTTATCAGCTGGTACGCATCATTCTATAGTCACAATGCCGGCCATGTCCATGATCTGTTTCGGGGTTTTGCCCCCGGTTTCCCGCAAATGCCGCAAGGTTACGCTCTGGTTTCGCTTGGCAAAACGCCTCCCCTCTTCGTCCAGCAGCATCTTATGATGGCTCCATACAGGAACGTCAAGATCAAGCAGTTCCTGAAGAAGCCGGTGCAAATGGCTGGCATAAAAAAGATCTTCGCCCCTCGAAACAACGGTAATTCCCTGAATGTGATCGTCCAGCGTGACGCACAGGTGATAGCTCGCCGGAACGTCCTTGCGCGCCAGAACCACATCCCCGAGTATTTCCGGCCTCGCTTTCTGCTCCCCCTTTTCCGTGTCGATCCATGTCAGCGGCGCGGTTAATCCTTCCATCGCCGCCCCCGTGTCCAGCCTGAGCGCATAGGGCGTCCCGGCGGCGATTTTCTCTTCCCTCTGCTCTGTGGATAAATGGCGGCAGGTGCCAGGGTATAAAAATCCCTCCGGCCCGTGCGGCGCAGAATCCGCCCGCGCGATTTCCTCCTGAATCTCTTTCCTTGTGCAAAAACAGGGATATAGCAACGATTTCCCGGCAAGTTTATCAAGAGCGCTCCGATAGTCCGCGAAATGCTCCGACTGGCGCCGTACCGGCTTTTCCCACTTTATCCCCAGCCAGTCCAGATCCTCGTAAATGCCTTCCTCGAATTCAGCCCGGCAGCGACCGGTATCGATATCCTCGATGCGAAGAACGAATCTCCCGCCCGAACGCATGGCGATCTCATATGCGTACAGGGCCGAATAAGCATGTCCGAGATGCAGCCTCCCGGTCGGCGAAGGCGCAAAGCGGGAAACCGCCGCGATGCTATTCTGCGGCGGCGGATGCTTTTCCGGGCGTAAGGAGTCTTTCTCTTGCATAAACCCAAATCAACCACGCGCAGGGCAGGGCGATCAAGCCGTAAGTTATCAGCGCCGCCGGAAGCGCGTCATGGCCGAAAGGCTCGGTGACCAGATGGATGCTGTAATTAAGCTCCGTCCCCAGGGGCAGGGCGGATGCTTCGCTAAGCTCGTGAATGCCGTATACAAACAGATGAGTGCTGAAAAGAATCAGAAAGACTCCGGTGGTTTGCAGGAACAGGCGCAAATTGATTTTGCTGCTGTGCCTGACCCATAGCAACCCTATCGTCAGGGCAAGAACCAGTCCCGCCGCCGCTCCCGCAAGCATCTCGGCGGCCCCCGCGCTTCCGGCTATGCTTCCAAGCATCAGCGCCGTCTCCATCCCCTCGCGCGCGATCATCAATACGGTGAATGAAAATATTCCGGCCATCGCCGCCTTGCCGTCCCTCGCGGCTGATTGCTCGATCCTTTCATGAATATCGCTGCGGAAATGCCTGGCAGCCTTCATCACATACCACGTCATCGAAGCCACCAGCGCGCCCGCGACCAGTGCAAGCAAGCCCTCGGTAACTTCGCTGGCCGCAAGCTCGCTCAGATAAACGCTTCCCGCAATACTTGCGAGCAGGGCGGCGACCACCCCGGCATAGACCGGCGCAAGTAAATGCCTGCGCCCCGTCTTGACCAGATAAGCAATCGTAATCGCCACAATAAGAAAAGCTTCCAGACCCTCGCGAAAGGTAATCAGCATCGTCTCAAGCATAATTTAAGGCGTCCTTCGACAGGTGGATGAGAATGATTATCATTCATAACCCGGTATGAATTATTTTTCAAGATTTACTCGCCAAAACTATTGCCATTGTGGGATAAGGTTCTGATGAGATCGAATTTAAATTATCAGGAATTCAGCTCCTTCAAAGGAGACCGTCCTTCGAAAATACTGATTCTGCTTCACGGTCTGGGCGCCAGCGGCCATGACCTGATCGGCCTTGCGCCCCTGATGGCCTCGTCTCTGGGCGAGGTGGTTTTCATCGCCCCTGACGCGCCTTTCCCTTGCGACATGGCCCCCGTCGGTTTCCAGTGGTACAGCCTGCAAAGCTGGACGCCGGAATCGATGCTTGAGGGGGCGCATAAGGCCCTGCCGATACTGGATTCTTTCATCGACTCCCAGCTTGAGCGTTTCGACCTGGCAGCAAAAGACATGGTTCTGGGCGGGTTCTCTCAAGGAGCCATGATGTCCCTTTTTGCCGGCCTGAGGCGTAAGGAAGCACTCGCGGGAATTCTCGGATTCTCGGGCTGGATGCTGGAAAGTGAAAATCTCGAAGGCCTCACAAAAACACCTGTGCACCTGATTCACGGCGAGATGGATGAAATCGTGCCTTTTCAGGCATGGCGCAATGCCATGCGGATATTGAGAGACGCCGATTATCAGGTCAGCGGCGAATCAAGACCGGGCATCGGGCACTGGATCGATGAGGGAGCTATTGCAGGCGGTATCGATTTCCTCAAAAAAACGGGCTTTTGAACTTGCGCAATTATAGAAAATCGCCTAACTTCTCACGGCAATGATAATGCCGGAGAATAAAGGGTGTCAGTCGATTTAACGAATATCGAAAAGATAATACATGATTTCGACGGGGTCTATTGGGACTACTACTCCCTGCCCGGAAACGTCATTTACGAAATTTGCGTCGAAGAGGATGCCTTTGCCGCAATGGAAATAATCCCCGGTCTTGATTATTCGAGGGCGACGGAGCTTGCCAGAGCCTCTTTCGTAAACCATCACGACTGCTTCGGCTGCTTCATTGAAGCAGCGGAGCAGGGCGGCGTATCAAGAGACGAACTGATCGGCAGGCTTTTCCCCTTGTATCACAAGAACCTGTACAACAGAGTTAAATCGGAATATCCGCAGACATTAAAGCCAAGCCAGGACATTTTGAATGCTTTTAACCGGCTGAACGGAAGGGCATCCCATGTTCTTCTCTCAAACGCCAGCCGTGGGCAGTGGCTTGAGCCATGCCTTGAAGATCTTAAAATGAAAAAATACTTTTCAAGGATCATCGATTATCAGGACATGGGCTTTATTTCTAAAAGCCTGGGCCCCGATGGCGTCGCACTCGCTCTCGGCGACACGCACCCGTCCAGAGCCATCTTTATCGAAGATGGCGCAAGCAACCTGCAAACGGCCAAGAGAGCCTATCCTGAACTGATAACCGTCCTTGTCTCCGGCAAAACAGCAATCAGGCCCGAAGGCGTTGATATAATGGTGACAAACCCGTTGGAGATACTGGATATGCTGGTTGGCCGCCTTGCCCCCGCCGCGGTCAGAACATATGCGATGGAGCATGGGTTATAAAAAATTAACAAATTTTCAATAAATTTGTGTCAAATTTTATATAAATTCGATGCATTTTATTGAAAGCATAATCAATGAAAAAGTTATCCAGATTAGTTCTCTCCGGTTCAATTGCCGCTTTTCTCTGCTGCGCGGCCACGGGGGAGGCTCGCGCGCATAATTTGCTGCTGGTGGCAGGCAGTCCGCAGATAGTCATATTCAAGCTTTCAAGCGGGGACGTCGTCGTCACCAAGGTTCTCGCAAGCGACGATGCGGCAAGCCTGAACGGCATAGCGCCGGCGGCAGGAAAATAAGTTTGTTAATGAGGGGTAAATTGGAGCGGTTCCTGCGGGAACCGCTTTTTTTGTGGGAACATTCACAGACGCTGGCGGTTAATAATTAGGCATCAGGCAAAAGTGATATTATAAAAATCAGGGAATCATCCTGGGCCGCAAGTGTCATCCTCCCTTTGAAACGGCCCGGACGTCATGGCGTCTTGCGACCATCGGAAGGAGCGATGTCTATGAACCTTGCCATGCCTCTGGAAAAATGCCCGGCACTGATCCTTAATGCGGATTACAGGCCGCTGAGCTATTTGCCGCTTTCACTATGGCCGTGGCAGGAAGCGGTAAAGGCAATTTTCCGGGACAGCGTCGTCGTGGTCTCCGAATACGAGCGCACCGTCAGATCTCCGAGCAAGGAGATCCGCCTGCCGAGCGTCCTGGCGCTCAGGGAATACGTCCCTGTTTCCCAAAAGCCGGCTTTCACCCGCTTCAACGTCTTCCTGCGCGACCGCTTCCGCTGCCAGTACTGCGGCAACCGTTTCCGCACCAACGAACTGACTTTCGACCATGTCATTCCGAGATCGCGGGGCGGACGCACCACCTGGGAAAACATCGTAACCGCCTGCCAGAGCTGCAACATCCGCAAAGGCAACCGCATGCCTCATGAGTCGGAAATGTACCCCAGATACGACCCGCAGGAACCCACGGTCTTCAGGCTCCAGGAATACGGCCGCAAATTCCCGCCGAACTTCCTCCACAGCAGCTGGGGCGACTTCCTGTACTGGGATGCGGAATTGGAAAATTAAAAAATTCCTTTCCCGCACAATAACTTTGGCCAGACCCCGGCTTTCGCCGGGGTGACGTTTTGGTATCTGGAACGTTCTTCGCCGCCGTGCCTGTCTGCGCGGCTTAACGCGCAAAGCTTCTCAGGGCGCTCTCAGGCCGCTGCGGCTGGATTCCTTCAATCTCAGGAATTCGTCGCTGTAAGGCGTTCCGGCATCGGTTTCCGGCTCGATATAGGGTTGTTCCTTGTATGGCCACATCAGCTTGCGGTAATCGTCGCGCCTCTGGATGTTCCTTACCATTTCCTTTTCAATATGCAGCCTTAGTTCATTTTCATCCGCCAGCGCGATCTTGCTGCCCGCAATCCTTAACCTTTCCGGCGGCCAGGCATTCACTGCTCCGCGCTTTTTGGTGCGGCCATCAATAAATATTCCGGTTCCCGCATCGAGATTTACAGTTTCATCCGGCAGATGAAACGCGACTTTCCCTTCGCTGACATAGACCCCGTAATTGCCCTCGATCTCCCCGCCCCATACGATGGTTCCCCTTATTCCGATCGTGCCATATGGGGTTTCAAGTTCGACCCTCGGGTTTTCGCGGTCTTCAAGCATGCCGCTGATATACTGGAACACGCCTCTAGCGAAGCCGAATCTGGCGCGGTTCTCCCTGGAATCATACGGGTCGAATACGAACCGGTCGATCGTAAACTCGGAATTCGCGCCAAGGCTGATTTCGGTATCGTCGATCAGAAGTATGACCGCCCGCGAATCTTCGCCGGTAATGACAACGGTATTCAAAAAGACCGAATCGCCTTGCTGCATTTGCGGCCCGGCGCCCCCGTATCTGGCCACGCCCTTGACGGCGATGACTTTGCCTATCGGGTATTCGTCCTGCGCGGTGGCAGGTTGAGCGGCCATGGCGGCAACAAACATAACAAATAATGCGATAATTATATTTTTCATCTTTCAGGCCTCAAAGGTTACGCCTAATTCTATCACCCGCCGCCGGATATGAAAGCATCAATCAGGATCGACAGCCCGATTTGTTCAGCCAGACGCCAAGATCCCGCAATGCGCGTTCAGAGATTGCGGCCTTGCGTTCCCTGCCTCTGACTTTTTTCCTGCCCCTGATCTCTTCCGCGGTTTCAAGAGGCGGGAACAGGCCGAAATTGATGTTCATCGGCTGAAATGAATGCGACCGCGCCCCGATGGTCACATGAGAGAGCAGGGCGCCAAGCGCGGTGGTTTCCGGCGGCCTCAAGATTTCCACACCCGTCTTCTCGCCCGCAGCGAACCTGCCCGCAAGAAGTCCGATCGCCGCGCTTTCGACATACCCCTCGCAACCGGTGATCTGCCCGGCGAAACGCAGGTAAGGCCGCGACTTTAACTGCAAATCCGGCGTAAGCAGCCGCGGCGAATTGATGAACGTATTCCGGTGTATCCCGCCAAGCCTTGCGAAGCGCGCGTTTTCAAGCCCCGGGATCAGCCGCAGCACTCTGGTCTGCTCGCCATGGGTCATCTTGGTTTGAAAGCCGACCATATTATACAGTGTAGCCAATGTATTATCCTGCCTCAGCTGCACCACCGCGTAAGGCCGCCGCCCCGTCCCCGGATCGGTAAGCCCGACCGGCTTCATCGGCCCGAAACGCAAGGTGTCCTCCCCGCGCTGCGCCATCACTTCTACCGGCATGCACCCTTCGAAATAAGGCGTGGTCTTCTCCCATTCCCGGAATTCGGTCTTTTCCGACTTCAGCAGTTCTCCAAGAAAATGAAGATACTGATCCCTGTCCAGCGGACAGTTGATGTAATCCTTGCCGTCGCCGTCCGGCCCGCCCTTGTCATAGCGGGACTGGTACCAGCAGATATTAAAGTCGATACTGTCCCTGTACACGATCGGCGCGATCGCGTCGAAGAACGACAGCGAATCCTCGCCGCTCGCCTGCCGTATGGACTCGGCCAGCGAATCGGAAGTCAGCGGCCCGGTCGCGATTATCACGCTTCCCCACTCTGGCGGCGGCAGGCTTTCTATCTCGCCGCGCTCGATTGAGACAAGCGGGTGTTCTTCAAGCGCGCGGGTAACCCCCCGCGCGAACATCTCCCTGTCAACCGCCAGCGCCCCTCCCGCGGGAACCGCCGTTTCCCGGGCGATTCTCATAATCAGCGAGCCGCAGCGCCGCATCTCCTCGTGCAGCAGTCCTACGGCATTGTTCCCGGCATCGTCAGACCTGAAAGAATTCGAACATACCAGCTCGGCGCAATCGCCGCTTTTGTGCGCCGGGGTCATCCTCCCGGGCCGCATTTCATGCAGGATCACGGGCGCGCCCATCCCGGCCGCCTGCCACGCCGCCTCGCAGCCCGCAAGTCCCGCCCCGACTATGTGAATTGGCGTTAGTTCCATAACTTTTCTATAATATTGAAAAATTCAGTTTTTCTTAGTCATTAGAAGCTATCTTAAAGGCAAAGGAATGTGCAAACGCTATGAGCTCTTTTGATCCTGAACAAGCCAAAAGGCTGCTTGACCATGCTGCTCTGCCTATGGCTTACAGCGACGATATAAAGTCTGGAAGTTCGCACGAGCAGGCTGAGCTCAAACTTCGCAGCAAGCTGGGCGAAGGGACAGAGTTGCAAATTATTAAACAGGGAGACTCGCTTGCAATAATTTCCGCTGACCCGAAAACCGGCAGGATGACTCTGTCATTCGATGACACTTCCGGTTCCTCGAATGCCAAGTTCTGGGGAGCCGATCATCCGCTTGGCGGTGAAGTTTACAGTGGTCTGTACGGTGCATTGATGCGCGACGATAGCGAGGGTTTTTTTCTGGACAAGGTCAGGGATGCGGTGGTCGGTTTGTCCAGTAAGCTTCCGGGTAAACCGGAGCTGGATATGTCAGGTTTCTCGAAGCGGGGAAGCATGGCTATCGGAGCGGCAGCCCAGTGGATCAGTGAAAACTTTACTGAAACTACGGGTATTAAAATAAGAAATATCTATACATTTGGAAGCCCGCCATTTGGCGACAAGGATTTCAGCAGGGAATTCGAAAGGCATGCTGGAAGGCTGGATATTAACGTCTGGCGCGTGACCGGTGGCAGGAACGATCCGGTTCCCGGCAATTTAACCGATGAGGGCCCCTGGTATACGCGGCCATTCTACCCCGTTTACAGAGGGTCGTATTACACGCATGTGGGAAATCAGAAGGATTTTCCCACTGTAGAAGGCCATTCCGTCGAAGCCTATAGAAAGGCAATAGAAGATCAGGGAATTTCCAAGGAACTTAATAAGGGATTCTCGAATCCGCCACCAACTATGCAACCATTTTAATTCCTCTTTCTAAAGTCTTGCAGTAGTAGTATGTTAGCTTGACTTGCTGCAATATTTTATTCCGGGGGCGTGCATCAATGGCTGGCAAGCAGGATTCTGAAGGGCTGATCATCGCAGGTGGCCTCCTGATCATTTTCTTCTGCATGGCCGGTTCAGCCGTTTCAGGCTACGACGTATTCACGGTTTTCATTATCGGCTTTATTTCCCTGGTAACAGGGGGATTTATTGCCGGTGTACTGGTCGTTATCGGAGTCATACTTGTGGCAAGCTATAGGCAGGCAAGCCTGGAGCAGCTTAACTTTCATAAAGAAAAAGTCGATCTGAAATCCCTGCGACAGGATTTCTCTGTTTTCTTCGTTCATTTTAAAAGACTCGCCGCCGAGACATGGGCTTACCTGTCGGAAACCGATGCCGGAATAGTGGCAAAGCATGTTTCAATGGAAATAAAGCAGATCTGGGGCGAATTTTCAGAACGCCCCGTGGTCAAGGCCTGCATCGACGTTGTAACGGCGGTCAGAGATCGCGCCCTGGCGATTGTCAAAAAATTCCGCCAGGCAAAATCCTGAACGAACCCGACACTTCGGGATTATAAACCTCTCGTACCCGTACCATGCACTACACCGCTGCAAGCAGCGGCTCCGTTTGCGGGGATGACAATCCGGAGAGGGAAAGGCTTTTGCGGACAGTATGAGAATCCGGGCCAGTGTGAGGAATAGGGGTAATGTTTATCCCGTCAGATCTGCCCCATTGTCTTGATCTTGGCCTTGGGGTGAATTTCGTTTTGCGACATTACCACCGTCTGTGCGCGGAAGCGCTCGATCACCGAACGTATATAAGGGCGCAGCATCGGCGAAGTCAGCAGTACCGGGTTCTCGCCTTTCTGGGCGAAGTCGTCATAGGTCTTGCGCACCTTGCCGATGAATTCCTGAAGCTGGCTGGGGGGCATGGCAAGCTGGCGCTCCTCGCCGTCGCCAAGCAGGCTTTCGGCGAAATTCTGCTCCCACTCCGGCGACAGCGTCACCAGAGGCACATGCCCGCGCGGATTGACATTGGCCTCGCATAACTGCCTTGCCAGACGGCTGCGGACATGTTCGGTGATCAGCATGATGTTGCGGGTATGCGCCGCCGCCTCGGCGATGCCCTCTAAAATAGTCGGCAGGTCGCGGATCGATACCCTCTCCGACAGGATCGCCTGCAATACCCGCTGCACCCCGCCAAGCGCTATCTGTCCGGGGATGAGATCGCTGACCAGTTTCTGATACTCCTGCGGCAACTCGTCCAGAAGTTTCTGCGTCTCCGCATAAGACAAAAGATCCGGCATATTGTCCTTGACGATTTCGGTTATATGCGTGGTCACCACCGTCGGCGCGTCGACAACCGTATATCCCTTGAAACTGGCCTCTTCCTGGTATCGGCTCTCGATCCACATCGCCGGCAGGCCGAAGGTCGGCTCGATCGTGCTTTCGCCGGGCAGGGTGATCGGCTGGCCGGAAGGATCCATGCATAAAAACATCCCCGGCCTGACATCCCCGCGCCCGGCCTCGATCTCCTTAATCTTCACGACATAGGTGTTGGCGGGAAGCTGAAGATTGTCCTGTATCCGCACTGAAGGAAGAATATAGCCCATATCTTCGGCCAGCTGGCGGCGCAGCCCTTTGATTTGATGGGTAAGTTTGGTTCCTTCTCCCTGCACCAGCGACAGCAGCCCGTAGCCCAGCTCCAGCCGGATGGTATCTATCGCAAGCGCCCTTGAAATCGGCTCTTCCGCCGGATGCGCGCCTTCGGCCGTCTTCGCGTCCTTGATATCTTTCTGCTTTTTCTCCTCGGCCACTGTCCTTTGCCATGAGACATAGGCAAGCCCGCCGGTAACCACCGAGATAATGAAGAAGGGCGGGAAGGGGATCGCAGGCACGAGCCCGATCGCAAGCAGCAGCCCCGAGCTGATGGCCATGGCTTTCGGATGACGGCTGAACTGGTCGACGAGCGCCTTGTCGGCCGAACCCTCGACCCCCGCCTTGGAAACCAGAAGACCAGCGGATACCGACACGATCAGCGCCGGAATCTGGCTGACCAGACCATCGCCTATGGTCAGTATCGTATAGGTCGACGCCGCGTCGGCAAGGCTCATGCCCTGGGACGCCGTGCCGATGATTATCCCGCCGATGACATTGATGAAAACGATCAGCAGTCCGGCTATGGCGTCGCCGCGCACGAATTTCGCCGCGCCGTCCATGGCCCCGAAGAAAGTGCTTTCCTGCTCCAGCTCGCGCCGCCTTGTTTTCGCCTCGTCCTCGGTAATCAGTCCCGCCGAAAGATCCGCGTCTATTGCCATCTGCTTGCCGGGCATGGCGTCCAGGGTAAACCTTGCCGCCACTTCCGCGATACGCCCGGAACCCTTTGTGATAACCACGAAGTTAACGATCACCAGAATCGCAAAGACTATCCCGCCGACGATATAGCTTTCCTGAATGATGAACGAACCGAAAGCCTGAATTATCTGCCCCGCCGCGTCATTCCCCGAATGCCCCTCCGACAGGATAAGCCGGGTGGAAGCGACGTTGAGCGCAAGCCTGAGCGCCGTCGATATCAGCAATACGGTAGGAAAGGTCGAAAACTGCAAAGGCTTGATGATGAACAGCACGGTCATCAGAATCATCACCGAAAAAGTGATTGAGACCGAAAGCCCGATATCCAGCAGCCAGGTCGGAATCGGAACCAGCATGAACATCAGGATGCTGACCATCGCCATCGCGAACAGCACATCCCCGCGCATCACGCCGCCGAGAACGGCATGTGCGTTGGTTAATGCTCTTGCGCCTGCGGTGGTGGAGGTATCTGACATATTCCGTTGGAAAGCTGACAAGCCCAAAGTGACATTTTAACTGTGCATCCGGCATGATGCAAACGGATAGCAGCTTGGATCAGCAGATTACATGAGTTAGGATTGCTTCCGGATAAGGAGGATGCCCTGATGAAACTCGCTAATATTCTCTGTTTCTCTATGCTCTTCACCTCGCTTGCAGCCTGTTCCGGCGTGCGCGAGCTTGAACGCACACGAATCGAAGGAACGGAATTCGGCCACTACCTTGCCAGAGGCTATCGGGATCTCGCTTTTACCGAATCAGAGCGGATGCGCGATGCGCGGGCGGCCGAATACTTCGCGCAGAAAGCCCTGAAATCGCAAGCCAACCTTTTCGTCGAGCCTTCTCTCATCGAACAATACGATATTCCGCAGGAAAGCATGGCCGAAGTCGCCCATGCGCGTTCCGAACTGATCACCGCTCTGCTGGCGATGAAAACGCCCGAAAATTTCAGGCCGCTGGCGAACGCCCAGGTTAAATTCGACTGCTGGCTGGAAAATATCGACGACAAAGACGCCGGGAGCGGCGAAAGAGCGGCTTCCTGCCGCGATGAATTTCTTGGCTCAATGGATGAAGTCGTCGGCAACCTCACTCTCAGTAAGGCATTCATGGTCTTCTTCCCGCTTAATAGCGTGGCGATAAACGAAGAGGCAATGCAAACTCTGAAAGTTGTTGCCGATATTCTTAAGGTAAATCAAGGAATAAAGATTTCCCTGACCGGAAACACTGACACCACAGGCCCCGAAGCCTATAACGATACCCTTTCGATGCGCCGCGCGCAGGCCGTGCAAAGAAAACTTCACGATCTCGGAGTTTCAGGCGCGCAAATAGAGCTTCTGGCCGGCGGCGAGCATAATCTCCTCGTAATCACTCCAGACAACACCAAGGAACTGAAAAATCGCCGCGTCGATATACTGATAACCAAACTTTGATAGCCTGAGTCCGCCAGAAACCTTATGACCGGCCCCCCCGCATGCACTAACCGCTGCAAGCAGCGGCTTCGTTTGCGGGGGTGACATCCGGAGCAGGCTTTAAGTATAGTGTGAGAAATGCGGTGCGCCGGTTACCCGGTGGCGGCAGGAACTTCCATTCCCTCGTCACGGTACTGGTTCAGCTTGTTGCGAAGGGTTCTGATCGAGATGCCCAGAATGTTGGCCGCGTGCGTGCGGTTGCCCAGGCAATGATCCAGCGTGTTCAGGATCATGTCCCTTTCGACATCGGAGATCCTGCGGCCAATCAGCGACTCGACGCCTCCGGGGTTCTGTACGGACGACTCTCCCGCAGATGCCTGCGGCTTTTCCGCCGGCGTCATGGCGGCGGGCGCATAGCTGCCCAGACCGTCCTGGAGATGCACCGCATCCGGCTCGATCTCGTCTTCCAGTGAAACCAGTATCGCCCGGTGCATGGTGTTCTCAAGCTCGCGGATATTTCCTCGCCAGCTGTAGCCCTTGAGCTTGTGCTCGGTCGCGGCGGCGATTTTCCTGCGCGAAATGCCGTTCTGCTCGGCGTATTTGTCGGCGAAGAACTGCGCAAGCTTGAGAATGTCCTCAGGGCGTTCTCGCAAAGAGGGCAGGCGCAGGTTGACGACATTCAGGCGGAAATAAAGATCTTCGCGGAACTCGCCACCTGCAACCGCCTTTTCCAGATCGCGGTTCGAAGTCGCGATTATCCGCACGTCTATTCTGACCGGATCGTTGCTGCCGACTCTGGTAATCTCCCGCTCCTGAATGGCGCGCAGAAGCTTCGCCTGGAGCAGGGCGTGCATCTCGCTGATCTCGTCAAGCAGCAGCGTCCCGCCGGTGGCTTCCTCGAACTTGCCGATCCGCCGCGCGGTCGCACCCGTGAACGCCCCTTTCTCATGCCCGAACAGTTCCGATTCCAGAAGACTTTCAGGAATGGCCGCGCAGTTGAGGGCGATGAAAGGCCCGTTCTTGCGTCGCGATTTCTGGTGGATGTAGCGGGACATCACTTCCTTGCCGGTTCCGGATTCGCCGGTGATCAGAACCGTCGCCTCGCTCGGCGCTATCCTGTCGGCAAGCTTGACGACCTGCTGCATCTTCGGGTCGCCGGCTATCATATGATTGTTATCCTCGGTGACCGCCTCCAGTATCGCGGCGATCAGGTCGGCATCAGGGGGCAGGGGAACATATTCCTTGGCCCCGTCCTGAATCGCCTTGACCGCAGCCCTGGTGTCGGTGCCAATGCCGCAGGCGATCACGGGAATGTGAATTCTCTCGCTCTCAAGCCGTTCGATGAACCTGTCGATTTTCTGCTTGACGTCAACCATCGCCAGATCCGCGCCCTTGCCGTTCAGCAGCGCGCCGATAGCCTGGTCGGTATCCTCGCAGTGAATGACCTTGGCCCCGCGCTGAAGCGCGATCTTCCCCGCCTGGCTGATATAACCTTCAAGATTGCCGATTATCATTAGACGCATGTTTCTGGCCGTCCCTTTTCTTATATTTATCAATCAAAATAACGAATTCGCTCGTTCGGCGGAAGTTCGCTGTTAAGTAACATTTCAAGGCGCCGCGGGTTTTCCTGGCGCGCGATCGAGCCTACAGCGGTAAGGATAAGGTTCTTGATCATCGCCTCGTCGCTGGAGTTCTTCTCAAGCTTTGCGGCAAGAGGAGCAAGAATGACCGTCCCCATTATCGCCCCATAAAATGTGGTCAGCAGCGCCACCGCCATCGCCGGGCCGATATTCTCGGGGTTCGACAGTTCGGCGAGCATCTGAACCAGCCCGACCAGCGTGCCGATCAGCCCCATCGCAGGCGCCACTTCCGAAGCCCGCCTTATGATATTGGCGCTGCGCCTGTGCCGCTCGATCAGCGCATCGACCTCCTGACCAAGCAGCCGGTCGATGTCGTCGCCTGTATATCCATCTGTCACCAGCTGTACCGCCTTGTGCAGAAAAGGATCCTTGCGAAGCTCGCCGTCTATCCCGGCAAGCGCCAGAAGACCGCGCTTGCGGGCGATAGAGGCGATGTCCATAAGCTGATGCGCCATCACCGAAGGGCTTCTCGTGCGCCTCGACAGTGTATTGCCAAGCACCTTGCCAAGCCGGCGCAACTCCTCGCCGCTGTAGGAAACGCTGGTAACCGCCGCCGTTCCGAAGACGACGATCAGAAGCGAAGGGAAATTGAAGAAATTCGCCTTGCTGTGCCCGATATAGATAGCCACGAAAATCAGCCCCACGGCGAAGACAAGGCCAAGCATTGTGGCAAGATCAAGCTTGCGCCTCGGCACTGCGATCTTGACGCTCCCCGGATCTATTCTGGCTTCGCCCGAATCTGCAGCAGTATCAGTCATTTAACCGTTTCCCCTAGTTCCGGTCGGACTTGACGATTTCAGTCATGGTAATTCCGAGCTTGTCTTCCACGACCACGACTTCGCCTCTGGCGACGAGGCGGTTGTTGACATAGATATCGATTGCCTCGCCAACCTTGCGGTCAAGCTCCACGACCGCGCCTCGCCCGAGTTTCAAAAGCTGGCTTACCTGCATGTTCGAGCGCCCCAGAACAGCGGATATCTGTACCGGGATGTCATAGATTGCGGTCACGTCGTTGGCCATCGGCTCGCCAATTGCGTATTCCTTGTCCGGCTCCTTGCCGATGCCTGTATCCTCGATCTCGTTATAGGTCATCTCCCGGGATTCGGAAGCGCCTGATTCTGCAAGCAGACTGTCAATATCGTCCTGGCTGACAGCTCCGCCTTCTTTATCCTTGTCACTCATCGCTTTTCATCTCCATCGTCTGGTAACGGGATGGACTTCAGTTCCACTTTGGTATCATCGCCTTTTGCGGGGACATCGTCATCCTGTCCACTATATCCGAGTTTGCATCCTCTTGCAGCAAGGAGTTGCTCAAGCCCCGCTTCTATTTTGGCAGCAAGAAGCCCCGCATCCCTTACCGCTCCTCCGTCCTCCCAGGCGACGCGGCAGCTCCCGGGCCCGGCATCTTTCACCGGCATGATTTCCACCCGGCTTCTGCCATCGGCGGAAATCGTGGCTTTCAGATGTTCTTCCAGTTCGGCGGCCGTGTCCGCCGAGACCTCGATCCTGACGGCTGCCTTCCCTTCCTGGGAGGAAAGGACTTTTCCTATCACTCCGGCCATTTCCTCAAAGCCGTAACGCTCGTTATATATCGGAAACAGCTTGCGCATCATGCAATGGGCAAGCTTGATAACTTCCTCCTCATAGCGCTTTTCCCTGAAATCTTCTTCCCTGAAAATCTGGGGCAGGGTGGATGCCACAACTTCAAGCTGGGCGGCAATGAACTGCTCGCGGCTTTCCTTCTGTTCGCGCGTCGCGTCCTCGCGCCCTCGGCGGTAGCCGTCCATCCTGGCCGCTTCCAGTTCTTCCTCGCTGAAAGTGGGGGGCGGCGGCTCTTCCGGCTCCTCCGGTTCCTCGATGTAATCGTCGTCAAAAATATTAAGGTCGAACAGGAACTTGTGAGGCTTATTTTTTTCCATTGAATCGGGCATATCAATAAATCAGCTCGTCTTCTCCGTCGCTGGAGGCAACGACGATTTCGCCTCTGGCTTCGAGATCCTTGGTGATATTGACGATATACTGCTGCGCTTCTTCCACATCGCGCAGGCGAACCGGGCCCATCGCGGCCATGTCTTCCTTCATGATCTTCGCGGCCCGCTCTGACATGTTCGAGAAGAACAGATCGCGCAGGGTTTCCGTGGCGCCCTTGAGAGCGACCGTAAGCTTGTCCTTGTCGACGGCGCGGATGACCGTCTGGATTCCCGTCGGATCGAGCTTGTTGAGATCCTCGAAGGTGAACATAAGGCTGCGTATCTTTTCCGCGGATTCCGGAATCGACTTCTCCAGCTCTTCCATGAACCGCGTCTCGGCGGCGCGGTCGAGGCTGTTGAAGATGTCCGCGATAAGCTCGTGGCTGTCCCGCCTCTGGGTTCTGGCAAGATTGGACATGAACTCTGTCCGCAAGGTTTTTTCAACTTCTTCCAGAACGTCCTTCTGAACCGCTTCCATGCGAAGCATCCTGTGGATCACCTCGACGGCAAACCCCTCGGGCAGCATCGCCAGAACCCTTGCGGCGTGATCCGGCTGGATCTTCGAAAGCACCACCGCGACAGTCTGCGGGTATTCCTTTTGCAGGAAGTTGGCCAGAACCTCCTCGTTGACGTTGCCGAGCTTCTCCCACATGGTTCGACCCGCCGGCCCGCGGATTTCTTCCATGATGGTATCGACTTTTTCATCGCCAAGAACTTTTTTAAGCAGCCGCTCCGTACTGTCGAGTGTACCTACAAGGGCGTTGGTCGAACTCATCTGCTCGGCAAAATCGACGAACAGCCGCTCGACCACGCTTGCGCCGATCTTGCCAAGATTGGCCATTGTCTGCGAGATCTCCATGATCTCTTCGTCGTCCATGAATTCGAAAATCTTGGCCGTATGCTCTTCCCCAAGAGCCAGCATGAATACGGCAGCCTTTTCGGGGCCGGTCAGAGCGCGGTAATCTTCACGCAAACGCATTTTCTACTTCCCCCAAACTAATCATGTATCCTGACTCATCCAGCTCCGGATCACCGAAACGGTCTCGCTGGGATAGGTGTCTACAAGATCTTCGACTTTCTTAACAGAGGACGCCTTCACCTTGCCTTCGACCCGCTGCATGTCGATCAGCTTGTCTTCCTCAGCCTCGGGGGGCATCTCGAAATCATCGCTGTCCGGCGCTGTCAGCCGTGGGTTCTGAGGGCCGGCCGCCAGCAGGTCGGACTCAAGCGCTTCGTCCAGCGACGGCCCGTCCGCCGCAAGAAGCCGCCCCACCATCGGCTGCAGTATTAGCAGCACCACGAGTATTATCATTATGGCGACAGTGATAATCTCCGCGGCGTCGAGCAGATCGCTCTTCTCGAAACCGAAAAGGAAATGATCGTCAGGAATATCCTCGGTCGTTCTGACTTTTTCGAACTGCATGTTCACGACTTCGAGATTGTCGCCTCTATCTCCGTTATACCCGACTGCCGAGCGGACAAGGGTTTCAATTTTCTTTAATTCCTCTTCCGGCCGCGGCTGGTAAACCTCGCTTCCATCCTCTCCCGTCACATAGCGCCCGTCCACCAGCACCGAAACCGACAGGCGGCGCACTTCGCCGACCTCGCGCGTCATCGTCCGTACAGTGCGGCTGATCTCGTAATTGGTGACCTCCTCGACCCTGTTGCTTTCCTCGGAGGGTTTTTTCTCAACCAGAAGATCGCTGCCGACCCCGGGCAGATTGTTCTCGATGGATACGTTATCGGCGGTTTGCTCCCGCTGAAGTATTGTTTCCTCGGAAATCTGCGAGGAACGAACCACCTGTGTTTCCGGGTCAAACAATTCCTCATTGGTGCTGATCCGGTCGAAATTAAGATCGGCGGTAACCGCCGCTCTGACTTTCCCGTAACCCACGACCCTGCCGACCTGATCCTCGATCTTCTGGGTAAGTAGAATTTCGTAGCTGCGCCGCATTTCCTCGGCTTTCAGGTCGGGCGCATTCTGTTCCTCCCCCCCGCCTCTGGCCAGAAGATTGCCGTCCTGATCGATGATGGTAACCTGCGTAGCCTTGAGGTTGGGCACCGCCGAGGCTACCAGCGACTGAACCGCGAGGATCTGTTCGCGTTCGAGCCGGTTGCCGGGTCTGATGCCTATGTAAACGCTGGCGCTTGACGACCTTTGATCTCGCGAAAACAGTTCGCGCTGGGGCAGAACGATATGAACGCGGGCACTTCTGACCGGCTCAAGGGAACCGATCGTCCTGGCAAGCTCTCCTTCAAGAGCGCGAACCTGATTTAGATTCTGGACAAAATTTGTCGTGCCGAAGCCGGATTGCTTGTCGAATATCTCATATCCCATCGAACCGCCGTTCGGCAGCCCCTTTTGCGCCAGAAGCATGCGCGCCTTGCCGACATCCGTCTCCTGTACCATTATCCTGTTGCCGTCGCCGGAAACCTCGTACCGGATTTTCGCCTCTTCGAGGGCGCCCGCCATGGCTGAGGAATCCGCCGAGGAAAGGTCGGAATAAAGAAGTTTGAATTCGGGAGAGGAAACCCGAAGCGACATGAAGACAAAGAAGACCAGGAGAGCGAGAAATACGATCCCCATTACCCCAAGCCTGGTCGGCCCCAACTGTCTAAGTGTTTCAAGTAAATTGTTCACCGGATGCAATACCTTGTCCTAGAATTGCCCGGCTATCGCTGCCGGAACCCAAAGGGGGCAGGGCAGCAGCAAAGGCCGGTCGATTCGCGCCTCTTGCCAAACAAATTAGCGAAAATTCACGAATCACGCAAACGTACCTTAGACATGATTATAGCTATATTTTTTCAAATCGGCTATGCCGCTTGTGATTTAATGGCAGTTAAAATATGGAGTCCAGGCGAGAAGCAATAATGTAAAGTAAAAAGCTATTCTATTTCTGTGGATAATACTAAACAACTTATAAGGCTGTATATTTATACTTATTCTAATGCCTAATTAAATAAAGCTTACTGAATAAATTTTTAATTATCTACAGCCTGTCAAGAGATGTGATTAAGCATTTTATTTGCATTTTTCTATTTTTTGCAAAGAATTATTTGTACGCAATGTTGACTTTTGCTTATTTTTCCGTTAATATGATAATAGGGTAGTATACCCTTATTTTATTTGTTTGGGTCCATGGTTAGGGAAAAATGCTAGAGGCTGTGAACTCGGTAATATCCAACTTGCCCTTGCTCCGCGGTAACGCCGAGCAAGTAGCGGTTGCGCGTTCATTTGCCGCCAATCCCGACCGGGTGCAGGAAGTGCCTATGGCACCTTATATTAGTCCGTATATTCATGTTGACGTAAATTACGATAAAGCCGTACTGCAACTCCGTGATAGTGAAACGGGTGACGTGGAAGCGCAAATTCCTTCCGAGGAACGTCTCGCGCAAATTCGCGAATCCGAAGAAAGACGCCAGCTTCAAAACCTTGGCGGAAACGGTGTTAAGGCACGGCAAAACGCGAAAATTATCTCGCAACAAATTGCATCCGAGAAAGATAGCCCTGAAGTCAAAGTCAGCAGCAATAGCGCCAGCGCCAAACCGGCCAGCACGCAGCAACTGGCGGCCTTCGAGGCGGGCGCGCAAACTGCGCAAGGAGGAGATTCAGGCAGCGTAAAAATTGAGGCCTGAAACCTGAAATTGTTAATTAATCTTATAAGGTAGCATTAAAGGCGCCAACTGCGCCTTTGAAACTTTTTGGTTAGAGCCTTCTGCGATTATATTGACAACAATTCCTGTTATGCCCGCACGGGGGCCGACATGACTTGATTCAACCTGATCGGGGAAGGCTATAAAGCCAAAAGTTCAGGCTGTAATCGAATCTCCACCGGAAATAGATTTCACTTCATTCGGCTCGCCGCTGCCTTCTGCCTGTGAAGCGGCTGCCTGGTTTCTGACGCCCGCCATAAGGCCAGCGGCAATCTCCCGGTTGATATCGATAAGTACGTCGAATTTTTCTTTCTTCGGATCGGCGAGAATATCAAGGCCGTGTTTGAAAATAAAACCCGCCAGATTGAGTATGTTGGATCGCAGATCGTCCGGTCTGTTCCCTTCCGGATTTTCCAGCGCCGTATCGTAGAACAGCATCCAGATCTGACGGTTGTAGCGGATCATGTCCTCAAGCATGTTTCCATCCACTTCGTCCCAGTTCTTCTGGATATCCTGCATCATCCCCGCAGACTTCAGCAAAACTCTTGCCTCAAGTTCTCTCTGGTCTGGAGTGTGCTTTTGCGAGTGACCGCCATACGCTCCGGCAGCCGCGGCATGCTGATTATAAGGCGGGTTGTTTGAGGGCATTTTCGATCAACTCCTGCTCATGTTCGATTAGCTCTCTGGATTTCTTAAGAGCCTTGTAATAATGACCAGCCATTATATGGTCGCCTATCTGCATAATAAAGATAGAGCTTGAAGGGGCGGCGCCCTGAATTTCCCGAACCATATCAAAGAACGCTTTGTGGTATTCCGCGGGAACCGGCGACAAATACATGCACTGAACCAGAAAATACAGCCGCTTGCATGGCGTGGTGGCGTCCTCTTCCTTCAAAACGTCCTTCTCCCGAAGAATTGGAGCGTCGCCCGCTATATGCAGTCTGGTGCGCTGGCTGTCATTGGTAATGACGGCCGTGCCAACCAGTATTTTTTCATGAGGCTTTAAATCGATTACCAGAGCCATGGATTTCTTCCTTTCATTAAAGCCGGCGCATCTTCTTCGCGCCGGGGCTTCCTGCCCGTATTCCGGATAAGTGTATCGTTATTTTACTAACGAGTCGTGAAAATATAACAAAAAGGACAGAAGACAGAAAAAAATTCCGCCCTCTGTCCTTTGACGAGTGTCCACTATCCGCTATCCGCTATTCCGCCGCTTGTCCCAGAGCGATTTCGAGCAGTTCCTTTTCATGGGCAATAAGCTCCCTGGCCCTTTTCAGGGCATTGTAATAGTGCCCGGTGATGATCTGGTCGCCGATTTGCATTATGAACCAGGAACATGAGGGCGCCGCCTCCTGTACTTCCCGCACCAGCTCAAAAAAAGGTGTGTGGTATATATAGGGATTATCGGAAATATACATGCATTGTATAAGGAAATAGAGGCGCTTGCACGGGCTGTCGGCCTCCTCTTCTTTCATTACGTCCTTCTCGCGGAGAATTTGGGAATCTCCGGCAATGTGCAGGCGGGTTCTGTTGCCGCCGTTGGTGATTACCGATGAGCCGATCAGCAGCTTCTCGTGTGGCTTGAGATCAATCACCAGAGCCTCGGACGACTTCCTCTCAATCAGATCCATCGGCTCGGCCTTGGCCTCTTTCTTCATTTTCGCAACTTTAGTCATTAATTCCTCCTCCTGGAAAATTCATCAGGAATTAAAAAGCAAGAAGCATGCCAGATCGGAAATTCAAACAAGAAAAAACCGGAGACACAGCATGCCTCCGGTTTTTGAAATGACTTGTTTTTTTCTTCTAGAACAGACGAAGCACCGCCTGCTGGGCCTGCGATGCCATCGACAGCGAGATGACGCCGAGCTGCTGCCTGGTTTGCAGCGCCAGCAGTCTTGCGCCTTCCTCGTTCTGGTCGGCGACCACCAGCTTGTCCGAACCTTCGGTAAGGGTGGTGATCATCGATTTGGTGAACACTTCGCGCGTCTGGACGATCGATAGGCCGTTGGCCAGAGTCGAACCAAAATTCCTGACGGTTTCCTTGGCCGCAAGAATTTCCGTGCGGGCGGCGGATATATTTGTAATTGTATTAAAGTTCGCCTGACTGATCTTCATGCCGGTGGAAGTGAGATCCGCGCCGGTGATGGTCAGCTTGCTTTCCCTGTCCTCGTCGAAATAGGTGGTAAGGCTGTCGGCCTTCAGCAGGTTTATGCCGCGGTACCCCGCATCGGCCGCCAGTTCGTCGATCTGTTTCAGCAGGGTGTTATAGTCTTTCTCCAGGTGAGCCAGCTTCTCCGCGGCGTTGGCAAGCCTGAAAGTCTCGCCGTAAGACGCAAGTTCGGTGCCACCTGAAGAGAAGCTTCCGACCATTCCGAAGTCGAAGTCTGCCTTCTGGGCGCCCGTGTCCAAAGCGATAACATCCATCCTGACGTTTATTGAATTGACCTTCTGGCTTGTCGCCTCGATGGAGAATTGCCCGGTCGTGGCGTCATAGCTTGCCTTGATAAGCCCGGTATTGTTCGGATCGGTGTTGATGGCGTCGACAAGGCCCTGGATGGACAAATCTTCCATAGGCACCGTTATCGAGGTCTCGCCATTAAGCGTGAACACCAGATTAGTCGGCTGTGCGGCCAGACCGGAGTTAAAGCGCGCAGTCGCGCCGCCGTCGGCATCCGCTACCGCCGTCAGCATCGCGCTGGCATTGGCGTAACCTGATCCGCCCAGATCGTAGAAGGCCCCCGATACCAGCTTCGTTCTCGCCAGTACGGTAACCTCGTACTTCCCGTTGGTGCCGGTACCCGAACTGACGGCTTCGACCTTGCCGCCGAACCCGAGAGTGGTGGCCAGAGCCAGGTCGCCTGTCTCCAGAAGGTTGTCGGGAGCCCCTTCCTGGAAGGCTATGTTGAAAGCTTTTCCCTGAAGCTCGGTAATTTTAAGTCGGCCGTCTGAAGTAAGTTCGGCCTTGAATACGCCTCCGCCTTCTATATCGCTGATCTTGGTGATGAGCTGGTCTATGGAATCGCCTGCAAGAATTGGTACCGCCGCAGTTTTTATCGTGGACGGGGCCGCAGGGTCGTAATAGGTGAATACTATATTGTCCCCTGCGTTAATTCCCGCAAAATCGGTAAGATCCCTTACTCCTCGCAAATTGGCGTCCCCGGTGATCGAGGCCTCGACCGCCCCGTTGGTAATCGCCTCGCTGGCGGACTCGATAATGGACTCCGCCTGGTCGACCAGCGTCTTGAGCGCGGTGACACCGTTATTGGCTGATTTGATCGTCTGGATCGACTGGCCCATGCTGTCCAGCAGGCGGGACAGGTCGCTGGCCCGGTTCTTCAAACTCTCCGAAGCGAAGAAGTTCTGCGGATTGTCAAGGGCGGATGCGACCTTCAAACCCGTGGCAAGACGATTCTGGATAGTATCAATACTGCTCTGCGTGCTCTGCAAAGACAGAAGGTTGCTCCGCATGGCTGCGGTAAGAACGACATCGGAAGTCACGTTAATTCTCCTTTCCTGGGATAAGCTCACCGCCCCCTTCCGGAAAGCGGCAAAAATTCAGCAGGAAAGGAAAAGCAAAAACCGTGCCAAGTCGCAGTAGCGGGTTACAAGTTTCAAGTTACAAGAAGGGGTTAGCTTGTAACTCGCAACTTGTTACTTGTAACTATACGATAAAAAACCGGAGGCCTTCTGCCTCCGGTTTGTTCGTGTCGGTAATTAAACCGTAATTTACTAGAACAGACGAAGCACCGCCTGCTGGGCCTGAGAAGCCATCGACAGAGAGATGACACCCAGTTGCTGCCTGGTTTGCAGAGCGAGCAGCTTGGCGCCTTCTTCGTTCTGGTCGGCAGTGGTAAGCTTGCCCGAACCTTCAACCAGTGTGTTGACCATACCCTTCGTGAAGTCTTCCCGGATCTGGATAATCGACAGACCGTTAGCCAGTGTGGAACCGAAGCTCCGCACCGATGCTTTGGCTGCAAGAACTTCAGTGCGGACACCTTCAATTCGTGTCGCTGTGCTGAAGTCCGCTTGGTTCAACGCCAGCCCCGCTGAAGACAGGGTCGCCCCGGTAAGTGTCAGTTTGCTGACACGATTTTCGTCGAAGTATGTGGTCAGGCTATCCCCGCCCAGCAGATTAACGCCACGGTAACCGGAGTTGGATGCCATTTCGTCGATCTGGGTAAGCAGGTCATTGTAGTCCTTTTCATACTGCGCCAGGGTCGCTGCGGCATTGGCGAAACGGAAGGATTCACCTGCCTGGTCGTTAGCAGCGCCAGCGGTAGTCCATGCGCCTTTCACACCAAAATCAAAGTCGGCTGTCACAGGTGCGGCAGTCGTTTCATTGATGTTCATGTGAATTTGTTGCACAGTCTGACTGGTAGCCGTAATCGATAATTTCCCGGTCGTATCATCATAACTTGCTTTGATAAGGCCGGTGTTGGCGGCTGCGGTGTTGATCCCGTCGACCAGACCCTGAATGGTCTGAGTGGTATTAAGGCCTACGTTAATAGTGGTCTTGCCATTGATCGTCAGGTTAAGAGACGTCGATGCGCCGACCAGGGTAAACCTGCTGGTCGCGCCGCCATCGGTGGTTCTGGAGGCGGTCAGCAAGTCGCTTGCCTTGGCAAGGGTGCCGGCCGCGTTTGTATAGAAAACCCCCGATTCCAGCTTGGTGGAAGCCAGAACAGTTGCTTCATACGCACCGACAGCTGCAGCTCCAACTCTGACGGCTTCAACCTTGTCGCCAAATCCGAGACCTGCGGCCAGAGCAAGGTCAGCAGGTTCAAGGGCTGTATCAACGGCGCCTTCCGAAAATTGGATATTGAAGGCTTTACCTTGAAGTTCGGTAATCTTCAAAAATCCTTGGGAAGTCAGTTCGGCCTTGAACACATCGCCGTTTTCAATGTCATTGATTGCAGTGATAAGCTGATCGATTGACTGATTGGCGGCAATGGCAATACTCGCCGTTGACGTATGGGTCGGAGCGGTATTCGGCGTATCGTAATAAGTGATGCGAATAACGTCGGTAGCGGAAACCCCGGCCAGGGTGGTGAGGTCTTTTACGCCCTTGAGATTAACGTTACCGGTGATGGCCGCTTCTACCTGGCCGGTAGTGATCGCTTCTTCAGCGGAAGAAATGATCGATTCTGCCTGGCCGATCAGTTTCGTGATACCGGTCACGCCTTTATCGGCAGCTTTAACCGTTTGAATTGACTGGCCCATCGCATCCAGCAGACGGGTAAGGTCACCTGCACGGTTTTTCAAGCTCTCCGAAGCAAAGAAGTTCTGCGGATTATCAAGTGCCGAAGCAACTTTCAATCCGGTAGCCAGTCTGTTCTGGATACCGTCGATACTGCTTTGAGTTCCTTGGAGAGATAAGAGGTTGTTCCGCATGGCTGCGGTAAGAACGACATCGGAAGTCATTTGATTTTCCTTTCCTAGGGTTATGACTTATGTGAGCCGGAATCCTCCCGGCTTTAATTCCCAGTATATTAGCATAGGAATTAAAACAGTCTTAACAGAAAAAACGTTTTTTATTATTTATTCAGAAGATGTTGGGATTCCAGTGGATCCGGGGGTTTCAGCGGGGTGACGTTATGAGTCCCATCGCTGGCCTGTTTTCCTGGCTTGCTGCCCTGCCGTTGGCTATAGGGCAAGAAAGTTCCTTGCAGCCATATTGCATAGTGTTTCTGTTGTGTGGCTGTCGTAAGTTATCTGTTCCGGCTGGTTAAGTAATGCCTCGGTTTGCGACGGCAACCTGGCCAAAAGCTTTGGGTCTTCATAAGAAAGAGGGGCGGGGCGATTCAGTATATTGCAAAGAGCTGCGATTTTAGGGGTGTTGCCCTCAAGAGCTACAAAGGGCGTGTTCAGGCAGGCGGCGGCTATTGTATAATGGAAACGGCCCGAGATTAGTAATTTTGCGCTGGCAATTGTTTCCAGCCATTCTTCGAACGATTTGGCATCAACCACTTCTATTTCGGGGCATACCCTTTGCATCATTTCTATAAATCTACGGTCATCCCCTGCAGGGTGCCATTTTGCGCCCACAAGAATGGAAGGTTCCAGTTTTTTGTTTCTTATGGAATTTACGGCATTTGCAAAAGCCGCATCGCTCTGCTCGGAGAATTTTGAGGATCCGGCGAAAAGTACCCGCTTGCTCCTGTCTGAAGAAGGTTTTGTAATCTCCCGCCATGCTTTTACCGAAAGCGGCAGGCTGTCGAATGCCAGCTCGTTTTTTATGCCCATTTGATTAAGCAGGTTATGGCTGATCGGATCGCGCACAGCGACAAAATCAACCGCTCTGTACGCTTTCAGGTAAAAGGCCAGGATTTGCGGATTTGTAAGCCTGTCACTGTCTTCGGGGAAGCAGGCGTGATTAATTATATGCACTTCCTTGCCGAATACGGTCTTCGCCACATAGGAAAGATACATGAGCCTCAAGGCATTGGAAGCTGTGCCATGTATAGTGCCCTCACCATTGATCAGAACTAAGTCTGCTAATTTTATGGAATTGAAAAGAGTCGGGTTTTTGAGGCGGTAGCAGGCCAGAAAAGCCGGATTATCAAAATCGCCGAGTGTGGGGGCAGGGTACTCCGTCATAGCTATAAGCTGATGAGGCACTGATAGAAACAAAAATCCTTTTTTTTCAATTTCCCGGCGTATTGCCAGACTGGTTCCCGTGCAGCCCCAGTGATACCACGTCGAGGTGTCATTCAGAAGGACGGCGGTTTTCTGCTTTTCCCGCCTCATGGAAGGCTTGAACGGTTTCGGCAGGAGAATCTTTTCGTTGCGTTCCTTAATATATTTCCCCAGGTCTTCTTTGACCCCCACCAGAACAGAGGCCCAGTCGCCAGGCTCTGGCTGGCGGAATAGCCGCATTGTAGGATACCAGGGACTATTCGGATGATCCTTGAGCCACCTGTAATAAGGATCAAACGGCAAGAGAACCCAGACCGGTTTGCCGAGAGCGCCTGCTGTATGAACCGTTGTGTTATCAATTGATATGACCAGATCGCATGCGGCAACCTGGTCAACGTGATCTTGTATGCTGGCGTATGCATCAATCTCCGGATCGTCGTGTACCCTAAAGCCAAGCCGCTCTTTGCAGTCCTCAATTTCCTTGCTCATATCGCCGTATTGAAGATTTATTATTTTTACACGTTCCCCAAAGTCTTTCAGGAAACTGAAGTCCGCAAGGTTGATCTTGCGCCTGATTCCCTCGGTCGGATTAGTCGTGAACCAGGAAATACCGATAACAATCTGATCTTTATTATCCCTATAACAAGGCGGCTTGCACGGTTTTATGTAGGGAGCTTCCGTAGTAACGGTTTCAATACTCTCTTCCAGTATAAGCGGAAGGCTTCCGCATGCAGAGATAAACTCGAAATTGTTGTTGTGTGACGCCAGCTCTTCCTTGTGAACGAACTGAACCGTTTCAGGCAAATTATTAACCAGGAATAATTTTATTTTTGGCTCACACAGAATTGTAAGTTTAAGGTCACTGTAAATTCTCGACAGTTTTTGCACAAACCGAAGGTGAAGAATTACATCGCCTATACCCTGGTCAGCATACAATAGAAGATTCTTGCCGTTTAAATCTTCTCCCCACCAGGGCCTGGTAAAAGGTTTCATCTTTTGCAAGAGTTCAGAAAAGAAAAAATCTTCATATTGCCATCGCCACTCGTACTCCGCGTAGCCTTCTGCAAAATTTTCATTGATTATCAGCAAGTTGCCCAGCATGTTGTGAATATGAGGATTTGTCGGATCAAGTTCGATGGCTGTCCGTGCTGATTCTATGGCTTGGTCTATTTTGCCTAAATAATTACGCAAAATACTGGTTTTGGTGACATATGCCTTGGAAAGCCTATTGTTCAGGGACAAGGCTCTGTCAATCAAAACCAGTGCTTCTCCGGTTTTCCCCTGGCTAACCTTGGCGACTGCGTAATTTGCTATTGCCCCAGGATCGTCCGGGTACAAACGGTAGAGCTTTTCCGTGATCTCGCTGGCCTTATTAATGAGATGATTACTTTGGTATACGAATGCCAGGTGAGGCAATAAAAGATTGTTGTCAGAGTATTGTTTTTCCGCGATTTCGGCCTCTTGCAGAGCCTCGGGATATTTTTTCTCCGCAATCAATGATTTGACAAGCACCTGAAAAAGATCCGCAATGCGCCTTTCATCTTCTTTTTCTGATCTATTCAGGAGTGTCTTCGCCTCGCTCGCCGCCTTTTTGAATTGCCTTGTTTCCAGAAGGCAGGATGTGTAAACGGCGTCGGTCAAAATATCCCTGGGGTTCTTGCGGCGATATTTCTCAAGAATTACAAGGGCTTCATGGAAGTCTCCGTTGTTCCCAAGCGCAAGCGCCAGACTTCTATGTGTGGAGGCTTCTTCCGGCTTTATTTCAAAAGCTTTTGCCAATAGGAGTTTCGCCTGTTCGTACTCACTATTTTGCAGGCAAATTATTCCAAGGTTATTTAACGCCTCAAAGCAGCCGGGCCGGACTTCAAGCACCTGCTGGTAAAGTTTGCGGGCATTGTAGTTGTCGCCGCCTGATTGCGAAAGAATGGCTTGCTGCAATATTGCCTGGGCGGGGTCTGTTGAAGCTAATGTGTTTTTCGGCGCTTTCTTCTGCAGCCGCCGCTGCTTTCGGTTCATGGACATGAAAGAAATTTTACACATCAACCGGGCGATAGGGAAAAGTATTTACTGCCTGCACACACAAAAAACCCGCCCGGGGGAAGGGGGCGGGTTTCGAGTTTGGGGATGGGGAACTATCTCAGCCTGATCAGATCCTCCGTCATCTGGTCGACGGTGTTGATGATCCGGGTCGAGGCGGTGAAGGTTCGCTGCGAAATGATCAGTTTCGCGAACTCGTCGGCGATGTCGACGTTCGAGGTTTCAAGCGTCGAGGGTTCGACGAAACCGGAACCGCCTTTGCCCGCCTCGCGAAGGTTCTCTTCACCCGATTCCTCGGTCTCGGAATATGCGGTTCCGGAGACTTCCTGCAGGCCGTTGGCGTTGGCGAAGGTCACCATAGGAACTTTGTAAAGCGCCGCCGAGGCGCCGTTGGAGAACCTGGCGACAATGACGCCTTCCCGCGTCAGCTCGACGCCCGTCCGCAGACCAAGCTCGGCTCCGTTCTGATCCGAGAAGATAACGTCGTAGTTACCCGCGAACTGGCTGAAACGCTCGATATCGATTTTGAAGCTTTGCGGATCCGATCCGTTGCCCCAGTCGATATTTGAAAGCTCGATGTCGATTTTTCCCGAAGCGTCGGGCGTCGCGTTAAGGCTGCCGTCGCCGCTATAGTTCAGCATGCCTTGAGAAATAACTCTCCCGTCGGGGTGAATTAATTTCAACTCCCACCATCCGGTCGGGTTGGGGGTGTTGGGATCCTCAAGGCCGGGGAAATTCGCCTGGTTATTGGGATTTGCGCCTCCGGTGGTGTCCCCGTAAGGGTTGCTGGCCGATTGCGCCGCGGTGCCGTCGAGAGTGAAGGGAAGATAGGTCTCCGTGTTTCCGGCATTGGGATTGGCGAATCCAAGCCCGGTTGCGGAAAACAGCGGAACCACGCCTGCGCCCGGCTGTGCCAGGGTAAGGCTGCTGCCGTAGTTCTTGGTCTGGATCAGCAACTGGCCGTCGTTGGTAAGGCCCGCCTCGATCTCGTTCCCGCCGCCGAATACGTCGTTCAGATGGTCGATCAGATTTCCGAGCGTATCGATGCGTTCCTGACCGGCGCCCGCCGCCGCGCCGACTATGTAGGTCTGCGTGGTGGCGCCTACGGTGACCGAGAAGGTATCTCCGGCGTTGATTCCGGCAAGGCTGATCAGATTGAAGCCCCTAGTGAGAACCTGCGTTGCCGAAGACATTGCGCTTGCCATCGGGCCTGTGGTCTTGCGGAACTCCATGGTTATCGTCTGCGACGATCCAAGCGAATCGAAAACCGTCAGACCCCGCGAGAAGTGCGCCGGTGTCGAAGACGGAATCGGGAAGCCGGTGAAGCCTGCCGTTCCGTATTGACCTGCGACGCCGCCGACGCTGACCAGTGATCCCGTATTGTACCGCCTCTGGTTGGCATCGACGTTGATGGCGAGTTCGGCAGTCGTCGTCGGCCTCGTCAACCCGCCCAGAAACGCGACGTCAGCAGGTTTAAGCGATGAAAGGTCGCCCTGGTTTGCCGGAAGCCGCCCGTTCTGGTCGATCGGCCAGGCGTAGAGCACGAACCCCGCCGTGTTGCGCAGCAGACCCTGCGCGTCTTCCGAGAAAGAGCCGCTTCTGGTGTAAAGGAATTCCTGACCGAAATCGGTGGATCGTTTGACCGGGAAGAAACCGTTGCCGGAAATCGCCGCGTCCGTCGCCGAGGATGTCTGCTGGATCGGCCCCTGCTGGTCGACACGCTGCACGCGGGTGACGGAGACGGTACCCGGAGAGAACCTCGACAACCGGCTCTGGGTGGTGACCAGAGAGTCGAAGAATGCTTCGGATCGCTTGAAGCCTGTTGTACTCACGTTCGCGATATTATTGGAAATCATCGCCGTGTTCTGGCTTTGCGCGGCCAGCGAGGAAGTCCCTGTGAAAAGTGCACCAAACAAGCTCATTTTACGTCTCCTTTACTATCGTTAACTTTATAATTGCCATGCCGGTGCAACCCGGCAAAAAAGCTACGGTCATCTGCTCATCTCCGAAAGCCTTTGCGTCATCTGGTCGATTGTGGAAATCACCTTGGAACTGAGCGTATAGCCCTTCTGGCTCATGATCATTCTTGAGAATTCATCGCTGATTTCGACATTCGAGGATTCAAGCGCTGACGAATTGATATGCCCGGCGCCCATGGTTCCCGGTCTTGCAAGCACCACTATTCCCGATTCGGTGGACTCGGTGAATGAAGTTCCGAAGTTCTCGTCCAGGCCGTTGGGACTCATGAAAATTGCGAGCGGAATCTGGTACAGGTTCTGCCGCAGTCCGTTGGAGTACACCGACTGAATTATGCCGTCGTCGGTAATGCTGATTCCCGTTCTCCTGCCGGCTCCGGCCCCGTTCTGCGTGGAGGCAAGAACCGAATAGTTGCCGCTGTACTGGGTGAACCTGCTTATATCCACGGTAAATCCGACCTCGTCGCCGGTTGTAGCCGGATTGAAATCGATTGGCCTCGAAGCAAGGTTGATCTGGATATTGCCTCCCGCGTCCGGGGCTGCGTTCAAGGAACCGTCCCTGTTGAAATTGAGCAGCCCGGTTCTTTCTTTAATTTTGGTCTGCCCGCTTGGGTCGCTCGGATCGCTCTTGAGAATTGTCACTTCCCACCAGCCGAAAGGGTTGGGATTGGCAATATTGGCGAAAGCCGGAAAATCGGTGGCCTGATCTGGATAGGCGACAGGATTTGGGGGCAAAAGTCCCCCGCCAGGCACCGCCTGCTGCCCGATTGAAGTAATGTCGAAGTCAGGCTCGAAAGAATAATCCGCAGGGCTGTCAGGATCCTGAATGATATTAAGCGTCCCGCTTCCCGAAAGAGGGTTGTTCGGGCCGGGGGCATTGAGGTTGATTGTCGCTCCGGGATCGAGCGCCTTGACCAGTATGCGTCCTTCCTCGGTAATATATGCCGACAGCTCGTTGCCGGTTCCGTAGTTCCTTAAGGCTTCCATAAGTCCCTGGACGGTGGCGACCCTGAAGTTCCCCGGATCGTCTCCGGCGGCCGCGTCAACGAATTCAATAGTAACCACTCCCGCTGCCGCCGCCCCGGCGTTAACCGCTGCCTGCGAAGGAACGACCTCGATAGTGAAGGTATCTCCCGCGGCAATCGAGGGTGTAGGCCCTGAAGCCGAGGCCAGTAAATGGCTGCCTCTGAGCTGCGTGCTGGTATTGGTTGTGAAATGCGCCATCGGCCCGACAATATGACGGAATTCGAAGGAGACATCATGGGCGACGCTGCTCTCGTTCACTGAATTTGAAAGTGTTCTGCCGTCATACACGGTAATTGTTCTTGTAAAATGAGTCGCAAGGCTGTTCGCGGGCAATTGAGTCTGGCCGCTGACATGCGGATCTATCGGCTTCTGGCTTGCATCGAGATTGAAGGCCAGCCTTGCCGAAGTGGTTGGAATCGGCGACATGTCTGCAATGTCGATGCGCGCCGGAACCAGAGAGCTGAGAGACCCTCTTGGAATTTGCTCCTCATCCGTGAACGCCCAGGCATAAAGGATCATGCCTGCCGTATTGCGCAATATTCCATTTGCGTCCTCGTTGAAGGCGCCGTTACGGGTATAGGAAAACTCCCTGTCCGCTTCCGACCGTTTGACCGCAAAGAAACCCGCCCCTGAAATCGCAGCATCCGTATCGGATGACGTCCGCTGTATCGAACCCTGCTGCTCCGCCCGGAGAACGCGGGTCGCAACAACCGAACCCGGCCCCGACCATGTGCCGTTCGCGCCAGTGGTGACCAGTTCATGGAAAAAGGCTTCGGATCTCTTGTAGCCGGTGGTCGAGATATTGGCGATGTTCTGCGAGACAATGGCCGTCGCCTTGGACTGCGCCATCATCCCCGCCGCTCCGGTATATAGCGAACCGAACAGACTCATCAGACCGTCTCCTCGTCAGTGGTATCTGTTGCGGTATCGGTGTCGGTATTGGTATTTCCTGTGGTATCCGTAGCCGTGCTGGCGACCGGCGGTTCCTGCGCCTTGATGACATAGCTGAGAGGAACAGCGCGTTCGCCGACAATGAGGTAAAGCGTTCCGTTCTGGGTTTCGACGCCCTTGACCCTTCCCGATACCACGGTCGTGGTCGTAACCTTTTTCCCGTTAACGTCCAGCGCGTCTATTTTCATGGAATACGTTCCGGGCTCCAGCGTCTTTCCGCCGGTCGTCTTGCCGTCCCAGACGAATTCATGGGCTCCGGCGCTTGTTTCCGCCGTCTTTGAAAATACCACTTCCCCTTTTTCGTTCATGACGAACATCTGCGAACTGACAGCCGAGGAATCGAGCGCATAATTAAATGTCACCGGATTCTGGCCGTCCCAGTTAAACTCGCTGGAGATATAGCTGATGTCGAGACCGACATATCCAAGCGTTGAGCCGAAGAAATTGGCAAGCTGCAACTGAACGAGCGTGTCCAGTTTCTTGTTGGAGTTGATCTGCTGCTCCACCTGGCTGAACTGCACGAGCTGATTGGTGAACTCGCTGGAATCCATTGGGTTGAGAGGATCCTGGTTTTGCAGCTGCGTGGTAAGCAGATTGAGAAACTGGGTAAAGTCATCGGCAAGGCTGGCCACAGTCCGGTTGGTTTGCTGCTGCTGGTAAATGGCCGTGTCTATGTTGATATTGCTGGTCATTCCAGTTTTCCTTCCTTGGTTCTAAACGATCAGATCGTAGCGCTGCGCGCCTGTTTCAGTGTCCACGTACCAGTTCATTGTGGTTTCAATTATTTCAAGGCTCTCTGGTTCGCTGTCCGCTCCGTTCGAATAATTGCCCGAACCGTTTTCATGACTGCCGTCATGAGAGAACTGCTGCCCGTCCTGGGCAAGCTCGAAGCCGAGCGAATCGCTGGTAACCTCGAGTCCCGCATTCTGCAGGGCACGTTCAAGCACATGAGCATCACGCTGGAGCATCATGTATGTCTCGGGTTTTTCTATAAGCATATGCGCCTTGACCGTTTTGTCCTTGGCGCTGAACTCCATTCGTACCTGAAGCCTGCCGAGATCCGGCGGCTCCATTTCCAGTGTCATGTTGCGGGTCTCGCCGGTCGCCCCCATTTTTTGCAGCTGTGCCGCCACAACCTGCGTCGAAGGGTGGGATGCTCCCGCCTGACTGGTATGGGTCACCATCTGGGTCAGGTTGGCAGTATTGGTCGTATGCTGGCCCGCTGGATGCGCCCCGAGCCGCTCGAGAATGGGATCGCTCCAGTTTCCGGGAGCAAAGACGTTACCCGGAAAGGGAAACTCGAAGCCGCCGGGCAGGGTGGAGTTCGCCGCCGCGGTATTGCCTGTGCCGCCCTCGCCGGAGAGCGCCTGCAATTTCGCCAGCGCTTCTCCTGCCTGCGAACCTTTGCCGCCCTTCGCCGCCGCCGCCATCAACGCTTCGTCCGCATTTCCCGTCAGGGGAGCCATAGGGTTATAGCTCGATCCTTTGCCGGGAGAAAGCTGACCGGTCGGCGCTGGCTGTCCAGCGGTTAGGGGGGAGGAGGACACCGCTGCCTGACCGGTCATTCCGTCGTTTGAACCTTTGGCTACGAACAAAGCCTTTGGTAAAATTATTGCATCAAATCCGCTGCCGGATTGCGGAGGCATCATTTTGATCAGCCCGACGATGACCCCCTGAATCTCTTCGTTACCCTCGTATTGCTGCAAAACGTCCCGTCCGAATTTCTCCATGGCTTCAGTCAGCTGCCCCGTAGTCAGACCGGTAGCGACAAGTCCGGGAAACTCGTCATCGGACGGATCCTTCTTAACCAGTTTCCCCGAAAGGTCGATAGTCGCTTTTTCGCCTTCCGGCATCCCTGCCAGCAGCGAGTTAAGGAATTCCAGAAATTTCTTTTTGGCATTCACGCTTTTCATCAGCTCGTTGCCGGTTCCGGTGGCAAGTATGTGCTGTTGCAGGTCGCTTGCCGTGCCGGCGCCATTCGCGTTCAACGAAACGCCGGAATTTCCTCCCTCAAGCCGGGTCAGCTTCGTGCCTGCTGGAAGCGTCAGGCCTCCTGCTTCCCCGCTTTCGCCTGCAAGCCGTGCGAACATCAGATCGAAAAAGCTGAGATTACCCCCCAGAGCCGTAATCCCGTTACCGCTGCCGGAAAGAACCCCGGTTCCCTGTGGCTGCTGTCCGTTGCCGGTTTTGATTGCCGTTGTGTGAAAGGCTATGCTATCCATAAATTTTTTCCGTATTTAAGCCGATTCATTGATACCAATTGAAATCTTTTTGCCAGTGGAACTGTCCATTCTGCCGCCCGCCGTGTAGTTGATGGACTGCATTTTCTGCCCCTGTTCCCTCGCGCTTTCCATCAGCAGCGACGACATTCTCTGCAATCCTCTGCTGGCGCTGCGCAGTTTCTTGAGATTGCTATCGACGCTTGAATTGAAACCGCTTTGCCTTTGCTCCAGTTTTTTGCGGAAGTCGTCACGGACTTTGGCGAATTCCTCCTTGCGCCGGACAATCTGCGCCGTGCCTTCGTTATAGGCCTGCGCCGCGATCAGTTTTTTCTCCTGAAGCCCGAGAAAGGTTCTGGTATCGGCATTCTCAAGAGCGCGGGTCTCCTCGTCGATTATCCCGTGCAGCTGGTCTATGATATCCATCATCTCCTGCATCGCCCTTGCCGGATCCTTCGCCAGAATTACTCCGGCGGAAGTTTTCTGGGGGGCAGTTTCAAGTAACCCTGTTCTGGACATTGCTGGCTTCCTCCTGTATTCGCAAAAGTTCTTCCTTGACGTGTTCGGCTATGCCGATGCTATTGGTGCGCGAGATCATCTTCCCGTATTCCTGAACCATGATTCCCCGAAACATCTCCTCTCCCTTGCCGCCGCCGAAATTGCTGTCCACTTCAATCTGGTCGAATATCGGCTTCAGCATCGCCGAGAGAAAAACCGCCTCGAAATCTTTTGCCGCTTCCTCGATCTGCTCTTCGCTGGCTTTTCTGGCGGAGAGATTTCCTGCCGCCCTCTGTGCCTCGGCCTGAGAAGCCTGGAGAACGGTCAGTGTCATATCCTGTTTAATCATGTCCATGGTCACCGCTCCTACATCGTCTCGATCTCGGCCTGCAGCGCGCCCGCCGCTTTTATGGCCTGAAGTATCGTGATCACGTCTCTTGGCATTACCCCGAGCCGGTTGAGACCGGTCACCAGCTCCTGCAGGGTTACCCCGGTGTCGAGCAGGGCAAGCTTTGCGTCCTCGCCGCCGTTGACATTAATGTCGGTACGGGGAACGACGACGGTCTGCCCCGCCTGAGCGAAGGGGTTGGCCTGAGATACCTGCGAAGCCTCGCGTATCTGGACGGTAAGATTGCTTTGCGCGATCGCCACCGGCGATATGCGCACGTTCGCGCCCATGACGATCACTCCGGAGTTCTCATCGATAACTACGCGCGCCGCTACGTCCGGCTCGACCGGAAGCTGCTCGATATCGGTTACCAGATCGGCGAGCGTTCCGTCATAGCCGCCAGGCTTTTTCAGCTTCACGCTGGCCGAATTTTCCGCAACGGCAATTTCTGCCGACATGAAGCCGTTGATGGCGCGTGCGATTCTGCGCGAAGTGGTAAAATCCGGATTGCGCAGCGCAAGCCTGACGGTTCCAAGGCTTTCCAGATCGAATTCGATCTCGCGCTCGACTATCGCGCCGTTTGCGATGCGGCCGCTTGTCGGAATATTACGGGTAACTGTTGCCGCCTCCCCCTGAAAGGAGAATCCGGCGATCGCGACCGGCCCTTGCGCCACGGCGTAAACCTCGCCGTCCGCTCCGAGAAGCGGGGTGACAAGAAGCATCCCGCCCTGCAGGCTTTCCGCGTCGCCAAGCGCAGATACGGTAACGTCGATTCGCGAACCCTGATTGGAGAAAGCGGGCAGGGTAGCCGAAACCATGACCGCGGCCACGTTGCCGGTGTTAAGGTTCTGGTCGCGGATATTGATGCCAAGCCGCTCCAGCATCGCTATCAAACTCTGCTGCGTGAATGGCGAATTCTTGAGCGAATCTCCCGTGCCGTTAAGCCCGACCACAAGACCGTAGCCCACCAGCATGTTGTCCCTCACGCCCTCGATGGCGACGATGTCCTTTATCCGGGAGGTTTTTGCATGCGATACCGTCGCAAAACCAAGCAGCGCCATGCACATTATGAATGCGAGCAGGCCCGCCTCGAACAAATCGTTTTTGTCCGGCAGGAATTCCAGTATCCTTCTGTGTCGGTCATCCATATTCATGGCCTGAAACCTCGCAAGTGAATTATTCGTTGAGGAGATATGCGAAATTCGTGCCAGTTTTCCGGAGTTGCCGGCTCAAGGGTTTTATTAATCCACCGTCTTGCTAAAATCCCTGCAAGCTTGTCCGTATTTAGGCTATAATTGAGTAATGAGTTTAAAAAGGTGTTTTTATGAAAATTGAAGGCCCCGGCAGAACCCAAGGTGCCTCTCCGGCAAAGAAAAAAGGCAGTGTTTCCGGAAGCGGCGCCAGTTTCGAGGATTTCATGCCTCGCGAGACCTCGTCGGCTGCCGAGACCAGCGCCTCGCGCCAGATCGCAAGCGTGGATTCGCTTCTTACCGTTCAGGCCGCGGAGGATCCTACCGAAAAATCGGCCCGCCGCCGCATGCAGGAAAGATCGCAAAAGATTCTTGATGGTCTCGACGGAATTCGCATGGCGATGCTCGGAGGTACGTTAACGGTAGGGCATATGGTCGACATTGCCGATGTGGTCGCCTCGCACAGGGAAAGGATTCAGGATCCGCGCCTTGTCGAGATAATGGACGAGATCGATCTGCGCGCCCAGGTGGAACTGGCGAAGATGCGGGTCAGTATTAACAGGATCAGGGACTCCGGACAGGGCAAAATGTCTTTTTAGGCTTGTCTTGCCGTCCCTTGCGACTTATAGTCTCTCGTTTCTTTTTCAGGTGCTTAAAAGGGTTTTGAAAAAAACATGACAAAAACAAACAATGTCACTGTACCCCCGGATTACGATCCCAAAAACGATGCGGGTGAGTTTATGAATCCGGTCATGCTCGAATATTTTCGCCAGAAGCTGATAGCCTGGCGCGAGGAGCTACTCAAGGAATCGCAGCAAACCATAGAAAATACCCTGCAGGGAACCGAGCTTCAGAAGCCCGACCTTGCCGACCGTGCTTCCGCCGAAACTGACCACGCCCTCGAACTGCGTACCCGCGACCGCGAACGCAAGCTCATCAACAAGATCAACGAAGCCCTGCTTCGCATTGATCAGGGTGAGTACGGCTATTGCGAGGAAACGGGAGAGCCGATCTCAGTTGCAAGGCTCGATGCCCGGCCGATCGCCACCCTGAGCCTTGAGGCCCAGGAACGTCACGAGCGCATGGAAAGAACCCATCGCGAAGATTAATACAGTATTTGCAATTAATGACATTGACATAAAACAGGGGCCGGTATTAATATCCGGCCCCTGAAGTTATGTTATGCGGAGCAGGGCGATGGTCGGTTCACTAAGTAATATTAATAAAATTTTTGTTTATCACGCAGATCCGGAATGCAGAGATTCTCTGGTTGCTGAAATAGGCAGGTGTCTGAACGGATACGTTAAAAACTCCTCCGCCGGGGAGCTTGAAGTTCCATATTACGGCAAGGTGGAAGGGACGATGCTCAATATTGAGAACGGCTCGGCGGATACCAGATGGAAAGACATTCCATACTGTACCAGAACTGATATGCTGTGGAACGCCTGGATGGCCCATGGCTATCAGAATCACGCTGTAGCCGGAAACGGGCACCCTGAGGAAAAGGACATTCTCGCCTTTGTGCCAAGGATAAACTGTCCTTGAAGACTTCCCCGAAATAAAGAACCCCGCACTCGCCGAAGCGATATGCGGGGCCTGACAGACAATCCCTGCGCTGGCATTAACCAGACTCAGGTTCCAAGGGTATATCTCAGCTATCTTCCCCCGAAAGGGAACAGGGAGCACCCCTTGTCTGTCTCGCACATACCAACAAGCTTTTCATGAATTCGTTCCGCCAATTTTTTTACGAACCTCTTCGCCGGAATGGTCTGGAGATTTTGATGGAAGAGGGTTTTGTTTAGCAGTCTGTTAGATCGGCATCCTCATTATGTCCTGATAAGCGCCAACCAGTTTGTCCCTGATAGCCACCACCGTCTGAAGCGTCAGTTCGGCGGAATTTACCGCTTCCACCACCTCGGTCAGGGTGGCAGCGCCGGTAACCGCATGGGACTGGGCTTTCTCTCCGCCCCTCAGCGTTTCCAGCGCGGATTGCGCCGAGGATCTGATGAATTGCGAGAAGGAGGGCATATCCTTCCCCAGACCTGCGGTCTGGGCAGTTTTTGCCGAGCTGGCATAGGCGTTCGCCGCTGCTACCGGATTGGCGATTTTATCAACTGGCATCTTCAGACTCCCTTTGCAGTAAATAATATATCAACCGAATCAGGCCCGCAGCAAGTCTATGGTTCGGTTGAGCAACGAGCGCGACTGCTCGATCATTCCCAGATTCGCCTCGTATGTCCTTTGAGCCTCGCGCATGTCCATGATTTCCATCAGCATGTTGACGTTGGGCATCTTGACATACCCACGTTCGTCGGCGCCGGGATGATCGGGCATGTATTTATCGATAAACGAGGAACTCGTATCCGGACGGATACGGTCGACCTTGACAACGTTCATTCCCATTTCGCGGTCGAGCACGTTTTTAAAACTGATGATCTGTCTTTGATAAGGCTTGCCCCCCGGCCTGGTCGGGGCAGTATCGGCGTTGGCGATGTTCTCGGAGATTACCCTGATCCGGGCGCCCTGGGCCCGCATGCCCATAGCTGAAATCGAAAGCGAATCCCATAGACCTGCATCTGACATTATTGCCTCCTCCTTCTATCAATTACGCCCGAGCGCGGTACGCAGCATCGAGATGTTTTTCTGGTAAAGATTGGTGGTCATGGCGAAGTCCATTGCGTTCTGGTTGGAGTTGATCAGTTGCTCTTCCAGAATTACCGAGTTGCCGGCAGGGGCGACTTCATATGTCCTGTCCTGAGCGCCCTGCCTTGCGGAGGCGAGCTTGCCCGGGTCGGGCAAGTGGCCTGGATGGGTGGCGACCGGGCTTACATGCATCCTGCCCTGCTCCTGCTTCAGAATCTTGCCGAAATCCACCGGCTCCAGGTCGTTTGGCCTGTAGCGGGGCGTGTCGGCATTGGCAATGTTCTGGGAAATTACCCTCTGGCGCTGGTCATGATAGCTCATCTTCGCTGTAAGCGCCTTGAATAATGCGATACTTTGCATGCTCATAATCTGCTACCTTGTTGGCGTGAACCTGTTCACTGGGAATTCATTGCAGGAAACGTGCCAGAATGATCGATATCAGGGACGACGGCAGCGATGGAGAGCGGGAAGACCGCCTTCTGCCGGTCAACATCAAAAAGAAAAGCGTCAGGGCAACCGCGGTCGCGCTTAAAGGGCCCGGCGAAGACAGGAGAATACCTGAAATAACCGCCGCCGGACGCGGAGAGCTGGCCGAGAGAATCCTGCAGATCGCTTTTGAGAACGGCATAAAGGTAAGAGAAGACAGCGACCTTGCAGAAATGCTTGCCGCCATCGAAATCGACAGCCCCATACCTCCTGAAGCCTTCATGGCTGTCGCCGAGATCCTTCACTACGTGTATATTGCCAACGGAAAGCATAATCCCTTTGACGTTGCGGCAAATAATGCGCAGGATGGTTAGCGTTTGAAGAGTATACAGATGCAGGAAGAATAATGACCAGTAACGCCGAAGAACTGCAAAGCCGTCTGAACAACATGATCGACTTTGTGATCCAGGCAACGGATCAGGTGGAATCCGGTACGCTTGCCAATCTTGGCAGTCTGGACAAGGATGTTTCGCAGCTGTGCAGCGATATCGAATCCGCCGCCCCCGAGGTTGCGCAGGCGGTATCAGGAAAAATGGCCGAGATGGTTTCGAAGCTCGAGGATCTTGCCAGAGCCCTGAAGGATTATCAGGACAGATCGCAAGGCCCGGCGGATCAGGGATAGAAAGTGCAGTAGCAGGTCGCTCATGGAATCACCTGAGTTAACAGATTATTTGCGTTTCGCGGCTGCGCTTGTATTTGTCCTTTGCCTGATGGGGGGGCTTGCCTTTGTCTTGAGGAAATTCGGCGCAGGGGCGCTTGCCGCGCCTCAGGCAGTCAGAAAACGTCTTAGGATAATCGAGGTTCTGCCGTTTGACGCGAGGCGGCGCATGGTGCTTCTACAAAGGGACGATACCGAGCATCTCGTGATCCTGGGAATTAACGGGGAAACTGTAGTCGAGACCGGCATCCGGCCACCGGAGAAGCCTGAGGATCCCAGCAGAAAATGAACGAGAAAAAGTATAAATTCTGTTTGCGCCTTGCTCTGTCGTTGCCGCTGCTGGCGACGGTTCTGCTTTGCAGCCACGGAGCTTTCGCCCAGACATTGTCGCTTGATTTCGGCCGGGAGGAAGACGGCAGCCTGACCGGCACTATCGTGCAGCTTGTGGCGCTGCTTACGGTATTGTCGCTTGCGCCGTCGATACTGATCATGATGACCTCGTTCACGAGGATCATCGTCGTGCTTTCGTTCCTGAGAACCGCCATCGGCATTCAGCAGACTCCGCCGAATACGGTGATAATTTCACTGGCTTTGTTTTTAACCTTTTTCGTTATGGCGCCGACGCTGCAATCGGCTTATGAAAGCGGGATCAGGCCGCTTATCAATGAGGATATCGACGAAATGACCGCTTTCGAGCGCTCGTCAGAACCTTTCAGGATCTTCATGCTCAAGCATGTGCGGGAAAACGATCTGAAGCTTTTTATCGATCTTAGCGGCAAAGGCCCGTTCGAGGACGCGATGGCGGTGCCGCTTCATGTTCTAATTCCGTCCTTTATGATTTCCGAACTGCGGCGGGCATTCGAAATCGGGTTTATGCTTTTTCTGCCATTTCTGATCATCGACATGGTCACGGCCTCCATCCTTATGTCGATGGGGATGATGATGCTGCCGCCGGTGATGATCTCCCTGCCTTTCAAGATTATCTTTTTCGTGCTGGTGGACGGATGGTATCTGGTCGCAGGATCGCTGGTGCGCAGTTTCGAATCCGGCCCGCCGCCAATGCCCTGACAAGCTATCTATTTGGCTTCTGTCGAGCCTTCCTTATAAGTGTCGAGGAACTCCTTGAAGATATCAACTTCCGAAACCACCGACATCAGGGTTTCACGGTCGGAGAGGACGGAGGCTTTTCTCGGGCGGGTCATAACCTCGAATATTCGGGCGCGCGGGGTGTTTTTCATTTGCGCTTCGTAGCGTTCGCGAAGCTGGCTTAACGCTACGCGGTTATCGGCAAGGTTCAGGGCGACAGCCCTGTTTAAAATAAGCTCGGCCTGCAGCGGTGTAAGCATCCTTGAGGGCGATACGCCGGCATCGACGATCATCTGGCCCAAAGCTTCCGCTGCTTCGTCCCATTCACCCGCGCGCCAGGCGATGTCGGCGCGCAGGCGGTTGACATCGGGATCAACCGGCATTTCCACAAGCATTCCTATGGCCTGCATCGGGCGGCTCAGCTGGGAAAGTGATCTGGCCCGGAGCAGCTTTATTTCCCTGTCGCGCATTTTCCGGCTGCTGTCATTTATCGCGGAAAGGATTCGCTCGGCGCGATCCAGAGAACCAGCGGCTTTCTCCGGTTCCTGATTGATGAGGTATATCGCGGCCAGACGGATGGAAACTCTTGCGGCCTCGCTTCCTTCCAGCCGGTGTTCGATCTGATGATCCAGGATTTTGGCGGCCCGGTCGAGCAGGTCTGCCTCCACCAGTGTTTCCGCGAGCTTCTCCACCAGCCTGTCGCCCTCGGAACCCGTCGGGGTAAGCTCGGGAAACTGCTCATAAAGAGTGATGGCCTCCAGCGGTGTCAGCTTGCGGTAGTTGTTCGACAGGAAAAGATCCTTGAAAGTAACCGTCATCTCCTCGGCGATCTGGCGGCCCAGCTTTGATTTGGGGGCAAGCGCCGCCGCATCGCGAAGGATACCAAGGCCCTTGGTAAACTCTCCCGCACCGATATAGACCTTGCCAAGCCGGTAGTTGATGCGGGTTTCAAGCTCGTCGCCGCGCCAGATGTATCTCAGACGCTCAAGCCGGTCTATGGCTTCCTCGGCGGTAATCCTTGCATCGGCTAGCAGCATCTCAGTCAGCGCCAGTCCGGCCTTGGCCCGAAAAAGTTCGTCAAAGCCCTCCGCAAGCGGCTGCCAGAGGGACTGCGCCTCGTCATGGCGGCCGCGCTGCCGCCTTGCCTCACCGGAAAGATACTGCCAGGTATTCTTGTAATGCAGCGGCAGGGAGCCGGAATCCTTCTCCACGATAGTCAGCAGTTGTTCTCCCTTGCTTACATTTCCCGCTCTTAATGCCACTTCAGCAAGACTGAGCCCGACCGGAACTCTGATAACCTTCGGGTATGAAGAGATCATTTCGAAGTCGGAGGGCATGTTCTTATCGGCCTGCTGCCAGTCTTCCAGGCCGGCGAGGACGTAGGATCTCCAGAAATTTATTTCCATGTTGCCATCGAGTGCGCTTACCGAAAGATCTTCGAAGGCAGGCTCGTATTTTCGGGAAAGGGCGCTGGCCGCTCCTCTTAAGGAAAGGAATTCCGGGCTTTCAAGCAGGGCCGGAAGATACTGGGAGGCCAGATCGAGAAAACCAAGCGCTTCGGTGCCCCAGCCGTTGGCCATGTTCAGTTTGGCGATGGTGATCAGTTCCTCGACAAGACCGGTCTGATCCTTGGTTGAAAGACCGGCCAGCAATACTCTCTGGTTGCTTTCAAGGACGGCGTTTCCGCCCATCTGCCAGCGGTCGAAATTGTAGATGGTTCTATTTCCCGCGGAATTATCTTTCTGGTCATTATCAAGGGCAGCTTCTTTTTTCTCGTTACGGGCTTTTCTAGAAAGGATTTCGGCTTCGTTCATCAGCGCCAGCCCTTCCGGGTGGGAGATCAGCACTCCGGGACGCTCTATGGCAACAGCAACACGGTTGTTCTTTGGCGCAACCGCAAGTCCGGCGATCGAATTCAAAACTTTCAGGTCGACGAATTCTCTTTCGGGGCCGGCGAATTCGTCGGCAAGCTTAACGGGAGCGACAAAAATCTTTTCGCCGGAAAGCGGATCTGCTATCTCAAGTATTTTCGTGGCCTGCGGCATCAGCCAGAAGAGAGACCCGTTTCGGAGATTGTTTCCGGCCTTGAAGCGCCTTTGCACTTCCGCCGCTTTCAAATTCTTTTTGTTTGGCGTTACCACGAGACGCCAGATCAGTCCTCCTCCTTCGGCGTAGACAAAGGCTCCTTCGGGGAGTTTCATACGATAGGCAGTGCCGCTATCCGACTTCATATTTTCGATCGGCGGGAATCCGGCTTTTTGAGGCCCTGTAATCTGGGGCACTATTGATATTCCCGGTCGGTCAAGCACGATCCAAAGGAAACCATCGCGGATAAAGGAGGCCATTCCCACGGCTTCCGTGACAGAAACGGTGATCACATGGGGCTTGTAAAGTTTGAAATCGCCCCCTTCCTGCTGCTTTTGATCTGCGGCGGGCGGCAATGGCTTCGGCTCTTCGGCCTTGTCGACAATGACCTGTTCTCCCTGCGGCTTGAGTTGCTCCTGGAGGTTTTCGAGTTCGGAAGGTTGCGGGACGGGGGCAGCTGTCTCTGTTTCGGATCTGGCGGCGGGTTCAGCGGGCTTTACTGGCTCAGGCTCTTTACTCTGTTCCGGAATTTTCGCTTCTTCCCGCGGTTCTTTCTTGTCCTCTGGCGGAGGTTTCGAAGGTTGCGCCGCTTTGCCCGGGGAAGGCATTACGTCGAGAACTATTTTCGATCCGACAGTCAGTTGCTTGAAGCTGCTGCCCGGTGAAATGCGCACCTGGGCCAGAGTGTTCTCGCCGGAGGCGGCCAGTTGCTCGACGCTGTGGATGTTCGCAAGCCTTACAGAAGCCGCGTCGGAAAGGTCGAGGGCGGCCCTGCGATTAAAGTTCAGATGCAGGGTATCGGCAGTTATCCGGTTTACCGTTAATCCGACCGGCGAATCCCAGTCGAAAACAATACGCGAATAGCTCCCGTGTTCTCCGGCGCGAACACGGATCATCTGTTGGGCGTTGGCGGAACTGACTAAGAAGACCGCCGAAAAGAGCAGCAAAAAGACTATTCTGGACATTGTTTCGAGACTGCCACATCGTCAAGACGGGGGCAAGTCTATCGGGCATGTCAGGCCAGCGTTTCCACTGCGAAAGCAGGGCTAGACTATTTCGGGGGTTATTACAGGATCCTCCTTCGAAGGCTTGCCGGCGGGTATAACGGGCTGAATTAAGTTTATATGATCCCCCTCTATTGAAATTTAGGGACATAGCGTTTTTACAAAAACTATTTCAATAATTCTAATATCCTAGAAAGGGAAAATCACGTCATACAGTTGCTGGCCGTAACGGGGCTGCTGGACGTCGGTGATATGCCCTTCGCCGCCATAGGCGATTCGGGCCTCGGCGATTTTCTCCGAAGAGACTGAATTATCGATGGAAATGTCCTGCGGCCTGATTACGCCGTCGACTACCAGTATCCGTTTCTCGAAATTCACCCGCACTTCCTGGCGCCCGTGAATGACCATATTGCCATTGGGAAGTATCTGCGTGACCAGTGCCGCGAGCTTGATATCCACTTTCTCCTCGCGCTCTATCGAACCGCTTCCCTTGTGGGCCGATTTGGCTTCCGCCTCGACCAGCGAGGTGTTGTCTATGCTTTCGGGAAGAATGCGCCCGAGGCTTGCCTCATAACCAAGAAGATTGTTAAGCCCCGCGTCCTCCGAACTTGAACGCGATCTCGAACTCGCATTTTCAAGTTCGGCCTGATCCTTGATCTTGATAAGAACCGTAATGATGTCGCCGACCTCGCTGGCCCGCTGATCCTTGAAAAAGGTTTTCCTTGTCCCGTCCCACAGCGAGTTAGGCTTGCGGGTGTTGTCCTGCGGCGCCGGCATCGGCAGGCTTACCGGCCTGTAGCCTTCCGCAAGTACGGGGTTTTCGATCTTTGTAAGCTCGGGAGCCCGCCCGATATTCGCTATCCGGTCGGCGGTGCCGCAGGCGGAAAGTGACAGAAGCGCGCTCATCCCTATCGCCAGTTCGATTCTGTTCGTTCGCAACATTGTTTTCTGCCTCCTCGCAGATCAGCGACGCTGTTATCTGACCGTAATCATCCGCTCGCCGATGATTACGCCTTCGACGGTGCGACTGGAGTTCCGGTTGACCACTTTAATGTAATCGCCCTTGGCCCCCGCCCGCAAAGCTCTGCCTTCGGCGGTCAGGCGTAGCGTGCCCTCTTCGAACACGATTACCACCTTGTCGCCGCGCTCTACCAGTTTCGGAGCCTCAAGATCGATATTCCGCACAGGCTTTCCGGCCATGACCATGCGCCTTGGCGTCATGCCGATCAGATCATCGGTCTTCAGAAGATAGTCGTGCTGGATCTCGCCTTCGAAAAATTTAACCGTCTCAAGGTCAGAAGCCCTTATAATCTCGCCGTTGCGAATATTGTCTTTCAAAACAGGTACTTCCACGACTCTTTTAATTGTCCCCGTTAACTGCCGCTGGCTTGCCGGATTGCTTGCGGACGGCGCCGCAACAATCGCCTCGAACCAGTTGTTACGAGGTGAAAATTTGAAACTGACTACTTCCGCCTCGGGAGGCAGTTCGTGAGAAATTACAATCTCGTTCGCGGTAGTCGCGAACTGAACGTCGAACTGTCCGCTGACGAGATTTTCCTCGCTTATGCGCCTTGCAATGACTTCTTTCAGAACGGCATCGTCGATCACCGTGGCGGCGCGTTTGATGACTATCTGCTCCTGCTCGCTGGTCGGCCTCCACGGCAGATCCAGCGCCAAGGCCACTCTCAGCAGTGTCCGCGCGCCAAGGGTTATGTTCTTTCCCGGATGCGGGGCAGGGCCAAGCACCTTGTCGGCCCCGGTATCGAGACCGCCGAATATGTCCCCCAGACGAATGACGTTTTCTGTCAGGATCGCCGAGTTTTTCAGATAAACGGATGAAGCGAACGCTTTCTTCCCCGCCGCCAGTATCAGGAAGCTTGCGGCCAGGGCAAGGAAGAAAACCAGAATCCTTGCTCCCAGCATCAGTCCGGTTTTGATTTTATCGCTCATTCTCCTGCTCCCTTTAATCCGCCTAACGCAACTGGTTGACAGTGTTCATCATATCGTCCGAAGTGCTGATGATATTTGAATTCATCTCATATGCCCTTTGCGCCGAGATCAGGGCAGTGATCTCCTCTACGACATTGACGTTCGATTGCTCAAGCAGCCCCTGTTGCAGCATCCCGAAATTGTCAGATCCGGGATTGCCCGTCGTCGGGGATCCGGAAGCTTCCGTCTCGACAAACAGATTGTCTCCGATCGCTTCGAGACCTGCCGGGTTAACAAAAGTCGCAAGCTGAATTTGCCCGAGATTTACCAGATCCGTCTGTCCCTGAAGCTTGGCGTAGACCTCGCCGCTGGAATTTATCTCGACGTCAATGGCGTCCTGCGGGATGACGATGTTCGGTTCAAGCTGATAGCCCTTGGTATTGACGATTTCCCCGTCGGCGTTCACCTGAAACACCCCGGATCGTGTATATCCGATCTCGCCGTTGGGCATCGAAATCTGAAAGTAACCCTCGCCGGTAATCGCCATGTCGAACGGGTTTTCGGTGGTCTGTAGCGGCCCCTGCTCGTGAATCCTGTATACCGACGCCACCCTGACGCCAAGGCCGAGTTGAAGACCCGAGGGCAGAACCGTTCCGTTCTGCGATGATATAGAGCCCGGACGGTCTATGTTTTGGTAGATAAGATCCTGAAAATCCACGCGCTGCCGCTTGTAGCCGTTGGTGGACATATTGGCGATGTTGTTTGAAATGACATCAACGTTCATCTGCTGGGCCAGCATTCCCGTCGCGCCTATATCAAGTGATCTCATGTCCTTCTTCCTTGTTTATTTCTGGGTTAAACGTTGTATTACCGTGCGCTGGCGGTCATGCTCGTTCTGTAGCGACCGCGCCAGCATCTGATATTCGCGCAGGATCCTGATCATCTCGCTCATCTCCTGTACCGGCTGCACGTTGGAGCCCTCCAGCGCGCCTTGTGTCACGCTCGTCTTTTCCGAAGGGATCCCCTGCTCGGATGAGGCATAGAGATTGTCACCTTCTGGATTCAATGTTTGCTGGTTCTCGAACTCGACGATCATCAGCTTGCCGATTTCGCCCTCGTTGCCCGATATCGTACCGTCGGCCGAGATTGTCACCCGCCCGGCGCTGTCGGGGATGATAATGCTTCCGCCTCCTGCGCCCGATACAGGATACCCGGCAGGAGTTACCAGTTCGCCCAGAACATTGAGCTCAAAATTCCCGGCTCTCGTATATCTTGGGCCGTCAGGCCCTTGCACCGTGAAATATCCTGGCCCCACCAGCGCCAGATCCAGCGGGTTGCTGGTAATTTTTACCGGGCCGGGTTTTGTGACGTGAAACTGCCCGTAGTCCATAACCATGGACAGCGGATCGTCTCCACCTTTCGGAGCGGAAATTTGTTCGATAAAGACAAGATTCTGGGCGCGATATCCGGGGGTGTTCATATTGGCGATATTGTTGGACACCATATCCATCTGGGTCTGCAACACCATTTGCCGGGAAAGGCCTATGTAAATCGGGTTTTCCATTACCTTTTTCCTTGAACCACGAAAAATCTTCCCTGGAGGCCAATGCACGCTTCATGCCAGTTTTGTAAAGTCCCGGGATTTCAGTCACCTGTCACCGGCAGCAAGCGGGCCGAAGCTGTAATTCATCTGTGGAAAAGCGGGGTGCCTGCAGTCCTTTTATGCGCAAGCTTGAAACGAGCGGCTTTTTTCTCGCAATGTTAAGTGCTAACCTAGGCCGATATCTTTATGAACGGTAGCAGGCATGGCTGAAGTGGAAAAAAGCAAGGTTGATGCAAGTCTCTCCGAGGATGGCGAGGCTCCCGCGGAAGAATCGGCTGGCGGTTCAAAATTCAATGCGAAAAAAATCATCCTTTTCGTGATGTTGCCGATCTTCATTCTTTTGGGGGCAGGGTCAGGGCTGTACTTTTCAGGCACCTTGGACAAAATTCTGGCGCCCAAAGAGGAATCGGCAGAAAGCCACGGCGCTGCGGCATCTCACGGCAAGGACTCTCATGGCAAGGATTCCCACGGCAAGGACAAGTCCGCCGCGACGATTCCCGGCGCGCATTTTTTGCCTATGCCGGACATCCTTGTTAACCTGAACACTCAGAACGGCCAGCCGAGATATTTGCGCCTCCGCGTCCAGCTTGAGATGCAGAGCGAGGCGGATGTCGAGGCGGTGAAGGCCGTGATGCCGCGCGTTATCGACCAGTTCCAGACTTACCTGAGAGAGCTTCGGGAAAAGGATCTTCGCGGCTCTGCCGGTATTTACCGCCTTCAGATAGAACTTCTGGCCCGCGTAAACGCCGCCGCTTTCCCGGTTGAAGTCAAGGATGTGCTGTTTCAGGAAATTTTGATACAATAGGCGTCAGCGACCCGCGGCCCTGCCTGATACCGGAAACGGCACGGGTCTTGCTTGATAATCTGCCGGCGCTGTTAAACCGAAACTAACATCAGTCTGATATTCTTGAATTCGATGAGTGATACACAAGAAGTAGAAAAGATGAGCGAGGAAGAGAAGGCCATGATGGCTGAGTGGGAAGCCATGGCCGGCGATTCTTCCGAAGCTGCGGGTAATGCTCCCGCCGGCGCCGACGCTGTCCCCGGTTTCGATGCAATGCTGGACGAGGAGGGCGGCACGCGCATCCTCAACCAGGAAGAAATCGATTCGCTTCTGGGCTTTGACGACGAAGGCGCTGCCGGCGAGATGTCCGGAGTCATGGCGCTGATCAATTCGGCGATGGTCAATTATGAGCGTCTTCCGATGCTCGATATCGTCTTCGACCGTCTTGTGCGCCTGATGTCCACCAGCCTTCGCAACCTTACTTCCGATAACGTCGAGGTCAGCCTCGACCAGGTATCGACCGTCCGCTTCGGCGATTACATGAATTCCATCCCGCTGCCGGCAATGCTTACCGTATTCAAGGCCGAGGAATGGGACAACCACGGCCTGATGGTTACCGACAGCGCCCTTATTTATTCTATAGTCGACGTCCTGCTGGGCGGCCGCAAGGGCACCCCCGCTATCCGTGTCGAGGGGCGTCCCTACACCACCATCGAAACGAAACTGGTGGAAAAAATGGTGCAGGTCGCCTTAAGCGATTTGTCTTCGGCCTTTGACCCTCTATCTCCGGTAAGCTTCTCGCTTGAGCGCATGGAAACGAACCCGAGATTCGCCACCATCTCCCAAAGTGGTAACGCCTGCGTCCTCGCAAGGCTGAGGGTTGATATGGGCGATCGCGGAGGCCGCATCGAAATTCTTATCCCCTACGCCACCCTCGAACCTATCCGCGAACTTCTGCTCCAGATGTTCATGGGGGAAAAATTCGGGCGCGATTCCATCTGGGAAAACCACCTGACCAGCGAGCTGTACAAAACCGAAGTTCACTTGAGCGCGGTGCTTGGCGAGGTGACCGTCCCCTTGCATGAAATTCTTAACTGGAAACCGGGAACCCAGATAATCTTCCCCACCAGAGTTGACGACTGGCTGGAATTGCGCTGCGGCACGTTCCCGATGTTCCTCGGGCCGGTCGGCCAGAAACAGGATCACATCGCCCTGCGTATCGAGCGATACATACCCCCTGCGGAGGACAATAACGGATGACAGAAATTTTCGCGGTTTTTCTAGACGTCGCGATACTCGTTCTTCTGGGCGCCACTATCTTTTATTCAGTCAGACTTTCAAATGGCTTGAAGACTTTTCGCGACAGCCGCAAGGAACTCTCGTCCATGCTGGAGAAGCTCTCGCTCAGCATAACCCGGGCTGAGCAAGCAATTTCCGGACTGGGGGTAACGGCCAGAGAATCGGGCAGGGAGCTTCAGGAAACGATTAATCAGGCAAGATCCCTGTCCGAAGAATTGCAATTCATTAACGAGGCCGGCGACAATCTGGCCCGGCGTCTGGAAAATCTTGCCGAGCGCGGCGGCAGCGCAAAATCCCCTCAAAACGCGGCCATGCATGCGGAAGAAGAGGCATATTTCTCCGACCCCTCCCTGGAGCGGATATTCCGCAAACCCGAGGCGCCCAAAGCAGTTCTAAAGGCAGGAAAAGAAAGGAAAGAGGAGAGCGCAAAGGCTGTATCCTCCCCTCCAAATCCTTTTGCGATCCGCGACCGCGATTACGATCGCGGAGAGACGCCAGGCGAGATACCCGCCGAGGAGTTCTGGCCGGAAAGCGGAAATGACGGTCAGGGATTACGGACGCGCGCCGAAAAGGATCTTTACGCGGCGCTGATGGAAAAGCGCAGGAAGAAGGGTAAATAATGACCGTATTGCGCCGCATCCGTATCATCCCTTTACTGATCATCGTTGCAAGCATCTCTTTCGCAGTGAGGCTGGGAGAGGTCGCCGGAGGCTTCTCGGAACTGGCAGGTTCCGCCCTCGCGCAGCATGAGGTAGAGGCGGAGCCGCCGCACCTCAACGTCAGGGCGGAGACAGCCGCCGCCGCGGCAGCAGCACCGGAAGTCCCGGCCAAACCAGAAATAGCTTCCCCCGGGGAGCCGCAAGCCCCTAAAGCCGGGGAGAAAGTCGAATGGCGCGACGCCGCTGAAACCGACTTCTCGGAATCAGGTGTCGACATGAAACTTTTCACCGACCTCGCCGAACGTCGTAAAATCATAGAAAAAAGGGAAAAGGACATGATGGCAAGGGAGGCTCTGCTGAAGGCGGCGGAGCAGGAACTCGACCAGAAATACCGCGAACTTCAGATCCTGCGCGGCGAGATCGAGGCATTGCTGCAAAAGCAATCCGCCGAGGAAGAGGCGAGGATAATGAGCCTCGTCAAGATCTATGAAGGTATGAAATCAGGCGATGCGGCAAGAATCTTTAATTCCCTGGACATCGACGTGCTGGTCGAGGTGGTCGCCCGCATGAGCGAACGCAAACTCTCGCCCATTCTTGCCGATATGAATCCCGATCGGGCACAGGCGATTACCATTTTGCTCGCGCAACAAAAGCAGCTACCGAATATTTCTCATTAACCAGCTTTTGAAAAAATCTGTTGCCAATTCACAAGTAGAATGAATCCTGCATAAAATAATAAGTTATATTGCCCACTGGAATGCCGCAGGCGTCTGTGGCATTCTATGGTTTGTTAGGTCATGGTTAACTTTTTACCCTGATAATAAAACCGGTTTTTTAGATGTCTAACCAGGAGATAGCAGGTGCCTGCGGATAAAAATATTAACATTCTGATTGTTGATGATTATCAGACCATGTTGCGGATCATTAAAAACCTTCTGAAGCAAGTCGGTTTTAATAATGTCGATGAGGCGACTGATGGCTCCATGGCTTTCCATATGCTTCAGAAGAAGGATTACGGACTGGTCATCTCCGACTGGAACATGGAGCCGATGACCGGACTCGAGTTATTGCAGAAAGTCAGAGCTTCGAACGAGAATTACAATAAAATCCCGTTCATCATGGTGACTGCCGAATCCAAAACGGAAAACGTGATTGCCGCCAAACAGGCCGGGGTTAACAACTATATCGTCAAACCCTTTAACGCCGAGACATTGAAAACCAAGATCGAAAGCGTTCTCGGGCCTTTAAACTAACGAAAAGAAACCAGCTAGACATATCAGGGTAAGAAAATGGAAGCTTCCAAACAATACAGGCGTGAACAGGTTGTCAGTATTATCAATTCGGTGATCCGCAAGGTTGAGGATGCCAAGGTCATTGTCTCCCGCGATTCGCTTTATGCCGAAATGCAAAGTCTCCACCAACTGATCGAAGAACTGCGCAAGGAAGTATCCACGAATCCGGAGGAGATCAGGCAGCATCATATTCCAAACGCGACCGACGAACTCGATGCCATCGTCAGGTCGACGGCTGAAGCCACCGGAAGCATCATGGATGCATGCGAAGAGATTGAGAAGCTTGGCGCCGTTGTTGGCGGCGAGTCAGGCGACCATTTGACCGAGCAGGTCACAAAAATATATGAGGCATGTTCGTTCCAGGACATCACTGGCCAGAGAATAACCAAGGTGGTAAATGCCCTGAAGGAAATAGATCGCAAGGTAGAAAGAATTCTCGAGGCCTTTGGCCCGGGCGAATCTGCCGGCGAACAGTGGCAGCCCCCGGCTGAGGCTTTGATGAGCGGCCCTCAGTTGCCGGACAAGGCGGTGTCTCAGGAAGATATCGACAGGCTGCTGGCGGAGTTCGACTGATTTTGTACGCGTGTACTCGCGTATGCCGTGAATGAGAAAACGCCGCCGCCGTTCCATATCCGAGAACCAGACATCCCTGGCCAGCCAGTTGATGGGCCTGTCGCTGTTCGTCATGCTGCTGGCTTTTTTCATTGTACTTAATGCCATTTCAACCTTTCACGAGCAGAAAGTTCGCCCGGCCCTGGCCAGCATCGGCAACGCATTCGGGCTGGAAATCGCCGGCGACGGTTCGATGCCGTCCATGGCCCCTTCCGATGACGCCTCCGTAGGCGAGGGTGATTCCCTCGACCATCTTGAGGCCCTCTTCAACGCGCATCTTTCGGGCATCGAGATTAAACAGGATAAAACATGGGGCACGATGCATATCCATCTGCCCCTTGATCAGTTCGTCAGCGCCCTTATGGCCGTGAATCCCGGAGAACTGAAGGGGCAGGAGGCTGCAATAAGCGGAAAGCTCTTGCTGCCCACCCTTGTATCGCTGTTGGAAACCGGCGAACAGAAATTACCTTACAGGATGGATATAGTCGTCAATACCCCCGACGATCCCGGCAACCTGTATAATAATAATCCGCAGAAGCTGAAGGATTTGACCCGGCAAGTGTCCTCCATGTCCACGCATCTGGAGCGCGGCGGCCTTCCGCCGAGGCAGATGAGCATTGGCCTGCAAAAAGGTAGGCCGAATACGGTGGATCTGTATTTCCGGCCATACATTCCATTTTCCCCGGTGCAGCCGCAATGAGCAAAGAGGAAAAGGAAGAAATCGAGAATAACAGCAACCTTGAAGCGCCCGCCCAGAAGGTAAAAAACTCATGCCGCTACGGCAGGCGCGCAGGCGATTCGGGCAGTGGTTCAAAGATCTGGATAGTCTCGTTCACAGACATCATGGCGCTGATGCTCACCTTCTTCGTCCTCCTCTATTCAATGAGCGCGCCGCAATCCGAAAGCTGGGATGAAATGACTTCTGCCCTGCATAAGGAATTCAACAAATTTCTCGGCGCCAGATATATTCGCGGCCCTCAGGATACGATTGATATTTCCCGGATAAATTACAACAGAGCTCTTGATCTTAATTATCTGCAGGCGCTGATCGGCAGACACATTGAAAATGAAGAATCCTTACGTAGTGTTGAACTGCGCTCGGTAGGCGGAGGGCTTGTGGTTTCGTTTCCCCAGGAACTGGTTTTCGAGGAAGGTCAGGCGGAAATGTCGGATCTTGGATCGGATGCCATTTACGCCCTCGCTGTTACCTTGTCCAGAATCCGCAACCGCATCGAGGTGATCGGCCATACCGATCCCAATGCCATCAGCGGCCAGAATGACAGGTTCAGCTCGAACTGGGACTTGTCCCTCTCCAGGGCCTCGACTGTCGCCGCCGCCCTGCGCAAGGCCGGATATGAACGCCCGCTGATGGTAAGGGGGCTTGCGAACGCGATGTATGACAGCCTTCCGGAAAGCCTTCCGGAAGAAGGCCGCCTCCGTCTGGCGAGAAGGGTGGATATCGTCATCATGGACGACGACGGCACTCTTGATGACTTCATGGGCCTCTCATATTAGAGCATCGATCTACCAGGCAACCGTCTCCCGACAATGCTTCTGCAACAAACTTCTTTCTACCGGTTGCCCGCATCATCTGATAATCTTGCAGCCATGAACGAAGAAGAAATCATTGATATCGTCAGACAGGCTATTATGATAACCCTGCAACTGGGGATGCCGGTCATGATGATCGGTCTGGTGGTCGGCGTTACGATCGCGCTTCTTCAGGCTTTGACGCAGGTTCAGGAAATTACGCTGGTATTCGTTCCGAAGATACTCGCGATTTTCCTCTCGCTGTTTTTCCTGTTTCCCACAATGGCCGCCATACTGATTTCTTTCATGGAGACACTGGCTGTGCGGATGGTTCATATACAGTGAAAGGCTGCCTTGAATGAGCCTTGAAGAATTTCTGACCTCCGGCGTTTTCGCTTTCATGCTGGTCTTTGCGCGTATCGGGGCGGCAGCCACTATAATGCCGGGTATAGGGGACTCTTTCGTTCCCGCCCGTTTGCGCCTGTTGATATCCCTTGGACTTTCTCTGGTTCTTTTCCCGATAATTCTGCCATCCCTTCCCAGTCCTGTCCCCGGGCCGGTGGCCCTGACCGTTCTGCTTGCCATGGAATTCGTGACCGGGCTTCTGGTAGGCACCGTCGCCCGTATTTTCATGACCGCGCTCGATACGGCGGGGATGGTCATCTCCACGGCTTCGGGCCTCGGCAATGCCCAGCTGTTCAATCCGGCATTTGCTACTCAGGGCTCGCTGATGGGCGCATTCCTTTCGGTGACCGGGGTTCTGGTTCTTTTCGCGACAAACCTGCATCACCTGCTCTTTTATGGTCTGGCCGGGAGCTATCAGATGTTTCCGGTCGGAGCCGTTCCCGATTCCGGCGGCATGGCGGAAATGATAACAAGGGCGGTCGCCGCAACCTTCATGCTCGGCATCCAGTTATCCGCTCCGTTTATCGTGCTGTCCATGCTGATCTATATCGGCATGGGCGTCCTCTCCCGCCTCATGCCGCAGGTTCAGGTTTTCCTGCTGGCCTTGCCGGTGCAGATAATACTTTCATTCATGGCTCTCGGTCTCGTTGTCTCGTCCCTGTTCCTGTTCTGGGTAACCGAATTTGAGGAAGGCATGTCGTTCTTCCTTTCATCGGCTGGTTGACGAGCCTCTATGTTTCTGGCGGCGAAAGACCGCCAGCTTCAATATAATAATCGCCAGAGCCTTTAAACGAGAATATGGCAATCTCTCCAAGTCTTTCGATGTTCCTCTTTCTCGCCTTTATCAGTTCTTCCATATTCTCACTCTTTGCAGGAAGATGCGCCGACAGATAGAGGAAACAGATTGTATTAATTAACTGACCGTTTATGTTGCCCATTATCTCGATCTGCTTGTCCCCAAGCTCCATGGCAAGCTGAGCAAAGGACTCTGTCACCTCGGCTGTTTCCTGAGGCAATTTCCTTTTGAATCTTTCTCTGGCAGGAAGCTCTATTTCGGAAATAAGCAAATTGATTCCTTCCTGAATTTCATTCCCCATTCTACTGAGCATCCTGATGCTTCCGCTCAGCAGGGCATGATCCTTGTCGATCATATGGATTGATTCCGATAGTCGCTTCAGATGGCTGCCGAACTCTTCCTTGGCCGATATCATGCCGGCAAGATCGAGATAAAGAGCGGAAAGACTGAGATGACCCTTAACCAGTTTCATCCTGGCGGTTATATCCTCGAATCCGGGGGGAATGCTGTATTCCTGAAAATACAATTCCCCGTCCGGCCTGACTATCGCATTACCTTTGCGGACGGTTAGGCTGACCCTTCTGAGAAGCTTTCTTGAAATGCTCAGATCGTGCAGGGAAAGTTCATGCAGCAGGGAAACAAGTCCTTTATTAAGATCGGCAAGAGATCCGGATATATCGCCTGTATCGTTTAGATCGACTTCCGGCAAATGATTATGGAGAATTTGTACAACTTCAGGCCTGTAAAAACGATCAATAGCCGCATATTGGAAAGCTTCTTTAAGGTTTAGATGAATTTCGCCTGCTTTTTTTAACTTTTCTACTCGTTCCCTGATTTCAATTCTTGCAGGCATCGGCTTTTCTCGCTTTCACTTGGACAAATTAGCTTGGAATTAAGTGAAACTTATATTAATAGCGCCGGTTCCAGTATTCTAATCATGTTTTATTAAACAGGGAGGATGCCATGATCAGGCGAGAAGCGGAAAATCAACTGGCGAGACTAAATCGTCTGCAAAATGAACAGTCCACTCTTGTGGAAGCGTTCAATCGTGCGGCAGAAGGAGAATACTCATCGGAGTTCATGGCCGGCGTCCTTGAGGATGTATTGATTCCGGGAGGGGACGTAAGTACTCCTGCTGCGGAATATCAAAAGAATTTCGCTGAAAAGATGGTTGCCCTGTCCATCATATACCTCAAGGCCATTCAGCTAACAATCGAACGCGCCATACTCGTCGGATGCAAAGGATCGCAAGTGGAAAATCCGAATGGTACAAGATTATTCAAAAAAGAGTTAATCGAGTCGCATGATCGCAGGGTGGAGAAATACGGGCTCTCCGATCTGAGGATTCATAACAGGGTAGCTAGAGGCCTGGTTACTCTTGCCGGAGTTTATTCCCAGGTAGCCACTAGCCTTGATCCTTATACCGCTCAGGCCGAAAATGTTCTTGGGATTTCTACCGACTCTCTCGATGCTACTCTCAAGGATTATTCGAAGCTTGAAGCCAGCCTTAATCTTCTGGAAAAAGGCTACGATACATTCGATATAAATTTCCAAAACAAGCAACTCCCTCAGGATAGTAGGAAAGTTACCGCCTCGTTTATAAGAAACTCATATGAGCTTGGAAATCTGCAAATGAAAATAATAGAAAATGTAATAAGTCAGATCGGCAGCTCTATCGGCTTTCTTTACGCAATCCATAACCGTGCGGAACCGAAGCTTTCAAAGGCCGAACAGCAAGCCAGAACAACAATAACCTCCAATATGGCCAGCCGACAGCCGGGAATGGAGCTGCCATATATATTTGCCAGAAATTACTACAAAGAGGTAATTGACCTTTCAGCTTAAAAAGGAACAAGTATAAAAAAGACTTCAGTGCTATTGTTTGCAAGCCCTTTTATATTGCAAAGCCTTTGAGAAATGAGCGACGGAGAACAGCCCGACGACAGCCAGAAAACCGAAGAACCTACCCCGAAAAAGCTTGAGGAGAGCCGAAAGAAGGGGCAGGTGGCTATCAGCCGTGAACTCAATAACTGGCTGATGCTGGCTTCGGGCACTCTAGTGGTGGCGTTCATTGGCCCGGGTGTTCTTGTAAAACTGAAGCTCCATCTGCAAACCTACCTGATGCATGCCGATGGACTTCCCGGAGTCCCCGGAGGTTTTGGCATTATTCTTGGAAGTTCGTTCCTTGGCATTATCGGCATCCTGATGGTGCCTCTGGTGATTTTTATGATGGTGGCCTTTCTCGGCCCTTTTCTTCAGGTCGGCCCTATGTTCGCCCCCGAAGTCATAAAACCCGATATCAGCAAAGTCTCGCCACTAAAGGGCTTCGGACGCCTGTTCTCCAAACGCTCGCTGGTCGAGTTCATAAAAGGAGTCCTGAAACTTGCCGTTATCGGCGGAGTGGGCGTGATTCTGATTTACCCTTTCTTCGGCGTGATCGACCATCTGGTGGGTATGGATCTGCCTTTGGTCATGACCGAGCTTAATTCCCTGGTCAAGCGAATGCTCGCCGGAATACTGGTTATCCTGTTCGTTATCGCCATTATGGACGTCCTCTACCAGCGCTGGGAGCATTACAAGAAAATGCGAATGACCCGCCAGGAGCTAAAGGACGAATACAAGCAGGCCGAAGGCGATCCGCACGTAAAGGCAAGGCTCAGGCAGCTCCGGCGCGAGCGTGCCAGAATGAGGATGATGCAGAACGTGCCCCAGGCGGATGTGGTGATCACCAACCCGACCCACTTCGCTGTCGCCCTGAAATACAAGCCCGGCGAGATGACCGCTCCCGTATGCGTCGCCAAGGGCCAGGATCTAATCGCCCTGAAGATCAGGGAGATAGCCAAAGAGCATAAGGTCGAGATCTACGAAAACCCGCCGCTCGCAAGGTCGCTCTTTCAGGCGGTCGAACTTGATCAGGAAATCCCCCAGGAAATGTACAAGGCCGTAGCCGAAGTCATTTCCTACGTCTTCCAGAAACAGGGCAGGTTAAAGCCGGCCTGACCTTTGTCAGGCTTGTCGGCATATTTTAATATTTTCCCCAATTATCCACATTTGGGGGATTCACATATGCCGCGTTTACGTTTATGGTCTAGTATGGACATTCCAGAACACTTATACTTACACTAAGTTTGGCCTGATTACCCGCCATGCGGCTTAAATCCTTTTACGCGAAAACCATGACCGAGGCGATGCAGATGGTTCGGGAAACACTGGGAGAAGACGCTATCATCGTCGCGACCCGTGAAGAACGCGGCGGCAAGGCCGTGCGCGTAACCGCCGCCGTCGAGGAAGACCCGGTCAGGGCCTCGCGCTCTCCGGCATTCGAACTCGGCAGGGACAGCGTCCCCGCCGCCGCCGAAGATTGGCTGCAATACGACCGGGAAGAGCAGGAAGCCGCAATAACCGAGGAACTGACCGATGTCATGCTCCGCCATTCCGTGCCCGAGGACGTAACCGACATCATCCTCTCCTGCGCAACCCTCGTCGGGCTGGAGGAGCCGCATATCGCCCTTATCGCCGCGCTGGAGCATCTTTTCGGCTTCCGCCCTTTGCCGATCAAGGCGCATCGCAAGCCGCTGATGTTCGTCGGCCCGCCCGGCGGCGGCAAGACTCTCGCAGTGGCAAAAATGGCCGCCCGCGCCATACTCAACGACCTCAAGGTCAGCGTAATAACTACCGATACCGTCAGGGCCGGGGGCGTGGAGCAGCTGGCAGCGTTCACAAAAATCCTCCAGGTTCCGCTTTTAAAAGCGACTTCCCCCGCCGAACTGAAGGAGTGCCTCGCCAAATCCAGAGGCGCAGATCAGATTATTATCGATACCGGCGGCACCAACCCCTTCGACAAGCAGGATGTCGCCGCTCTCGCCAGACTGATCTCCGCCGGGGAATTCGATAGCCTTATGGTCATGCCTGCCGGCATCGACGCCGAGGAATCCGGCGAAATGGCAAGAATTTTTGCAGCCGTGGGGGTGCGCTGGATGATGCCTGCGCGCCTCGATCTCGCAAGGCGTATGGGCGGCCTGCTGCAGGCCGCGCATCAGGGCGGCATGTCTTTTGCAGATGCCTCAAGCACGCCCCACGTGGCGGACGGGCTGAAACCCATGACACCGAAAACACTTTGTAATCTCCTCATGCCGGCCGCGAGAAACCGCGGCCCGGATGAGGGCAAACGAAAAGCAGGACATTAATGGCCATGACAGAATCGTCTATGACCGCAGAAGCAGGAATACCAAAGCCAGGCGCCCCGGCATTCAGACGGGGTAAAAACATTATCGCTGTCGCCAGCGGCAAGGGAGGCGTCGGCAAAACCTGGTTTTCTGTCACTCTTTCCCACGCTCTGGCCAGAGAGGGCAAAAAAGTCCTGCTGTTCGACGGCGATTTGGGGCTGGCCAACGTCGATGTCCAGCTTGGCCTTATGCCAAGACGCGACCTCAACGATGTCATACGAGGAAGACTGGGGCTTGACAAGGTCGTTCAGCGTTTCGAGGACGGGAACTTCGACATTGTCGCCGGACGCTCTGGTCAGGCATCTCTTTCGGCGCTCCCAAGCCAGAGGCTTGCTTTGCTTCGGGATCAGCTGCTGGAGGTCGCAGACGATTATGATGTGGTGATTGCCGACCTCGGGGCCGGTGTCGACCGGACTGTGCGAATGCTCTCCGCCTCGGCCACCCGTACTTTGCTGATCACTACCGACGAGCCGACATCCCTTACCGACGCCTATGCCTTTATCAAACTAGGCAACGCTGCCGGTATGTCCAAAAATATCAGTATAGTCGTTAATATGGCGGCCAACCCCATCGAAGGCGAAAAGACCTATAAAACCCTCCTCAAAGCCTGCGAGAACTTTCTGCGCCTCTCCCCGCCGCTTGCCGGTATGATTCGCCATGACACCAGGGTAAAGGAATCGATCCGCCACCAGACCCCTTTCCTTACCCGCTCGCCTAATACCGACACCGCCGAGGACGTTGAAAAAATAGCCAAAGTGGTAATGAGCGACATTGCGGCGGCAAAAAAGGAAAGAGCCGCGGGCGGATAATCATTAATACGTCATCCCTGACGAAAAAAAATCATCGAACCGGCACGCTTTTATGCAGCAGCGTGAAGTTGGGAAGCGAGTACTCCTCATAATAGACTTCGAGCGTTATCTCATGAATTCTCAAGCCTTTTTCTGAGGATATTGTATATTTGTGCGAGAATTTAATGTCCTCTCCTGGGATCATATCCTTTTTATCGATAATAAGATCGGACTTGTCCCAGAATGAAGTGAAAAGCTCTTTCCTTTCATCGAGCATTGCCATGATCTCGTTGACCAGATTATCGGTGTCATCGATCCGGCCCGAAACCTTGCAGATTTTGGTATCATGGTCGATTGACAGAAAAACATTTGTTATGCCGGGAACAGGCGACCATATCGTCCCCTTTTTAAAACCGTAGGAATCTTTGTAATCACTGGAAAAAGCTCCTGTAAGCCGGAAGTATTTGCTATTTGCCCAGTTTCGGAATTCTTTTAATTCGCTTTCGCGGGCAATGCAGCTGTCGGCCAGTAATTTTACGGATTTCCCGGCATCGAAACGTTCGGGCTTTTCGTCATTCGAGCTACCTGCCATAGCGGCTTGCGGAAACGCCAGAAGCAATACGGAGAAAAAAATGATAAGCAGGTTTTTCATTTTCAGATTTCCAAAGCAGTATTTCAAATCCTGTACCTTTTATTATAACGTCTAAAGGCAAACAGAAAAACAAACATATGAGCGATTCCGGCATAACCAACGCCCCGCCAGCCCCGAGAGAGACCGGACTGCCGCAGGACGCAGACCGCTCAGGGCGGCTGATCGCCCGCATCGAGCGCGCCACATCCCGCCTCCAGGAGGTTTTCGAATCGCGAAGAGTGCAGGGCGAGGTAATTCGCGAAAACCCGGACGGAAGCGTTCGCGTCCGTACTTCGGAAGGCGATCTTGACATCCGCCTTCAGCGGTCGGAGTTGAAGACCGGGCAGAAAATAGAAATTGATTTACCTCCCGGAAGTCCTCCCGCTCAGGCGGCCATCCGCCTTCTGCCGCCCGATACGCCGCAGCCTCATGCGCCGGTTACCATGGAGGCTCCGGTAACGGTCGAGCTGGGAGGAGGGCGCAGATTTGAGGATATGCCGCTGCCATCCGCAGGCCAATTGCCGGTATCCAAAATCCTTACCGAATTCCAGCCCGGGCAGAGCTTCAGGATATTGCCGGTGTTATTCTCAGAAGGTGGGATTAGTTATCAGGAAATGCTTTCCGATCAGATTAATTCTCTTATGCAACCCGTTAAATCAGCTCATATTTTCTCATATGACAATGAATTGCCGCGATTAATTTCCTCCATTAACATCGACCCCGGAGCCATTGCATCGCCTGACAAAATTGGCATTATTGCCAGCGGTACCGGAGAGCATCAGATCCTTCAAAATTTTCCCTCCATTAAAAATGTGTTGCTGTATTCAGCCGGAATTGCTGCCGCATTTCCTGCCTGGATCGGAGAAGGTGCAAAGACGCCGGGCGATATATTTTATAGTTTAAAGCCTTCCCCATTTTCCCCGGTGCATCGCCCGCTGGCAATGAACGTTCAGATCTTGCAGGTGAAACCGCCGGACGTGAAATTGGCCCCGCCCGGCAGCTTCCAGGAAACGCACTTTTCCGCCGAAGGAACCGGGACAAAGCAAAATCTGCTTTTATCAGGCGCCGCTCCGGGAAGCATGAAAGCCGGCATTATCGGCGAAACGGCGGAAAAACTGCCTGTGATCTCCGTTATCTGGCCGCAATCCGGCCTGCTTCAGAATTTCATTCTTCAGGCGCCTGCGGAGAATATTCCCCCGGGGACGGAGTTGCAGCTGCTTCCATATCCGGAGCCGGCCTCAAGACCGGCGGACATGATTCCTCCTTTAGCACCCTTTCTCCTGAGCGAAGCAATGCGCCCGGGGCCATGGCAGATAATGGAAGATTTGGCCCGGACGCTTTCCCGGCAAACTCCGCAGATTGCGCAGGCTTTTACCGCTACGCTTCCCGCTCCCGCCAACCCGGCGCAAATGGGCGCAGCCGCCATGTTCTTCCTGGCCGCGGTGCGCTCCGGCGATCTGGCAAGCTGGCTTGGCGACAGGGCCGTCGATGCACTGCGAAAAGAGGGCAGGGGTTCCCCGCTGCTGAGCCGCCTTGGCAGTGAAATATCCGGTTCCGGCCGTATCCAGTCCGAGCCTGTTTCCCAGGACTGGCGCGGCTTCCCCCTTCCGTTGTCATGGCAGAACGAGATCCACAAGGCGGCTTTCTATTACCGCCGCGCCGATGGCGAAAATGACAAGGATGAGAAAGACGGCAGGGAAAAACCGACCCGCTTCATTTTCGATCTCACCCTCTCAAGAATGGGCGATGTCCAGATAGACGGCCTTCTGAACGGAAAACGCCTTGATATCGCCCTGCGCACCCAAAGACGGCTCGGCCCGGCGATGCAGCAGGAAATGCGAAGGATCTACGCGGGCGCCATGGCCGAAACCGGATATAACGGCGAAATAATTTTCCAGGACGACCCCGCGAGATGGGTAAAGGTCATCAGGGAAGACAAAATGCTGCGCTTCTCATCCTGAGCGTTTTTCTCACACTCTCGTATCCGCCATCCCCGTGGCGCGCCGCGGGGATGACAATGCTGGTTACCCCTCGTCCTTGCGCATAAATCTGTCGATGCCGATTTCGTCCAGTTCCCTTGCTTCCTTCTTGCGAAGATCTTCGGCCTTCTCAGCTTCCCGCCTCTCTTTGGTTATCTCTATTTTTTTCATCTCGGCGAAAGCCTCGCGCATGTCCTCGCGCGCTATCTCGACCCGGGTTTCCATTTTGGCTATCTCATGGGCCAGTTGCTCGATCTTCCGCCGCGTCGCCTCGGCATATCTGCCGAAATAGGCTATCGCCTCGGCGGTAGCGATCTCGTCCAGAGCCTTTCTCTCCCGCAGCAGATCGGTTTCAAGCTTCCTTTTCCTTGCCTGCATCGCCTCGACCTGCCGGTAAAGCTCGGCGAGAAATTTCTGCTTCTGCTCGACGGCATGCTTGCGAACCCGTATCAGCGAGGACAGATCCGCCATTTATCCGGTCTCCATAAGTTTGCCCGCCGCGGCCCTGGCCTCGTCGGTAATCACCGATCCCGCCAGCATCCGGGCGATCTCCTCACGCCGCGAAGGCGCTTCCTCAAGATGAATTACCGTGGTGGTGACATTGTCCTGCCCGCTTTTCAGGACGATCCAGTGATGCGCTGCCCTTGCCGCCACCTGCGGCGAATGCGTGACCACCAGAACCTGCCTCGATGCCGACAGCCTTGCCAGCCTTTCGCCAACGGCCCCGGCGGTGCTGCCGCCTATTCCGGAATCGACTTCGTCGAAAATCAGGCTTTGCGCGGCCCCGACCTCTGCCATGATCACCTTCAGCGCCAGCATGAAACGCGCCATCTCGCCCCCGGAGGCGATCTTGTTAAGCGGCCCCGGTTCCGCCCCCGGATTGGTCGCCACCAGAAAGCGCACCCGGTCGATTCCCTCCGGCCCCCAGTCTTTTTCCTCCCTGCTTTCGATTTCGGTGACAAATTTTGCCTTGTCAAGCTTAAGCGGCGGCAGTTCTTTGGCCACCAGAGCATCGAGTCTTGCCGCCGCCGTCCTGCGAGCTTCGCTGACCGTTTTCGCCTCGACGGCAAAAACTTTCCCCGCCTCATCGGCCTGCCGCATAAGCTCCGCAAGAATATCGTCGGTCTTCTCGATTAAATTCAGCCGCCTCGCCAGTTCCTCCCTTATCCCGGGCAGCCCGGAAATCCGGCAGCCATGCTTTCGCGCCTGCCCCTTGAGAGCAAAAAGCCGGTCATCGATGGATTGCAGGTCGTGCCCGCAATCATCCAGACCGGCCGAAAGCGCCTCGATCCCCGCCAGTGCCTCGGCAATCCCGATACTGATGCCATCGACCGCCTCCGCGAGTTCGCCGCCATCATCGCCGATCCGGCTCAAGGAGCGGGCGGCTGAATTCACCGCATTCTCCGCCTGGCCAAGCGACGCATTGGCGGCGTTAAGGTTCTCGATTATCTGATCCCGCCGCATCAGCCGCTCCCGCAGTGAGGTAAGGTATTCCTCCTCGTCCTCCCTGGGCGACAACTCGTCAAGATCCTCGATTGACTGCCGCAGATATTCTTCGTCCGTCCTGGCCCTATCGGCTTCGGCGCGCGCCTTTTCCAGCTCTTGCCTCGCGGCAAGCCAGTTCTGCCAGAGGACGGGCAGCCGGTGGCTCAGCTTCGCGTAGCCGTCCAGCAGGCCCAGATGGGTCGCGGGATTGAGCAAACCCTGCGTTTCGAACTGGCCGTGAATTTCGACGAGGCTTTCCCCGGCCGCTTTCAGCAGTCCGACACTCACCGGCTGATCGTTGATAAAGGCGCGGCTTCGCCCGTCCGCGTTTATAGTCCGCCGTAAAACCATTGTGAGGTCGGCTTCAAGCCCTTGCCCGGCGAGCAGGGCGAATACCGGGTGATTCGATGGAACCGTGAATTCCGCAGCCACGGACGCCTGATCCGCCCCCTTGCGCACCAGTCCCGCCTCGCTTCTGTTGCCGAGCGCAAGCCCGAGCGCATCCAGTAAAATGGACTTGCCCGCGCCCGTCTCCCCGGTAAGCGCGCAAAGCCCGGCGCGGAACTCGATAACCAGTTGCTCGATAAGAACTACGTTACGGATTGAAAGGCTGACCAGCATAACGGTAATTTACAAAATGCCGGGGCAAATACAAGCATACTTGTCGCGAGCGCCTCTCCAAAGATTTCAGTCCCGCTTGAGCAAGGTGTCGACGGTCTTGTCGACAATCGAGCGTTTCTTCAGCATCTCCTGGCGCGACTTGTCGTCAAGCAGCTTGTAGGTGTCCTGATACCACCTGGAACCCGGATAGTTATGCCCCAGAACCACGGCAACCTTTGTCGCCTCGTCTTTCAGGCCCAGCGTGAGATATGCCTCGACAAGACGGTGCAATGCCTCGGGAACATGGGTCGTGGTCTGGTAGTCCTTCACGACGTTAAGAAAGCGGTTGATGGCGGCGTTGATATGTCCCTGCTTGATGTAAAAACGGCCGATTTCCATTTCCTGCCCGGCAAGGTGGTCGAGCGTCAGGTCGCGCTTGAGCTGGGCGTCGCGCGCATACTGGCTTCCGGGGAAGCGCCGGATCAGGGTGTTCAGCGCATCAAGCGCCTTTCTCGTCGCTTCCTGATCCCTGCGCACGTCCGAAATCTGTTCGTAATACGAAAGCGCTTTCAGATAATAGGCGTAATCGATCCGCTCGTTGCCGGGATGCAGTTCGATAAACCTGTCAAGCGACAGAATGGCCTCGTCATAGCGCTGGTCTTTGTATGAGGAAAAGGCGGACATGAGCTGCGCCTCGGTCGCCCATTTGGAATAGGGGTGCTGACGCTCCACTTCTTCATAGAGCCTGGTGGCATCCTTGAACTTTTTCTTTTCCATCGCGGTGCGGGCTTCGCTGTAAAGCTCTTCCGCCGGACGTTCCTTCTCAAGTTTTGAAAGATTGTCGGAGGAGCAGGCGCTCAAAGCGGCAAGCAGAACGCCTGCCAGTACTGGTAACAAAGGCTTGATGATTGCCATACGAAAACTCCGCTTAAAAAAAGACCGCCTTTAGAAATAGCGGTCATTTACGATAATGGCAAGCAGGAGAACGCCCCCGGAAGCTTATTCGGCTGCTGCCGCGGTCAGAGGAAGTCCGCGGTGTACCGGAATATGAAAGCTGTCCCCGTAATCACGTACGATCTCGAACGAATCCATATCCGAGAAAACCTTGTGCAACAGTAAATTATTAAGCGCGTGCCCGGAGCGAATTCCCTGATAAGTGCCCATGATCGGCGCTCCCGCCAGATACATGTCGCCCACAGCGTCAAGCAGCTTGTGGCGAATGAACTCGTCGCTTCTCCGCAATCCGCCCGGATTGAGTATTCCCTCGTCGCCGACGACTATCGCGTTATCCAGCGAACCTCCGCGCGCCAGCCCCTGGGAGCGCATCCATTCCACTTCCTTCAGAAACCCGAAGGTGCGGCAGTCGGCAAGGTCATGCACGAAATTGCCGTTGACCAGCGTCGTCTCCAGTTGCTGCCTGCCGATGGAAGGGTGGGGGAAATCGATTTCGCCCCTGAACACCGACTCGGTGCCCGGAGTAAGTCTTGCGGTCTTGTTGCCGTCCTCGACCGAAATTTCCTTGAGTATCCTGATAATCTGCCGCGGCTCGCCCTGAACTTCCGATCCCGCTTCCCTGATGATCTTGACGAACTCCGAGGACGATCCGTCCATTACCGGCACTTCCGGCCCGTTCAGTTCGATCATCGCATTGTCTATTCCGCACCCGCGCAGCGCCGCCATCAGATGCTCGACCGTTCCGACGCTGACGCCAGACTCGTTGCCGATGACCGTGCAAAGCCGGGTGTCCACCACCCTGTTCCATCTCGCCGGAATTATCCTGCTGCCCCGCTTGATGTCGCCGCGCACGAATATGATCCCGGTATCTTCCGCGGCCGGGTGAAGCGCAAGGTCGACAATCGAGCCTGAATGAAGGCCCACACCCTGGCAAAAAGCGGATTTTTTAAGCGTATGTTGCATTCTTTTACCTAAATCAGGCTTTTGACACGAAGTAATACTTGTTCATAAGGCCTGAAAAGACAAATCACTCTTTGTTGCGTACTGTTACATCCGCAAGCAGTTACACTGTAAAACCTGCTGCGGTTTTATGCGTGGCAGTAGGGCTAATCCAGAATCCCGTTCCAATTCTGCGCGACATGCCTTTTTGAGAATGGCCGGGTGAGCTCGAAAAGATCGACCGGCTTGTCGATTGACTGGCCATTGTCCCGCCCGATCGGCGCCGCCGTGGTAATGATTCCCGTTCCCTCCGGCAATGCCCTGAAATTGCCAAGAGGCAGGGAAAGGCGCAGACCGTGGTATAGATGCGTGGTGCTGCCGAAAAGATCGTAATCGCTCCGGTCGGTGATGGTCACGAAAGCGGAAAGATCCGCCCCGTTCCCGAACTCATGGTTAACGGAAAGGGTTGCCCCCCAGTCCTCCGCCAGATAACGCCCGATTTTCGCCTGAAGGGTAATGCCGGTTTCCGGAACTTCATACCAGGCGTTGACATGCCCGCTCAGGACATGGTCGCCGCTATATCCCAGATTGAGCGGAGCATAAGGGTCGCGCTTGAACGCCTGCCACAGTTCGACACCCAGCGCATAGGTCTTCCCGTATGGCCGGTACAGGATCTCCCCTCCGGCTCCGCCGTACATTTCCTCAAGATATCCGCTCGTAATCGCCCCGTAAAAACCGTCCCTGATTGTGGTAAGCCAGCTCAGATAAGCCCTGTCCGCCGATAAAGTCCTCGCGGTGAAGGCGTCGACGTCGCCGCGGACGGGAAGAAATCCGGGGGAGCGGAATTCGCGCAAGCGGTGGAGATTGTCCTTGAAATTGACCCGCCACTCTTCGCCGCTGATAAAGCCGGAGCCGATGCGCCGCCGCAGGCTCGCCAGCACGGCGCTGCGGTAAAGAACCCCGCTGTCCTCCTCGGCAAGACTGATCTCGTTGGCCAGGGCAAGCCGAAAACTGAAATCCGAAAAAAATTTTTCATCCTTGCCCCCTTTTTCCCGCATGTCCCCGGAGAATTTCTCGCCAAAGCGCGCGTTCTGCCATATCTCCTGCGGGCTCCCCCCGCTTCTGCCGCTCAAGGCTCGCTCAAGGTCGGTGCGCATGATACTGATCGACGGGCCGCGAAGGCCGTAAAGGTGAGGCGCAATCGTCAGCTTTTCCACGCTCTTGCCGCCATGATTGGCCATATGCCTTGCCGCCCTGCCTGCCTGCAAGGGCAGGGGGTGATCTTCACTGACATGCATTTCCGCGAAAACATGATGCGGGCTTCTGGCAAAGCTGGTCAGTTCAATACCTGACTTCTGCGCCGATAATCTCATTTCCTCGGGCAGCGTCAATCCGGTGCGGTAAGGACGGAATGGCGCCGGATTCGTCTCTTTCCCGCCTCGTCCTGGCCATTTTCTCACCGGGCATTGCAGACTTATGCGACCAAAGACCTTGTCGCCCCCGGCGACACCGCCGCTGATATCCACCCAGTCCGCAGGCCGGTAATTTACTCCGGCGCTCCACGGGGCGGGGGAGTCGTAATCGAAGGCCGCGCGCTCGGCGGAATAGCGGTCTGCCCCGATTTCCGCCTTCACCGAAAGTCCTTCCAGCGGCGTGAAATATTCGATGCCTCCGAACAATCCGGCCTGCCTGCCGGTGAACCAGTCCTGCGGCCCGGCGGGATCCTCCCCGTCCAGCGCTCTTGCCTTGTTGAAATGCCCGCCGAAAACTCCGAGAGGGTTCTTGATGTGACCGGCGCTGCCCATCCGCCCCCAGGCTACGCCTCCCGTAAAATCAAAGTCGAGATAGCGCCTGGAGAGCGCAAGATACTCCGCCGACATTCTCCTGTGCCCGGCGGCCGATTGCAGCCCGAGAGCTATCGCCGGTCTGAAGGCGCCTTCCCCGGCCAGCCTGATCTTGAGATCAAGGCCGGGATATAAGCGCTTAGGATCGTCTGTAACTCCCGGAACTTCCATTGTCTGCCTGAAATTGACAAACAGCGGTTCCGCCAGTTGAAAACCCAGAGACAGATGCGTGTAAGGTTCAAGATGTGAAGCAACCGCTCTGATCGTCCCCGGATCGTCAAAACGGGCGCCCGGCACGCTGACAAGCCCCGGAACGCCGGTAATAGCCGGACTGGGCGGAAGGTTCTCCGCCGCCGCCCCGACGCAGATAATGCCGCTCCCCGCCAGCGAATACAGGAGTATTCGCAGAAGACGGAAGGGGCTTTTGCGTTTACCATTCTTAATTGAAAAAAATTTTTTCAGAGTAATCACGAATGATAGAGCCTGAAGTTTGGTCGCCGGTTCTGGCAGGCAGCTTGTTAATCATTGTAATAGCATTTCTGGGCCACGCCAGCTTCTTGAAAGTAAGGCGAAAACTTTGCTGTTCATTAGGCCTGCTAAACGATGCATTCGAATCGTCGTTAAGCGGCACCGTACTGTTCGATACCAGAGGCAGATATTACAAACATAACTCGCAAGCCGGAAAATTTCTCCCCATATTGGGCTGCGATGAAAGAAGACCTCGAACGTTAAAAGATTTGCTGGTCTACATGCAGGATCACGGAATCGAGCTGGACGACAGCGCAAGGAACGTTCTGGACAAATCATTGTCGTTCAAGGAATTCTCGGCAGGCTTCAACGAAATAATCGGCTGGGGCCAGGGGAGCCTTTGTCTCGTCCAGGTTCAATCCACCAAAAGAAGCGGAGCGGTAGTCACGCTGACAGACATCTCCCATAGCCGGCAGCGTGAGGAAATGCTTAAGCAGATGGTGGCCGCCATCGAGGCGACCAACAGCGGCATTCTCGTCAGCGATCCGAAGAAACCGGGCAATCCGGTGATCTTTGTCAATAATCACTTCGCCGATCTTGCAGGACTTCCCAAGGCGGAAATCATCGGAAACGACTGGCGTTTTATAATGGACGCCCTTGGTCATTTCCAGCTGTTCGAAAAACTGTCCGCCAGTATGCGAAGCGAGAAACCCGCTGATCTTGAACTGCAATTCGTCAGGAACGGGAGTTATAGCTGGTACTCCTTCCAGGTATCCCCGGTATACGCAAGCGATGGCCGGCTTGACCTGTTCATCGGTATCCTTGCCGATGTAACCCTGCGCAAACGCCGCGAAGCCGAACTGGTGCAGGCGCAGCGGCTGGAATCTCTGGGGCAGCTGGCCGGCGGGGTGGCGCATGACTTTAATAATATTCTCTCTATCATCGACGGCTACAGCCGGATGACGATGCTGGCTCTCAAGGAGGCCAGACCGGAAAATTGCGGAGATTATCTCGCCCGTATCAGGGACGCTGTCCAGCGCGGGGCCGGTATTACCAGACAGCTTCTGACATTCGGACGCCAGAAGGTTGTCACCGAACTCGTTCTTGATATCGGCATCCTTGTCCGCGATCAATCAGCCCTCTTGAGGCCGCTGATAGATGCGGGTGTGGAGCTGGAGATATGTTGCCCGGAAAAGAATATCTACGTTGAATGCGCTCCCGACGCCATCGGCAACATACTGATGAATCTTGTCGTCAACGCCAAGGACGCCATGCCCTCCGGAGGTACGGTTACTGTAAAGGTTGAAAGACTTGAGGGCGAGAATCTTCCGCCAGTCATTCCCGAAAACCGCCGGGATAAAGCCTATGCGCGCCTCTCGGTAGAGGATACGGGGGAGGGCATACCACAGGAGATTATCGGCAAGATCTTCGAACCTTTTTTCACAACCAAACCGCCAGGCAAGGGTACGGGACTGGGGTTGTCGATGGTTTACGGGCTGGTCGGCGAAATGGGAGGATTTATTGACGTAAACTCTGTGGCGGGCAAGGGAACCACGATATCCGTTTACCTGCCCGAGACCGGCAAAAAAAACCGGAAGCAGGTACTCGGAGATCCGATCGACATTTCGAAGCTGTCTTTTAATGGATACACGGTTCTGATCGTCGAGGATGAGGCGGATCTTCTGGTTCTTGAGGCCGATCTGCTGGAACGTCAGGGTATTAAAGTACTCAAGGCAAGCAACGGCAACGAGGCGCTAATGGTTCAGGATGAATACGAGGGCGACATTGACATCCTTCTTACAGACGTCGTCATGCCCGAACTGGACGGTATCAGGCTTGCGGAATTGTTCAACAGCCTGAGGCCGGACACCAGAGTGATTTTCATGAGCGGATACCCTTCAGGCGGACACATCGCCAAATTCGATTTACCTGCAAACGCATGCCTTTTGGCAAAGCCTGTCGATGAAAGTGTCCTTCTGAAAAAAATCCACCAACTTGTAAATGCCAGCAGCCATTAGATAAGGAGAAAACATATGCCGACGGCAAAAGCGGATGTCGCCGATATGAGGGTTCTTCTCGTAGAAGACCAGGCAGATACCAGAGCCATGATCAAGAACATGCTTGTTGAACTGGGTATAACCCAGGTTTTCGAATCTTCAAACGGCAATCAGGCTCTCCAGTTTATGGATACCGCCTTTGACTTTATCGATGTCGTTATCTGCGACTGGAACATGCCGGGAATGACCGGGGTGGAGCTGTTGCGCCAGCTTCGCTCGGTAGACCCAAGCTTTCCCTTCCTGATGGTAACAGGGCGCTCGGATCAGGGATCCGTCATCGAGGCCAAGTCCTCGGGTGTAACCGCCTATATCGCAAAACCGTTTTCCACCACCCAGCTGGAAGCAAAACTCAGGGTAATCAGCGCCAAAACCGCAAACCGCAGGTGAACACGCATTTTATTACAATTGATTTAAATTTTGCTGCTAATTAATGCCAAACAGTTTTTAAAATCAATAAGTTAAAAAGAATTTTCCGTCATAATGTATGTATGATAAGTGGCTCATACATACTGATAATACCGGCAATCATCGCTGCGGCGACCATAGTTCTGGCCTCTGTACCGGATATCATGCAACTGATGACCAGAAGCATTAAAACGGCATCCTTATGCATTGTTCTCTCACTTGCCGTTCTTTATTGCATCGTGATCAATAAAGGGGTCACTACCGGGAATTTTAATGATTTCTCTCCTGCAAAAATATCGACCGTATTTGAATCAAAAGAGGCACTTGAAAAAAGAACCAGAATGGCGATATCCCGCTGCCGTTCCTTCGTCATAGCCAGAATTGAAGAGACGGGCCAGGAGGGCGGCGTAATCAAGGCCAGTGCCGGGCAGGATTCCATGTGGGAATTTTGCGCCGAACAATTCGGGGTTAATTACTGGAAATACGATACCGGCATCAATGGCCGTAAAGGCGGGGAAGTCCTGTGCGAGGCCTATGCCGGAAGCGGGTACGTTTCCGCTGAAGTGGACGGCTGGTGCACGACAGTATTCCGGCGAGACGCTCTATAGCATTGAACGATCATAGCTGAAGCCGGGTGAGGGGGGGTGCCGAGTTTGCGCGGCGCGTGAATCCCTTAGCCTTCCTTTTACGCGCTTTGCTTTTTGAAGCGCTTTTCCATGTAGCGCTTGCAGGCGCCCATTAATTCGCTCTTCATGGCTTTGCCGGGTTCTCCGCCGTCTCCTTTGAGCTTGTTTCTTACAATTGCTGTCAGTGTTTTGTGGTGAGCGTCGATGATCGAAATAATGTCGTCATCCAGACTTGATACCCCTTCAAGAAAACTAAGCATGATATTGGCCATATCGCCGATAAGGGTATAGCCGAACATGGCGGCATTGGCTTTAAGCTGCATTACAGGCTGGGTCACGTGCTGGCGAAGATCCTGCAGGTCGTGTTTGCCGCTCTGAGCCAGAAGCACCGCCTGCGCAAGCTCGTCGAGAAAGGTTTTTGCCATAGGCTCGAAATCAGTTGTATTGTCGTCGAGCTTCTGCTGGCAGGTTTCGATCTTTTCCTTTTCGACAATCCCCGTCCCGACCTTCGCTTGCAGCATCTTGCTGGCCTTGTATATTTTTGTTTCTTTTTTCTCGTCCATTTACTTGTACTCTAACCTATTGTTCCTGGCTCCACCCGGCTGTGATTCTGTCCGATTTTCTCCTTAAAGGCCCCTGGTAGTTATCCGGCTTTCTGCGTCTGCGGTCGGGGCCGAAATATTCCGGGTGGTCTATAAAATCTCTTGGCTTGTTGATAACATACGCTATCCGGTTTATCAGGGATTCAGCGGTGAACGGTTTTGCAAGGAATTCTGTCACGCCGCTATCGCGCGCCTGAGCCACTCGCTTTGGCGCCGAATACCCGGTTAGCATTATGATGGGCACCATACGGTTAGGCGACAAGGGATTTCTCCGGATTTCGTTGGTAAGCTCCAGACCGTTACGGCTTGGCATCTCCCAGTCCATGATAATGATATCCGGATTGTAGGTACGAAATGAAACGAAGCCCGACCCGCCGTTGTCAGAGGTATACATTGTCCCGACGCCCAGTCCGTCGAGCACGGATACAATAAGATCTCTCATCGGCTTGTTGTCCTCCACAACGAGGACGGAGAGTTTTGCAAAATTAACAGCCATTCTTAAGTTCTTTTTTCAAATGTCACTTAAATAATTGTTATGTTTAACTGTATTTTTCTATGGCTTTCGATACCACCAGTTTCAACTCCTCGGCGCTCTTATCCCCATGATCCTTGATGCCGCCATAATAAACGGCCCACATTGCATCGACATGCGCCTGAATGATTATATGATGCTCCTGCCTGGTCAGATCTGCCACTTCGATGAATTCCCTTAGCGATAGGCCGAAATGTTGCATAAGAGGATAGCAGAAAGTGGCGGCCAGATCTTTTGCCTGATTGGCATAATTATATAATCGCTCAAGTTCATCATCATCAGCCTTGTCCAGCCCCTTGTTCAAATTCTCCCAGCAACCGGAAAGGTTCTGCAATACGGATTTTATTTCATCGTCGTATAACCTGGCGCTTGTTTCGATTACTGTCTGGGCGCGTTCGACCGCATGGGGATCAAGCTTGCCAGGCCCGCTGTCGCAAGAGCCGCCAGCCTTGATCTTGAGTCTGTTAACCCTGTGAAATATCTCTATTTCACTCTCATTGGAGTTGGCGGCTTTATCTTGTTCCGGCTCAGATTCGTTCATGAGATACCCTGATTTTTTCTGGCGGAGTTTTCCTACGTTCCATGCTGGAAACTGACTTCTCCCTGCGCCTTCTGTCAGGCCCAAAGAATTCTGGAGTTTTGACAAATGGACGCGGATTGTCAATAACATGCAGAATTCTTGCCGCCAGTTTTTCCGCGGCGACCGGTTTTACCAGCACTTCATTAAATCCGTTATCTCTCCCCGCTTCAACAATGGCCTCGCTGGCATAGGCGCTGACCAGAATCGCCGGCAAGAAACGTATAATATCTTTTGGATGGTTGCGGATCCAGGCGATGGTATCGAGACCGCTGCCATTGGGCATCAGCCAGTCGATCAGGGCAATATCTATATGGTTTCTTCCTCCCGCTTCGGCGACAGAAAGCTTGATAAGGTTAATCGCGTCATTGCCGCTTTCGGCAATCAGTACTCTTCCTACCCCGAATTCGCGAAGCATGGAGCTTAGCAGGGTAGCCATGAACGGATAATCATCGACAACCAGAATTGTAAACTGGCTTAAGCTGTAGACTTTTCTCTGTTTTATTGCTGGTTCCGGCATTTTGCCTGCTACTGGAAGGGTATATTACAATAAAACAGTATCTTGAAAAATACATCGGTATGCAAGCAGAGCCGAATGAAAATCCAACAAGAATTTAATTTTTCAATCACTGGTTTGTGATGCCAGATCGACGAAATGCCGGAAATCCTCGATTTTTACCGGTTTGGTCAGAACCTCGTTAAAGCCAGCCTCTTTGGCCCTGGCATGATCCTTTTCATTCCCCCATCCGGTATGAGCGATTATCAGCGTATCGGAAAATCCGCTGCTTCTTAGCTCGCGGCAAAGCTCGTAGCCGTTCTTTTCCGGCATTCCAATATCAAGAATAATCAAATCCGGCGCAAAGTCCCTGGCAGTAGGCAAGATTATGTTCGGGTCAGTACCGGCTTTTGTTTCACACCCTAACGCTTTAAAAACCATGGCCGTGGTTTTGGCTATATCGTCGTTATCGTCAACTATCAGAACTTTGATCATGTTAACAAACAGGCAACCTTACCGTAAATTGCGAACCTTTCTTCAGATTGGCAGCTTTTATTTTTCCGCCATGGAGATTGACCATTTCCCTGGCTAGAGACAAACCGATTCCCAGTCCGGCCTCAGACCTCTCATAAGGGTTTTCAACTTGAGTGAAAAGCTCAAAAACCTTGTCCAGCATGTCTTCCGGGATGCCTGGGCCGTTATCTTCAATCCTGGTAACCACATTATCTTTTTCAACTCGGTAACTTATCTTTATTACCCCGCCTTTTGGCGTAAACTTCGCCGCATTGTTAAGAATATTTGAGAAAACCTGACATATCCTGATTTTATCTGCGTAAATCAGGATAGGTTCTTTTTTCCCGTTAACAATCAAGCCATGGTTTCTTTCATTTAATAGACTGCCGGTCTCACGTATGGCGGTTTCAATAGCGTCCTGAATGGGGAATTTCTCTTTCTCAAGTTTTACCTTGCCCCTGTTGATGCGGGTGATATCAAGCAGATCGTCGATAAGGCGGGCGAGGTGGTCAAGGCTGCCTTTGGCGACCCTGATAAGGTATTCCTTGCTCTCGGCATCGATTTCCCGATCCCGCATATCGAGAATACTCATAGTATTCATTATCGGAGCAAGCGGATTTCTCAGTTCATGGGCCAGTGTCGCCAGAAACTGGCTTTTCCTCTCGCTCTCCTCGATAAGGTGGTTTTCGTACTTCTTTCTCTCGGAAATATCCTCGATTGCTGAAATGCAGTAAAGCGGAGCGCCGCTTTCATCTTTAACGGCGGTAACGTGGGTATTAATCCAGATCAGATGGCCATCCTTATGCTGGTAGCGTTTTTCAAGATTGAAAGAGGTTATCCTCCCCGAAAGCAGATCGCCCAGCAAAGCCATGTTCCTGTTAAGATCTTCCGCATAGGTGATGTCCTGAAAAGTCATTCCCAGCAGTTCTTCCCGGCTGTAACCGGTAATCTCGCATACGCGGTTATTTACCCGAAGCCAGCGGCCGTCATTGGTAAGGTTTGCAATTCCCACGCCGGCAAGTTCAAAGGTCAGGCGAAATCTTTCCTCGCTTTCGGCAAGAGCCTTTCTCGCCAGGACAAGATCGGTAATGTCCGATCGCATTCCCGAAGTAAGCTTCGGTTTGCCGTCATCTCCATACAGAGTTTTGGCATGCGCGGTAAACCACCGGTACTCGCCCGTAGTCTCGTTGAATCCGCGAAACTCAAGAGCATATTCGCCGCCTTTTTCAAAATGGTTGCGGATGCTTTCCTTGACTGCCGGCAGGTCTTCGGGATGAATATGAGCGAAAAAATCCTCCGGACGAATAACCCTGCTGTGATCAATGCCAAACATCTCGTAACACCGCCTTGACCAGAAGATAATGCCCGTTTCATGGTTCCATTCCCAAAATCCGTCACCTTTTCCCTCTGCCATGCGGCTGAATCGCTGCTGGCTTTCGTTAAGCGAGCGTTCGTATTTCAGCTGATCTGTTACGTCGTGCCAGTAACTGATAACCCCGATCGTCTCTCCGGCTCCATCATGCCAGGGCTTGACTCTTAAGTCATAATAACGCTTGCCGGAATCCTGATCCTTGCCAACAGCGATTCCATCGATGATAAGCGGCTGGCTATTCTCCAATACCAGCCGGAATAAAGCCTCGATCTCAAGATAGCGGTCAGTCTCGGGCAACGCCCCGGCGAGAGGCAAACCCGTCGCGGTTCTGCCGGCCATGTCGTTAAAGGCGTTGTTGGAAAACAAACAAACAAAATCATTGCCCCTGAAAGCGGCGGCAGGGCAGGGTGACTGCTTTAAGATTTCTTCGTATAAAACTGGTTCTGCGATTTCTCTATTCCGCTTTTATTCGAAAGATGGTGCCCAGAGGCGGATTCGAACCACCGACACGGGGATTTTCAGTCCCCTGCTCTACCAACTGAGCTATCTGGGCAAATCTTTGCCGTTTATAGGGCTTATAAAAGAATCCGGCTCTCATGTCCAGAGTTAGTAAAGTAAACCTTGAAAAAAACTCAAGACGCTGTGAGGGCGGGCAGTGCATTCCCCTTGAAGGGTTCGTCCTTAGTATTAAGGTGTAAAGCGGACATTGTAGAAGGAAGTGCCATGTCGGCTGTTTCGGGGCAGTAATCAAAAAATTTATTTGTATGACCTATAAAAGACCGCTCCTGGTATTCAAAAATCCCGTCCAGCCAAAAAGAAGGATCCTCAAGCGTGGCAGCCGCCTTGACATCGCCTTGCAGCAAAGGGGCTATCATTTCAATCTTCAACGGCACCATCCGCTTTCCCAGTTCCTCAGGACTGATGCCGGTTCTCTGGATTCTTGCTTTCAGGGTATTCAGATATTCTTCCGGATAGTGCCGGTTATTCGCGGCGATCGCTTTGATCATCGCCGGCATCGGGGGGAGGCCGGAAGATTTGAATTTCTCATAATTTTTGAATTCCTCATACGGAATTTTTTTGAATTTGATATCTTCCAGACTGATACCTGATTCATCCATAAACTCTTTCTGCCTGATGCGGGCATGCGCCTCGCAGATAAGAAGCTGCTGGTGCCGCCCGAGTGCATCCAGAATGTGAAAATCTTCATCAGGATAGGAAAGAAGCTCGAAAGGAGTTACAAACAAAAGACCCATCAGATCCTGTTTGAAATGCTCCAGTTCGTGAACCAGCCCTGCCGCCTGAAGCCTTGGCGGGTCTTTTTTATTTAATTGTATGGCCTTTTGCTGGTTCTGCTCGATATGGTAACAATAGCCGTTTTTCAGTTGTACGGGGATGCCGATTTGTTCCGCGATGTCGTAAAGCCTCCGGTATTCCGGATTCCGGCAAATTGTATCAAGCACTTCCTGCAGCCTGTTTTCGCCGCTTCGGGAAAAGAGTTCTGTCAGCTTTCTCGCTACCCATTTGGACATAACTCCTTTATAAACATAAACTCTTAGAATATGGTAAAAAAATACGCGGGGGCGGCGTAAACGGAAGGGGCTACAAATCCTTATACCCGATTTTTTCCAGCAATTGTGGCGCTCTGCGATCCCTGGATATTTCCATCAGCCCCAGAGATGTCAGCCCGTGTATATGCACGGTGCAGGGATCTTCGTTGAAGAATTTCTCCATTTCCGCAATCAGGATGCCCTCGTCCTTCTTCGTTTTAAGTTTGAGGAAATCGGCGATAATAATTCCGCCGAGATTGCGCACCCTGATCTGGCGTGCGATCTCCGCCGCTGCTTCAAGGTTGACCGAAAGGTTGCTGCCCCTGTCCGAACCCCGGTTGATATCAATCGCCGTCAGCGCCGAAGTCTGCTCTATAATGATATTTCCCCCGCCTGAAAGAGCAGCCTGGGGCTGAAACATTTTCTCGATCTGGCCCATGATATCGCGGTAAAAAAACAGGCTCAGGTCGGCATAAGGATTTTCCAGCTCTATCGGGTTGATTTTCGTCACCAGATCCGGCCCGAACAGCTCGCACCACTCTTCGACTGCCTCGAACTGCTCCATCGTCACTATTTCTATTGAGGAAATAACCTTTGCCGAATGATCGCTCAGCGTCCGCTGTATGGCGTTGGGCCCGAGCATGATAAGCTGCGGCTCGCTGCCGGTAAGATATTGCTGGATCTGTTTCCACATTTCCCGAAGAAGCCGACACTCGCGGGCGAGGACGTCCGTCTGCGTGTTCAACGCCGCCGAGCGCAGTATGCATCCCTGCATGTCTTCAAGCGAACGCATCATCTCGAGCAGCTGCCCGCGCAGTTTTTTGTCGCGAATGCGCTGCGAAATCTGGTTCTCCTGCGTCATCGGCGCGAAAATCAGATAGCGGCCGGGCAGGGTGATGTTCATGCTTACTTTCGGAGATTTCAGCTCCAATGCGTCGTTGCTTTCGGGGAGGATATAACCGCTTTTCGCCTGAACCGTTACCATCTGCCCGGGGGCCAGCAGCTTGCCTATCGGCTTGTCCCCGCCTTTTACCGGCTTGCCTTCGGCATCATTCACCCGGACATCCGCATTGAAAAGCAGCCCGGTATTCGTGCCGTCCAGATCGACGAAGGCGGCGTCCATAGTTGCGTCTATGCGCCTGACTTTCGCAAGGTAAACCGAACCCCACCGGACTTCCTCATGCTCCGGATCGATCTCCAGCCCTTCGAGCCGCCCGTTTCTGTCAAGCGCGGCGACCCAGAGGCTGGCATCCATTTCGTCTATGAGAATTTCCAAGTTTATCGCCTGTTAAAATCTGAAATACCCGCTCCCGCCAAGCATCTGCCAGGTATTATAAATGCACAAACCGACCACGTTTGTATAGGAGCCTTGCACCGACTTGACGAAAGCCCCTGCCAGCCCCTGTATTCCGTAGCCTCCTGCCTTGCCCCGCCAGTCCCCCGAAGCGATGTAGAAATCTGTTTCCTGATGGCTGAGCCGTTTGAACTGCACGGTTGTTTCAACGATTCGCGAAATCATCGACCCGTCCGGCCTGACCAGGGCGATACCCCCATAGACCTTATGCCGCCGCCCCGAAAGCATGGAAATGCACTCTCCGGCCTGCTTCTCGTCTTCCGCCTTGGGCAACACCCGGACGCCGCAGGCGACGACAGTGTCCGCCGCCAGAATGTATGAATCTCCTCCCGCCGACGGCAAAACCGCCGCCGCCTTGGCCTCTGCCAAACGCAGAGCCAGTTTTCGCGGGGTTTCGTCCCTGAGCGGGGTTTCGTCGATATCGGCGGGTATTATCCGCTCCGGCCTGATCCCTGTCTGGGCCAGCAGCTCTATCCGCCTCGGGGAAGAAGATGCGAGTATAAGGGGGCGGGTCGGATTCAAAGTGATTTCGGTCTTCATTTTCCCCGGGACTCCCGCTAAAACCAAAAATCTTATTTCTCCCTGAAAACGATCCGTCCCTTGGTGAGATCATACGGGGTCATTTCGACTAACACTGTATCGCCCGCCAGAACCCGGATGCGGTTCTTGCGCATCTTGCCGGCGGTGTGAGCAAGTATTTCATGGTCGTTTTCAAGCTTGACCCGGAACATCGCATTCGGGAGAACTTCGCTGACAACACCTTTGAATTCAAGAAGGTCTTCTTTAGCCATAAATAATATTTTTCTCTTTTCTCATAACATTAACCGAAAATCTTATACTCTTCTAAACGGGCGAATGCAAACCGGTTTATTCAGCCCGCCGCCTGAGCGAAACGCTTCTCGATGCGTTCCCGCAAATCGTCGCGCAGTCGCCGGAACGCTTCCAGCATCTGTATTTCCGACAAACCAGACATAACGCCGGGAGGTTCCGGCATCTCCCAGTACTCGGCCGCCGCATGCTGCCTTGTGGCGATCTTCTCCGCCAGCTCCTTTGCCTGCGGGGAAAGGGCGATTATCAGATCGAAACTCTGGTCTTCAAGCTCGCTGAATGCCTGCGGCCTGTGAGCGGACAGATCGATCCCGAGCTCTCTCATGACTTCCGCCGTAAACCTGCTCGCCCCTGTCTCCCCGCCGGAACCTGCGCCCGCCGATGCGACATAAGCCTTTTCCCCCAGCCTCTTGCCAAGCAGGGCCGCGCAGATCGGCGAGCGAACCGTATTGTTCGTGCACAGCGCCAGTATGCTGAGGAACGAGTTAATTTCAATGGGGGCCGGGTCTTCCATGCATCACGCACATAATTGTAAAAATCCTTCTCGCCGTCGGCAGATCCATCTCGATATGATGGGCGAGCCTGCCGGTCAGCAGGTCGGCGCCCTCATTATGCAGCGCCCGCCTGCCCATATCAATCGCCTCCAGCCGCGACGGGGACGCATTGTCCCGGGCCAGCTGGTAACTGTCGCAAAGGATGTAATAATCGCCGATCAGTTTGCGGTAGGGATTGAAGGAAATGTACAGCGCCGGAAGCTCTTCCCCTTCACGGTTGCCGATATGAAAGCCAAGCCGGTTCTCAATGGTCTCGAACTCCAGCCGGTACGGGCCGCGCAGTTTTCTGAGCGGGCGGAAGTAGTTTCTCTCCACGCTCAGATGGCTGGCCGCCGCCTCAAGATTTTCGCAAGGGCCTCGCGGCGCGTTAAGGTCGATGTTCCTGAAGGAAACATGCTCTATCCGGAAATCGTCCTTCATCTGGCCGCATTCAGCTTGTTCAGCCTCAGTTCAACCGACAGAGCATGGGCTTCCAGACCTTCGGCGCGAGCGAGCTTTACTGCCGCCGGGCCGAAAGACAAAAGCCCCTCGGTGCCCGCCTGCTGGTAAGTGACCCTCTTCATGAAATTAAGGACATTAAGGCCCGACTGGAATCTGGCGCGCCGTTCGGTGGGCAGAACGTGGTTCGGCCCTCCCGCATAGTCGCCCACTGCTTCCGGCGTCATCCGCCCGCCGAATACCGATCCGGCATGGCGGATTCTCGCGAACATCTCCTCCGGCTCCTCTACGGCCAGCTCGGCGTGCTCCGGGGCGAGATCGTTGATCAGGGCAGGGGCCTGATCCATCAGGTTGTCCACAAGGATAACGGCTCCGAAATTGCTCCAGCTTTCCCGCGCAATCTCCTGTTTTGGAAGAGTTTTCAAGTGCTCTTCCACCTGCTTTTCCACAGCGTCCGCAAACCCGGCGTCGTCAGTGATCAAAATCGATTGCGCGCTCCTGTCGTGCTCGGCCTGAGACAGAAGATCAATGGCGATCACGGCCGGGTCGTTCCATTTGTCGGCCACCACCAGAATCTCCGAAGGCCCCGCGACAAGTCCGATGCCGACCCGCCCGAACACCTGCCTCTGCGCCTCTGCGACATAGGCGTTTCCAGGGCCGCATATCATGTCCACCGGAGCGATGGTCTCCGTCCCGTAAGCCAGCGCCGCTACCGCCTGCGCCCCACCAACCCGGTAGATCTCGGTAATGCCGCAGGCGCTGGCGGCGGCCATCAGCACCGGACTGACAACCCCTCCCGGCGTGGGAACTGTCATCGCAATCCTTTTTACCCCGGCGACTTTCGCCGGAATTGCCGTCATGTACAGCGTACTCGGATATGTCGCCAGTCCGCCCGGCACATAAATTCCCGTGGCGTCAACCGCGTTCCATCGCGCCTTCAGACGGGTGCCGCTATTGTCGACATAGTCGATATCGGTTGGCATCTGCCTCTCATGAAAAGCGGTTATCCGCGCGATCGCCAGCTTCAGCGCCTCGCGCACATCTTCAGGACACCTCGCGGCAGTTTCCGCTATTTCCGCCTCGCTGATGCGGATATTCGCCTGATCGAGCTCGAACCGGTCGAACTTCCGGGTAAGATCGAACAAAGCCTGATCGCCCCTGTCCCTGACCTCCCCGATGATCCCGCGCACCGTCTCGCTGACATCAACCGCCGCCTCGCGCTTGCTTTCCACCAGCTCCCGAAGCCTGACGCCAAAATCTTTGTCATTAATGTTCAATCTATACATTTCACCGATACCTTCTACTGAACTGCCGCCCGGAATTTTTCCACCCATTCGTTCATCGCCTCGGGCATGGTCTTGAGGGCGGTGCGGTTGACGATCAGGCGGGAGCTGACGTCGATGATCTTTTCCACTTCCACCATGCCGTTCGCCTTCAGGGTCGCCCCGCTTGAGACCAGATCGACGATGCTTTTGGCAAGCCCCAGTCTGGGTACGATCTCCATGGCCCCGTTCAGCTTGATGCATTCCGCCTGCACGCCCCTGGCCTCGAAATGCCGACGGGTGAGGTTCGGGTATTTTGTCGCCACCCGCACGTGACTGCGCCGCACCGGATCTTCCATCGCCGCCGCCTCTACGGTCATCGCCACGGACAACCGGCACTCGCCGATTTTGAGATCTATCGGCGCGTACAGCTCCGGATAGTCGAATTCGTCAAGAACGTCCTTGCCCACCACCCCGAGATGCGCCCCGCCAAAAGCCACAAAAGTCGCCACGTCAAAAGCCCGCACCCGGATGATGTCGAGATCCGGACGGCTGGTTCTGAACTGCAGAAGGCGGCTGTTCTCATCGGAAAACTCGGCCTCCGGCTCAATCCCGCATTTAATGAACAGCGGCAAAAGCTCTTTCAGAATGCGGCCCTTGGGCACCGCAAGAATAAGTTTTTCTCTAATTTCAGGCATAAGAGTTTTTAATCATGAAATACAAAGAAAGCATAGCCATTTTTCCAGGAGGCTGGAAAAATTAACGATGTTAGCCCGTATTTCTCACACTATCCGTAAACGCCCGCTCCGGATTGTCACCCCGCAAACGAAACCGCTGCTTGCAGCAGTGTAGTGCAAGCGGGGGTCTGGCCATTTCATCCCCCGCCGACCCGCTCGATTTCCGCTCCGCAGGCCGAAAGTTTTTCGACGATGCGCTCGTAGCCGCGGTCGAGGTGATATATGCGGTTTACTACCGTCGTCCCTTCAGCAACCAGACCGGCCAGAACCAGAGCCACGGAAGCCCGCAGGTCGGTCGCCATGACTTCAGCGCCTTTGAGCTTCGGCACGCCGCGGATGATCGCCGAACTGCCGTGTACGGTGATATTCGCGCCCATCCGGCACAGCTCCGGCACGTGCATGAAACGGTTTTCCCAGATGGTTTCGGTAATCATCCCCGCGCCTTCGCAGGTGGTCAGCATCGCCATCATCTGCGCCTGCAGATCGGTCGGAAAGCCGGGAAAAGGCTCGGTCAGAATATCGATGCCGGTGAGCCGCAGCCCGTTCCGCGATACATGTATACCCGTCTCATCCTCATGGATATGCATACCCGCCGACTTCAGCAGCGATACCAGCGCCTGCAGGTTCTCCAGTCCGGCGTTTTTGAGCAGCAAATCCCCGCCCGTCATCCCCGCCGCTATCAGCCAGGTTCCCGCCTCGATCCGGTCGGGTATGACATCATGCGAAGTTCCGCTTAATTCGGACACCCCATCAATACGTATCGTAGACGTCCCGCAGCCTTCGATTTTAGCGCCCATCCTGATCAGACATTGCGCCAGATCGGAAACCTCGGGCTCGCGCGAGGCGTTTTCAAGAACGGTCTCCCCCCTGGCAAGGGTCGCCGCCATCATCAGGTTCTCGGTGCCGGTATGCGAGACCTTCGGAAACTTGTATGTGCCGCCCTTCAGCCCGCCATTCGCGCGCGCCTTGATATAACCGCTATCGATCTCGATCTCCGCCCCCATCGCCCGCAGGCCATCGATGTGGAAATCGACCGGCCGCGTGCCGATGGCGCAGCCGCCGGGCAGGGACACTTCCGCATATCCGTGCCGGGCCAGCAGCGGCCCTAGCACGAGAATGCTGGCCCGCATCTTCCGAACCAGGTCGTAAGGCGCCACAGGGTTGCCGATCTCCCGCGCCTGCAGCATCACCATCCCGTCGGCCCGCTGCAATACCGATACGCCTATGTGTTTAAGCAATACAGCCATCGTCCGCATGTCGCCAAGGGTCACCGGCATGTTGCCAAGTTGCAGCATCTCCGGCGTAAGCAGCGAAGCGCACATTAACTTAAGCGCCGCGTTTTTTGCCCCGCTGACCGGAATTTCCCCATGCAAAGGCTTGCCGCCTGTTATGCGCAGCTTGTCCAGCGTCGACGAGCGAATCGATTCGGCAACCTCGACGGAGCCGAGATCAACCACCTTTTGACTTTTTGATCCGGGGGAGGGTGACCCCCCGCTGTCCCATATATTTTCCGCGTCTGTCTGCATAACTCACTTCACAGGGGCTGGAGCCTTTAAAAAACAAAAACTGGGCGATACCCTCGTTGGCGTAGACCTTGGCGGGCAGGGGCGTGGTGTTGGATATCTCCAGCGTCACCTGTCCCTCCCATCCCGGCTCCAGCGGGGTAACGTTAACTATCAGTCCGCAACGCGCATAGGTACTCTTGCCAAGACAGATAACCATCGTGTCTCTGGGGATGCGGAAATACTCGACTGTGCGCGATAACACGAAGCTGTTGGGCGGTATTACGCATTCACTTGAATTTCTCTCGACAAAGCTTTGTTCCGAAAAACATTTCGGGTCTACAATCGCATTGTCCACATTGGTGAAAATCATGAATTCCGGCGCGAGCCGCGCATCATAGCCGAACGAGGAAAGCCCGTAGGAAATCATCCCCTCGAACTGCTGTTTTTCTTCAAAGGGTTCTATCATCCCGTTCTCCAGCGCCATCTCGCGAATCCAGTGATCGGGCATTATCCCCGGCGCATGCTTTTGTAGCTCCGCCAGCGAATCCTCTTTTAAATCAAAATTTGAAAGAATGTTTGTAAGCATTTTATTTTTCTTCTGTTTTTCCCTGTTTGGATCTTGCCCTTTGCTGGGCTTTTCTTTTCATCAGATTTTCCCGCAGCGCCGCAGCCCTGCCGTCAGGACTTTTATCTTCCGGCGGCTTGCTGACACTCTTGCCTTTCATCCTGGCTTGCATATGTCCTTGATGTGGAAAATTAATGACGGGACTTTAACCATAAAACCTCTTGTTTCGCCAGAGTTTTCAATCCTTCATATGGTTTTCGGTGGGGATAAGAAAAGATGAATAAAACTGCTTTCAACTCTGGACATATTAAAGCCGATCGTCTAAACATCTTAACGCCAGCGCTGCTGTAGCTCAGTGGTAGAGCGCACCCTTGGTAAGGGTGAGGTCGTGAGTTCAATCCTCCCCAGCAGCACCATCCTTTCCCGCAATCGGGCAGGGCGGCTGGCCTTAGCCACTAACGAGGCAAATCCGTCATGGGCAAGTCCGCTACCCTCAACAAAGTGATAAAAATCATGAAAAACAAATATGCAGTTGCCGTTTTCCTGCTGGCGATATGCGCAGGAATTTTCTCGCTTAGCCATAACGTGGTTGCCGGTCAGGACAAGAACGAATCAAAGTCTGCCGCCACCACCGCTGCCGCCAAAACCGATGCACCCTCCGAACCTTGGAGCCTGCGATGCAACGAACCGCTGAAGGAAGGCGAGACCCCGACACGCGGAAACTGCGAAATCTTCCAGCGAATGGTGGTCGCCGAAACGGGGCAAAGGGTGGCTGAATTCGCCATCGGCTATCCGGAAGGCAAGGAAGAAGCCAGAGGCGTAGTCATCCTGCCCCTCGGCATTCTGCTGACCGCCGGCGTGCAAATGAAAATCGACGACAGCGAGCCTTTCACATTCCAGATTCGCTTCTGCAACCAGGGCGGATGCTATGCCTATCTGACCCTCAACGCGACTGTCATGGACATGCTTCGCAAGGGAAAAAAGGCCTCGTTCCTGTTCGTCGATTCCAACGGAAAAAACTTCCAGCTCGATATGTCGCTCTCAGGCATGACGAAGGTATTGAAACAAATCCGCTAGGGTGTCTTCCGGTTGCTGAACGGAAAACGCTCTGAGGGGGGCGTTGCCGCTATTTCATCAAAATCCCGCTGCCAGCGTAGACCTCCAGCCTCGCGCCGATCACAGGAGAGAGGATTTCCCTGAGCCGCCCCTCGTCGCTGATCAGCTTCCCGTCCTTGCGAACCTCGATATCTCTGCTCATGGCGTGAGCGACAAGCTTCCCTTCGATCGCCTTCAGATCGTTTTTCCCGTCCAGATACCGGATGATGTGGTTGTTGAATACATCGGTCTGAATGGTATCCCCGGCAGCATTGGTAAGCTTCGTCGTTCCCGGCAGGGAAGCCTGGTATCTCGCGACCTCGAAGGCTTTTGGTTTCTTCGATACGTTAACCGCATGCAATGCGTCGCCCGAATGAATGCCGAGCAGCCCGCTCATAACCAGAGGCAATCCTGAACCCTCCGCAGCCTTCCTGACCTCGTCCTCGTCCAGTCCGTATTTTTTCGATGCGGCGGCGACAAGATCGGCCATCCTGTATCTTGCCGGCATATCGCTGGTGGCAAGCATCAGCGCGCCCGTCACCTTGCTGTGCGTCTGAAAGCCCCGGTTACCCTGTTTTGTGACAAAGTTCATCCTCTCCTCAAGCTCCGCCCCGTCCTCTGCCGGCTTGAAGGAACCGCTGAGATAGAAGTCGAAAATGCGGCTCCCCGGCAGCGACCGGTTCGGCTTTTGCGAGGCATGGCACAGGATCGTTGTCCGGAACCTCCGGTTGGTAATAAAATCCATATACTGTTCCTGCTGGACGATATCGCTGACGTCCTTGAGCTTTTCCATCGCCCCCTTGGGCATGTTGCCGATGAACATGCTGGTAAGGCTGGCATCCCCCACATAACCCAGCCCGCGCTCGCCCGTCATCTTTATAATCTCATGGAAATAGTATTGCCGGTTATGAGCCTCCAGATGGTCGTGGAACAGGTAAGTATCGTTTACCTTTGAGAGCATGCCCCGCTCCGAATCGATAAACTGCTTGTAAACCGTGTTGCTCCCGGTGTTTTCCGAAAGAAAGTCGAGAAACAGCCGCGCCTGGTTGACGACGGCCTTCGGGTCGCTGAATCGCGAACAGTGATAAAGCATCATTTCCCTGAGGGATTTGACGAAATTCCAGCCCGGAAGCGTATTGTAACTGACCACGGCAAGACCGTTTTCGGTAAGATTGTCGCGGCAAACATCAAGAATTTTATTGGCCACGTCCTGCGGCACCCACGAAAGTATCCCGTGCACGACAATATAATCGTATGCACCGAACTTTTTGGTGATATCCATTATATCCATACAATGAAACTGTATATTGGACAGTTTCATTTTGTCTTTCTGGTGTATAGCCCGCCCGATCTGCTCGCCGGACAGGTCTATGCCGGTATATTCACCCTCCGGATACATGACCGCCATCGGAATAAGATTGCCCCCGGCGGCGCATCCCAGCTCCAGAACTCTCGCCTTGCGGAAATCCGGCGGATTAAGGCCGAACAGTTTTGCAACAGTGTATAAACGTTCGGGATGAGTGACCGGATAGCAGTAACTCTCATAAGGAACGTTATCATAGCTGTTCGTTTCTTCACCCGAATCGGCGGGCCTTATTGCCAGATTGCCGAGCGCCATTTGGAATCCCCCTTAGTTTGCGACAACCCGCCAACTAAAGCAGCGCAGGGCAGGGCGCGCAAGCTGATTTTTGCCCGCCCCCTCGAACTATTCGCAAACACGGCAAAACCCCTCTCCCTCAGGTAGAGAAATTTATGGAACTCTTATCTGGAATCCAATACACGGACTGCTGCGTATACATATACACAGAATTTTCAACAAAAATTTAACAAAGGTAAACAAAACAGATGCATTTTTGCAACACATCTGTGAATTTTTTGTTTTCTGCCTCACATGCCGCTTGGCGGCTAATCCGCTAGCTGGTAAAAATTTAGGGTCGCCGGATTCGTATCCGGAAAGCATCTTGTTAAGCCAAATTAAAACCATAAAGGCAAAATCTCTATACGAAAATAACCCCGATAAAATCTCTATGCGAACCAACAAACACAAAAGAAAAGAACAAACCTTCAGGGGGTCGGCGCAGCAAGAAAGCGCAGATCTTCCGTTTCTCACCTCTCATCAAAACTCTAGGAGAATATTGAAATGATTAACGTTAAAAAAACCCTGCTGATCGGCACGGCCCTCGTGACCGTCGGCGGTTTTGCCGCCAGCGCCGTAGCGGAGACTTTGGATGTCGACGGTGTTGGCAACTTTGCTGTTGCTGCTGATCCAAACGCCGATCCGGCTATTTCTTTTAGCGAAGATGGTACTGCAACTGTTGCCGACGGTGTTGCGATCACTGGCACAGGCACTGACGCGGTAGTTTCGGATGCCGGTTCTAAAGGTACCCTGACATTTTCGGGAAGCAGCATCGTTACCGGCGATGTCGGTATCGATTCTGGCAACAGCATTAAAGTAATCAACGCAGGCGTCAATAGCAAAACGGTCGTCTTTAACGGCGACGTCGCCGCCGACGCCGTCAACGTGACCGGTACCGGTACCATTAGCTTCGATGGAACATTGACCGGAGACGTTACATACGGCGAGGCTGGCAAAGTCAATCTGTACGACGACCTGACCGGAAACGTCGACTTCAACGGCAAGAACGGACTTCTTGTTGTCGGTGACGGCGTCACTGTCGATGGAGATATCGACAACGGCGGAGCCGCAGAGGCCGGCACACTTACTTTCTCGGGAGATGGCACAGTCACAGGAGCAGTAGGCGCATCCAAGGCGATTGCCGCGATCAATGCCGGCGTCACTGGCAAGACGGTCACTTTCGAAAATGACGTCGAGGCCCTGTCCATATCCGTAACCGGCACCGGCACGATCGAGTTTGAAGGCGACGTGGAGGGCGATATCAATTTCGCCGCTAACGGTGAAGTCGAACTCGCGGACGGCAAGTCGATCACTGGCGACATCACCACTTCCACTGCCAATACCGGCAAGCTTATTTTCCTCGGAGACGGCACGGTTACCGGCGACATCGGCGTTAGCAAGAAACTTGCCCTGATCGAAGTCGAAGGTAGCAGCGCGGCGGTTACGCTTGTAAGCGATATCGTCAATGTCACCACGGTGAATCTGGTCGACGATGGCGAAATTGAATTCGATAACGCCGACCTGATCTTCACCGGCAACATCACCACCGAAACCGATAACGATGGCACTCTGACGATATCGGATCATGCCAGAATTAACGGCAATGTTGGTGCCAGCGCCAAAAAACTGGCCGATGTCGACGTTGCTGCTGGCAAGGTTCTGACCCTGAACGGTCAACTGTGGTCGACCGATGTGACCTTGGGCGGTGCCAACTCGGAAATCGAAATCCTCAGCGGAAGCGTTGTTAATGCCGCCATCGGCGGTACAGCAGCCAGCGCCCAGATTGTAACCAATGCTGGAACGATCGTCGGGGCTATCACTCTTAATTCGGGTAATAACATAATTACCCAAACGGCGGGCTCGATCACCGGTGCTATTACAACGCTTGAAGGAAATGATGAGCTAACGCTTACGGGCGGTACGGTCACCGGCGCGATTAATCTCGGTGCTGGAGCCAACGTCGTTGAAATTGATGGCGCTACGGTTACAGGCAACCTGACGCTTGGCGCAGGCAATGACGCGATGACGCTAACCAGCGGCAAGCTCACGGGTGATGTCGCTCTGGGTGCCGGTAACGATGCTCTCGTTCTTTCCGGAGGGCGCATTGTCGGCGGCATTAATTTTGGCGCAGGCACCAACACCCTGCTGGTGGACGGCGTATTCTCCACCGAAGGCGCTCTTACCAATGACGGCACAGTCGCGCTTACCGTTGATGACGGTGGCGTGTTAACGCTTAACCACGCGCTTACCACGGGAGCGGTCGCTCATCTTGTTGACGCTGGCGGTACTCTTAAGGCCCTGGCAAACTTTACAAGTACTGGCGGACTCACCAACAATGGCACGATACTCGTAGGCGAGGGCGCAATCCTTGAAGCCGATAACCTTGCCGGCGCTGGCGGTGTTCTGACCATCGTGGTCGGAACGGATGCTAATGGTGACGATAACTCGGGTACTGTTACTCTGGCCACTGGCGAAGCATGGGCAAACCTTGACGGTTCAGACGCTGCCAACACCAATACGCTTACCCTGCGTGTCGGGGGAGGACGGATCGCCAATGGTGAGGAATTCGAAATCATGACCTCGGGTTCGATCGCCGTTGCCGACGTTGCTGCCGGTACGGCAATTACCGACAATTCCGCATTGTTTAACTTCACCGTAGCCGGAGGCAACACGACGGCCCTGGTAGCTACGGCTGAAATGACCAACACGGCTGCCGTTGTCGGTTCGGCCAACAACGTCGCCGCGGTTGACGCTCTTATGAGCATCACCGATGCGCAGTATGATGCCGACGCAAACCTGAAGGCAGTATATGACGCCGTTTCCGGCGCCTCGGCTGCCGACATCGCCGAAGTAGTTGAATCCATTGCCCCGACGGTCGACGCCGGTAATGTCGCTGCTGCGGTGGTGGTCAACAATCAGACGATGAGCCTTACCGAAACCCGCCTTGCCTCGCTGCGTACCGGTCACACCGGTATGGCCGCCGGTAACGTGGGCCAGGGCCTTGGCGTATGGGGTCAGGTCTTCGGCCAGACCGGAGAGCAGGATCGCCGTGGAGGCATCGACGGCTATGACGTTGATTCGCTTGGCGTCTCTGTCGGTATCGACACCAGAAACCTGGCCGACAACGCGACTGTCGGTCTGGCATTCTCCTATGCCGATACGGAAGTCGACTCCAAGAACGCCAACCGCACCAAGACCGAGATAGACACCTATCAGGTCACGCTGTATGGCGAACTGAAGCTGGACAGCTCCACCTGGCTGACCGGTCAGGCCGCTTACGCCCACAGCGATAACGACACGATCCGCCATAACCTTGGCGGCGTCGCCGGTCTGAACGCTCGCGGCGATTTCGATGCCGACACATGGTCGTTGCGCGCCGAACTTGGCCGCGACTACAACATGGACAGCGGCATGGTTCTGACCCCCAGCGTGCTCGCCAACTACATGTACTACGATCCGGATAACTACACGGAAACGGGTGCTGGCGGAGCAGGCCTGGTGGTCGATCAGGACAGCGTATCGATCTTCGAACTCGGCGTTGGACTTGATGCTTCCTGGCTGTTCCAGCAAGCTGACGGTTCGTACCTCGAGCCCGAACTGCGCGTCGGCTACCGCTACGACCTCATCGGCGACGAATACGAAACCACCTCCCGCTTCACCGGCGGCGGCGCTTCGTTCAAGACCGAAGGGTTCGATCCGGCCCAAAGCACCTTCAACATCGGTGCCGGCCTGACCTACTACACGACAGACAACTGGGAGCTGACGGCCAACTACGACTTCGAAGTCAAGGAAGACTACGACGCTCACTCAGGTTACCTGCGCGCCGCTTACAAGTTCTAAGCCGACGCTTTAAGGAAAGCCAATCCGAAAGCCCCGCGAATCCGCGGGGCTTTCTCTTTGCCTGACATTGGTATTTTCCTCTCCCTGAGCAAGAGGGATAAGCTGAAGCCGGGTGAGGGGCAAGGTGGTGGATTTCCTGACTCCGAAAATCCCTCACCCTCTTATAAAAACTATTGATGGGCGCAGGATGCACAATATCCGTTACATATCCCCGTAAACATGCCTCTCCGCTTTGGCCCCCGGATGCGTCACCGCGCCTTTACTAGCAGGCCCTACAAGCTCGGAATATTTCCAGAGCGCACCGCTCTGGTAATTATGTATGCGGGGTTTCCAGTTTTTGCCGCGCTCGGCCAACTCTGCATCGCTGAGCCTGACATCGAGAATGCCTTTCCCGGCGTCAATACGGATGATATCCCCGTCGCGAAGAAGAGCGATCGGCCCTCCGACAGCCGCTTCCGGGCCGACATGACCGATACAGAAACCGCGTGTCCCTCCGGAAAAACGGCCATCGGTAATCAGCGCGACCTTGCCTCCCGTCCCCTGCCCGTAAAGAGCGGCAGTGGTGGAAAGCATTTCGCGCATGCCTGGCCCGCCCTTCGGCCCTTCGTACCGGATCACCAGCACATCGCCTTCCTGGTACTCCCGCTTCTGCACCGCGGCAAAGCAAGCCTCTTCACTGTCAAAGCAACGCGCCGGCCCCTCGAACACCAGATCCTTCAGACCGGCGATTTTCACAATCGCACCATCCGGCGCCAGATTGCCTTTTAATCCGACAACGCCTCCGGTCGGATAAATAGGCTTCCTGATTGAATGAATAACGTCCTGATCCTCGCGCCTTCTCACACCGGCAAGATTTTCAGCCTGCGTCTTGCCGGTAACGGTAATGCAATCTCCATGCAGATAGCCGCCGTCCAGCAACTCTTTCAGAACCACCGACACTCCGCCGACATCGAACATGTCCTTGGCGACATATTTGCCGCCCGGCTTCATATCGGCGATATAGGGCGTGCGTTTAAAGATTTCGGCTACATCGAACAGGGTAAACTCGATACCTGCCTCATGCGCGATCGCAGGCAGGTGCAATGCGGCATTGGTTGAACCTCCGGTCGCCGCAACGACCGCCGCGGCGTTCTCCAGCGCCTTCCGGGTCACGATGTCTCTGGGACGCGGCCCGCCGCACCTTATCAGATCCATAACAGCCTTGCCCGAAAGATAGGCGAACTCATCGCGGGTCTCATAAGGTGCAGGTGAACCGGCTGAACCGGGAAGCGCCAGCCCGATAGCCTCGCTGACGCATGCCATGGTATTGGCCGTAAACTGTCCGCCGCAAGCACCCGCGCCGGGACACGCCTGAGTTTCAAGCTCTTTCAGATCGCTGTCGCTGAACTCGCCTGTGGCATGTTTGCCCACGCCTTCGAACACATCGACCACGGTAACATCCTTGCCGCGGAACTTGCCCGGCAGGATCGATCCGCCATACATGAACACCGAAGGCACGTTAAGACGCACCATGGCCATAATCATCCCCGGCAATGACTTGTCGCAACCCGCCACCCCGACCAGAGCATCATAACAATGGCCTCTCATCGTCAGTTCGACCGAATCGGCGATGACCTCGCGCGAAACCAGAGAGGAGCGCATCCCCTCATGACCCATGGCGATACCGTCGGTAACGGTAATGGTGGTGAATTCTCTTGGAGTACCTTTGCCCTCGCTTACGCCTCTCTTGGCCGATTGCGCCTGCCTCCCCAGCGCGATATTGCATGGAGCCGCCTCGTTCCAGCAAGTCGCCACCCCCACCAGAGGCTGATGGATCTGCTCCTCTGTAAGCCCCATAGCGTAGTAATATGAGCGATGCGGCGCGCTTTTTGCGCCCTCGGTCACATAACGGCTGACAAGCCTGCTTTTATCCCAACCGTTTTTATGCGCTTTCTTCTCGTCAAACATTCTGATCGGTCTCCTCTTGCTTATTTCTATCGTTTTTTTCTTGCACAATGAACCACGACCACGACCCCGGTCAACACTTTATCCGCCCGACCAAAGCTTGCCTTTCAACCATGGCAGCGCCAAAACAGGTCGAGAGAATGAAGTAGTTACTTCATTCCCATTTCTCTAAATTATGCTTGTTGTTCTAATCGACTTTATGTTCACGCTTAAGGAGGATCTCGTTCAACTCCAGACGAAATTGACCGGCATTGGCGATATAAGGCACGGCAACGACCCGCTGTCCGGTACCTGCCAAAACCACACTGCCATAACCCAGAATGCGTCCCATAATGCTTCTGAAGGTTTGTGCCGATTCAATTTGCTTGAAGCGCATGTCGACAAAGTCCAGATTGAGAATCCCCCATCTAGCCAGCACCCGCCTGTCCGTCATAACCAGCGCAAGATAATATTTGGTAAGCGCCTCGAAAATCAAAACGACCACGGCCAGCGCCGTAAAGATTACTCCAAGATTATATGCCGGAGTAAACAGAAGCAGGAAAAGCGAGAAGATCAGAAAAACGACCCCTTTCCAGAAAATCCCCCAGTGTATTTCGGCTTCGAGGAGTACGCGCTCGTCTTCCAGAAGTATACTGCCAAGATCCCTGTGCCCGCGCTGCAGTCTTTGCTGGACTTCAGCTCTGCTTTCCCTGGATTTCGCCTGAGTTTCAGGATTTTCGTCGCTCATATGGATCTTGCCTTGTCGATAGCCTTTCTAAAAGAGACCGGATCGGCGATCGGCGGCAACACGACTTCGCCAACGCCCATACCGCGAACCATGATACGCCCATAATCCAGTATTCTGCCCAACACCGTCTGAAGCACATTAACTCCTTCAATACGGTCAATGCTTATTTCACCCACATACCTGGCTACAAGACCTCTTTTATAAACGAGACGCAGATTGGTAATGGCTATCTCGGTTGTAACTTTGATGATCATCATCGATGCAAACCGCAGCAGTCCCATTATAAAAAAGAAGAAAGCAAGTATCTTCATCCCGGGGTGAAGCGCCCTGATCATGGTAATCCATCCCGCATCAGGCGGCACGTCGAGCGGAGGTATCAAAGGAATCTCGAAATTTGCTGTGATATAAACAGCAGCCCCCAGGATCGTGAAACAGAAGATTAATCCCCAGACAATATTCATGAATGCCGAAACCGTGAACATCCAGTGAAAATGACCTATATGGACTAACTCCTCATCCGGGCCAAGGGACTGCTGGATATAAAGCATATTTATTCATCTCCAAGACATATTCCAAGCGCCCTTGCGGTTCTCACCAGCGCGCTGTCCATCTGCACTTGCTGATAAGCGGCAATGGCATCCGCGATCGGCACGTCGATAACCTGACGGTGCTGCCATGCAACCATTCTATCGTACTTGCCTTCAGCGATCAGGTCTACCGCTTTTGTGCCAAGTGCCGAAGCCAGCAAACGGTCGGAATAGGTAGGAGATCCGCCCCGCTGGACATGACCCAGAATCGTAACCCTTGTTTCCGAACCTGTGGCGTCTGCAATCTTCGATCCGATATAATGGCCGATACCGCCGTAACGCTTCTCGCCGCCGTAATAAACCATCTCAAACTTCTTGCCATCATCAGTCTTTACAGCCTCCGAGACCACGACCAGTGCAAAATTCCTTCCGCTAGCCTTAACGGAATTAATCTTTTTGGCAATATTATCTACATTGTAGGGGATCTCAGGAATGAGGATTACATCGGCCCCCCCCGCGATACCCGCAGACAAGGCGATATGCCCGGCATCGCGTCCCATAACTTCCACAACCATTATACGGTCATGGCTGGCCGCCGTAGGCTGAAGACGATCCAAAGCTTCGGTCGCAACCATGACCGCGGTGTCATGTCCTATGGAAGTTTCGGTAATCCCCAGGTCGTTATCGATCGTTTTCGGAATCCCTATCATCTTGATCCCGCCTTTACGCGCCAGCGCGCCGACGATCGCAAAGCTGCCGTCGCCGCCGATAACGACGATGGCGTCAAGACCGAGTTTCTTGAAACCGGCAACGATCTCGTCGGAACGATCAACCTTGTTGCCGTCCGGCATCGGAAATTCAAAAGGATTGCCTTTATTCGTCGTGCCGAGAATCGTCCCCCCCATGCGCATGACGGATCCGTCAAAATCTGCCGGTTTCAATACTCTGACGCGCGGCGGATCATCAAATAGACCAGCCGTTCCGTTGATCAGGCCAATTGTTTCCCAGCCCCTGTGATGAGCGGCATGTACAACGGCTCTGATAGCCGCGTTAAGCCCGGCGCAGTCGCCGCCACTAGTAAGTACGCCAATTTTTTTCATTTAGATTGCTCCAATCCATTAAATTTGAACACGCCCTATGTACCGGATATTTACTCCCGCATTATGCAGGTGTCTACCGGAATGAACATGCTATCAGATATTTTCATTACCAAATAGCCCCTGATTCTGGTATACTATTTTTTTAAATATTCCCTACATTTACTTATCTATGGACGAAGAAGACAGACTCCGCGAGAGACTTGCCGAACTTGAGAGAGAACACAGGGATCTGGACGAGGTTATCCAGCGCCTTGTCGACAGCAACCAGCCTGTGGATTTTTTGCAAATGCAGCGGCTCAAGAAACGGAAATTGAAATTAAAAGACACAATGGAAAAAATTCGTAGCGGACTTCTTCCGGACATTATTGCCTAGTTGCCCGTTTGGTGTTAATTAGCCATCAGCTCGAATATGGGACAACCTGAACAATGAACGAGACTAAGACACGCCCGATCGTCAGTATCATTATGGGCAGCCAGTCGGACTGGAGTACGATGAGCGCGGCCGCAGACGTTCTGGACGAACTTGGCGTTCCCAACGAAAGCCGTATAATTTCTGCCCACCGCACCCCCGACAGAATGTATCATTTCGCCAGAACCGCCAAGGAAAGAGGCGTAAGGGTTATCATAGCCGGCGCCGGCGGCGCTGCTCACCTGCCTGGAATGACCGCTTCACTGACATCGCTGCCGGTTCTCGGGGTGCCAATTCAGACCAAGTCACTCGATGGAATGGACAGCCTTCTCTCGATAGTCCAGATGCCGGGCGGCGTTCCGGTTGGAACGCTTGCCATCGGCATGAGCGGAGCCAGGAACGCGGGCATACTTGCCGCCTCGATACTCGCCCTGAACGATTCGGCCCTTTCGGCTCGCCTCGACATCTTCCGCCTCAGGCAAACCGAGAGTGTGTCCGAAGAGCCCGAAGATTGACTTGCGATGAAAAAAACTCTGGGAATACTCGGCGGCGGACAGCTTGGAAGGATGAGCGCTCTGGCGGCGGCTCGTCTCGGCATTGAAACACATATATTTACTCCCGAAACCGGCAGTCCTGCCTCTCAGGTTGCGGCAAAAACCATAGTCGCCCCCTACGATGATCGCAAGGCGCTGTCACGGTTCGCCGAAGATGTTAATGTAATTACCTATGAATTCGAGAACATCCCTGTTGAAACTGTCCGCTACCTGCAAAAACTCAAACCAGTTTACCCGGACGACAATCTGCTGGAGATTTCACAGCACCGGGTAAAAGAAAAACAATTCCTCAACGATATCGGCATTCCAACCGCCCGCTGGGCCGCGATGTCGAAGGCGGACGACATCTTTGGCGTCTTGCGGGAATGGAACGCATCCTGCTGCATTCTCAAAACCTGCCGCCTCGGTTACGATGGCAAGGGTCAGGTGAGGTTCAGGATCGGCGATGATATCTACGAGACCTGGGCAAAGATCGGCTCGGACGACGTCATAGCCGAGGAAATCGTGGATTTCACTTCCGAAATCTCGATGATCATTGCTAGAGACAAGCTTTCGCAAACCGCCGTCTACGGCCCGGTGCATAACGAACACAGGAACCATATCCTGTTCCGCTCGTCTGTCCCTGCGCCCATCCCGGATCAACTGGCGGAAGATGCCAGAAGAATGGTGGAGCTTCTCGCTGAAGCCGTCGACCTTGTCGGCGTTATGGCGCTGGAGATGTTTGTTACTTCTCACGGCAAGATTCTCGCAAACGAGATCGCCCCCCGCACCCACAATTCCGGCCATTGGACAATCGACGCATGCGCCTGTTCGCAGTTTGAAAATCACATAAGAACCGTCTGCGGTCTCAATATCGGCTTTCCCGCAAGACACTCCGACGCAGTCATGGTCAACATGATCGGCAGCGACATCCGGCAGGCATCAAAATTCCTCGAAATAAAGAATGCCTGCGTCCACGACTACGGCAAAAACGAAACCCGCGAAGGCCGGAAAATGGGTCACGTGACCCTGCTGCTTCGGCCAGGCGAAACCCTGTCCTCCAACACCGCCGCCAGAAAACTGATCGGCGACTAACAGTGGCCTGTAGATTGCCGCGCTCCAGTCGGTCGCCAGCAATGAATAGCATTGGACTACTAACCGGGATTTCTCACACTCTCGTATCCGTCATGATCTGCGGTATCCGGATAAAGCGTGCCACACATATAATGACCAGCCCCCCGCATGCACTGCACCGCTGCAAGCATCGGCTCCGTTTGCGGGGTGACAATCCGAAGCGGGCCTTTACTGATAATGTGAGAAATACGGGCTAACGTATCAGCTCTTTAAGAACCCCCTGCAGAACATCTTCAGGACGTAATTCCTGCGGTCGCTGATTTTGCTGCTCCTGAGGCTGAGTTTCGGATGGTGGCTGAGGCTCGGGCTGGGGCTTTACCTGCTTTCCTGCGCCGGGAATTCCCAAAGCCTTGCCAAGCGCGTCCCCGAATTCGCCGCCAACATCTCCGCCAAGCTTCTCGCCGATTTTCCGGCTGATCTTCCTTTTCAGATAATCTTCAAGAAGTCCCTGGCCGAACGTCTGGCCGGGATTGTCGAGCGGCCCCTGAATCAGCACATTGAATTTGGGAATATCGGGCTTGTTTTTGATAGTAATTTCATTATCCAGTTTGATAGTCCAGCGCGGCAGGCTCAGTTCGCCCTTTGAATTGACCAGAACTTCCGGCCCGTCCAGCACCAGTGGATTGATAAACGCCACGCCTTCCTTGATCGTGTAGGCGCCGGTCACACTGTCGAACTTCGTCTGTCCGCCCTTCGTAGCTCCCTTCCACAGACCTGAAACCGTTTCGCCCGGCTTTGTCTCATCGGAAAGAGCCTCCGCAAATCTGGTGAAGTCCACTCCCTCAAGAACAAAATTCTGACCGTTCAGAACGCCCTTGCCCGAAAGATTGAACACAAGCGCCGCCGGACTGATGCCGCTCGCCTGCATCTCGGTATTAAGATCGGCAACTCCGGAAGCCTTCAGCACTTGCGAGCCGGTAAGAGCCTGCACGAAAGATTCCACCATCACTCCCTTGAGATCCGCCTTTGCACCGATTTGCACCGGAGCTCTCGGATCTTTTGCCGAGCGCATTTCCCCGGAAGCCGCGATAGTCCCTCCGAACAGTCCCGATCTGAAATCGGAAACATTTAACGCCCCCGAAGCAAGCCTGATAGTCATGGCAGGACTGTTGAACAACCATTTATCATAGCTTAACGAGTTTGCTTCCAGCTTCAGGTCGAGCGCCACTTTGTGCATCCAGTCGGTGTTGATAGCGTTCCTTGACCAGCGCACATCATCGCCAGCCGCTGCTCCCCCGCCTCCCGCTGGAGAGCCCTGCGCCTTGCCCCCGCTGCCGGTTTTAAGAAAATCGCTCAAGGGAACAGATCCGAACCTGAGGCCACCCTTGACAAGCGGAACCTCGCCCGACATATCGATCTTGACGTCCCCCATCACCGGCATAGGGCCGAGATTGGCTTTCAAACCAGCAAGATCGTAAACATTTCCCTCTCTCCTGACTTCCGCATACAGATCTAGCGGACGCTCCATACCGGGAGTGCCTTTGAATTTCTGATCTGCCAGACGCACGGCCTCGACGAAATTCGGATGTTTGATAGCAGCCGTAAGATTGTTGACCTTTGGCGCAACCAGCATATCGGTTAGCTGCCCGAGCGCGTCGACCTGCCCCTTGAATGCCGACACATTCGCCTTGAAATCGAGTGCCTGCGCCCCACCAGCGATATTCGCGCTGAAAACTAGCGAGCCGAACGGACGCGGCAGCGCCTTGGCATCGATTTTCAGAGCCTCTATTATCGCTTCCATGTTCTGGGCATTACCGGAGAAGGTAATGTCAATGCCTTGCAGCCTTTGCGTATCGCCTATCTTGCCGCTCGCCGCGAACTTGCCCTTGAAAAAATCTGCGACCGAAGCGTTTGTCAGCGTGAAAGTATCGCCGATCGAACTGCCCTGCACCCTGACCCCGCCGATCTGCAGATCTTCATAGAGTATCTTCTGGGCACCCAGATCGAACTCCATATTAACAGGAAGAGACAGCTTTCTTACCTCTGCGCCAAGATCGAATTTTTTTGGCGCCTTGCCTGTCGCAGCAGGCACCGGAGGCGCGTTCTGCTCCAACCTGCCGAGAATTTTGTTTAAGTCCAGCGTATCGGCAGCCAATTGCAGTTTAATGTCATCTTTTGCGCCCTGGGCGCTCGAAGGCTTATAACTGCCGCTTATCCCGTATACCGTTTGATCCAGCTTGACCACACTGTCCGTCAGCCTGATGGCTCGCGGCTCGATAGTCGCATTCAAAGACGCGTCCATCTCATCAAAAAGACGCAGCGCCGCCATTTGCGAAAGCTCGGCCGGCAGAAACGGCGTAACCAGACCGGCGACATTTTTCGAAATCACGCGCATCGAAAGGTTTACAGCCGGATCGGAATAGACCATACCCCCGCCCTGAACCGCAGAGGCAGATGAGAAAACCAGCGTACTTTTGGCGTCAACCGAGGCATTCCCCGGCCCGCTTTCACTCGCGATGCTGACGCTGATATTCTTACTCTTCTTGCTGATAACCGCCTGTGTCTGACCAAACGTCTTCCCCATAAGCGTAATTTTTGGAGCCAACAAGGTAATATTCGCATCAAGATTAACCGGAATATGAACCGCGTCCGGAACAAAGCCCGATTTGGACTTTCCTGTACTGCCAGCAGTGAAAACGAAATAATCATCTATATTTACCGGCCCGCCAGCCTCAAGTCCTGCTGTCAGATTTACTTCTGGCCCCTTCAGATTGGCCGCCTCGAAATCGCCTGTGAATACAGAATCTCCGATTACAAGCTTAATGTTTTTTAAAGAAGCCCTCTCAGACGATGCGGTCAGCATTCCCTCAATGTTCACCGGCTTTTGCCTTGCTGCCTTTGTCAAATTTGCAGCGTTTACAACGCTTTCAATACGGGTAGTCGCCGCAGCCAGTTTCCCCTGAACCTCGGGAACGCCATTCATATCCATCACACCGGAGAATTTTGCGGCAGAATTTTTACCAGGAAACGTCGCGTCAAGCTGAAGCGCCACGGAATCTAGATTATCGATGCGCCCGGTAGCGCCTTTGATAATGATCGTCTGCTGCTGATACTCGAAAGAACCGTCAGCCTTGAAAGGCCCGAGCAAGCTATCGCCTTTGAGATTAAAATCTATATTGCTGACCTCTGTACTCTTTCCTTCCTTGGCCGCGGCGTAAAGCACATAACCGTTTTCAATTTTTACGCTCTCAAGGGAAACGGAATTCATAACTCCGCTTTTTTCCGCACCGTCCTTCTCCTCGTTCCTCTTGCCGCCAAGTACCTGCTCCAGCTCGGGAGTCATCCAGTTAGCCTTACCATCTTCACTTATGCGTATAATCAGCCTCGGTTGAATCAGCCTTATGCTGTTAACTTTCACGTCCCCCTCGAAAAGAGGAGCAATCGCGACCTTGACAGCCGCACTTTTCAGCTTCAAGAACGGCTCTTCGCCCGTTGGGGGATACACCGCGATATCCGCAACCTCAAGATGGGGCGATGGTAAGACCGCAAGACTGATATTTCCTTGAATGTCAAGTCGATGGCCCGTCGCATCTGCAACTGCCTGTTCTATCTCATGCTTGTATTTGTTCCAGTTGACAAAACCCGGAGCGATTAATGCGGCGGCAATAACGAGAACAAATAATATTGCTATGGCAATCAATATGCGTTTCAAAGTGGTTACTCCTGAACAAGCGGGAAGTGCTTTTGTAATAATATAATATCCTGAATGTGAAAATAAAAAGGCGATATCAAAAAACTCGCCTGCTTCAGCCTTTTAATCAGCGTATCTTTCACTAAGCTCAGTATGACGGAAAAGACATTGATTATAGCCATTCCGGACGAAGTGAAGGATCTTCACAGCTCGTAGTTTCCGTTTCCCGTTCAGGGTCAGTTATCTGAAAATCGCTCGCGAAAATTCCGAACCTCGGCAATGAACTCCTCCATTTTCGGAAGAACAGTGTTCTCGAACGTCCTTTGCTGCGAGCGCGGCAACCCCTGAAGTACTGACTGATAAATGTTGACACAGACTGCGGTCAGATCATTTATCGATCCCTTTTTCTTTATCACCGAATTATTTGTTTCCACTACCCGCCTTGCCAGCATTTCCACAATAGCCCGTATCGTCGGATCGCTTTTGGCCAGTTTTGCCTGAAACAATTCACGACTGATAACTATCAGATTGCAATCTTCCATCGCCTGAACATTTGCTGTCCTTGGCCCGTCGAACACAAGCGCCATTTCACCGAAAATCTGCCCTGCCCCGAGCTTAGCAAACTCTATTTCGCGCCGCTCTTCGTCTGTTGCGTATACTCGAACTTTCCCTGACTGGACGAGATAAGCGCAATTGCCATCCTCTCCGGAGCGAATAACCATTGCTCCTCGCGCATAGGACTTGCGCTCATGAACAATCGCACCGCTACCGGAAGAGCCGTTCGTCATTTTTTCTACAGATCTTTGCCGCCACCCGTAACCGCCGCCGTTTCTGTCGCCGGGTCAAGAACTTCTATGAGATTATCTCTGTAATCCATGGCAACGTCCATGTTATCAGTGCTGGTCTCATGAGCAATTATCGTAAATGTGTTATTCGCACCATAAAATAGCAGCGATGCAGACGAATCCATGTTGCTTGAAACACAAGCAATTTCGTAAAGCGATGTAAGGTCTGAATGCACGCTTTTCTTCTTCGCAGGTATAGCGGCAAAATCCCCTGCGCATCTTGACTTTGCCTGCTCCAGATAAGCGGCTACAAAATCATTGAATTGAGCAGGATGATCCATGCCTTTCTGTTCCGCAGTTCCATACACTTCGCCGGTGTCCCATCTGAAAGCGACCATATTGGCATTCGAAACAGCGTCGATCATCTGAACCGACCCTTCAACTGGCCTGATGCCAGCATCCCTGAGAATACGTCCAAGCTCTGACACGGAAATGAATTGATAGCTTCTCAGATTGACCGCTCTGGCAATACTCTCTGTGCCGCTGGCTGAAACCTCTGAGACGCTGACTTTGCCGGGAACCATAACCTGAGGCTTCGCCACCGCATCAAAGCTTTCCTCGCTCTCAACCTGCTCGGGGGCTGAAAACATGGCATCAAGTGCCGCCTGCTCGATCTGGCTGGCATTCATAGCCGCACCCGAGCCTGTTTCTATCTTATTATACTGATGCGCCAGACTGACGATTTCCGTGTTTTCATCCTGCTGCCTTGCCTCAGCCTGCCTTGCAAGTACCGCGATCCGCTCCTGGCTCTGGTTAAGTCGGGATTCCAGCTCGCTGATAATCTCATCTCTATAATCAGTTTTGTTATTTTCAATTACCTTTTCTGTGAGCTTTACCTCAAGTTCGGCGATTTTTCCGTTTTTCTCGGAGATCTCGTTGTAAAGAGCTATAATCTTTTGCTTTTCTCCATCAATCCTTCCCGAAAGGTCGGCTACATGTTGTTCGCAACTCTTCCGGGCAGTTTCCGCATCGCCTAGCCTGGCCTGCATATCCTTAAGCCTTTGGATCTGTTCCATTTCGGTAACTGCAGGATCGAAAAGTTTTGATTCAAGTATATTTATTTCTGCCGAGCACTGCTCTCTGTCCTTCTTGAGAAGAGCCCCCAAACGAAGGATTTCCTTCTGAGCCTCTCCAAGCCTGATCTCCGCCTCGCCTCCAGAAACATTGGCCTTTCCCGGAGCCAGTTCGCTTGCCTTTTTGTAAATCTCCAGTTCCTCGGCAAGCTGCTTGTTGGCGTCTTCCGCAGCGGCAAGCTGTAATTTAATTGTATCAAAATCATACTTTAGATATGACCTGTCGCCCGAAGCGTAACTTTTTTCCTCCAGGCGTTTTTGCAGATCGTTTACTGAATCACGCAATCCGTTGTTTTCCTGGAGCAGGCTATCAATCCGCTCTTTGAGTTGCGCAACCGCAACATTCTGATGCCGCGTTTCGACAGCTGCGCTACTCGTTACGCCCGCATCCTTCAGACCTGAGAGGTTTTTGCGCAGTCCGGTATTTTCCTTGATCAGTTCCTCTACTTCGCTCTGCAACTGGGATATAAGTTTTTTCTGGCTTTCTTCGTTTTCCTTACGACTGTTAGCGGCAGCCAGCGCCAGCTTTAACTGGCCTTCCAGATCAAGGTTCTGCTGCCTTGCCTGCTCAAGCCTGGATTCAAGCGCGGAAGCCCGTCCCTCGGCCAACCTGAGACTTTCTTCATCGGCTTTCCCGGCCTTGCTCAATTGCAGTTTTGTATTCTCAAGCGAACTATAAAGGCCTTTATTTACAGCCTCCAGCTCGGAGATTCTCGAATTAAGGCGCGCAATTTCGTGCTCTCTTGTCTGTGAGGCATTGGCGGAACTGGATTGAGCTTGCTGCATCTCGTCGATCTTGCCGCGCAGTTCCACGTTTGTTTTGCGCTCTGCCGCCAGATCCGTGATCAGAGTTTCCATTTCCGTCTTAAGCGCCGCACTGTTGGCACTGCCCCGCCTCAGATCGTCAAGCTCGATCTCCAACTGGCGCTTTTCTGACCTGATCGTCGAAAGCTTGTTTTCCAGTTCATTGACCAGTACATCATTGCTGTTTTCATTGACCAGATTGGTATGAGCCTCGCGAAGCGCCTTCTGTGTCTCATCAAGAGATTTCTCCAGCCTGCTGTTTTTCGCTTCCAGCGAAGCAATCTCCTTGTCAAGTTCTGCCTTTGCAGCCTTCCAGTCACCGCCGCCGCCAATACTCTGCTGTTCAAGCCGCGCCTGAAGCTCCCTGTTCTGACGTTCCAGCTTCGCCTTGTCGTTTTGAAGCTCGATAACTTCCTGCATGATTCCATCATTGGCACTCGCCGACTCGAGTCTCTTGCGCAACCGCTCGTTCGCATCCTCCAATGCACTGATTTCCTGCTCCAGAACTTGAATACGCCCATCCTTGCTGGAAGACGTGGCCTGCATTATCTGATATTCGCCTACACTCTTGCGAAGCGCGAGGTTTTCGCTCTCCAGTAATTTCAGTTTTTCATTCAGCTCGCCCACAAGATTACTGTCAGCAGCCACACGCATTCCGCCGCTTCCGGAAACCGTGCGGGTTTGTTCAAGTTGACTGGAAAGCGCCGAGTTCTCGTCGCGCATCCTGCTCAGCTTTTCACGCAAAGCCATCAATTCGTCTTGTTCGCGGGTAACAGCTGCATTAAATTCCCCGGATCCATCAGCATACACCGCCGCCGGAACTCTCTTTGTTTCGGCAAAGCTTGAACGGGAACCTGCCGCAGGCTCGACCAGCGAAGACACGCACGCACCCAAATGATTTTGGCCCTCGCTTAAATCTTCAATGACAAAACGGTAAACCTTTCCCGCGAAATTAATGTCGAGATGGCGAAATTTCTCAATATTGGTATACAGCGAATCTTCCTTACCCGTGCGAACCACAAAAGCCTTCCGTGACACCGGCTCCACATCGAAAGCCCTGCTGACATCACCCGATACCAGAATGACTGTATAGATCTTGCCGGGATTTAGTGTCTCCCGCTGGAAATCTAAAGCAAGCGAAGTCTCCCCGCTAATGTTCCGTGCAATTGTCAGGACGAGATTGTTGGAAAATTGTCGCGCCATGGTGCAGTAATCGCCCGAAGAGCTGTTGCCGCTAACCTTGGACATAGTCCAGTTTGTCAGCGGAGTAAGCCTGATTGCTCCGCTTCTCGCCTCGGCCTCGTTGCCAAAGCCGCCTGATGCAAGCACGCTCCCCCCAAGAAGCGCGGACAACATCAATTTGCGAATTTTCATACTTCCAACTCCCGAAAATGGTGGAATCAGGTGAATCGGGCGAACCCTGCTAAAGGATACAGCCCCTTAACCATTAAAGCAAAATGATTTTACAAAACTGCCTTTCAAAAGTCAGGACGGACGATGCGTCTTGATCACAAGGAAAGTCCTCGGCGACAGAGGATCTTTGTGCAAGGTACCGACAGGACGAACCTGGTCGCCGCTATACTGCTCCAGTATCGATTGCAAAGCCGACTCGAAATTTCCTTTTACATTGACCGTTTCCTTGACCGGAAAATTGACATCACTTTCCCAGACCAGCTCGACGCCAGCCTCGTGAGCCCACAATTGAACGATGTTGCGCATGTCGGTGCCGCGGATCGCGTGCCACTTGCCCTGCTGGTAATTATGCGGTATCGGCAGTTCCGCCGCCTTTGTCAATTCCATCGGATCCTTGCCCTTGACCTGCGCGGCTATACCTATGGATTTCCCGGACTGTCCAATCAGATTGGCCACCGCTTCCTCGAATGTCCCCTCGAAGGTAAAATCATGCTGAACCACACCAGACTTGCCGGAATCCCAGACAAAGTCGTAACCTGCGATAGCCGCCCATTGCGATAGAACGGTGCGAATATCCTCACCGGCTTTTGCATTCCAGATAACAGGTCTGTCAGCAATGATCATTTTCGGCTTTTGATCCGAAGACGTCGCACCTGCCGAAGCAGTAAAAGTCTGCTTCACAAGTATTTCCCGGATTTTTTCTTCAGTAGTCTTTTCACTTGCTGCCCCCCATGTCGGAGGAACAGGTTTATCGGCAGAAGTCTTTCCCATGCCTTGCGGCAGATCGACTGTCGGCTCCGGCCCCCTGTGTGCTATCGCAACATGCTCCCCGTTCCAGTTGATATCCGCGCTAACTCTTATAGGTTCGATTTTCTCGACCGGTGGACTTACCGTTCCCGCCTGCAGAAGACTCTCTGCTTTAGGAATGTGAGGGCTGGCTGCCGGAGGAGGCATAACTTTCCCGCCCATCTTTTCAATATCCTTTTCAAGTAGCGCAATCGGTTCCTGAAGCGGCACGCCGGGAACATCAATAACCGGAAGAGCTTCCTGCTCTATGGATTTTATGGTTTCATCATAGGAAGCCGTTTTCAGATTACTATCTTTTGGCGTTTCTTTCATTGCTGGTAAGTAACACTGCTCAAGCCTGGCCAAACCTTCAGGCAATCCCGCAAGAGAAAGGCGTATTTCAGCAGTCCCCAGCCTGAGCTTGACCTCGTTCTCCTTCTTGAGAACATTATAAATTTCCCTGTAAGGGCGAAGATCGAGCACCAGCGTTCCCGGATCATGTGCCAGCGCCTTCTGCGCCATGGTAAAACCGCCGGGAAACAGGACGACGACTTCGTAACTTTCGCCTTTGACAAAGGCGTTCTGACGAAAATCCACCGACATGGCCATTATGCTTCCGGCCCCTCCGGCAATCCTTACGACATAGCCGTTATCGTACTGGTTTGCCATGACGCATGTCCGCGCCTTGCTACCCGCCTGCGAAACAGGAGAACCCGCCGGCCCCACCAGCCACGAACTTGAAGGCAGGAAATAAGCTGATTCGCCAGGCCCCGCGTGAGAAGCAACTCCTGAAAAAACAATGCCTGCAAAAAAAACGGTAGCAGTTAAGCGCGAGCCGATCCGGCCGATCCTGGGAACCCCGAACATGAGCAAATCCTCTTGCTGAGTACAGCATTCAATATTGATTAATTGGATAAACAATATGAGGGTATTGAGAACTAGGCAATAAACAATTACTTTTACCGCTCTTCATTCCTGTGGAGTTTATGCGCAAGCGATGCCTCCAGAAAAGGATCTATCGCCCCGTCCAGCACAGCCTGCGAGTTGGTGCTCTCGTAACCGGTACGCAGATCCTTGATCATCTGATATGGCTGCAAGACGTATGAACGTATCTGATGCCCCCACCCGATATCCGTCTTCTCCTCGTAAGCCGCCTCGGCAGCCTCTTCGCGCCTGCGAAGCTCCATCTCGTACAATCTGGCCTTAAGCATGTCCATGGCATGCGCCCGGTTCTGATGCTGCGACCTCTCGGTCTGACAGGCGACAATAATCCCGGTCGGAATATGTGTGATGCGCACAGCACTATCGGTTTTATTCACATGCTGCCCGCCTGCTCCGCTAGATCTGTATGTATCGACCTTCAGATCAGCATCATTGATTTCCACATCTATTGTCTCGTCGACCACCGGAGAAACCGATACCGACGCAAAACTTGTATGCCGCCTGGCATTGGCATCGAAAGGCGATATTCGAACCAGGCGGTGGACACCGGCTTCTGTCTTGATCCAACCGTAAGCCTGATGGCCGCTGATTTGTATGGTAGCCGATTTGAGCCCCGCTTCCTCCCCGGGACTGACTTCGAGTGTATTCACCTTGTAACCTTTATGCTCCGCCCAGCGCATATACATCCGCAGCAGCATTTGCGCCCAGTCCTGGGCCTCGGTTCCCCCTGCCCCCGCATTCACGCTCAGGTAAGCGTCGTTATCGTCAGCCTCGCCGGAAAGCAGGCTTTGCAGTTGCTTCTTCTCCGCCTCTTTCCGGATCTCGCCAAGCGCCTTCTCGGCATCGGCAATGATTTCGGCATCGCCTTCCGCCTCACCCATCTCGATAAAATCGATATTGTCCTGAAGTTGCTGTTCTATCGCCCTGACCGAGGATATTTGCTCTTCCAGAGTATTCCTCTCGCGCATAAGCTTTTGCGCCTTGTCCGGATCGTTCCAGAGCGCCGGGTTTTCCGAAAGCGAATTAAGTTCGTTCAGCCTCGAGAGCGACTGTTCCCAGTCAAAGATGCCTCCTCAGCAGATTAAGCGCATCTCTGATATCGCTGATCACTGCCTGGGTTTCGGCCTTCATTTCTAATAATTCCTCTGATAATGTTTTGAATTATGCTGCTTTTGGAATACTTCTGGCGTATTCGCAGAAATGGGCAACCATTGCCTTGACGAATTCAGCCCTGTTCTCTTCGGTTTTGCCGGTAAGCAGGTTTTTGCAGATAACCGATGGATCTTCCGACCACTGTGCCCCAGCCCTCATGGCGTTCTCCCGGCAGTCTTCAGGCCCGGCAACCGTAGCGCCTTTAACCTGATCGGCGAAGACCATCAACTGCAATGCCCGCCCGCAAGCGGTCACAGGCTTCGATGCCGCCATAAACCCGCCGATAAAGCGGCGGGTATGAGCTGTGAGCTTCAACTTGTCGATCGAACGACGCCCCCCCGGCAGAACCAGCATCGAGTAATCAGCGGCCAAAGCCGAACTGAGCGGACTGTCGACCGCGAAATGATGCCCCCATCCATGTCCGTGCCAGCTGTTAACCACTCCATGATCAAGGCTCACTATCCTGAAGCTTGCGCCTTCCGCAAGCAGCGCCCGCTGTGTTTCCGTCAGATCTTCTTCGCAAAAACCGTTAGACACCAGAACTGCCACTTTGATCCCTGTTAGTGGTTTTGACATCGCAACCCTCTTTTTTCATATTACAATTAATTCTCTAAACTCTCCCCGCCTGGATTTCGGCACAAAATTAAGATCTTGCTGTTCTGGCTAGGGTTCTTAAACTTCACCCTATCTTGGTAAAAAGTCAAGTATTAATGTAAATTTCATACAGTAAGTATCTGTGGATAAAAGAATAATTAAACCGGCGCACGAGTCGCGGCATTCATGGACAAAATGTCAATTTTCTGTTATTGTCTAATCGTCAACGCCAGAATTGCAGCCGCCTTACGGGCGGTTTTTATTTGTTTCTTCATGCGCCGGGCCCGCTTTGCCGCGATCAAAATGGCCGGGCCCGGCCCGAAATTCGGGCCCGTTTATCCCTGGATTAAATGACTCCCTCTTACCCAACCGCCTTGCCGCTCTCGTCCACGCCGAGCTTTTCGTGCAGTTCGCTGGAGCTGGTCGTGTACTGGAAGCGGTATTTGCGCTCCGGATACACATATCTGAATGCTTTTTGTGCCATAAGCGCCGCTTCATGAAACCCCGAAAGGATCAGCTTCAGCTTGCCCGGATACCAGTTGATATCCCCGATCGCGAATATCCGCTCCGTTCCGGTCTCGAACTTCTCGGTATCGACCGGAATCAGGTTTTCATGCAAATTAAGCCCGAATTCCGCTATCGGCCCGAGCTTCATCGTAAGCCCGTAGAACGCCAGCATCGCGTCGCATTCCAGATCAAACTGCTCCTCGCCTTTGGCCTGAAGCCTGACCGAACCAAGCATCCCGCTGCTCCCCTCAAGCGAAAGGATATTGCCGATAAACAGATCCATTTCGCCCCGGCTCACAAGTTCACGCATTTTTTTTACAGAATCAGGTGCGGCGCGGAAGTCGTCCCGCCTGTGAACTATCATGACCCGCTTTGCGACTTGATGCAGATCAATCGCCCAGTCGAGCGCGGAATCGCCGCCCCCGGCAATCAATACCCGCTTGCCTTTAAAGAAATCTCTCTTGCGAACCGCATAGAATACCGATTTCCCCTCAAACTCTTCAAGACCTGGAAGGTTAGGCTTCTTGGGCATGAAACTTCCTCCGCCCGCAGCGATCACTACAATCCTGGCCTCTACCTGCGTTCCGGCATCCGTTTCGACAAGCCAGTCGCCGTTCTCCAGCTTCTTAAGCGAAGACGCCATCTGCGATAAATGAAATACAGGATTGAACGGCGCGATCTGCTCCATCAGCCGTCCGGTAAGCTCCTGCCCGGTAATCACCGGATATCCTGGGATATCGTAAATCGGTTTCTCCGGATAGAGCTCGGTGCATTGCCCCCCTGGCCGATCCAGAATATCGATCAGATGCGCCCGCATATCCAGCAGTCCCAGCTCAAACACGGCAAAAAGCCCGACCGGCCCTGCTCCGATAATGACCGCATCCGTCTTGAAATGATTTGTTTCCGTTTCCATGACGATGTCTGTTTAACAATATGGCCCGCAGGATGCAAATGAGGATTTTATTTGCCATCGCAAAACCTGCCGATTATATGAAGAAGCATAAACCGGAGTCGAGAAATCATGACATTCGTCGTTACGGAAGTCTGCATCAAGTGCAAGTATCTGGATTGTGTGGAAGTATGCCCTGTCGATTGCTTCTATGAAGGAGCCAATATGGTTGCGATTAATCCTGACGAATGCATAGATTGCGGGGTTTGTGAACCTGAATGCCCGATTGCGGCGATAGTCCCTGACACCGACGAAAGAGCCTTGGACAAATGGCTCGAACTGAACCGCAAATACTCGCAACTATGGCCGAACATAACCGTAAACCGCGGCCCTCTCCCCGAGGCGGAAGAGTTCCGGGATACCGAAAACAAATACGATAGATACTTCGACCCCGCCCCCGGCGAAGGAGATTAGCCCGGCCCCAGTACGGCAGTGGCGTTTTTGACGAATTTTAAGACCTTATCTGGATCCTTTTCGAAGCTGCCGCTCCGTCGCGTTCCTGAATTCACGTCTACCCCGTAAGGCCTTACAAATCTTACCGCTTCGGCCACACTATCCGGATCGAGTCCTCCCGCATAAATCACTGGAAACGGATCGACCGCCGCAACGATCTCCCGGGCAAATTCCCTGTTATTGGGCTTGCCGGTGCCTCCGAGGGTCACATAATCCCTTCCTTCGATGTTCTCGACGGTCTTGCTGTCGAGAATCACCGCATCGGCGATGCCGGCAAACCTTTTTGCCCTCATCACTACCCCGTCTACCTGCTCATGGCTCTCTGGAACGTGAAGAACCTTGATAAGCCTCGTCCCTGCAGGAAGGGCTTCCCTTATCCTCCAAAGGTTTTCAACAGAAATTTCATTAGCCGAGTCATTATGAACCTGAACCGCGTCAACTTCGGTTCGTAGCACCGCCAGTGAAATAGCCTCCGGATCAGTGCTGTGAGTAATTAAAACACTGGTACCATTGGAATTTTTGTGAAAATATTCTGCAAGCCTCCCCGCTGTTTCGGTGCTGACTGCATCCTCTCTGGGATAGTCAAGCATCAGCAGAAGGCCGAAACCGTCCGCTCCGGCCTCGACGCATATTCTTGCCTCTTCAAGGTTTTTAATTCCGGCTATCTGAATTCTTGGAATACTTTTCATTTTCACTCGTTGGTGACGCGAAGCCCTGAGCAAAGCGGCAAAAACTGGAGCGGGTGACGGGATTCGAACCCGCGACATTCAGCTTGGGAAGCTGACGCTCTACCACTGAACTACACCCGCTCTTGGCAGCTTCGCAATTAATATATGGCATAAGAGATAGCCAATGACAAAGCGGATTCTTCTGGCATTTTTAATAAGGCGTCTTTACAACGCTGCCAAGCGGTAATACAAGAGTGATTGCAGCGCATTCCGCTGCCGGCTGCGAGCTAATTTGCTGAATTATTTAAGGAGCGATAAAGATGATAAAAATGCGCGGTGCCATAATAACGCTGCTAGGCATACTGGCTTTGGGTGCCTGTACTTATGATGACTTTGACGAGATTGAGGCGCTTAACGAAGCTCAGGCCGTAGGCAGCCCTTTCACGCAGAATCTGGCGAATGAGTACAGAGCATTCGTAAACAGGGAACTGCATGAGATGCTGGATTACCCTGACGCCCTCCATTTTGCCCGCAAGGGTCTGGCTTCCGCCTCGGGAAAAACCGTACTGCCGGAACCGCTGGTTGACTGGAACCTGTTGCCAGAACACATTGAGGAACTGGGCAAAGCCAGAAGCCGTCTGATGGTCGCCTTCGACATGGGTGCCAGAGAGATCGATCCTGTTAATTCGGCAGTCGCGCAAGTCCGCTTTGACTGCTGGATCGAACAACAGGAAGAAAACTGGCAGGCCGAAGACATCCTTGGCTGCAAGACCGGCTTCATGCAGGCGATAGCCGCGCTGGAAGGATCGCTTGGCTCTCTCCCGCCCCCCCCTCCGGTAATGGGGGCTTACGAACCGGTTTCCGCTGAAGACATGGACAGGACTCAGCCTATGGCTCCGGAAGACGCCATGTATCTGGTTTTCTATGACTGGGACGAATCGAATCTCGGCTCCGGTGCACTGAGCGTTCTTGACGCAGTCGCCGAAGAAGTCAAGAAACGCGGTCAGGATCTTGGAATGATCCGGGTTATCGGACACGCGGACACCTCCGGCCCGAAAGACTACAACCGCAAACTGGCGCTGCGCCGTGCAAATTCGGTTCGAGACGCTCTAGTCAACCGTGGAATTGATCCGGCAAAGATCCGTGTTGAAAGCCGCGGCGAAGAAGAACTGCTGGTTCAAACTGACGACAACACCCGCGAACCGGCAAACCGCCGAGCCAATATCTCTTTTGAATAAAAGAGTGTAATAAAGCATTTTGAAAGCGCCGGTTTTTCCGGCGCTTTTTGTTTTCATGACTTTTAGAACTACAGTTCCTCTCTGAAACTTCAAGCAGTGAGTCAAGTCTATATAACCATCTGTTCCTTACACCTAAAAAAAACTATACTTCAGTTAACCCTTTGTGAATGAAGGTAACGCAATAGTGGATTTTCGTCCGTCATTTCATATTCTTGGAATATTACTTTCCATTCTCTCGCTAGGCATGGCGCTGCCGATGCTGACCGATCTATATTACGGCCATGATGAATGGCGCACCTTTTTCATTTGCATCCTGATCACTTCTTTTTTCGGCGGATCGTTGATGCTGAGCACAACCGGCCAACCTCTTTCATTAGACCGCAGACAGGGATTTTTTCTGATAGTCCTTTGCTGGGTTATAGTTTCTCTGTTCGCCGCCCTTCCCTTGTGGCTTTCCACAATCGGCCTTGATTTTACCGATGCGGTTTTTGAGGCAGTTTCCGGCATCACCACAACCGGATCGACGGTAATTACCGGACTCGATAATGCGCCTCCAGGAATTCTTCTCTGGCGAGCCATTCTCCAATGGCTTGGCGGCGTCGGAATTATTCTGATGGCAATGTCGATATTGCCTTTCCTGAAAGTCGGGGGCATGCAGATTTTTCAGGCCGAACTATCCGAAAGCGAAAAAGTGCTCCCACGAACGGCGCAACTCGCCGCCTCCCTTGGCACTATCTACCTCGCCCTTACCGCGACAGGAATAATTGCCTATCATTTGGCCGGGATGACTTTTTTCGATGCCATACTGCATTCATTGGCGACCCTTTCCACCGGCGGCTTCTCCTCGCACGACGCTTCATTCCTGGCATTTGAACAGCCCCTGATCCATTATGTGGCAATCATTCTAATGATCATTGGCGGATTGCCGTTTATCCTGTATCTCAAGGCAATTGGCGGCAATCCCGGAGCACTGTTGAAAGACCCTCAAGTCAGATGGTTTCTGACCATTCTAATTGTGGTGATAACTTTGATTGCATTTCACCTGGTGCTTTCCGGAATAGCCGACTTCCCTGAAGCATTGAGACTTTCCGCATTCAATGTAATTTCAGTCTTAACAGGTACCGGCTTTACCAGCGCAGACTACAACCAGTGGGGCAACTTTCCTGTAGGAATACTGTATTTTCTCATGTTCGTTGGCGCATGCGCGGGTTCCACGACATGCGGTATCAAAATTTTTCGTTTTCAGGTTTTGATGGAGATTACATCAGTACAGATAAAAAAACTTCTTCATCCAAATGGAGTTTTTATTCCCCAATACAATAGAAAACCTGTTCCCAAAGACGTCCCAGCGTCAGTTATGAGTTTCTTTTTCCTCTATGTCTTGAGTTTCATTGCCGTTGTAATATTGCTTTCGTTAACAGGCCTTGATTTTGTAACCGCATTATCAGGAGCGGCCACATCGATCTCTAATGTCGGCCCGGGGCTAGGAGAGATAATTGGCCCGGCAGGTAATTTTTCAACATTACCCGGTGCATCGAAATGGATACTGAGCGCAAGCATGCTGCTTGGTCGGCTGGAGCTTTTCCCGATGCTGGTAATACTCTCTCCAAGATTTTGGCGTCACTGATCGATCACCGCTAGATCAGGCCGAAAGTCTCACGTAATGCGGATGAGAATGAATTGAAAATATCTCCTGCCAATGTTTCCAGAGTTTCATGTAATTTGTGATCTTTTTGAGCCAGAGAGTAGCTTTGAGGAATTTCGATCCTGCGCTTGAAAGTAAGAGTGGTTCCCCGTAATTCGCCCCCTTGATCCTCTATTTGCGACAAACGGACGCGCAACGTAATCACATACTCGTCATATTTGTTAAGCCAGAGCACTTTGGCGATACCCTCACCTTCATCGGCATCGAACCGGTAAACTGCCGCCTCCTCGACAATTACCCTGAGTGTGCCGGAAGCACCGGCAGGCGCGATTCTGTTCTCGGTCAGTTTGCGAACAAGATTTTGCGGGGTATCGGGTAATTGAAATGAGACATCTTTTATATCAGTTTTGAGAGCAGTTTTGTCCTCAAACTCAACGTTCCTGACCAGAGGCCGTAGTTCGTCAAAATGCTGAAAAGTTATCCCGGTAACTGGCTTCCCTTTATCAGCATCGACCGCACACCCGGCAATGCCCGCCACAGAGACCAGACATGCGGTAATTAGAATAGAAATTGTTTTTTTACTGCCCCTCAATTTATGTCCTTGATTATACTGGCTCGTGCAAGCGTTTGTTGATGATGTACATCAACCCGGTAAAAGCAAGATAAATATCTTCCCTGATAGGTTCTTTTTCAAGGCAGACCTGTGAGAAATTTTTGTTTTTCATGAATCTGGAATAGAACATACTTACCCTCGGAAATTTCCCGCCTTGCCACATTCCTGCAAGTCCCGCTGTCTTCAGGGCATGCAGCGACGCGGCAATTACGTAATCGACTAGCACCGGCCTGCTTCCAGTAAAATAGTCCTTACCCAGCAAGGCGGCTTCCATGTTATTCAAAAACTCGAATAGCTTCTGGCTTACTGAGTAGCCGTCCTCCTCATCGTTGAGAACCGCCAGCACTTTTCTTCCTCCCTCAATACTTTTCTGATAGCCTGCCGCAAACTTCGGCTTCGCCTTGCTGGCAGCTTCAAGCTTCTGAAGCCGCCTTTCATAAATGGAGATAAACCCGCTTCTGATCGGAAACCCGGTCTGGTCATACAGCAGTTCGATCATTGGAACGCTTTCTATATACTCCAACCATTTCTCCTGTACGGCCTTTCCCTTATCATCTTCGGGTATCATCGAGGGAAGGGGGAATTTCTCTTCGAGATAGGAAAGAATTTCATAGAAGTCTTCAATAACTGTACGCCCGTGGCAAAAGACTAATTGCTCGTCGACCAGAATATGATTTGATCTGATCGGCTTTAGGTCGCTCATTTTATAGGTGTTTACCTTGCGCGCTTCATAATCGCACTTTTTCTCGAGAAGAATTACCTCAAGAATTTTACCCTTCAAAGACCGGGGACTATGATAAAAAACAATTTCGGCCATTTATGGATTTGATACCCTTGAGTTCGCCGCAAGTCTCTTCTTTGAAATCTTATCCTCTTGTAGACCTTGTTAAAATAAAAAAAGCGAGTTAACTTTTTTATTTCACCAGACTTTTAATTTCTTTAAATCAATGCCTGAAAATTCTGGAAAGAAGATACGTCCCCGCAAAAAGATAACCCAATCTTATCTGCATAACGCCGGCCTGTACTACCTCCAGAGATTCGCGTCCAGCAGCGCACAATTCCGTAAAGTCATGACGAGAAAAATTACACGCTCATGCGAACACCACTGCGACCTGAACCGTGAAGAATGCCTTGCCATGCTGGATGCCCTGATTGCCGACTTTACTCGCTGCGGTCTCCTGAATGACGATGCATATTTAAAAGCCTCGATAGAATCCTATAGACGTCGCGGCCTTTCCTCCAGGTCAATAGCTTGTCGGCTTTCGCAAAAAGGCATCGATCCGCAAGAAATACTTCATGCCTTATCAGGCATCGAAGAAAACGATAGCCTTGCCGCAATTCGCCTGGCAAAAAAACGCAAACTCGGTGCCTTCGGCAAGAAACCTGACACGCAATCACCGGCACCCTGCCGCGACGATAGCAGAGAACTTGCGATTTTCGCCCGCGCCGGGTTCTCTTATGAAACAGCCAGATCGGTTTTATGCATGAGTATTGAAGAAGCCGAATCCCAGCTTAAAATTCTCACTAATCCTTATTAACATCCGCCTTGTCGTGCCTGTCTTCAGGTTCCTGAAGGGTAACCCTGCGTGATGGGAAGATGAGAGTTGCCGTTGTCCCTATCCCCTTCTGCGAAAACAGCTCAAACTTGCCACCATGCAGCCTCATCAGCGAGTCCACCAGCGTAAGACCCAGCCCCGTTCCCGAACCTGAACGCCTGTGCGTGGCATCAACCTGTCCGAATGGCGACAAAGCCTTGATTATCTCGGCCTCATCAAGCCCAATCCCGGTATCGGTAATCGAAATCCGTAACTGCCCGTTAGTATCCTGCTCGGAGCTAATGGTTATCCTGCCGCCCTCCGGGGTAAACTTAACGGCGTTAGAAATTATATTCATTATTACCTGTTTGATAGCCAGTTCTTCACCAATGATTTTTGGAAGGCGGCCCAGATCATTCTTGACGGTCATTTTGTTCGCCTCGATTTTAGAGGCCATCATATGAAGACAGCTCTCCATTACTTTGGCCAGATCGACTACTCCCTCGTTCAAATGCCTTTCACCGGCCTCGATTCTGGACACGTCAAGAATTTCATTAATATTTTTCAGTAAATTTTTGCCGCTTTCATAAATCTCGTTGGCATATTCCCAATACGCTTTTTGGCCAATCGGCCCAAAAACCTCGTTTTTAATAATCTCAGAGAAACCGATAATCGCATTAAGCGGAGTGCGAAGCTCATGGCTCATATTTGCAAGGAATTCAGACTTGGCCCTGTTGGCAAGGTCAGAATTGACCTTCGCCTCGCGCAGAGCCATTTCCGCCTGCTTCCTGTGAGTAATGTCTTCCATGCTTCCTTCGAAATACAGCGTATTCCTGTCTTCATCCCGAACAGTGCGCGTATGCTCGTTAATCCAGATAACACTACCGTCTTTCTTTCTTACCTGTGTTTCATACCCCTGCATGCCATCTTCAGCCTCGACACTACGCAGGAACAGGGCTCGTTTTTTTCGATCTGTGTAAACCTGAATATTGGCGTTCCGCACCTCCCGCAACAGATCTTCAGGAGACATATAACCCAGAATTCTCGCCATAGCCGGGTTGGCGCTAAGATATTGCCCTTCCGGAGTAACCTGATAAATTCCTCCGGCAGCGTTCTCGACGATGGTACGGTATTTCTTTTCCGCCTCGCTAAGAGCTTTTTCCGCCCGCCTGCGCTCCTCGACATCGGTAATTGTGCCGACCACCCTTATATTCTGGTTCTCGTCCCTGCGGATCATTGAAACCGCAAGCTCGACCGACCTGAAAGTCCCGTCGGAAGTTCTCAGCCGTGTGAACGCGCGGTAAGCCTGCTTCTGTCCGTTAACCATATGAAAAAAATTGGTTCTTTGTTCCTCCTGATCCTGGGGATGGAGCAGGTCGAAAAGACTCCTTCCCAGAGAGCGCTCAAGCTCGAAACCGGTTACCTTTGCCCAGGTATTATTGAGGAACATCAATTCCCCTTGCGGATTGGCTTCGAAGATTATGTCGCTTACCGAATCGATTATTGCTCTGTTGTCCCGCTCAGCCTTGCGCAACGCGCTGTTAAGCCTCTCCCTTTCATGAACCTGACTATTCAGCTCGGCGTTTTTTTGCGCCAGCATTTTGTTCATGTTGGTCAGTTTGTGAGATTGATGCTGGTTATTGCGCACATAAAGAGTGCCTATCAAGGTCAGAATCATCCCGAAGGCCAGCATAAGAACAGGAATTACCTTTAAAAATGCTTCCCTGCTTCCTTCTTTGATCCCGGTATCCAACACCAGCATATTACTTCCAATGCTAAGAGTCTTTGACCTGACAAGAATATGCGGCCTGACCTTCGAATTGGGCTCGTCGTAATCAATTTCAAGTAGCTTGCTAAGCTCTTCACGATCGCTGAGCGCTATGCTGGCAAGGATCTTGCGCTTCACCAGCCAGTCGGCATCTATAAGCGCCAAGGAATGAGATATTCCTATCACAATGCCCTTTAAAGCTCCTGATTTCGAGTAAACCGGCAAAACCAGCGCAAAAGGAAGTGAAGTACTCTTTGGCAACCCCTTTGAAGTAATAACTCCCGTACCTGGAAGACCCGAAATAAAACCGGGTTCTGACTTGTCCAAACCTGAATCCAGTACTTTTTGAACCAGTTTTGTCTGGTAGATATCAGGAATTTCAATTAATGGCAGAGAATCATCAGTATTAGTATATATACTGGTTACTTCCCAGCGCTCACGATTGAAGGGATAAGCCCACATCACATTTTCGAAATATGCTTTTTCCGGAAGCAGATCCTCGATAGAAGACTTGAGTGCGGCATCATCTATCTTCTCGGAAAGATTAATCAGGATCCCGATATTTTGAATCGACATCTCTAGATTGTTTATCTTTTCCTCAACTACCCGATTGATGTCTTCAGTAGCGCGCCGGTAATCCTCATCCAGCATTTCGTCAATAAAGACCGTAAGCGTAGCGAAAGCAGTCGCCGTAAGGATCAGCCCGTTAAGAAAGACCATTAGCTGAGCCATATTGCTCTTGAACCAGTTCCTTGAAGGCTCTGGCCGCACGATATGCGCAGGATCGTCATAATGGCCGTAACTTGCTGTCATAATAATACTATAAGATAAATTACTATCTTAATGTACTTTCTGCCTTGAAAGTTAAAACATTGCTAAAAATTACAGAATAAAAAAAATAATACCCGGCTAACCGCATGCAGTTTAGACGGGAATATGAACTACTACCCTCAGGCCGCCACGATTGCTTTTCTCAAGCCATATCCTGCCACCGTGACCGTGTACAATATCCATTGCAATCGGAAGACCAAGCCCTACGCCGCCCGTTTCCGGATTCCTGGAGTTATCAACCCTGTAGAAAGGACGGAAGACATCTTCGTACAAATCTTCCGGAATTCCTGGCCCGTCGTCATCGATTGCGACTTCCACATAATCGCCCAGACGCCTTGCGCTAACCCATACACGCTCTCCATATTTACAGGCATTGGCAATCAAATTGCCGAAACAGCGCTCGATTGCCATCGGCTTCACTGAAAGCGCAAGCTCGCCTTCCCCGCAGAAAACAACCATGTCCTCACACTGCCTTCCCGCAATTGAAACCAGCCGCTCCAGAATTTCGCAAAGATCGATATATACGGGGCCCTCACCCTGCTCCCCGCGGGCAAAATCGAGGTATCCCTGTATCATCTTTTCCATGGCCTCGATATCCGAACGGCAGGCGTCAACATCAGGCCCTTCACCGAACATCTCCAGTTGCAGCTTTAGACGGGTCAATGGAGTCCTCAGATCATGCGATACTCCAGCCAGCATTGCCGTTCGCTGGGAAATCTGACGCTTGATACGTTCGTGCATTTTAAGGAATTCCGTTGCCGCCTGCCGCACCTCATATGCACCTTCAGGCTTGAAAGCCGGAACATCGCGCCCCTTGCCAAACCTCCCTGCAGCCACCGCCAGTCTGCGTATCGGGCGTATCTGGTTCCGCATGAAGATAATGGCTATAACCATAAGAACAATTGATATCCCGATCATCCAAAGCAGAAATATATACCCGGACGATGAGAATAACCGGCTTTGCGGCATTGTCACATGCAACAATCCGTTGGATAGTTGTACACTTACTGCAACCCACTTCTCATCTGAATCCACAGCGATATCGAAGGGCCGCCTGACCTGATTCTCCATCGACTCGGCAAGCAGCCCGGCAACTATCGTCTCCCAGCCTTTATGCCTCCTGCCAAGCGAAACAAGCCTACCTTCCGGCTCGTAACTGATAAGCAATTCAAGACTTCTCGCCGCATATCCGGCGATGCCTTTGACGTTCTCAGGCGACGGGTCTCTTTCGACTTCCTCGGCAATGACCGAAACCTCGCCGGCCACTGCGAAAGCTAGTCTTCCGGACATCTTGCTCCAGTGCCGGTCAAAAAAGATATAGGCCGAAAAAATCTGCAAAAGAACGATAGGAGTAACAAGGATTATAAGCGAACGCCCGAAAAGCGTGCGCGGAAGGTATTTCTTCACAGTTAAAAGCTTCTTGCCTGTCATAGCTTTTCTGTTCGCAAGGTATACCCCTTGCCTCGCGCTGTCTGCAGATATTTCGGTGCTCTGCTGTCCTCGCCCAGCTTACGTCTCAGCCTTGTGACCTGGACATCTATGGTGCGCTCGCCCGCCTCCAGCCCGCACATTCTGGCAAGATCCTCCCTTGAGACCGCCTCGCCGCTTTTCGCGGCAAGCGCCGTCAGCAGCCTGACCTCGACATTGGTCAAACGTATTTTATCGCCCGTTACCCTGTCCTCGATTTCTCCCAGTTCATGATCGTATTTCCAGTTACCGACTGAGAACCGCTGTATAACCTCCGGCTGCTTCGGCCTTCTCCGCAGCAGCGCATGCAGCCTCAGCACCAGTTCCCTCGGCTCGAAAGGTTTTGGAAGGTAATCGTCCGCCCCCTGCTCGAACCCCGCGATACGGTCTGTTGCTTCACCCAGAGCTGTCAGCAACAGTATCGGAAAATCGTACCTCCCCCGCAGCCATGCGGTAAGCTCCAGCCCTGTTTCTCCCGGCATCATAACATCGACGACCATAACATCGAACTCGAACCGCTCCAGCATCGCCCTCGCCGAAGCCGCACAATCGGCCTCAGCCGTAACGAAGCCGTTTTTGGTAAGATATCTGCTCACCAGCGTTCTTATCCTGTCGTCGTCGTCGACGATAAGAACATGCGGCATTGAGTTGTACCCGTTTAAAGCTTTATCAGGTATCATCGTAAAAATTACTGGATTTCAGACTACCAATTGCAGAAGAATATAGACCCGGGAATAATTTGAGAAGCGGAAAGAGAACACTATGGGAATAATACCTTTCGACGACCGTGATGGCTATATCTGGTTTGACGGCAAACTTGTCCCCTGGCGCGAAGCCAAAATCCACGTGCTTAATCAGGGACTGCATTACGGCGGCTGCGTGTTCGAAGGCGAAAGATCCTACAGCGGCAAGATCTTCCGCAGCAAGGATCACACCCGGCGCCTGATCCGCTCCGCTGAAATCCTCGGCATGGAAATCCCATACAGCATAGAGGAAATCGAGGCCGCCAAAAGAGAGGCCCTGGACGCCAACAACATTATAAACGGCTATATTCGCCCGGTAGCCTGGCGGGGCAGCGAACAAATGGGCGTAGCTGTTAACCTCAGCAAAACCCACATGGCCATAGCCTGCTGGGAGTGGCCGAGCTACTTCCCCCCCGAAATCCGCGAAAAAGGCATCAGCATGCGAACCTCGCGCTGGCGCAAACCCGCCCCCGACACCGCCCCGACCGAAAGCAAGGCCGCCGGACTTTACATGATTAACACTATGGCCAGACAGGAGGCGGAAAAGGAAGGATACACCGACGCCCTCTTCCTTGATTACCGCGGCAACGTCGTCGAGGGCACCGGCGCGAACTTCTTCGCAGTAAGGGACGGCGTACTGATCACCCCTAAACCCGACTGCTTCCTGAACGGCCTGACCCGCCAGACAATAATCCAGCTCGCCAAAGACATGGATATCCCCTTTATGGAAGCCGTAATCCGCCCCGATGAACTCAAATCAATGGATGAAATCTTCATAACCGGCACCGCCGCCGAAGTTACGGCAGTCGGAAAAATCGACAACCTGACCTTCACCGTCGGCCCCATAACCCGCAAACTCCGCCAGGCGTACGAAGATCTCGTCCACGGCAAAATCGAGTTGCGATGACCTACACATTAAACCTGAATAAAACCACATCTCCGTCTTGAACGACGTAGTCCTTGCCTTCGGATCGCATTTTGCCGCGCTCCTTTGCGCCGACTTCGCCGCCGCAGGCTATGTAGTCTTCGTATGAGATGACCTCGGCGCGGATAAAACCCTTCTCGAAATCTGTGTGGATCTTGCCCGCAGCTTCAGGTGCCTTGGCCCCGACCCTGATAGTCCATGCCTTGGATTCTTTTGGGCCGGCAGTAAAATAGTTTTGCAAATTGAGCAGCTTGTACCCCGATCTTATAATTTTGTTCAATCCCGGCTCGCTAAGCCCGATCGTTTCAAGAAATTCCGAGCGCTCTTCCTCGGTATCCAGCACAGCGATTTCAGACTCGATAGCCGCGCAAATTGTCACGTAACCGGCATTTTGCGCGCTCGCCATCGCGGCGACCTTCTCCGTCCACTCGTTACCCGCAGCCGCATCTCCCTCACAGACATTGCAGACATAAAGCACCGGCTTTGCTGTAAGCAAATGCAGCATGAAGTAGAACCGTTTCATATCGTCGGGAGCCTCGACAGTCCTGGCTGGCTTTCCTTCAGATAACGATGCCTTGATCGTCTCCATGAAATCGAGCTGCGCCTTCAGTTCCTTGTCTCCCGACTTGGCTTTCCTCGAAATGCCATCGATCTGTCGATCCAGACTTTCAAGATCGGCAAGCATCAATTCCGTTTCCACAGTCTCGGCATCCCTGACCGGATCAACACTGCCCTCTACATGGGTAATATTCCCGTCTTCAAAGCATCTAAGCACATGGATGATCGCATCGACCTCCCTGATATTGCCAAGAAACTGGTTGCCAAGTCCTTCACCCTTGCTCGCGCCCTTGACCAGACCGGCGATATCCACGAACTCAAGCTGCGCCGGAACCACCTTGGCCGATTTAGCGATTTTAGCGATTATATCCAGTCTCTCGTCAGGAACCGCTACGCGCCCGATATTCGGCTCTATCGTGCAAAAGGGGAAATTGGCCGCCTGTGCCGCCGCGGTAGCCGTCAGAGCATTGAAAAGCGTCGACTTGCCGACATTCGGAAGACCCACAATTCCACAATTAAATCCCATTTCAATTTCCTTTTTAGCCTGTTCCTGAAATAGCAGGATTTTTCAGCCTGCCAGATTACCCGAAACCAGACTGGCGAAGTCGTTCATCCGGCCCTTCACCAGAAGACCTGCGTTACCGGCAATCCTGCCCAGCAATGGTTCCAGCCATTCCTGATCGGCTTTGGAGAAATCGCCGAGCACGTAATTATGAACCTGATCCTTGTGCCCCGGATGCCCGACGCCGATGCGAACCCGCCAGTAATCCGCTGTCCCGAGATGTGCGTCGCACGATCGCAGACCGTTATGGCCAGCCGCCCCGCCCCCCTGCTTCACCCGGACTTTACCCGGCGCAAGATCTATCTCGTCATGAAAAATAATAATCCTCTCTGGCGGAATTTTGTAAAACTTCGCCGCCGCCGACACGCTCTGTCCGGAATTATTCATCATCGTCAACGGCTTGAGGATAATGCATTTCTCGCCTTCAAGCGTTATCGAACCATAAACGCCATGAAATTTAGATTTTAAAGATTCAATGCCTGAAGCGCTAGCAATGCTGTTGATCGCCATAAATCCCGCGTTGTGGCGATGGCGGGAATATTTTTCTCCGGGGTTCCCCAACCCCGCCATCAGCCAGACAGCAGCGTCTTTAGTGCGGTTAAACAGGCTTAATGCACACATGCGGCCTGTTTACTCTGCGGCTTCCTGGGCGTCTCCGCCCTCGCCCGCCGCAGCTTCCTCGCCTTCAGACGCTCCTTCGCCTTCTTCTATATCGTCAATAGCGCGGCGTGGAGCAGCAATTGTGGCAAGAACAAAATCTTCGTCATGACTGGCGAACATCGCCCCTTTAGGTAGCTTGATGACATCGCCTTTGATGGTATCGCCTATTTCCGTTCCGGTAAGATCTATTTCAAGATTCTCGGGAATATCTGTCGCCGGGCAAATGATTTCGACTTCATGCCGGACTATATTTAAAACGCCCTTCTGGTCGATACCGGGGGAAGCTTCCTCGTTAATAAAGTGAAGCGGCACTTTAACGTGAATCCTGGTCTTCGGTGAAACCCTCAAATAATCGACATGCAGAACAAAATCGGTTACCGGATCGATCTGCACATCTCTGGCCAGAACCAGAAGTTTTTCCCCTTCTACATTTAAATCCGTAAGATGGGTGAACATATGACCTTTGTTATACTCAATATTCACTTCCTTGGAGGGAAGGCTGATCAACACAGGTTCCTTATGGTCGCCATAGATAACTCCGGGCACACGGTTCTCACGGCGCAGTGCGCGGGAGACCCCCTTACCAGCCTTTTCGCGCTTGTCCGCTTTAATTTTGATATGTTTGGTCATTTCCAGTTCCTTTCAATGCTAAATGTCGGCCTCCAGGGGTGCCGACGAATTGAAGCAGTAAAAAGCAGAAATTAAAGAAAAAAGCAAGTACTACATCAATGAAGACGTAATTCTGGATCGCTCTTGCTTGCAACACGGCAATGCGGCGTATGCCATTGCGTTACCAGCGAAAGGGGTGTTTTTAAAATAATCTTCAGATCTCCAAGAAAACTCTGCTCCCGGATATACTCCTTATCAAGTTTTAAAGCTTCTTCATCACTGAGTGAGTTCTTGCCAAGAAGTTGCGGCAAACCGGTCAATCCAGGGCGCACCCTTATACGTTCAGAATCAAAGGCCATATCCTCGTATACCGGCCTTGGTCTTGGCCCTACGACACTAAGATCGCCGCGAAGTACATTATACAATTGCGGCAGTTCATCCAGCCGCGACTTGCGCAATATTCTTCCCCACCAGGGCGTACGCTCCTCATCATTATGAATGCGGCCGCTTTCATCCGCCACACCATCAAACATGGTCTTAATTTTATAAATTTTAAAAATATCACCGTTAAGCCCAACCCTTTGCTGGGTGAATATCGGTTTGCTGCGGGTCATCGCGGCGGATAGAAACGCAAGAGAAAGAATTACCGGAGCGGACATCACCAGACCGACCGAACTGGCAGCCATATCAAAACTGCGTTTGAGAATCGAACCCATATTCCGCCCCTCTGTTAGCAGAGCAAGAATATATCAATTATGTAAATGAAGCGCAATAAAAATCTTTATTTAAATAAAGCGGATATCGATTCTTCACTGCTAATCCGTTTAATCGCCTCTCCCATCAGCGGTGCGACAGGCAGCCGCTCTATGTTATGAGCGATACGTACAGCCTCTGTTTCCGAAATGCTGTCGGTAATCACCAGTTTCTTTAAGGGCGAAGCGGTAACACGGGCGACCGCGCCCCCGGAAAGCACGCCATGAACGACATAGGCATGAACTTCCTTGGCCCCGTTCTCTTTAAGGGCCACAGCAGCATTGCAAAGCGTCCCGCCGGAATCCACCATATCGTCGACCAGAATGCAAATCTTGTCCTCGACCTGCCCGATCACATTCATGACTTCCGAAACTCCCGCTTTCTCGCGGCGTTTATCGATAATCGCCAGCTCCGCGTTAAGACGCTTGGCCAGCGCCCGCGCCCTGACCACACCGCCAACGTCAGGCGACACAATGCACAGGCTTTCCCCGTCGAACTTCTTTTGTATGTCGGGCACAAATACGGGAGCTACGATAAGGTTATCGGTCGGGATATCAAAAAAACCCTGTATCTGGTCGGCGTGCAACTCCATGGTAAGTACGCGGTGCGCCCCGGCCTCGGTTATCAGATTTGCCACCAGTTTGGCGGATATCGGCGTCCGCGACCCGGTTTTGCGATCCTGCCTCGCATACCCGAAATAAGGTATCACCGCCGTAATCCTGCGCGCCGAACCCCGTCGCAGCGCGTCGATCGCAATCAGAAGCTCCATCAGGTTGTCGTTTGCCGGATATGAGGTCGATTGGATAAAAAAAACGTCCTTTCCCCGGACGTTTTCAAGTATCTCAACAAACACCTCCATATCAGCAAAGCGCCTGATCGAGGCTTTAGTCAAAGGTACATTGAGATATTCCGATATGGATTCAGAAAGTGCGCGGTTTGAATTCCCCGAAATCAGTATCATGGCTTTCCCATCGCTTATGGCTACTCTTGCAAGCGAGATCTTTTTACAGCGCTGAAAGCTTCAATGTAAAGAACTAATTAACACGCACGAAAACAGCCCGGGACTTACCCTCTGATAGCGATAACCGATATTTGCCTGCCGTAATCCGGAGCATTCTCGTGGGTAGAACGGCGGTAGCTGAAGTAGTTTTCTTTATTCGCATAGGTGTCCTCGCCGGTAATGATCACATTCCTCACCCCCGCCGAAGCCAGCCTTTTGGCGCAATAACCCGGCAGATCGAAATAAAGATGCTCGCTGTCCGTACCCGGCTTGAAAAAATGCCCGTTCCGCGGATCGTTCGTAAGAAATGGATCGGCGAAGGCGCTGGTTACCTCATAAGACGAAGGCGCTATGCACGGCCCGATAATCGCCCTTATGCTCTCCCTTTCCGCGCCGAGTTCCTGAAGTTTTTCAACCGTAGAATCCAGTATTCCCTGAAAAGCCCCCGTCCATCCCGCATGCGCAGCCCCCACAACCGGCCCGTCCGCCGTCCGCCCGTAAAAAAGCACCGGCGCGCAATCCGCCGTCAGTATCCCCAGCCCGATACCGGGCCTGGTGGTAACCATGGCGTCCGCCCTCGGCCTCTCCTGTGGCGTGAACGGCCCGTCTATCGCAAGACAGAGATCGCCGTGAACCTGATAAAGACTGAGCAGCCTGTCCGCCCCCACCCCGGCATCCTCAGCCACAAGCCTCCGGTTCTCCCTGACATTCTCCGGATCGTCATCAGTGCCCGGCCCGCAATTGAGACTTTGATAAATCCCCTCGCTGACCCCGCCCCGCCTCCCGAAAAACCCATGAAAAACCCCGGAATACGCCGGAATAAAATTATCGTTTTTTAAAAATAGTGGCATTACCGGAACCCCGCCAGTTCGAAATCTTGCTGATCTGTAACCGCCATAACCTTGAAAAGGTTTCCCATCTGATCGGGTTCGGTCAGGCGGGCAAGCGCTTGCATGATGTTATCCTTCTGTGATGGATTTGCAATCCCTGCAAGTTTCTCCGCCCTCAATCCGATGCCGATGCGGGAAAGAAAATCTCCCTGACCGACAGGGCCGCAAACTCTCATCCCCATACCGGAAGCGATCTTCGCAAGACTACCGAAATCCACATGCGCCGTAAGATCCGCCTCGCCGACATGCTCTAGAACATCGCAGTACTGATGCTTGAAAACCGCCTGTAATGTATCTCCTGGCGACGCGCCGACGCTGTGACCGTAATCTATTGCCAGGGCGCACCCGCCCCTCTCCGACACGAACCTGCAAATTTCGGAGAAATACCGGCTGCGCTCAGGAGACACCTCGACGATATCGCCCTCGGATACGCGCGCGTTGATATTATCGCCAAGCAACTGAATAAGCTGTGTTGGCGCTTCGGCAAGCCCAAAATGGAATTTATTCCCATCGTGCCCGACCGCACGTTCCCTCCACCCCCCCGGAACCCGCACAAGCTGCCTCACCGGCAGCGCGTCAAGAAACTCGTTCGCCAGCACCACCGAGGGTGCTGCCGTATCGACTTCAGAGATATGCGAATGCCATTGCGCCCCAGCTCCGGACAGCCTGCCCTGCTGTATCGCCTTCAGAGCCGGACTTATCTCGATCAGATGCACGCTCAAGGCTTCGCGGAATCCTCGTATCCCCGATGCAGCCCGCAGCAGATCCTGCATCAGCGTTCCCCGCCCCGGCCCGCATTCGACAACCGCGAACTTTCCGGGTGCTCCAAGCCTCATCCAGATATCAGCCGTCCACGCACCGATTACCTCGCCGAACATCTGCGATATTTCCGGAGATGTAGTAAAATCCCCGCCCGCCCCGAACGGATCGCCGCGCATGTAATAACCGTACACCGGATGCGCCAGCGCCATCTCCATGAACGCGCCGATATGGAGCGGCCCGAATTCCTTTATGTGCTTTCTCAAAACTCCGGACAGGCCATCATTCATTCAGAGATAACCCGGCTTTTCCCGGACAATGCGTATACGACAAGCACAGCTCCGCCAAGAAACATCGGCATGCTCAGCAATTGCCCCATGGAAAAATGGTCGAATAACAGACCGATTTGCGTATCCGGCTCGCGGAACTGCTCGGCGAACATCCGGCACGCTCCGTAGCCGATAAGAAAAACCCCCGACAAAAGGCCCGGCCTTTCCCTGACCTCCCGCACCCGCAGCAGCAGGAAGAGAACGAGAAACAGCAGCAACCCCTCAAGCCCCGCCTCGTACAACTGGCTCGGATGGCGAGTAAGCGGCCCGCCCCCCGGAAACTCCATCGCCCATGGAACCTTCGACACGCGCCCGAACAACTCGCCGTTGATAAAATTGGCTAACCTCCCGAAGAACAGCCCGATAGGCGTCGCGCAGGCAAACATGTCGGACAGTCGCAGCAATGAGATTTTGTTGTATATGGAATAAATAATAATAGTCACAACAGCCCCGAGCAGCCCGCCGTGAAATGACATTCCTCCGTGCCAGACCTTCGGTATTTCCAGCGGATGTGCAAGGTAAAGCTCGGGCTGATAAATGAAAACATAGCCAAGACGCCCGCCCACTATCACGCCCAGTATCGCCCAGGGCAGGAAATCGTCAATATCTGTCTTATGCGGCCTGCTGCCTTTATTGAGACCGGCAATATAAAGCGCGTACTGCCAGCCGAGCAAAAAGGCGCTCAGATACGCAAGCGCGTACCACCTGATCTCAATCGGCCCCACAGAAAAAGCCACAGGATCAATTTCGGGAAACTGAAGCATATAAAGATTTTCCTACTTGTATTTATCTCTGCTGGACATGAAGTCCGTTACATACTTTCCGACACCTTCCTCAAGTTCGATAAAAGGCCTTGTATAACCGGCATCCCGGAGCTTTAAAGTATCCGCCTGAGTAAAATACTGATATTTCTCTCGTAAATTTACCGGCATGTCTATAAAGCTGATCTTGGGCTTTACCCCCGCCGCGGCAAAAGTCGCCTCGGCAAGATCCCTGAAACTTCTTGCCTTGCCGGTGCCAACATTAAACAGACCGCTGACCTGCGGGTTTTCATACAGCCACAGCATCACGGAAACGCAATCGTCCACGTAAATGAAATCCCTGCTCTGCCCGCCATCCTCGAAACCTTCCTTATGCGACCTGAATAATTTTGCGGTCGCCCCGGCCATTACCTGTGGATGCAACTTGCAAACCACGCTCATCATATCGCCCTTGTGGTACTCGTTAGGCCCGTAGACGTTAAAGAATTTCAGCCCCGCCCATTGCGAGGGAAGCTGTTCCGGATGCACGCTTTCTGGATCGTGCACGATACGTGCTATCCTGCGGTCGAACAGATGCTTCGACCATCCGTAAGGATTTAGCGGGCGCAGCTTCTCAAGTTCTTCGGGACTTTCAAAATCGACAAACCCCATGCTTCCGTCGCCATAAGTTGCGGCAGACGAAGCATAAATAAATCTTTTTTCGTTCCTTGCACACCATTTCCAGAGTTCCCTGGAAAGATTGAAATTAGTGCGCATAATAAGATCGACGTCCTTCTCGGTCGTCGACGATATCGCCCCCATATGGAAGATCGCCGATATCTCTTTAACGTGCTCTTCAAGATATCCGGGTAAATTCTCCGGAAAAACAAGGTCGCGAAGTTCCCTTTTGGCAATATTTTTCCATTTGTCTTCTTCGCCAAGCCAGTCGCATACAACAATATCCCTGTGCCCCAGACTCTCTAGCCCGGCCACCAGATTAGACCCGATAAATCCCGTTCCCCCGGTTACAATAATCATGTGTATTACCTTCAATAACTCTTTTCGCTACGAATATTCTGTTTATATCATTATCGTTAGCAGGACAAATGCGATAAATGAAAGACGCTCTGAATGAAGCGGATAAAAAAACGGTCTTGCTAAGATTAAGTCTGACATGTTAGTAACCTCAGACTTAAAAACTTTTCTGGCAGATAGATTAAGGGTGCGCCGGGAATTATATGTTTCCTTGCCCGGTTTACAGGCTATTTTTTTGCTCCCCGAAAAAGGCGAAAGGGCGAGATATGAACGACGGCGATATCTTTGAAGAAATAAGCAACCCTCTCGACAGCGTGGAGGATGTTCTGGCCTCCCATGACTGGGTCTTCAGCCGCACCAACAGCGACGAGCTTGTCGTCGATGTCAAAGGCCGCCTTGGCAATTACCGCATGCTTTTCATCTGGCAGGACGAATACAGCGCCATGCAGTTCGTCTGCCAGTACGACTTTGCCATTCACGAAAGCAACTCTTCGCAGTTGCCAGTCGCCCTGATGGCGATGAATTCGGAACTATGGCTTGGCTCTTTCGACATCGACCATCAAACCGGATTTCCCGTTTTCAGATACAATTCACTTTTCCGCGGCATGACCCAGACGTCCGGCGCCGAACATGTTGAAGACCTCGTTGAAATTGCCCTTAGCGAATGCGAACGCTTTTACTCGGTTTTCAATCTTCTGGCACTGGACGATAAAATCGACGACGCAAACCTGAGGCTCGCACTGATGTGTGCTGCGGGTGAGTCATGACTATCGCCCTTATCGGATGCGGTAAAATGGGCGGGGCTATCCTCAAAGGCTGGCAATCCTCCAAAGAAGTAGATGACGATATTCTGATATACGATCCTCTTGCCCGGCACGGAGACCCTTTGTTTTTCGGCACGGAGCTTTTCAACAAACTGGGTGATTTCCTGAAATCCGTCATAAGAGCCGACACCATAGTACTGGCTATCAAACCCCAGATCATGAACGAGGTCTGCGCCAGCCTGAAACCAGGCATCAGCCACAAGGCGCTGATAATTTCTGTCGCCGCGGGCCAGACTATCCGATCGTTCAAGGATCGCTTCAACGAAGAGCAACCGGTCATCAGAACCATGCCTAATACCCCGGCCAGCATAGGCAAGGCAATGACCGTAGCAACCACATGCCCTGAATGCACCGACCTTCACAAAAGAAAAGCTGAAATGCTCATGAAGGCCATCGGACAGGTTGAATGGATTGATGATGAAACTTTGATGGATAATGTCACCGCTATCTCCGGCTGCGGCCCCGCTTATGTCTTTTATATGATCGAAGTCCTGGCGCAGGCTGGAGAAAAAGCCGGACTTGAAAAAACTCTTGCGATGAAACTGGCAAAGCAAACCGTAATCGGAAGCGCCGCCCTTGCCGAGAGCGATTCAGGAACCCCGGTCGAAAAGCTCCGCGAAAACGTCACCAGCCCCGGCGGCGTGACCAAAGCTGCCCTGGAAGTACTAATGACCGGGCAGATGCAAAAAATATTCGACAAAGCTATCAGCGCCGCAATCAAACGCAGCCGGGAACTTAACACCTGATCAGTTCGCCAAAGCTTTACCCTAAAAAAAAGAAACCCCGGGCAAAGGCCCGGGGCATTATATCCGTGTTAAAGCAACAGGATTATTATTTCCTGCCCCTTGTTCCCAGTCCGATGTCTTTGGCAAGACGGCTTCTTTGGCGGGCGTAATTCGGAGCCACCATCGGATAATCGGCAGGAAGCCCCCAGCGCTCGCGATATTCCTCAGGCGTCATGTTGTAGGCTGTCTTCAGGTGGCGCTTTAGCATCTTGAGCTTTTTGCCGTCTTCAAGACAAATGATGTAATCAGGCGTAACCGATCTCTTGATCGGGACAGCAGGCTGCGGACGCTCAGTAGTGGAAGTCCCCTCGCCCTCGACATTGGACAGCGTTTTGTAAGTTTGCTCAATCAGGTGCGATATTTCGCTCTGAGGGATAGTATTGTTCGACAGGTAAGCCGATACTATCTCGGTCGTCAGGGACAAAATATCATAATGATTTGTCTGATTTTCAGTCATTTTTTTGATACCTTATAACAAAATCTTATATTTCGATTATATACAGATTTTTTTTCTTGTCTTCTGTATTCACTAAGACTGCCTTGATACAACCAACCAAATAAAAAAATCAAGTTAAAAAAGCAATAAACAAAAAAAATTATTGAAGTCATAGTAAAAAATAAAAAATCTGACAAAATCAATACATTCGAGCTCAGAAATTTACCAGTCTGACCGGCTTTTTCGGGCAGCTCACATCGGCCTCCCTGATATACAACGGCTCAGGATTGATATCGGCCCGGCCCTCAAGCCATAACCTGTAAGCCGATCTCGCCAGGACGCAGGGATCGACCAGATTTATATCCAGCATCGTCAATCCCTTGGCGAATTCCTGATCCGCCTCCCTTATAAACCTTTCCGCTCCGTCTCCGCCTATACATGCAGGCCCGTCCAGACGCTGTGATATAAGCCCGGCACCGGCTGCGAAAGGTTCACTTATACTATTACCTTTAGAAGAGAATAACTGACCGTAATAATCATTCCGCCTGGTTTCTATTAATATTAGCAGATTCTTGTTATTGTCATTACTACCCGCCTCCAAACATTGCCGAGCCAGAATTTCCAAAGTAGTCATCCCCGCAACCGGCACCCCCAGAGCGAGGGCGAAGACCCTGGCCGTGGAAAGCCCGACACGCAGACCGGTAAACGCTCCCGGCCCGGTAGTAACCGCCACCAGCCCTATTTCGCGCTTATCCGCTCCGGCCATTTCGATTGTTTGCGCAATCATCGGCGCAAGTGCCTCCGCCTGCCCCCTGCTCATTTGCCTGGAGGTGTAGTGGCACTGGTCGCTTTCGGAATCATAGATAGCAACCGAACACCCATTCATGGCCGTGTCGATTGCCAGAACTTTACCAGCCTTAAAAGCGTCTTTATTTACCATCGTCGATCAAAACCTAATCTTTTGAGAGATATATAGATTTTTCTGGCCTTTGCATATCAGCATGTCTATATTTACTGCAATAATCGGCTTTGGGAACATGCATATATCATACGCGGCAACATTGTTTGCGTTCATAATCGTTATTTTTGCTTCAAGCCGCTCCGCTCCGGCAGCGCCGAATATTACCCCTTATGATGAGAAAGGCGCAGTAATATACGCCTACCACCGGATAGGCGAAGATGGCTTTCCGGATTCAAATCTTCGAACCGAATTGTTCGAGGCTCATGTAAGAGAAATCCTAGCAGGTGAATATAATGTCATGCCGCTACCGGAAATCGTATCCGCTATCGCCGACGAAAAAGTGCTGCCTCCGCGAACCATCGCCATTACCTTCGAAGGCGGTCATCGCTCCATCCTGGACAAGGCAGTCCCGCTGCTCCTTAAGCATGAACTGCCCTTCACCGTCTTCATTGCCACCGACAAGGCCGACCTGAACTTAAGTGAATATCTTAACTGGAGCGACATTAAAAAACTCGGTAGGCATAAAAACGTCACAATCGGCATCCATCCCGCCTCTTACACGAGACTTGCCAACGAGAGCAGAAAAGAAACAAGCCAGCAAATAAACAAGGCAAAGAACCGCTATCGAGAGATTTTCGGCGAGAATCCGTCCTTCTTCGCCTATCCTTTCGGCGAATACTCTCTTGCTTACCGCGATATCGTTGCGGCAAGTGGATTCGTTGCAGCTTTCGGCCAGCAGTCCGGAGTAGCCTGGCCCGGAGGTGACTTTTTCGCCATACCGCGCTTCAACATGACCGATAGTGTAGCCGATATTGACCGCTTCCAGCTGACAGCAAACGCTCTGCCGCTCCCCATTTTTGATGTCGAACCGAAAGACACGGAAATCTCAGCAAGGCTCCCGGCGATCGGATTCACCGTGGATCAGAGCCTTGAGCAAGACCTGCCAAATCTCTCCTGTTTCAGTTCGATCCTGGGAAATCCCGTTATCGAGATTATAGGAACCCGCGTGGAAATACGTCATGACAAAGATACCGTTCTGGATCAGAGTCGCATCAGAATAAATTGCACTATTCCGGCCCAGTCAGAACCTGATAGCGTCCCCCGCTGGCGCTGGTTTGGACTTCTTATGAATATTGATGAATCCGTAGACTCCATCGGTACACTCCCCGCAACCGTCCCCCGGCACGATAAAGAGTTCAGCGAAGAGTCAGTGCCGCCACGCCAGAACCTGAATATGATTACCGGACAGCTTGCACTTCCGTGACTTCAGGAATCTGTTCCCGCAGCAAACGCTCAACACCCATCTTCAAAGTGGCGGTAGCTCCGGGACATCCCGCGCAGGCCCCACGCATTTTCAGGAAAACAACCCCGTCCTTGTATCCCGAAAACTCGATGTCACCGCCGTCCATGGCCACGACTGGCCTGATATAGGCTTCCAGCAGATCAATTACCTTGAGCGATACCTCATCAAGATTTTCGTCTCGATTTACGGTCTCGGGTTTTTGCCCCGGACGTATCACAGGCTCGCCGGAAGTATAATGCTCAAGTATAGCAAGAAAGATCTTAGGCCTGAGACTTTCCCAATTCGCATCAGAATTTTTTGTGACGGAAATGAAATCGCGGCCAAGAAATACCCGCCGCACCTCTGTCTCAGCAAATATCCTAGACGCCAGTGGAGAACATGCAGCCTCCTCTGCCGTACCGAAATCACAAAGCATAGACGGAGCTACCTCCGAACCGGGATAAAACTTGATCGTCTCCGGATTGGGTGTGTCTTCGGTCTCAATAAACATGGCAAATTCCTCTTTAAGCCAAACCTCTAGGTAATGGCATCGATCTTCTGCAACTCTATATGCCCCGGCACTAAAAGCACGGGAACGCGCAACCTGCCAAGTCCTTTGCCGGAAAAGTAACTCACCAGAGGCCCCGGCCCCGACGGACTGGTTCCCGCAGCCAGAATCAGCATCTTGATGCCGAGATCCTCGTTAATCACATTCACCAGCGCATCCTTCCTGTCGCCTTCCCGCAAATAAAGCACAGGAACCATGCCATTTAGATCATTGACCTTTTTGGCAACATTCCAGATATACATCTCCGATTGCTCCCGCAGCTCCTTTCGCATCTTCGACTCTATCCCGCTCCAGTGCTGAAAATCCTGTAAATCTGTGACATAAAGAATTGCGATCCTGCCGCGATGGTTTTGCGCCATTCTGGCGGCATAGCGCAAGGCAACTGGAAACTTCTCGCTCTCATCTGCGACCACCAGATAGATTGCGCCATCTCCCTTGCGCCCTTTCCGTAGCAACTCGGCAACTTCAAGCTCAATGATTTCGTTCTCTTTTTCCATCTATCAATCCCGTCTCAAGAATGTGTTGGCGGCCCACCCGAAGAAAACGGCCAGCGCCACCGCTATCAGTCCGTAAGTAAGCGACTGGCTATGGGCGAAGTTATAAATCCTGGCAGAAAAACCGGTCTGCGCCACCTTGAGCGAAGTCGTCTGGACATCGCTGATTTTCCCGTCCCTGAACAAATAGGTTCTGATGGCATAGTCGCCAGTGGGCACATTGGCCGGAACATAGAAATTTACCCTGAAAAAATTCTCGTTGAGAAATACCACATTGCTAGGTTCCAGGGGATACACCCCCCTCCTCTGCCGGTTCCTGATCAGAGCCTCCTTGAAACTGCGCGCTGTAGCCTCGTCTTCGTCACTAACAGGCCTGAAGTCGAGTGCGTTCAGTCCTATTTTGTTTTCTTGCAGAATTTCCCTGGAAGCTATAAGCGGCTCGGGCGCGCTGAGCGCATAATCGTAATAAACTGGAACATCAAGAAATTCCACAGACTCTTTGTTCATCCACATGCCAAGAACAGCTTCCTTGCGTCGAACAACCGTACGGCGCGACGGCCCTCTTACGACGACCGCCACATCCCCTTTCTCCGCCCTGACCCCGAACAGGACAACCCTTGCTCCGGTAAAACCGGTAGTTATATCGACACTGCTGCTGGCCAGATCGACCATGACCGTCCTGCCCCTTTGAGCCTGAACCTGACAGGGCAGCAGAAGAAAGCAGAGCGCCAGTATCAATGCGGGCAGCAGCTTTTTCATCTATCTGGTCACCGTAGAGTAAAGTTCGTCTGGCCTGATGATCAGTTCTCCGGCAAGCTCGATACTGACGATAACCACCAGCAGCGCCAGAAGTATCCTGGCAACCGTGCCTTTTACTCTTCTTGCCAGTCTGACCCCGATCTGCGCCCCGATAACCCCTCCGATAATCAGCAGCACCGCCAGCACCATATCCACAGTATGGTTCATGGTCGCATGAAGAACGGTAGCAAATGCAGTGGTGAAAATAATCTGGTAAAGCGACGTCCCGGCGACAAGCAATGTCGGCATGCCGAGAATGTAGATCATCGCCGGCACCAGCAGGAATCCGCCGCCAATCCCCATGACCGCAACCAGAAGTCCCCCGACGAACCCGATACTGCCAGGCAACAAAGCGCTGATATACAGTTTTGATCTCGGAAAACGCATCTTGTAAGGCAACGACTGCACCCAGGCATTCTGCGACCAACCTCTTTCCTTGTCATCAGACTCTTTCTTCAGGAGCGCGAAGATACTCTCCATCAACATCATCGTCCCGATGCTTCCCAGAAGAACAATGTAAAGAATATTGATAACCAGGTCGATCTGCCCAATATGTTGTAGCAGCCTGAATACAAGAATGCCGGCCAGAGTCCCGGCTGCGCTCCCGCACAGCATCACAGAACCGATCTTGATATCGACATTGCCCCTGCGCCAGTGACCGAGAACGCCGGAAACGCTGGACGCGATCAGCTGGTTCGATTGCGTGCCTACAGCAACAGCCGGAGGAAGCCCCATGAATATCAGCAGCGGCGTAGTCAGAAACCCGCCGCCGACCCCGAACATTCCAGAAAGCAGACCAACCACGGCCCCGAGAGCCAGAATTGACTCAACCGAAACCGTCATTTCTGCAATGGGCAAATATACTTGCATGACTTTATCCGATACGAAACGGGGGAAACGGCTTATTTAAAGATGCCCCACAGGAGCTATTTTTGCAAGCGCAGATAATCCTGTGCGCAATCAGGACAATCCTTCATTTCGTTGAGGATGGCTTGCCGCGCATATAATGAAACACATCTGCCCTATGTCAGACACGGGGTTTCGGGATTGCATGAAGACAAAGCATTTGGGCCGTTCACGGTCGCCTGTGCTTTAATTGAATTATGCCGCTTTTCCAGATCAGGAAGAATACGCGCCAGCAGCGGAGACTGCATAATCTCGCGCGGCGTGCCGCCGAGTTTCTGCCTCCAGTTCGCAGGACGCATCTCATCCGAAGTGCCCGGGACGTTCTGCGACTTAACCGAAAGGTCGAGATCAGCCGCAGAAATCATGACTAGATGCGATTTCGAACTTGCCGTCAGCCGGTGTATAGCGGCTGCGAGTTCCAGACTGTAAGGTACATCGGGATTAGCCTGCGTATAACCATCCGGAAGCAATCCGGCATTTTGCAACGCCTGAAGCATCAGGCGCCGCTCTTCCTTTCTGGAATTTCTGTGACCGGCTTCGTCTTCTTCCGTACCATAAAGTCCCAGTTGCTTTCTCTCGTCGATATCCGCCTCTGTCCAATATGCCCTCAAAGGAGCCATATCATGCGTCTCGACACACGCAAGAGCCAGCTCTGGATACTCTTCCGGCGCTTTCAGCCTCTCGCTGTCCCTCTCGAACCACTGAACACGGTAGGATAGAATTCCTGACTCGCACATTTTCTCACGGAAACCTTCCGGCACAGTTCCAAGATCTTCGCCAACTATGAGGCATTTGTTGCGATGACTTAGAATCTTAACAATCCCCAGCAAGTCGTCCATATCGTACCTGACATACGCCCCTTCCCCGGCTGATCTGTTGGCCGGAATACAAAAAAGCCTCATCAGGTTCATTGCATGGTCTGATCTGAGAATTCCGTTATGCCGCATCGAAGCATTCATCATCTCAATGATCGGCCTGTATTTCTGTTCACGCAGGCCTTGCGGGGTGAACACGCAAAGCTCCCAGTTTTGGCCAAGAGGGCCAAGCGGATCGGGAGGCGCGCCGATGCTGCTTCCCTGCGTGGCACTGCCCCTGAACATGCAGGCATCCGCGCCACATGGATTCATCCCCACCGCAAGATCGCCGTATATCCCGTAGTCAAGACCAGCTTCCCGTGCCGTCGCGGCAACCTCGGCAAGCTGCCTGTCTATCAGCCATTGCTGATATTTGAAAAAATTAACCCGTTCCCTGTTTTCTTCAGCGAACCGCCGAACCGCCTCTGAGCTGAGATCGCTGTAATCAACGTCCCACTGCTGCCATACCTTGCCGTTATATTGCTCCCGCAATGCCTGAAACACGGCAAAATCCTCAAGCGACGGCCCCCCGCTCGACATAAACTGCTCGAACTCGTCTTTTTCCCCGCCCCCGCTATGGATCAGATGTGAATACAATATTTCAAAAGCTTCGGTTTTCAGCTTGTACACACCAGCAACATTTATTTCTTCGCTCCGACGCAACACCTCCAGTTCGTTCTTGTGATTTACAAGAAATTCCCGCATCTCAAGCGAATCGCCATAACCGGGAATTTCATCGATCGCAATATAGACCGGATTCTTGAATATGCGGCTGCTCGGCGAATATGGCGAAGCCTGAAATCCGGGCACTGCATGGATCGGGTTAATCCCGACTGTTGAAGCGCCTTTCGCAGCGGCCTCCACAACCATTTCCTTCAGATCCCGGAAATCCCCCATGCCCCAGTTTCTGGATGAAACCAGCTCATACACCATCGTCGACACTCCCCAAACCGGCTTTCCCTGCAACAGGGTATCCGGCTGGTAAGCCTTGGAGGGAGCGATGATAAAGGACATTTTTTTGTTCTGCTTGTCGCCCTTGATGGACAAATTGTGAAATCCGGTTGCGCCGGGCATATCTAGGGCGACGCGGAACATTGCCTTCTCTTCACCGCCGATAGCCCGTGTTTGTGTTATCCGTGAAGGCTCCAGCAAACATTCATACTCCTCGCGCAGCCCATCTTCCGTCTCCAGCTCAAGAACAATACTTTTTCCAGCCTGCTTCAAAGGCTGGCATAATTCTATTTCAGCAGTTTCTTTTTTTTCATGCCCTTCTTTCGATTGATGGAAAACTTTTACATCAGGCAAAGGCTGAAGCCACGGCCTATCCTCGATAACCCTCAGACTAGCCGATATCTCTTCTTCCGTCCCCGCCGCTATCCCCATCGCGGACAGAAGCGTTCTCATGGTTTCATCGCTGGTTACATGTACCACGCGAGCGATATCCTCATATTCCGGAACGATCCCGGCGAGATCAGCAAGCCTTTTCAGATCCAGTGGTACCGATATGCCAACCGCGTTAAACTCTTCAGCAACCATTTTTCCCTGCAACATAATATGTTAACTGGCGGAAACTAACCAATCTGATTTATTTATGTCAACAGAATTTCATCGGAGAAAATCTTCTATCAGTAAAATAATGAACTATTACATTCCTGAACCGAAGCGGTGAAGGATCTCCGGATTTAAAAGGGTTGCAGTATTGTTGTTTGTCTGCCTTAGTGGTAGAAACTCACGCATGAGATTGATCAATGCGATGGCGACTGTCGCCGGAATGACGGCGCTTAGCCGTGTGGCCGGATTTGCAAGAGATATTTTAACGGCGGCGATTCTGGGGGCGGGGCCGGTGGCCGATGCTTTTTTTGTCGCACTTAAACTGCCTAATCTGTTCAGAAGGGTTACGGCCGAGGGCGCGTTCAGCGTATCGTTCGTACCTTTATATGCCGAAACTCTGGAGAAAGAAGGAGAGCGCGAGGCGAATGTCTTCGCCAATAACGCTTTTTCAATGATGCTCGCGGTGCTGTCTGTATTCACCTTGCTGGCGATGCTGGCGATGCCGTGGATCATTTACGTGATAGCTCCGGGCTTTTCCGACGATCCGGTGAGATATTCGCTCGCGGTGGAACTTAGCAGGATAACTTTTCCCTATCTGCTACTGATGTCGCTGACCTCGCTGCTAGGGGGAGTGCTGAACGCGCATGACAGGTTTGCACCGTTCGCCTCGGCTCCGGTGATTTTCAACGTCAGCCTTATTATCGCCCTGCTACTGAGCGGGTTTGCCGAGACGGCGGGGCATTCCATGTCCTGGGGGATATTCGTTTCGGGGATACTTCAGTTCCTTTGGCTGCTGGCGAACGCCATGAAGCTTGGCTTCAGGCTGCGGCTGGTCAGGCCAAGAATGACGGTGCGGATCAGGAAGGTATTCGCGCTCATGGGGCCTGGGTTAATCGGGGCCGGGGTTATGCATATCAACTTGTTCGCTGATCTTATTATCGCCTCGCTTTTGCCGGAGGGATCGATCTCCTACCTTTATTACGCAGACCGTCTGAACCAGCTGCCTTTAGGGGTGGTCGGGATTGCTGTGGGAACGGCGCTGTTGCCGATGCTCTCCAAATCACTTGCCGCAGGCAGGGAGGCAGAGGCAAGGGGGCTTTTCAACCGCGCACTGGAGGTCTGCCTTCTTCTTGGCCTTCCGGCGGCGGTGGCGCTGGCGGTCGTGCCGCACGCGATCATCGGCGCGCTTTTCGAGAGGGGGGCGTTCGACGCGCAGGATACACTTTCAACAGGATACGTGCTCATGGGTTACGCTCTGGGGATGCCGGCATACATATCGGTCAAGGTGCTTTCGACCTCATTCTGGGCAAGGCAGGACACTTCCACGCCGGTGAGGATTTCGATCATCTCGACACTGGTGAATATCGTACTGAGCCTTGCGCTTATCCAGCCCCTTGGCGTTGCAGGGATATCTGCCGGAACCGGGATGGCCGGGTGGGTGCAGTTCTTCCTGCTACGCAGAAAGCTTTCTGGAAGCGATGTGGCAATGGCCGATGATAGATTTATCCGCAACCTGCCAAGGATAGTTTTTTCATCTATTTTGATGGGCATTCTCCTGATTGCGGTTGCTAAACTTTCAGGGCCGATGCTTGACGGTGGTCATGGGGCGCTGCTCCAGATTGTCGCGCTGGCCGTTCTGGTCACTTCGGGGATGGCGGTTTACGGCATATCCGTATTTACAACCGGCGTTCTGAGCGTTAAAGACATTGGGCGTTATTTCAAGAAGGAAAAAGTCAGATCATGACAATGACCAAGCGTATTGTTTCCGGCACCAGGGCCACGGGCGATCTTCATCTCGGGAATTATATCGGAGCCATTTCCCAATGGGTAAAGATGACCGAAGAAAAGGATTCCGAGTTCCTGTTTTTCGTCGCCGATCTTCACGCTATCACCACGCCCTATGAAACCGCGAGACTTGCGCAAAATACCCGCGAGATTATCGCCGCATATATCGCCAGCGGTCTCGACTACAACAAGGTGACCCTGTTCGCCCAGTCTTCGGTGGCGGAGCATGCCTATATGCAGTGGCTGCTCAGTTCGATAGCGCAGATGGGCTGGCTCAACCGGATGACCCAGTTCAAGGAGAAGGCAGGCAAACACAGAGAGAACGCTTCGCTGAGTCTGTTCGCCTATCCGGTTCTGCAGGCTGCTGACGTGCTGATTTATCAGGCGACGCACGTGCCGGTCGGGGAAGATCAGAAGCAGCATATCGAGCTGGCGCGCGATATCGCCGGGAGCTTCAACCATCATTTCGGGCGGGAATTTTTCACCCTGCCGGAGCCGATAATCCTGGCCGAAGGAGCGAGGATCATGTCTCTGCGCGACGGCAGCCAGAAGATGAGCAAGACGGCGGAATCTGACATGTCGCGCATCAATCTGACCGACGACATGGACACTATCTCAAAAAAAATCCGCAAAGCCAAAACGGATGCCGATCCTCTGCCGGCCAGCGACGAAGGGCTGGAGGGAAGGCCGGAAGCGAGAAACCTGATAACCATATACGCTGTTCTATCAGGTAGCAGCAGGCAGGAGGTTCTGAACGATTTCGCGGGCAAGCCTTTCTCCGATTTCAAGCCCAGACTTGCTGATTTGTGTGTCGAAAAACTTTCTCCGATAACTGCGAAAATGAACGAGCTTATGGCCGATCCGGCCGAGATCGACCGTATCCTTCTTAAAGGTGCGGAAAAAGCCAGGAAGATAGCTGTTCCAGTTCTTGAAGAATCGAAGTCGATCATGGGTTTCTGGGAAGGAAAATAATAAGTGACAATGCCGACCGATCTTGAAATTGCCCGCAGCGCAAAGCTCAGGCCTGTGCGGGAAATTGCCGAAAAACTGGGCATTCCGGAAGACGCCCTGCACCCTTATGGCCGCAATATCGCCAAGGTGGATCTCGGCTATCTGGAAAGCCTTGAAGACAGACCCAGGGGCAAGCTGGTTCTGGTGACTGCGATTTCGCCGACTCCGGCGGGAGAAGGCAAAACCACGACGTCGATCGGGCTTGCGGACGGGCTTCGGCATATCGGCAGGAAATCGGTTCTGGCGCTTCGTGAACCAAGTCTCGGGCCCTGCTTCGGGATCAAGGGAGGGGCAACCGGGGGCGGACGCTCGCAGGTGGCACCGATGGAGGAAATAAATCTCCATTTTACAGGTGATATCCACGCCATCGGCACGGCGACGAACCTCCTGGCTTCGCTGATCGATAATCACATTTACTGGGGTAACGAACTAGGGATAGATCCGAGACGGGTGTTCTGGAACCGGGCGGTCGATCTCAACGACCGAAGCCTGCGCCATATCGTGCAGGGTCTCGAGGCTCCGTCGGGTGGCGGAGTTACGAGAGAAGGCGGGTTCGATATCACTGTGGCTTCGGAGACCATGGCGGTGTTCTGTCTTGCAACCGGAGTGGCGGATTTGCAGGAAAGGCTTGGGCGGATGGTGGTGGCAGAGACCCGTAAACGCACCCCGGTCACCGCGGCGGATCTCATGGCCGAAGGTTCGATGACGGTATTGCTGAAGACAGCGCTTATGCCAAATCTGGTGCAGACCCTGGAAGGAACGCCAGCTTTTATTCACGGCGGGCCTTTCGCAAATATAGCGCATGGCTGCAATTCAGTGATCGCGACGAAAGCCGCCTTGAGAACCGGAGAAATTGTGGTTACGGAGGCCGGGTTCGGGGCGGATCTCGGAGCTGAGAAATTTTTCGACATCAAATGCGACGCAGCTGGGATCTGCCCGGATGCGGCGGTGCTGGTGGCAACGGTGCGTGCACTGAAGATGCATGGGGGCGTGGCCAAAAAAGAGCTTAACACGCCGGACGAGGCGGCGGTACGGCGCGGTTTGCCCAATCTGGCAAGGCATCTCAAGAATCTCAAGAGGTTTGGTCTTCCGGTCGTGGTTTCGCTCAACCGGTTCCCGGTTGATACGGAAAAGGAGATATCCATTATCCGGGAGGCATGCGCTTCGGCCGGAGCTTCCTTTGTGATATCGACCAACTGGGCCGATGGCGCGGCTGGAGCGGAAGCGCTGGCGATGGAGGTCGTTTCGGCGCTGGAGAGTCCCGCGGAGTTCTGCCGTCTTTACAAACACGAAATGCCGTTGTTCGAAAAGGTCAGGGTTATCGCCAGTACGGTATACGGGGCCGGGGAAGTCACCGCCGACGGAGAGGTTTATTCGAGACTGTCGCGGTGGGAGAATCAGGGATTCGGCAGGTTGCCGATATGCATGGCAAAAACTCCCGTCAGTTTTTCCTCGGATCCGAAACTGCTGGGCGCGCCTGAGGGACACAGGCTGCATGTGAGAGATGTCAGACTTTGCGCCGGAGCCGGGTTTATTGTGGCGATTTGCGGAGATATGATGACCATGCCGGGCCTGCCGCGCAATCCTTCGGCCAATGATATCGGTCTGGATGAAAGCGGTCAGACCCGCGGTTTGTTTTAACCGGTGAATTAGCCGGATTATCGGTTTGCATTTGAAACCGCTTGAAGGCAAAATACTGCGTTGAGGGAGTTTTTTGTCATGCGGTATCTGAAATTCATTGTTTTAACAGTAACACTGATCGCTGCTTCGGCGCCGGCGAAGGCCGATTACTTCGTTTGGGAGGATCCCGACAGCGGTCTGACGATGTCTTTTCCCGACACATGGGCCAGAATCAACAATCAGGAGCCGGATACCGTCCTGACCGTTAAGGCGCCATCCCTGTCGGACGAGGCGATCTGCAGAATCCGTACCCGCCCTGATGCAAGATACCTGATTTTCCCTCCCCGGTATTCGGCGGCCGTGCAAAAGGACGCCTACAGTACTGACTTCTGGAAGAACTATCTTAATGGACAGTATGACGACGTCCAGATTCACAAAGTTCAGGATCAGTCAGGACTGGGCAGAGGATTTGCGAGCTTTTCGCTCTCCAGCTTCATTACTCCGGGCGAGGTTTCCTCGCTGAAAACAGGCATCGCTTTCGCAACGCTGTATTACGATACCGCCTATATCCTGGAATGTTCCGCGCTGGCGGGAGCATTCGAGAACTGGCTCGGCCTGTTCCAGAGCATCGCCGGTTCCATGGATTTCAGAAAAGCTCACCACGAACTGGCAACCGGGCACTTCGAGGATTTTATCAGATAATTAATCCGTCATCCTTTAAGGGTACGTAATACCTCTTCGGGCATTTTATAGTCGTTTCCGCAATTGATCCTGTTATATATAGTAATCATGGCTCTGAACCCCGAAAAAAACTGGTTTGGCGAAAAGCCTGTAACTCCCGATGAAAAGACAGGCCTTGTAAGAGGAGTCTTTGATTCCGTCTATGGCAGATATGATCTTATGAACGACGTCATGTCCGGCGGCATTCACCGCCTCTGGAAAGACGCTTTTGTAAGGCAGGTTCGCCCCAAGCAAGGGAAAACCTTTCTTGATGTTGCCGGCGGAACCGGCGATATCGCTTTCCGCATCAGACGCAAGACCGGCGGAAATTCAAGAATTATTATTTGCGACATAAATGAAAACATGATTTCTTCCGGTCGCGACCGGGCCATCAACCGTGGCTGGACGGATCTGGAATGGATCACCGGCAACGCCGAGAACCTTCCTCTTCCAGACAGTAGCGTAGATATTTACACCATCTCTTTTGGCCTGCGTAACGTAACGCATATTGACACGGCCTTGAAAGAAGCCTTTCGCGTTCTCAAACCTTCCGGAATGTTTTTCTGCCTTGAATTCAGCAAGGTCAAAAACCCCGCTCTGTCCAAAGCCTATGACCTGTACTCTTTCAACATGATCCCGACGCTCGGAAGCCTGATCGCAAACGACCGCGAGAGTTACGACTATCTGGTTGAAAGCATAAGACGCTTCCCCTCCCAGGAGGAACTGACGGCGCGCATGCAACAGGCAGGCCTTACCCGAACCTCTTTCATTAACCTGACGGGAGGCGTCGCGGCCATACACAGGGGCGTAAAACCCAAGACCATAAAATAACAACTTTTAAACCACTAACGTCTTTTTTTTATATTTTAAAAAAAAATACTTGCATTAGGAGTTGTTTTTGATTTCATAACATCATTCGAAAAAAATCAGCTCCCCGAATGAATGATTTTTTAACGAAGGCTGAAACCTTCGCAACGCTTTAAACAAGGAGAAACTACCAAATGAACAACACAGTCAAAACCGCCCTTCTGGCTGCCGTGATTATCGTAGCCGCAGCTATTGCCGTTCAACTCGTTGTAACCGGCAACACCGCTTCCGACAGCATCAGCGCCATCGAGCCTGCCGCTGGCGAACCAGCCAATGTCGAGGCTTATGACGAAGTCGTTCCTTCTGAAGAGTATATTGGTGAAGAAATCGAAAGCTATTCCGAAGAAGCTACAACTGAAGACGAAGAAGTATTGGAACCGGTTGAAGCTGCCGAAGAAGCCGATGAACCGGTTTCCGACGAAGTTATGGAATAATTCAATAAAGGTATAATTCCTTTGAGATATGAAAGGCCCCGTGCTATTAGTACGGGGCTTTTTGTTTATTAAGGTTTTTGACTATGGCAGAGCTTGACGGTAAAAATATCCTGCTGGTCATATCTGGCGGCATTTCCGCATATAAATCCCTTGAGCTTATTAGATTATTGAAAAAGTCAGGCGCAAATCCCTCATGCATCCTGACTTCCGGCGGCGCCAGATTTATCACGCCTTTAAGCGTTTCTTCTTTGAGTGGCAATCCCGTCTATACCGACCTTTGGTCGCTTAAGGACGAGAGCGAAATGGGCCATATCAGACTTGGACGCGAAAACGACCTGATAGTAATAGCGCCTGCCAGTGCCAGCTTTATCGCAAGAGCATCACTTGGAATTGCCGACGACCTTGCTTCTGCCACACTGCTGGCCAGTAACCGACCGACATTTTTTGCTCCGGCAATGAACCCGGAAATGTGGATAAAACAGCCGGTTCAGGAAAATGTTTCCCGGCTTGAGAGCAGAGGCTTTATCAGAATTGGCCCGAACGCAGGCGATTCGGCCTGCGGCGAAACCGGCACTGGCAGAATGGTCGAGCCTGAGGAAATCTTAAGGGAAATAACCCGTTTTTTTCTTCCCGGCCCGCTTGAAGGCAAGCGGGCCATTGTAACCAGCGGGCCGACTTACGAAGCTCTGGATCCTGTCCGCTTCATCGGAAACCGTTCCTCCGGCAAACAGGGACACGCCATTGCCTCGTCATTGTCAAAGGCAGGCGCGGAAGTGACTCTGATAAGCGGCCCTGTATCGATCCCCGACCCCTCTGGCATAAAGGTAATCAGGGTGGAAAGCGCAATACAGATGCATGAAGCGGTAATGAACTCCCTGCCCTGCGATATTGCCGTTTGCGCCGCAGCGGTCGCCGACTGGCGCCCTTCCGAATTCAGCAATTCAAAAATAAAGAAGAGCAACAGCAAGGTAGCTCCGGCAATAAACCTGACAGAAAACCCCGATATTCTCGCCTCTCTTTCAACACATAACCAGCGCCCCGCGCTGGTTATCGGGTTTGCCGCGGAAACCGAAGATCTTGTAACTGAAGCGCAAGGTAAACTTGAGCGCAAGAAATGCGACTGGATCATCGCCAACAAGATCAATGAAAATGCCAGCGTTTTCGGCAGCGATAAAAATCATGTGTATTTTATTACAGCATCTTACCGGGAAGAGTGGCCTGAAGCGCAAAAAAATAGTATAGCTGGTTTCTTAACAGATAAAATCAAGGAGCATTTCGGCCAGCTATGAGCACAGCGAACGCGGCCACTGTAAATGTCAGCTTAATGCCTCACCGGCATGCGGTAGGCCTTGACCTGCCTGCATATGCGACTTCCAGTTCCGCCGGAATGGATCTCACCGCCGCGATAGAGGAAGCATTCGAGATAGGGCCGGGAGAGCGCGTTTTAATTCCGACGGGAATATCCATTTCTCTGCCGGAAGGATATGAGGCACAAGTGCGCCCGCGCTCAGGAATGGCCATAAAATACGGAATAACCATCCTAAACAGCCCCGGAACCATTGATGCAGACTACCGCGGTGAAATCAAGGTCATTCTGATCAACCATGGACAGGACGCATTTACCATTGAACGGGGAATGAGAATTGCGCAAATCGTAATCGCAAGGCATGAAAAAGTGAACTGGAGGGTGGTAGAGGCGTTAGACGATACGGAAAGAAATTCCGGCGGATTTGGCTCGACCGGCTTTTCCTGATCCGCGAATGACTTAAATGTTATGCGTCATTCTGTAGCAACGCCCGTTTGATAAATTAATGGTTTTTTCTTCTGGAAGTCTTTACTGCAACAGGTATATTGACCCGGAAGGATGGTCTGGCTTTCATTGGCCGGGATTAGGAGGGAACTAGTGAATAATGGTATAAAGGGTGCGGAACAGAAAATTGACGAAATCATCTCAACGGTGCGTGAAGCACAGCGCCGTTACGCTCAGTTTTCCCAGGAGCAGGTAGACCAGATCTTCAAGGCCGCCGCGCTCGCGGCATCGGCTTCAAGAATTGAACTCGCCAAAGCCGCGGTGAAAGAAACGCGGATGGGCATCATGGAAGACAAGGTCATCAAGAACCATTTCTCCGCCGAATACATATACAACCGTTACAAGAACGACCTTACCTGCGGCATCCTTTCCGAAGACACGACAAACGGATTTACCCAGATTGCCGAGCCTGTCGGCATTATTGCTGCCGTGCTGCCGACCACCAACCCGACATCCACAGCGATCTTCAAGGGTCTCCTTGCGCTGAAAACCCGCAACGCCATGATCTTCTCTCCTCACCCGAGGGCGAAAAATTGTACGGCTTACGCTGTCAAAATTCTGATGGACGCCGCCATCGAGAACGGCTGCCCTCCCGGCCTCTTTGCCTGCCTGGAAGAGCCGACGCTGGAAATGTCAAGCGCCCTTATGCGCCACCCCGACATCAATCTGATCCTTGCGACCGGCGGCCCCGGCATGGTTAAGGCCGCCTACAGCTCCGGCAAACCGGCCATCGGCGTAGGCGCAGGCAATACCCCGGTAATCATCGACCATAGCGCCGATCTGAAGATGGCGGTATCCTCCATCCTCATGTCGAAGACCTTCGATAATGGAGTCATCTGCGCTTCGGAGCAGTCGATCATCATTGCCGGAGAAGTCTATGACGATGTAATGGGCGAATTCGAACGCCGCGGAGCTCATATCCTTAGCGACAAGGAAAAGAGCAAACTACAGGAAATTCTCGTCGGCAAGGACGGCCATATCAATTCACAGATCGTCGGCCAGCCGGCTACCGATATTGCCAAAATGGCAGGCATCAAGGTTCCTTCCGACACCAAGGTTCTTTTAGCCGTATGCACCGAAATCGGAGACGCGGAACCCTACTCAATGGAAAAGCTCTCGCCTGTTCTGGCAATATACAAGGCCTCCAGTTTCAGTGACGCGCTCGACAAAAGCAGCGCCCTTATCGAATACGGCGGCGCAGGCCATACAGCGGTTCTTTACACGGATGCAGCCGCAGACCACGACAACATCGAGCGCTTCGAACACCGCGCCCGCGTTGGCCGGGCCCTGATTAACATGCCTGCAAGCCAGGGAGCGATCGGCGACGTCTACAACTTCCGTCTTGCACCTTCACTGACCCTGGGCTGCGGATCATGGGGCGGCAATTCTGTCTCGGAAAACATTGGAGTTAAACACCTGATGAATGTTAAATCAGTCGCCCAGCGTAGAGAGAACATGCAGTGGGTAAGGATTCCGCCCAAGGTCTATTTCAAGAACGGCGCCATGTCTCAGGCTCTGGCTGAATTGAAAGACCGCCAGCGCGCTTTCATCATTACCGACAAGACCATGGAGCAAATCGGCTATGTCCGCAAGGTAACCGACATTCTCGACGAAATCGGCATGAAGTACCGCGTCTTCAGCCAGGTCAAACCAGACCCCGACATCAGCAACGTCAACGCCGCGCTCGCCCAGGTAATCCCGTTCGAGCCGGATCTGTTCATTGCTCTTGGCGGCGGATCGCCAATGGACGCGGCAAAGTTCATCTGGCTGCTCTACGAAAACCCCGACCAGAAATTTGAAGACATCGCCATGCGTTTTATGGACATCCGCAAAAGGATCACCGAGTTCCCTGAACTCGGGCGCAAGGCGATCATGGTCTCGATCCCGACCACTTCCGGTTCGGGTTCGGAAGTCACGCCCTTTACGGTCATTACCGATGATCGCACCGGAATAAAATATCCGATCGCCGACTACGCGCTCACCCCCGATATGGCGATTGTCGATCCTGACCTCGTAATGACCCTGCCCAAAGTGCTGGTGGCGCATACTGGCCTGGACGCCATGACTCACGCGATCGAGGCATACACTTCGGTATTCGCCAACAATTTTACCGACGGCATGGCCCTTGAATCATTGAGACTGATATTCAAATATCTTCCCGACAGCTACCACCGCGGCCAGCGTATACCAAGGGCAAGAGAAAAAATGCATTACGCGGCGACAATCGCCGGCATGGCCTTCGCCAACGCCTTTCTCGGCATCTGCCACTCTATGGCGCACAAGATGGGATCAGCCTTCCACATGCCCCACGGCCTTGCCAACGCCTTGCTGCTTCCTTATGTAATCCGCTACAACGCGACCGACAAACCAACAAAGCAGGGCCTGCTGCCGGTCTACAGATATCCTTTCGTAAAGGGCCGCTATGCGAAAATAGCTGACCACCTTCGCCTTGCCGAAGACATAAAAGGAGATGAGCAGGATCCAAAAGTCCGCGACCAGAAAGTTGAACGGCTCATCCAGGCCATAGACAAACTGAAAACCGACCTGGAAATACCGAAGACAATCCGCGAGGCCGGTGTACCGGAATCGCTGTTCCTGGAAAAACTCGAAGAGATTAGCGAACAGGCGTTCGACGACCAGTGCACCGGAGGAAACGCGCGTTATCCGCTGGTCGAGGAAATCAGGGAACTGTACCTGAAGGCTTATTACGGTGGTGATGTAGATATTAAAAGCAAAATCAAAGAGGTAAAAAATGTCGTCAGCATGTGAAATCGAAAAGGCTTCATCCGATATACTAAACCGGTTTGACGCCTGGCTTTTTGATCTGGATGGCGTGATAACGGATACTGCCCGTATTCATGCCAAGGCGTGGAAGGAAGCTTTCGATGACTTTATGCGCAAGCGATCCAAACAAACAGGTGAGCCTTTCCGAGAATTCACAACCGATTTCGACTACCCGGAATATGTAGACGGGAAACCCCGTTACGAAGGCGTGGACAGCTTTCTTCGCTCAAGGGGCATCGAACTTACCTGGGGCGACGTCAACGACCCCGCCGAGGCCGACACCGTATGCGGCATCGGCAACCGCAAAAACGTCCGCTTCAACGAGATTCTCAAGACGGATGGCGCGGATGTCTTTGAAACTACCGTGGAACTCATCGAGCTTCTAAGAAGCAAAGGCAAGCGGATCGCTGTAGTCACTTCGAGCAAGAACTGCTCCTCGGTTCTGGAATCTGTGGGCCTCAAACACCTTTTCGATATTCAGTTCGACGGCATCTATGCCGCCGAACACAAGATAGCCGGCAAACCAAAACCGGACACCTATCTTGAAGCAGCAAGACTTCTTGGCGCAGCGGCGAAAGACGCCGTAGTCATTGAAGACGCACTGTCAGGCGTTGAAGCCGGACGTGCGGGCAAATTCGGTTTGACCATTGGCGTTGACCGTCATGGCGAACCGGACAAACTTCTCCAAAGCGGTGCCGATATCGTCGTTAGCGATCTGGGGGAACTATTGGAGAAGCGTTAAAAAACAATGCCGCTACAGGGGGACTAATGAGGCGTATTGTTAATTTGAGTGGTGAGGAAATGCGCGAGCTTTAGGCATCAGGCTGCTTACCGCAGCCTCTATGTACGGCATCAACGGTAATTTCCGCTCGCTGTATTTTTTTAAATAATGAACCAGATAATTTCTGCTTAGGAGAAAAAAATGTCTGAATGGAGTTTGGAATACGAAGGGTACGACCCGAAAAACGAAATGCTGAGAGAGTCACTTACCTCTACCGGCAACGGCTACTTCTGTACGCGTGGCGCAGCTGAATGGTCGGATTGTTCCGAAGACCATTATCCCGGCACCTACATGCACGGCGGCTTCAACCGTGCGATCACCATAATGGCCGGCCGCCCTGTAGTTAACGAGGATCTCGTTAACATGCCCAACTGGCTGCCCATTAAAATGAGCATCGAAGACAGCGAGCCGTTTCAGCTTGAAAACGTCGAAATCCTGTCCTACCGCCATGAATTCGACCTGAAGCGATGCCTGCTCATCCGCGAGCTTTCTTTCCGTGACAAGGACAAGCGCGAAACCAAAATTGTTAGCCGCCGTTACGTCAGCATGCAGAAAATGCACCTCGGCGCCATCGAATGGCAGGTCACGCCGCTCAACTGGTCTGGCACGATGAACATCATGTCCGCGCTTGACGGCCGCGTGGTAAACTGGGGGGTTCCACGTTACCGCGCCCTGGAAACCAAGCACCTGCGTCCTATCAAGACCGCACAGGTTGGAAACGACGGCATCTCCCTGCTCGTCCAGACAGCCCAGTCGCGCATTTATGTCGCCGAAGCCGCCAGAACCCTGATCTACCGCGGCGACAAGGAAGTCGAAACAAAGCGCAGTCTGCACCAGCAGGACGACTACATCCAGCAGACCATTTCCTTCCCGGTCAAACAGAAGGAAACGATCCGCGTGGAAAAAATGTGCGCGTTCTACAGCTCTAAGGACAATGCCATCAGCGAACCGCTGATCAACGCCCAGCAAGCTATCGAGCGCTTCTGCACTTTCGAACAGGGACTGGAGCGTCATGAGAACGCATGGCGTCACCTCTGGAGCATGTGCGACTTCAAACTTCCGAAAGATCCCACAGCTCAGCAACTGCTGCGCTTCCACAGCGTCCACGTGCTGATGTGCTGCTCTCCGTTCACCGCAGACCTTGACGCAGGCGTTCCCGCCCGCGGCCTGACCGGCGAACCGTACCGCGGCCACATCTTCTGGGACGAGCTTTACATCTATCCGTTCCTGAACTTCCGCCTGCCGGAAATCACCCGGGAACTGCTGATGTACCGGTTCCGCCGTATGGACGAAGCCCGCGAACTCGCCAGAGAACACGGTTATGACGGCGCAATGTATCCATGGCAGTCAGGCAGTGATGGCCGCGAGGAAACGCAAGTAGTTCACCTTAACCCGAAAGACGGCAAATGGCACCCCGACCTGTCGCACAACCAGCGTCACGTCAACGCCGCCATCTTCTACAACATCTGGCAATACTATCAGGCTACCGGCGACGTCGACTTCCTGTGGAGCAGCGGCGCACGCATGATGCTTGAAATCGCCCGCTTCTGGGCCAGCATTGCCAAGCTGAACAAGAAGTCAGGTCGTTACGAAATCCACGGCGTCATGGGCCCGGACGAGTATCACGAAGCCTATCCCGGCTCCGAAGAGCATGGTCTGCGCAACAACGCTTACACCAACGTGATGGTCGCATGGATATTCCAGACCGCCATCGAAGTGCTCGACATGATGCACAACAAGCGCCGCGTAAGACTGATGGACGAGTTGAACATTTCCGAAGAAGAACTGAACAAATGGAAGGACATGAGCTACAAAATGTTCGTTCCTTTCCATGAAGGCGACATCATCAGCCAGTTTGAAGGCTATGAGAAGCTGGAAGAGTTCGACTGGGAAGGCTACCGCGCCAAATACGGCAACATCCAGCGTCTTGACCGGATCCTGAAAGCCGAAGGCGTTTCACCCGACCGCTTCAAGCTCGCCAAGCAGGCGGACACGCTTATGCTGTTCTTCCTGTTCAACGACAAAGACCTGAAGACGATGTTCAACAAGCTCGGCTACGACTTCACGCCGGAAATGAAGCGCCGCAACACCGACTACTACCTTGCGCGCACTTCGCACGGCTCCACCCTGAGCTTCATCGTCCACGCGAACATTCTCGCCGACATCGATATCGATGCCTCCTGGGACATGTTCATGGCAGCTCTCAAGAGCGACGTCGGCGACATTCAGGGCGGCACCACCCGTGAAGCCATCCACATGGGCGTCATGGCCGGTACGCTTGACCTGATGCAGCGCGGCTACCTCGGAACAGAGATCAAGGACAATGTCCTTTACTTCAATCCGAAGACCTCCGACCAGCTGGACGGTCTGACCTTCCGGATGACCTATCGCAAGGCTCCGCTGAAGGTTCAGGTCGAGGACAGCAAGATCAAGGTAGAACTGGAAGCCAACGAGTTCATCGACTCCGTAACCGTCGGCGTCAACGACCAGATTCGCGAAATCAAGGTCGGCGAAACCAGCCAGTTCAGCTTCAAACTGCCCGATAACAAACGCATAAAGGCAAAAGCTGAAGCCGCTGAGTAAAAAAATTACTTGAACAAGAACGCCGGCCTTCACAGGCCGGCGTTTTTTAATCCGCCATAAGAACACATCAAATACCACTCCCACAGCAGTGTTTTTTACATCAGAATTCCCTGGGCCGAATGACATCAGGTTCTTTCGCGGAAAATGGCGCATTAAACACTGTGAGCTTTTTTTCGCGCCCGAATTGAACGTCTCTTGAGGCATAGGCAAAATCACGCCTTAGAGTTACAATATAATCCTCAATCAGGTTGCTTCCGCCAGCAAGAATACGTAATTCCAGATTGTCAAACCTCGGAAACCTTCCCTTAATATTATAACCGGCCTCCCCATAAACATCGGAAAGTGGACGCAGCCAACCCATAACGCTGATAAAGCTCCCGTCCTTGCGTTCAATCTCAATCCGTATCTGCTCGTCGAGCGGATGAACTTCGTCAGGCTCCTTCCAGGTCGTTGCACCTTCAACTTTGGAAAATGCCTCCAACAGAGCAGGAATGGCAGGGTCATGAGGAGAAGTAATCAAATTGAATATTCTCATTTTCTCTTCCGTTAAAACCCTGACTTCCAGCTTCTGATCTATCAGCTCTTCTAATAGCCTTCTCTCATCCTGTTTTCTCTTACCCGGCATATACATCTCCCTTCATTCATAAGTCGTTAACTTATAATACCGGAATTTGTTCTCTAAATAGATGGAGGAGGCTGATAATCCGTAGAACATAATTCACTCTCTCGCTTGCCAGCCTTGTGTATCTTCAAGTCTCTATCATCCGATTTGATCCTAATAAGCGCCTCATCGAAAGCCTGTTTCAGCGAGCCTTTATTCTCTTCAATGATATCTGAAGGGCCATTCTTGAGAATATCGACCAATATCTTGTCCAGTCTTGGAAGCCTTTGTTTTTCTGCAAATCGCAAAAAATTGGCGTCCCCTACATAGGCTTGCCGGAGAGATTGAAGATACCCGAGCACGCTTATAAAACTGCCATCCTCTTCTTTGTTGATCCTGAGACAGAGTTTATTGGACTTACTATAGATATCATCTCTTTCCTGCCAGAATTCAACGCCTTTAATATTTGCAAACGCCTCCAGCAAAGCCGGAATGACAGGATCGTCAACCGGGGTCTCAAGATGCATGAACGTAAATCCATGCTCTCGCCTGACCACCCAGTCTTTGCCTGTAATATCTTTCATTTGCGCCACTTCGGGCAATCTGCTGAATATCATTTTATTTCCTCTCTATTACCGTAACTGTTTGTTCATTTACTAACAGTTCTCTGGCGCAGCTGGTTTCATAGCCGTTGCTGGCAAAAAAAATATCTTCAAACAATTTATATAAAACCGCTTTACGCCGCTTTGCATATCCGGCGATTTTGTCGTATGTCATGAATATGCCCGATACAGCGCTGAAACCGATAACGACACAAGCACTTCTTGCCGAAGGCCACACGCCGATGATGGCTCAATACCATTCCATCAAGGCACGCTACCCTGACTGCATCTTGTTCTACCGGATGGGCGATTTTTACGAGATGTTTTTCGACGATGCCGTCAAAGCCGCCTCGATCCTAGACATCACTCTGACTCGCAGGGGAAAAAATCAGGGCGAGGAAATACCGATGGCCGGCGTCCCGTTTCATGCCTATGAGAGCTATCTGGCAAGACTGATCCGCGCCGGATGCAAGGTCGCGATCTGCGAACAGGTAGAAAGCCCTGCCGAAGCCAGAAAACGCGGCAGCAAGATACTGGTGGAGCGCGACGTGGTTAGGGTCGTAACCGCGGGAACGATAACCGAGGACACATTACTTAATTCGCGAAGCAATAACTTCCTTGCCTCTGTGGCCGATATCGGCGGACATATCGGCCTGTCATGGACAGACCTTTCCACCGGAGCCTTCAACGTCCAGCCGACTAGCAGGAAGATGCTGCTTACCGCACTCGAGAGAATAGACGCCAGCGAATATCTGCTCTCTGAAAACCTACCGGAACGCGAAGCAATTCATGATTTTTTTCAGGCAGGCCGCAAACAGATCACCTTGCAGCCGCAAACGACTTTCGACTACGACAATGCCCGTAGACGCCTTGAAACTCTTTTCGGGGTGGACACTCTGGAATCCTTCGGCGCGTTCAGCAGAGCCGAAATTTCCGCAGCTGGCGCATTGATCGATTACGTGCAAAGAACGCAGGCCGGCAAGCTACCGCGTTTCTCTCGCCCCTGCCGGATCGATACTGGAAAGGTGATGGAAATCGACCCCGCCACTCGCAAAAACCTCGAACTTTCCCGCACCCTGAACGGCGAATACAAGGGCAGCCTGTTGCAGGTCATCGACTTCACTTGCACCGGCGCAGGCGGCAGAATGCTGCAAGGTTTCCTGTCATCTCCGCTCTGCGATCCTGATGAGATCAATAGACGTCTTGATACCGTCGGAGTATTTTTCGATAACCGCCAGATACGTAGCAATCTTCGCGATACGCTTAAATCGCTGCCGGATATGGAAAGATCCCTCGCCCGCCTTTCCGTAGGCCGTGGCGGCCCCCGCGACCTGCTGGCCTTGCGTGAAGGCTTGTCTGTCGCGCTGCATATAAAAAACAGGCTTGATCATACCAAACTGCCGCTTCTTGCCGCTTTCGCATCACAGCTTCGCAACAGCGGAGAGTTGTACGATTTCGCGGCGAAGCTTGAACAAAGCATCAATGACGAACCGCCCGCCCAGTGCCGCGATGGCGGCTTCATCCGAAAAGGATATTCGCCTGCCCTTGACGAAACCAGAGCCCTGAAAGACGACAGCCGCCGCCTGATAGCGGAGTTGCAGAATCGTTATGCACGCGAAACCGGCATCGATAACCTTAAGATCAGCTTCAACAACCTGCTCGGCTACTTTATCGAGGTTCCGGCGAAAAAGGCAGACGCGCTGATGGTGCGCAAGGGCGAGGCCGACAATCCTTTCGTCCATCGCCAGACCATGTCAAGCGCGGTACGCTTTACCACCCCGGAACTGGCGAGCCTTGAAAGCCGCATATCCTCGGCAGCCGACCGGGCTCTCGCCATTGAGCTTCAGATATTCGACGAACTGATTGAGACACTCAGCGTCCTTGCGGAAGAAATCGGCACTCAAGCAAATACCTTAGCCACGCTGGACGTATTCGCCTCCCTGGCTGAACTGGCCGAAGAAAGAAGATATTCACGACCGGTGGTCGATGACTCGCTGCGCTTTGAAATCGAGGGAGGCCGTCACCCGGTAGTTGAATGCTCACTTGGCGCAACCTGCGAAAAATTCATGCCCAACGACTGCGACCTCGGCGAAGGCAGGCGGCTATGGCTGCTGACCGGCCCCAACATGGCCGGAAAATCCACTTTCCTCAGGCAGAACGCGCTAATCGCCATACTGGCGCAAATCGGCTCATTCGTCCCGGCGGCAAAAGCGCATATCGGCATAGTCGATAAATGTTTCAGCCGTGTCGGAGCCTCGGACGATCTCGCCAGAGGCCGCTCGACCTTCATGGTCGAGATGGTGGAAACGGCCGCGATCCTGAATCAGGCTACCGAACGCTCGCTTGTAATCCTTGATGAAATCGGGCGCGGCACAGCCACTTTCGATGGCCTTTCCATCGCCTGGGCCTGCGTCGAGCATTTGCATGAAGTGAACCGTTGCCGCGCCCTTTTTGCGACTCACTACCACGAACTGACCAGCCTTCACTCCCGCCTCGCAAACCTCGCCTGCCGCTCCATGCAGGTTAAAGAATGGAAAGGGGAAATCATCTTCCTTCACTCCGTAGCCGAAGGTTCGGCCGACCGCTCCTACGGCATCCATGTCGGCAAACTGGCAGGCCTGCCGCAAACAGTGATCTCCCGCGCCGAAGAAGTACTCAAATTGCTTCAGGAAGGCGAACAGGGCAGCGCCCTCACCCGCCTCTGCGAAGACCTCCCGCTCTTCAGCGCGGCAATCCAGATAAAAGAGATCAAGACCTCGCCTTTGGAAGAAAAAATAAGGCAAACAAACCCGGACGATCTCACCCCGAAACAGGCAATGGATCTTCTATATGAATTAAAGAGATTGTTGCATTAACGGAAAACCGGCCTTTCCGGAACTTCACCCTCCTGTTCGCAGTTCGTGATAGAGAGGAGGTTCAATTGTCACCGCTTTCGCTGGTATTTCAATGGCTTGCCGGGATGCTCTCAATAGCCGTCGTCTTCTTTGGCGGTAAAGTCATATACGACTGGTATCAAGGCGAACTGGTTAATGACGCATGGCTTGCCGTTGGCATCGGACTGCTGCTGCTTGCCGTTTCAGGACGGACTTTGGTTCTTCTGTTATTTCTGCGCGGCGGCAAGGATGAACCAAAACCGAACCATACCGGCATTACAGAGACCATTAAAGGATCTTTTGGTGAAGAGATCCATATCGAGCAGCTTGGCTCGCAAAGTTCCAGACCGGTAATCATGACCCACGGCTGGAATCTTGACAGCACTGTATGGTACTACCAGAAAAAAACTTTGCTGGAAGAAGCAAGATTGATCATGTGGGATCTTCCGGGCCTTGGCCGGTCTTCTCAGCCCGCGGACAGACATTATAGCCTCGACCGTTTTGCCGACAACCTGAAAACGATCATCGACGACACTGCCGAAAGGCCTGTGGTTTTAATCGGCCACAGTATCGGCGGCATGATTACTCTCACCTGTTGCAGCCGATACCCGGATACAATATATCAGAACGTAGCCGCGATAGTTCTTGTCGACACTACTCCCTCCATGCCCCTTAAAACCATTATCGCCGCGCCGCTGCTGCGTATTTTGAAATACCCGCTGATCATACCGCTTCTGCATTTGAGTATTGCCCTTTCACCGTTAGTCTGGTTAATGAACTGGATGAGCTACTTTAACGGCAGTGCTCATCTTGCCACATGGGCAACCGCATTCAGCCGGAAAGTATCAAGGGGCCAGCTCGATTTCGCCACCCGCTTCACAGTAAAAATGAACCCGGCCGTCGTTGCCAAAGGCAATCTGGCCATGCTCTCATGGGATGTAACCGCATCGCTTCCCGGTATCCAGGTTCCCGTGCTGATCCTCTCCGGAGAATCCGACCGTATCACCCTTCCCTCCGCAAGCCGTAAAATGCTTCATGGTATACCTGATTCAAAACTTGTCAGCATTCCCTTTGCCGGCCACGCCGGCTTTCTGGAACAAAGCAAACGCTACGATGAAGCAATCAGCAGATTTATCAGCCAGCTCCCCGCTCCGCATATTACCCCATCTCCCGCCAATGCAAGAGACGCACGAAGCCGCAGAACATAGTTGTATTACACCTAAGCTATGCTTATAGTGCATTGCAGCATTGCGTTTAGAGAAGGTCATGCAACAGGCACTAAGCATTTTTCAGGACGACAGGGATAAAATACTCATGCGCCTCCGCGCCAATTTGATCGGCGGCATGGAATTTTCCCGTCAGTTAAGCCACCTGACTGACACCCGCTTGCGCGCCATGGCGGAAATATTCCTCGATAATGATATAGCGGTAATCGCTCTTGGCGGTTATGGCCGCCAGGAGCTTTGCCCCTGTTCGGATATCGATATCATGTTTCTGATCCCGCCCGGAGCCTCCCCTGAGATCAATCTAAAAATAGAAAAATTCCTTTACCATCTCTGGGACTCCGGCACCAAAGTAGGTCACTGCACCAGAACCGTTAAGGATTGCGTCAGGCTTGCCGGCTGCGATATGGCCGTTCTCACCAGCCTGCTCGACTCCCGCTTGCTTTACGGATCGGAAATTCAGCTATCCGCACTTCAAAAAGCTCTGGCCAAATACTGCAACAAGCGTCGTAAGAATAAGTATGTTCATGACAAACTTGCCGAGGGCGAGCAGCGTCACAGAAGGTTTGGCGACTCGCGTTACGTTCTGGAGCCGAATATCAAGGAGGGCAAAGGTGGACTACGCGATTACCAGAGCCTGTTCTGGATAGCTGACGTGCTATACGACGCCCGCACTCCGCAAGACCTTGTGGCGCATTCGATCCTCACGGAAAAGGAGGCAAAACGCTTTGCAAAGGCGCATGACTTCCTTTTGACCGTCCGCTGCCACCTGCATGATATTGCTGGCCGACCGGAGGAACGCCTGCACTTCGATATTCAGCCCGCCATCGCCCGCCGCCTCGGATACCGTGAAAGAGGCACCGGCAAGGCAGTCGAGCGTTTTATGAAACATTACTTTCTTGTCACCCGCGACATCGGCGATCTCGGCAGGATCGTTTGCGCCTCGATTGAGGCTCGGGAAAACGCAATGAGAGAAAAACCCAAAAATAAATCGGGATTTCTTTTCCACAACGGCCGCCTGGATTTCCCCGGACATCTGAATCTTGAAAACAATCCGGTTGAAATCATCGGAATTTTTCATGCGGCGCAAAAGGCAGGAACAGACATCCACCCTTTCGCATTGCGTCGCATCACCAGAAAACTCAACTTGATCGGCGACAGCTTCCGTAACGACAGGACGGCAAACGAATTGTTCATGGAAATCCTGACCAGCCGCAATGACACCGCCCGCATCCTGCGCCGCATGAACGAAGCCGGAGTTCTGGCCAAGTTCATTCCGGCATTTGGCCGCATAATCGCATTGATGCAGTTTGACCGCTACCACGTTTTCACAGTCGACGAACACACTATACGAGCGATCGACACTCTGAATAAAATCGAAAACGGGGATCTTTGCGGCGAAGCTCCTGCCGCATGCAAGGCAATGATTGACATACAAAACCGCCGTGCGCTTTTCACTGCCCTTTTCCTCCACGATATCTGCAAGGGCAGAGGCGGTAACCACTCTCTCCTCGGAGCGGAGCTGGCTCTCGCCCTTTGCCCGAGACTGGGGCTTGACGACAAGGAAACGCGGCTGGTCTCTTGGCTTGTATTCGACCACCTGCTGATGTCTGACGTGGCTTTCAAACGCGACCTCGAAGACCCGAAGACGATCGAGGACTTTGCCTTTCGCGTCTATGACCCCGAACGCCTGCGCCTGCTTCTGGTGCTGACGACCGCAGATATCATCGCCGTGGGGCCGGGCCGGTGGAACGCCTGGAAATCCAAACTTCTTGAAGACCTCTTCAACAAGTCCCTCGCCATGCTTAGCGGCGCGGAAACGGTGTCGCCCGAAAAGCCGGATCTTCCGCTTCCTCAGGACTTCATTCGCGGACAGACGCTAATCGAGTTCGCACCTTCTCCAGGCCATGAGGCAACACTTGTAACCATCTACACCAGCGACCGCCCCGGACTGTTCGCAACCCTGGCCGGAGGCCTTTCATCCGCCGGAGCCAACATCATCGAAGCCCGTATCAGCACCCGCGAAGACGGAACTGTGGTCGACACTTTCATGATCCAGAACGCCTCCGGCAAACCTTTCGACAAGATATGGCGCCAGAAGCAGGTGAAGGATTCCATTATCGGCACCCTGCACGGAGTCCTTGACGTCGAAGCATGTATCGCCCGCCACTTCAGAAACGCGCACGGAAAAGACGGGATTTTCGACGTTCCCGTAAGAGTGCGTATCAATAACCGCGCCAGCCGCACCGACACCGTAATCGAAGTGACCGCAAGAGACCGCCCCGGACTGCTCTACAGCCTGACCTGCACCCTGCGCGACCATGGCCTGACCATCCACAGCGCCAAGATCACCACCCACGGCATAAGAGCGGTCGATGTCTTTTACGTCCAGCTGAACTCCGGCGGTAAAATTACCGACGAAGAGATGCGGGAAAAACTGCGCTACGGCCTGATAAAGTCGATCTCCAGTAACGACCTGCTGAACGAATGAGGGATCCCGCTGTTTTGCGGAAACTGCGTGAAAGCAATCAGCCTTCTGCCTCCGGAATAGCGATATTCAAAGGGCTCTTTTGCATACGATGGAAATCTGATAGCCTCTAAACCGCTTCATAAATAATGGATTTGATTTTGCTTCGATATCTCGGAAACGCAAGTTATCTGGTGTTGGCGCTGGCTGCCGCAGGGCAAAGCCAGGCTTTTGCGGCAGGCGGCAGGCCGGAAAACATGGAAGAAGCCTTGCGAATCATTGCACAGCTCGAAGAACGTAACAAGGCGTTGCTACTTGAAAATCATACCCTGCGGGAACAGCTTACCCGGGATGATGCACCGCCGCAATCCGCCGATCCCGATATCCCGCAGGTAAATACAGTCCTGAAAATGCCTGAAACTGCGGAAGAATTGCCAGCGCCGCTTCAGGAATCCCCCAAAGACTATTACATCCGCCCACGTCTCGACGCTTACGTCAAGATGGGGAACGACCGCACAATCACGGGAACGGAACTGTTCTTTCCTCTGAGCTGGAACGGCGAGTATTTGACATTCGGCGACATCAGGATTTCGGCTGACGATAACGATGGCAGAGAGGGCAATCTCGGCTTCGGCTTCCGTCACATCCCTTCGGGCCGCGACTTTCTGGTGGGCGCTTACGGATTCTTCGACCGCCGCGTTTCCGAATTAAATAATATGTTTTCACAAATGACCTTCGGCCTGGAGCTACTGACCGAAGATCTCGATTTCCGCACCAATTTCTACCAGTCCCTAAGTGAAACCAAATATGTCGGCCAGACCGAAACCACAAACGTAGACTTCTCCGGCCACGGCCTTGTAGCAAGCAGGTATCTGCAAACAACTTCAGAAACCCCGCTATCGGGCATGGATTTCGAAACGGGTATTAAACTCCCGTTCTTTGAAGACGCGAGGGTCTACGGCGGTTTTTATCATTTTGACCACGATGATTCAGACACCATCAACGGTCTGCGCGCCCGCGCCAGAATGCGGGTCACCGACTGGCTGCAACTCGGATATGAATACCAGCACGACAATATCAGAGGCGAAACCAGTTATGCTGAACTGCGCCTGCGTTTTCCTCTGGGCGGTTACTCCTCCCGCAAGACAAAACCGCAAGGCATATACGCCCGGCTGGACGAACAAGTCATAAGAGACATCGATATCGTGACCCGTCCCGAAACGCGCTCTTCAACCCCCGTGAGCAACGCCGCCGTATTGAACGCCGCGACCGGAACCCCTCCGGTTATCTATCACGTTGATAACACTTCGACTCCCGGAGGTAACGGCAGCATTGAATCCCCGTTCAACGTCCTCGCCGACGCGCAGGCGGCAGCCGCGGCAAACGAAATTATATATGTTCATAGCGGAGACGGCACTTCCGCCGGCCAGAACTCCGGCATCACGCTGGCAAAACTTGGACAGAAGCTGATCGGCGCGGGCGTCTCGCTGACTTTTGCCAATCTCGGACTTGTTCTGAACGGCTTTTCACCGAACACCATCGCGATCAAAGCTTCCACCCCGCCCGTAATCAGCAATACGGCGGGGATCGGAATAACCGTTTCCGCCAATGACGTCGAAATCGCCGGCCTCTCGGTCAAAGACATTACAAACAGTGGCATTTATATTTCAAACGCCGATAACATATCCGTCCATGATGTAACCGTGGATAACATTGGCAATGCCACAACCCACTATGGCATCTTCGCCCAGTACAATGCGGCAGGCTCCTACAATCTCGACCTTTCGCGCAACACGGTGCGAAACGTATTCCAGGACGCTGTTTACATCCTTACACAGGGCACAGCCGTACTCAATTCGACGATAGAAGGAAACAGCTTCTCCAATTCCGGCAGATACGGATTACATGTTCGCAGCGAGGCCACCAGCGTTTCAAATCCCCTTATCAGCGGGAATACCGTCTTCGATAACAGCAACTACGGTATCATGCTTAACAGCCTTGGCGGCAGCAGCCTTACAGAAAACGTCACCGGAAACATCATAAGCGGCAATAGCAGCTATGGCATCCATCAATACAGCCAGGGCACAAGCACCCTTAACGGCTCCGTAACGCAAAACCATATCTTCGGCAACAACAGTTACGGTATATCCTTCCTCACGGCAGATACCAGCGGATTGACCGTCACGGCAAGCGAAAATACCGTGGAAGACAACACATCCTCCGCCATATATGCCAGAAGCACTGTCGACTCAACTTCAAACGTGACATTTACAGGGAACATACTGCGGGGCAATACCGCAACCGGCATCGTTATAAGAAGCGAAAGCAACAGCACCATGAACGGAACGGTTTCCGGCAACACAATCAGCGGCAATACCGGATACGGCGTAACTCTGGTCGGCACCGATACCAGTTCGACGACCGGATCCATTACCGGAAATAATATCACTGGAAATACCAGTTCCGGCTTCTATATGAACGCCTTGCTAGGCGGAAGTGTAAACGGCACCGCCACAAACAACCATGTCTCCGGAAACGGCGCCCACGGAGCATACATATACAGTCAGAACACCAGTTCCCTGACGGCGAACCTGTCGGGTAACTCATTCATTGATAATAGCAATAATGGAGTACAATTTAACAGCGTCGATAGCGGCGTCATTACCGGCGCCTTTATCGGAAACACCATCTCCGGCAGCAACTCATATGGCCTCTACCTCTACAGCACCGTCAGCGGCGTTATCAACGGAACCTTCTCGGGCAATACGATATCTAACAACTCCAGCTACGGGCTTTACCTGTATACAATTAATTCTGGTTCCATCAACGGAACCTACTCGGACAACGTTATTGCTGGTAATAAAAGTTTTGGCGTTTACCTGCGTACCGCCAACGACAGCTCTCAAACTTCAACTTTCATTGACAACATCGTAACCGGCAATCGTACATACGGATACTATTTTAATAGCGCAAACAATAGCTTCATCTCCGCCATGCTTCAGGGCAATACCGTAACCGGCACTGAAAACAACGGTTACGGGCTTTTCTTCAATGATGACTCCACACTGGCCATGACTTTCGACATGGGCGGCGGCGCGCTCGGCAGCACAGGTCAAAACCGCGTCTTCGGAAACCGTCTTGAAGAAATCAGGCTTGATCTTGACGGCGGCACGCTGAAAGCCGAAAACAACTGGTGGGGAACCGCCGCCGGACTTCTCCCCTCGGAAATTTCCAAGGAACAGGCCGCAAGCAACATCGACGCCGATCCCTATCTGACCTCCGACCCGCAGCAATAAATTCAAATTCACAACAAGTGCTTCGCGGAATTAGCCCGGCTCGCTTCCGTTGGTCTTTAACAATACAACTCACCACAAGGAGAAGAATTAATGCACATAAATTCACTGGAAGATTTATACATGAGCCAGCTGCGCGATATTTACGACGCCGAGAACCGCATCCTGGAAGGACTTGAGAAAATGGAACAGGAAGCGTCTTCCGACGATCTGAAAGAAGCTTACCGCCGCCACCACGAAGAAACGCAAAACCAGATCGACAGGCTGGAGAAGATTTTCGAAACCCTCGACGTTTCCCCTGAAGGCCAGGAATGTCAGGCCATGGTCGGCCTTATCGAGGAAGGCGATGAAATAATGAGTCATGTGGACGACAAGAAAGTCCTCGACGCCGCGCTTATTTCCGCCGCCCAGAAAATCGAGCATTACGAAATCGCCACCTACGGCACGCTGAAAACCCTTGCCAAAATGCTCGGCCACGACGACAGCGCCGATCTTCTCGAAGAAACCCTCGAAGAAGAAAAGAAAACCGACATGCTGCTGACCGACCTCGCAATAAAACACATCAACCAGCAGGCAGCCGGCGCCTGACTTTAATCCCGCCTATCGCAATGCAACCCCGGCATATGCCGGGGTTGAATATTATAAATAACTCTCACTTGCTTTAATCACAGATATGAAATAAAAATTCCGGACATACCTAGGGAGAGGTGGCTGAGCGGTTGAAAGCACCGCACTCGAAATGCGGCATAGGGGTAACCCTATCGGGGGTTCGAATCCCCCCCTCTCCGCCATTTTACCTTTCACTGACATTCACGATTATTCACCAACATTCCCGAAAAGGCAAGAAAATCAACAGACTTCAGTTTGCTGATATTCGCAGGCGTTCGCAGCTTTTCGTTTACAACCGCAAGAATTGGGGGTACGATTGGGGGCATGAATAGGCCCTAACTGTGGAGCGCACCCCCAAATGAAGCTTACAGATACAGCATGCAAGAATGCAAAGCCCAAGGATAAGCCCTATAAACTGTCTGATGGTGGGGGTATGTACCTGCACGTAAAACCCCACGGCTCGAAGCTATGGCGTCTTAAATACCGCATGCACGGCAAAGAAAACACGCTTGGACTGGGATCATACCCGGAGACTTCGCTTGCAGAGGCAAGAGAGGAACGGGAAAAAATAAGGAAGCTGATTAAAGCCGGGATCGACCCTTCCCTTGCCCGGAAAGAAGAAAAGCTTCAGGCGCGGGAAAGTTCGGAGAATACCTTTGAACTCGTGGCGCGTGAATGGCATGAACACCAGAAAGCACGCTGGACGGAAAGACACGGCAATGATGTTTTGCATCGGCTTGAAATGGACGTGTTCCCGGAAATTGGCCCCTTCCCTATCCGTAGTATTACCCCTAATCAGGTTTTGAAGTGCATTCAGAAGATCGAAGACAGGGGGGCGCATGAACTGGCTCGCCGTGCCCTTCAGGTATGCGGGCAGGTTTTCCGCTATGGAATACCCCGTAACTATGTGGAAAGCGACCCCACGCGCGACCTGAAGCCAAAAGAATCCCTGAAACCTTTCAAGAAAGAACACTTCGCTTGCTTTGACGTTAAAGAACTCCCGGAATTTTTGGGGGCACTGAACCGAAACAAAAAACGCCTGTACCCCCAAACTATCAGGGCCATAAAATTGCTGATGCTTACCTTTGTGCGAACCAGTGAACTGATAGGCGCGAAGTGGGAAGAAATCGACCTTGAGGCCGGACAGTGGCTTATCCCGGCGGAGCGCATGAAGATGCGGCGGGATCACATAGTGCCACTATCCCGGCAAGCTGTAGAATTACTCAGGGAGCAACAGGAATCCACCGGTAGCTGGGAATGGGTATTTCCTAATCTGGTAAAGCCCAAAAACCATATGAGCAACAATACGATCCTTATGGCGTTAAAGCGCATGGGATACGGCGGCAAAATGACCGGGCACGGCTTCCGCGCGCTGGCTATGAGCAACATTAAAGAGCAACTTGGATACCGCCATGAAGTCATAGACAGGCAACTGGCGCATGCTCATAAGAACAAAGTTGATGCAGCATACGACCGGGCGCAATTCCTGAAAGAGCGAACCGAAATGATGCAACGCTATGCCGACTTTCTGGACGCGCTGGCAAGCGGCGGGAAGGTCATTCACGGCGATTTCAAGCGGAGGGCATAACATGAAGCAGGACTCTCAAAGAAATACCAATGTGCTGAGGCAATTGTCCAGTTTGGAGAACGAGCAACAAAAACAGGAGCAAGAACAGCATCCTGCGAGTGTTTTAAGGACGTTAGATGCTTCGCAGCAACGAGATACATTCGGTAAGTTATTTGGTCTGGGTAATGTTGCTTTGCCCGCCTACGAAACCAATTATGGTCACAGCATGAAATATGCTCGAGCGATTGTTTATCAAGTTTCTGGTGGACTTTCGCAAGAGGATAGGAATGAGCTTAACAGTGAGTTGATCCGCCTATACGTTACCGCAAAAGACGAAATTGAAAAAAAGAAATTAGGCGTTGCGGCACGTGTGCTTCTATATGATGAATATCAAAATCCTATTCGGTTTTTTCGCAAGAAGTTTATTGATACGGATCCGACGATTGAAGCACTGGTGGAACGTTACGGCTACGATAACTTTAGCGCCTGCGTAGTACTAGTTGCAATTGCTGATGAAGCACCGCCAAATGAAATAATCGAAGAGACCTTGAATTTAGCAGACAGTGTAATAACCAGCCAAAATTCCTTGATTAATACTATGAAGCCGGATTTCAGGGCCGGCTTTGTTAGAAGAAAAAAGAACCAGATACGCTATCAACAGACAAATGAAAACACTGACCGGATCGTTTTTGCAGCGTATCAACAATTAGTCAAACAAGGCATAAAACCACTTCAAAACACCATTGCAATAGATACAAACTTTTCTCAGCCAACCGTATCCCGTTCGTTTGAGCGACTTGGATTAAGTAGACCAAGGAAGAAGCGGCCATAATATTCATGCTCAAGAATGAATATTCAAGCTTAAGCATGAAACATTATTCTTTTGATACAATATGTTATAACGAGTTAGCTTTCTTCAAAGTTAATTTCTGTTCTGGGAGAGTGTGAATATGCACCAAGACGAACTACTCGACAAAGATGCTTCACGGCAGATGCTGAACAACGTAATCCGTATAGTCGAATACGTTTCCGGCGATGGCAAAAACCATTTTGCCGAATGGCTTTCAAGAATCCCGGCAAGTCATGCTTTACGGGTAACTGAAACCCTTTACCGTATGGAACAAGGAAATTTCGGAGATCACAAGTCCGTAGGCGATGGCGTTATGGAGCGACGCATATTCGGCAAACCCGCAATCAGGATTTACTACGCAATGAACGGAAAGGAACTGGTTATCCTTTTGGCGGGCGGGACGAAAAACAAGCAAAGCAAGGACATTGAGAAAGCCAAAGCCCTCTGGACGGCATACAAAAAAGAAAAATAAGGTGGCTTGATTAGTAACGTATATGTTATTATATGAATGTAGATGAATGTAGAAGGACAGTGACATGCCTCTGACACGCGATTTTAAGGATACGATTGTTGAACGTGCGCGGCGAGATAAGAAGTTCCGGCGCGGTATGCTTATGCGCGGCATTGCCCTGATTATCGCAGGAAACAAGGAAGATATGCAGGCAGGTAAATCTTTCATCCGCGACTACATTAACGCCACGATAGGCTTTGCCGCTCTTTCGGAACGTACCGGCATTCCGAAAGAAAGCCTTATGCGGATGCTTGGCCCTTCCGGCAACCCCGGCCTTAATAACCTTAATCAGGTAACCCATACCCTGCTTGCCAGCGAGGGCGTGAAAGAAGCGGACTGCCTCAAAATATCTTTACAGACATAATCAAAAATTACCCCGGTCGCGTGCTTAAAGCAGAGACGATACCGGGGTTTACACATCATCATATGTTATCGCGATTAACTCTTCCCGATTATCATGGTGGCCTTCAGAAGATACGGGGATAAGTCAATTACCATGGGCTGTTGAAGCCGCCTATCCTGTGGGGCCAATGGAGCTAGCTAATAACTCAATTCAGCACTCAATGCGCTTATCTATCAGGAAAAATCCTGCCGTTGATGTACCAACAGCCATCTTCCTTGACCAAACATACAACAAAGTCAGTGCAATTATTGGATGCTCACGAAGTCATATGCTTGGTAATAAACGTTACATGAATGACGATTATAAAATCGATGAAAAACACTACCTTGAGGATGAATATTTTCTTGCGGTCGTTCATAATCCGCTAGCATTAAACCCTTGCCCGCCAAGGATATTTGGAAATTTTGCTGAATATATTTTGGAAGAAGGAAATGATTCCTGGGGCATCACTCGTATTAGATAGGTTTTTTATGGAACCTGAGGCCCCGTCATTCCCCCCACCCCCCTCCCAGAGCCATGAACAGATCGACCGCGGCAAGAAGGCGGGAGAGTTTGGCCTGGGAGTGGTTGTCTTCGGAGGTAAGTTGGGCGCGCTGGGTGTCGAGGAGGGTCTGGAAGTCTATGGCTCCGGCATCGTAACGCTGTCTGGAAATCCTGTATGCCTTGCGGGCCTCGGCCATTGCCGTGGCAAGCGCCGCCTCCCGCGCTTTCGCGGTCTTCTGCGCAGCGAGCGCGTCCTCCACTTCACGAAAGGCTACAAGTACGGCCTTGCGGTAATTCTCGGCCAGTTCAAGCTGCCGCTCCGTCGCGCGCTCCAGCCCGCCCTCAAGACGCCCGCCACGGAACAAAGGCGCCGCCAGCGAAGACGCCAGCGAAACAGCCGTCGCCGAAGGATCTCCGAAACCGGCCATGGACACGGCGCTGTTCATGCCCAGCGATACTGAAGGGAAGAAAGCCGCCCTCGCCGCCCCGATGTCCGCATTCGCCGCCAGAAGCGCGGCTTCCGCGGATCTGATATCCGGCCTGCGCTCCAGAAGCGCTGACGGCTGCCCCGCCGCTATCTCCGGAAGCGTGATCTCCGCAAGGCCGCGTTCCTCCGGCATCATATCCTGCGGCACCATGCCGGCAAGAACCGACAGAGCGTTTTCCGCGCCGCGTATCTGTCCGGTCAGCACCGCCCTCGCCGCCTCGCTGGAAGCAACCGAAGCTCTCTGCTGTGCCAGCTCAAGTTCCGACTCCGCCCCCGCGCTCACCCGCGCCTCGATAATCCGGATGATCTCGCGCGAATTAGCCAGGTTGTCGTTTGCAATCTCCAATCGCTCCCGCAGATTGAGCAGGGTAAAATAAGTCTGCGCCACTTCCCCCATGACCACGAGCGCCAGCGCTTCCTGATCGTATCCGCTTGCCAGAAGACCCGCCCGCGCCGCAGCCACTCCCGCCCGGTTTCCGCCAAACAGATCCAGCTCATAGGCAACGGCCAGACCTGCCCGCAGACTGGTGGCGCTTTCCGTCTTCCCCGAGGCCGGATTGCTGCGCGAACGCTCCGCCCCGGCGGACGCCCCGGCATCCGGATAAAGCGTCGCTCCGGCGATTTTCAAAGCCGCCCTCGCCTGCCCGATCCTGTGGATACCCGCCCTCAGATCGCTGTTGCCCTCAAGCGCCAGATCCATCAGCCTGTCAAGCCCGCCGCTGCCGAACGACTTCCACCAGTCGCGGGCAATCTCCGTCCGTTCATCCGCCTGTGCCTGCCTCCAGTCCTGCGGAATCTCGACAACCGGCCTGCTGTATTCCGGTGTCAGCGAGCATGAGGAAAGCAAAGCCGCAGATATAATTATGAATATTTTCCTACCAGACATTTCTTTACTCCGAACTCAGCGCCACGACCGGATCAAGCTTCGCCGCCTTGCGAGCGGGCAGGTAACCGAACAACATACCGGTGCCGACAGCGCATGAAAATGCCAGCAGCGCAGGCCATGCCGAAAACTCCACCCTGACATCAAATAGCGAAATCACCAGCCCGGCGGCGATTCCGGCAATCACTCCGATCATCCCGCCGATCGTGCAGACGACTATCGCCTCGGTATTGAACTGATAAAGGATATCGCGCATCCTCGCCCCTGCCGCCATACGAATACCGATCTCGCGCGTGCGCTCGACTACGCTGACCAGCATGATGTTCATGACCCCGATCCCCCCGACCAGTAGAGAAATCGCCGCCACCGCCCCCAGCAGAATGGTAAGCGTGTTCTGCGTCTGCGTTGCCATTTCAAGAAAAGAAGCGGTATTGCGCACCCGGAAATCCTCTGCCCCGTGCCTGACCTTGAGCAGTTCCGTGATCTCGCTTTCCGTCTTTTCTATGAGCCGCGTATCCGCCACCTTGACGATAATGGCATTGACATGGCCGGAACCGAAAAGCCGCACCATCGCCGTAGGAAAAGGCACCCAGACCGTATCGTCCTGATCGCCCCCCCAGGGCGCCGCACCTTTGGACTCCATCACCCCGATTATCTGAAAAGGTATATTGCCGATAAGCATGAACTTCCCCGAAGGATCCTCCCCGCCCGGAAATAGCGACTGTGCGACAGTCGTCCCGAGAACCGCCACGGCAGCATATGACTCCTCGTCCTCGGCGGTAAAGAATGTCCCATGCCTCACTCTCCAGTCTCTTGCCACCGGAAACCCGGCGCCCACTCCGGTGACGCTCGAAACGTAATCCGTGCCCCCAACCCGCAGCGTCTTCCTGCCGCTCCTTTCCGGTACGACTACAACGATGTTGCCGATCTGCTCTTCGATCGCTTTCGCATCGGCGGGAACCAGCGTGACGATATCCCCTGAAGGCCGCATGCCCGCCATGCCGGGCCGTATGCCAAGAATATTGGTGCCCATGGAGCTTATCTGCTCCAGCACCTCCTGCTTGCTGCCGTTGCCAATGGCAAGCATGGTAATCACCGCCGCGACCCCGATCACGATCCCGAGCAGCGTCAGAGCCGTCCTGAACAGATTGACCCGCAGCGACCGCAGCGCGGTGACCACCGCCTCATTAATTTCCGCCATGAAGTTTCCGCCTGCGCCAGGCGCCTGCGCATTTCCAGGCAGCGACGAAACTTTCTCATCCTTGCCTCTGCCGCTGTCCTCGACGATTTTCCCGTCCTGTATCCTGACGATCCTGTCCGCATGCGCCGCCACATGTTCGTCATGGGTAATCAGGATAACGGTTCTGCCCTCTCCGTTCAGCTTTCCAAGCAGTTCCATGACATCATGCCCGCTGGCGCTGTCCAGCGCCCCGGTAGGCTCGTCGGCCAGTATTACGGGAGGATCGTTCATCAGCGCCCTCGCGATAGCCACTCTCTGCTGCTGCCCGCCCGAAAGCTGGCTGGGCCGGTGCCCGAGACGGTCGCCCAGTCCCAGCGCCACCAGCAGTTCCCTTGCCCGCCTCCGCCTTCTCTCCCTCGCCGTCCCGGCGTATATCGCCGGAATTTCGACATTCTCTTCGGCGCTGGCCGTATTGAGAAGGTTATAGCGCTGAAAAATAAACCCGAAGATTTCCCGCCTCAACGCCGCCAGCTCGTCCGCCCCCAGACCCGAAACGTCTTTCCCTCCAACTCTGTAACTTCCCGAAGTCGCCCTGTCCAGACAGCCGATTATGTTCATCAGCGTAGTCTTCCCGGAACCGGACTGCCCCATGATAGCTACAAATTCACCGCCACTGATCGAAAGACTTACCTCGTCCAGCGCCTTGAGCACGTCCTCGCCGCTCTCGTAATGGCGGCTGAGGTTTATGATTTCGACTATCGGATCATCCTTCATAATCTCGGCATCCTCGGCCGCCTTTCCGCGGACGACTGGGATGCCGGCGGCGTATTGACCAGAACTCTGTCCCCCGCCTCCAGCCCTTCGACTACCGCCGCCCTGGCGCGATCGTTCAGCCCCACGATCACCGTCCTGTCCTCGGCAATCCTGCCGTTCATTACCCTGACCTGATACGCTTTCCCTTTAGCGGCATCGGATTCAGGAACGCGTTTCAGCAGCGCCGCCACCGGAACGACAGGAATGTTTTCCTCCCTCCCCAGCAAAAAAAACATTTGCGCAGTCATTCCCGTCATAAGTTGATTGCCGGTATTGTCGACATCCACAAGCACGTTATAAAGGACGACGTCGTTGATCGTCTCCGGCGAGGGGAGTATCTGGCGAACCGTTCCCTGCCAGCGCCTCTCGCTGGAACCGAGCGTCGTGAAATACATGCTCATTCCCGTGTCCAGCTTCATGATATCGGCCTCCGCCACCTGCGCCTTGACGGTCATGATATCGAGATTGGCTATCCGGGCTATGACCGGCGCGGTCTGGTTGGCGTTTATCGTCTGCCCTTCCTTGACCGGCTGCGACACCACAACGCCGCCCATCGGCGCGTATATCTTCGTATAGCCGAGATTCGTCTTCGCGCCTTCCAAAGTCGATTGGGCCTCTTCGATCTGCGCCTCCAGCGACAGGAGCCTTGCCTCGGCTATATCCAGAGATGTTTTTGAATCTTCCAGAACTTCCTCGCTGACCGCCTTCGATTTCATCAGGTTTACGTTGCGCTGGTATTTCTGCCTTGATTGCCTGATCAGGGCCTCCTGCTCGGCCTTTTGCGCCTGAAGAGTTTTTAGCCTTGCTTCTCCGCCCCTGACCTGCGCCGCGTAAACGTCGGGGTCGATCTCCGCGATAATGTCTCCCTGCCTGACGGCGTCGCCGACTTCCGCGTGCATTTTCACGATCAATCCCGAAACCTGGGCCCCGACATCGACATAATCCTTCGGCTCCAGAGTCCCCTGAGCGGTAACAACCGACTCGACGCTGCCGATCACGACCTCGGAAACCGAGACCGCCGCCTCCTTTGCCCCGGACTGTCCACCGGCGGAAAACCTGAACCCTGCAACCATTATCCCGATAACCGCCATAACGGCGATTGTTATCAGTACGAATTTTCTCATCCTGTTTTTGCTCCGGAATTTTGTCTTTTGGATTATACGGCCTAATCCGAATATACCTTCGCACTTTTTTGGACTATTGCATTGAATGAATGCAGCGGGTATGCATTCGGAGGCTAGTCCATACATGACGTTAAAGACGTACCCGGCCTGAAGACATATCTTCTGAAAGAAATTCCCTCTCCCGAAGGGAGAGGGATGCAAGGATTAGCTGGAGCAGGTTAGTGGTTTCTCAAGCCGCTCTCACACCGTTCAGGAATGAATTCACGGCGCCCTTCAGGCTCCTGGATTGTTCGGTAAGATCGTTCGCCGCCCCCTGCAGATCGACAGCGAGTCTGCCGGTCTGGTCGGATGCCTGGCTCACGGAGATGATATTGGTCGAAACCTCCTGCGTTCCCGAAGCCGCTTCCTGAACGTTTCTTGATATTTCGCTGGTCGCTGAACCCTGTTCCTCGGCAGCAGCGGAAACCGCGGACATGTTTTCGTTCACCCCCCCGATAGCTTCGGTAATGAGCGTCACAGCCTCCATGCTCTTGCGGGCGATTTCCTGAACCTCCTTGATTTTGTCGGCGATGTTCTGGGTGGCGCTGCTGGTCTGGGTCGCCAGTTGCTTGACCTCGTTGGCCACAACCGCAAAACCCTTGCCCGCCTCGCCAGCCCTTGCGGACTCGATAGTCGCGTTCAGAGCCAGCAGATTGGTCTGCTCCGCGATCTCCTGAATCAGTTCGACGACTTCTCCGATCTGGTCGGCGGAAATCTGCAATTGCTTGACGATTTCATGTGTGCGGCCGGCCTGATCGGCAACTTCCCTGGTGAGCCTGGCCGAACCGCCGATCTGCTTGATCACTTCGGAAATCGAAGAGCTAAGCTCCTCGGTGGCCGATGCAACCGTCTGCACGTTGGATGCCGCCTCTTCTGCCGCAGTGGCGACATTCGAAGCCTGCATCTTGGTCTTGTCGGCAACACTGCCGAGCGATTTGGAGCTGCTTTGCAGTTGCTCAGCCGCCGCCGAAACACGTTCTACGATGCCCATCACCTGGCTCTCGAAATCATTGGCAAGCTTCTGCATCTCGGCTTTCCGCCTTTCTCTGGCCGCGGCCTCGGCAGCCTCCTGCTCGGCCTTAAGCTGCTCGTTCTCTTTCGCGTTTTTCTGGAACACGGCAATGGATCTGGCCATATCGCCAAATTCGTCGCTTCTCTCCCGTCCCCAGATCTGGATATCAAGCTTGCCGCTGGCAAGCTCCTTCATTACTCCCTCGCATTTCCTGATACTCCTGGTCAGGAAGCTGCAAAGCGCAATTCCCAGCGCCAGAGCCAGAGCAAACCCTATGGCGGCAGCCGACAGGGAAACAACGGACGTTTTATCGATTATAACCGACGCATCATCCTTCGTCGTTTTTGCCCTGTGCCCGGCCTCCAGCACGAGTTCGTCGATCAGCCCCGCTATTTCAGAAACAGGCTTTTCAACATTTTCGAACATCAGCTTGTTACGCTTGTTAATAGCCTCCGAAACCTTTTTATAATTTTCCTTGTAGGACTTGAGCGATTCCAGACCTGTTTCCGCCAATTGCCGCCTTTTCTGATTTTCTATGCTTTCAAGCAGTTTCTCGCCCCAAGTATAGGCTTCATCAAGCTCCTTCATTGAAAGTTCGAACGAGGACTGAGAGTTCTCCAGCAGATATTTTTGAACATGAAGCCTTGCTCTCATAATATGATGAACGGCTTCTCCGGCCAGATAAGTAGTTTCAAGGTCGGCATCGTCACTCGCTGTTTTCATGATTTGGGCATAATCAACCCTCAACTTTGTTCCCAATCCTGAAAGGATATTGTTTACCAGATCTTCCCTTTCCTTTTGCAGATTGATGACCTGCTCCGATCCGGCTTTTAATAAATCAATTTTATCAAGCACGGCATTTGCCTTGCCAGCATCACGGGAATAGGCCGCAACTGCTTTAGCCAGCATTTCCTGATCTCCATCGACTTTGGAGATATTGGATAAAACCCTGCTTGCATTTTCTTCATTACTGGCCAGACGGTAGCGAAGTAATGATCTTTCTGTATTTACTAGATTCTGCCTCGCCGCATAAAGCTCCTCTACTTCCTTGTTGAGTGAATCAAAAATAGTAAATTTATTGTCTATGTTATTTGAACCGTTCCAGTT
>CAZBGS010000001.1:0-412461 GCA_964491785.1 uncultured Pseudobdellovibrionaceae bacterium | reverse complement strand
TTCAGGAGATCGACAGCTTTGAAAATCCGTTACCGCCTTGCCCTTGTCCGCGCTCTCTCAAAAACGGTTGTTTTTGAGAGAAGCGGCGCTCGTTATTATGCGGTAACAATTTAACTGTGGATATCTAGAGATAATTGTAAGCTTGTAGTTGAAATAGATGGAAAGTTGTATCTTTCTAAAGAAGTAAAACAACCTTAGCTAAAATTACATAATATTGACAATTAATAGTTCTACAAAAATGATTCTCTTTTTTGTTACATAGAGATGGACGTGCTAAGCCTACGATCCGACAATGCAGGGTGATGCGGCGTTGTTCTGGGAGAGGAGAGGAAAGGAAACAGGCGCAGGACAATTAAGGATACTCATAAAAAATGAACCTCTCCTCACCACATAAAGATAGACACGTCAGCCCGGCAGACCCGACAATGCGAGGTGGTGAAACTACGTCCAGTGAGAGGAGATGAATATGAAATTCTTCAAACTTAATACAGAGCTACCCAAGCCAGAAGAAAGAGAAGCTTTTTTTGATTTTGTTAGCTGGCTTTTACCTGAAAAATTGCGAAATAAAGAACTGGATGATGCTTATATATATTATTTAAGTATCAGAACAAGTATTATTATAGGGGTAATATTATCTATTGTTTATTGGGCATCTTTAATATTTAATTTCTCCATTCCATTAATTTTCATAGAAATAAAACTTTCTCAAACAAGATTTTTTAGAGAATTCAGTTGGCAATTTACTCTAGTGTATGGCGCTATTTTGTTAATTTTTATTCATCCATATTATTTTAAAAAGTTTAAAAAAAATATAGATCTTAAAATCTATGATTCATTATGGTGGAGCCCAAGACTAAGTATTGAAGAACCAATAAAAAGCTATATTAAATACTTTGCATTTACAATCCTTATTTTATTAGGATTTGCATCGGCGGGATGTGTGGGAGAAGTATTGTGGAAAAGAGGGGTATATCAAGTTAACTCGCTAATATTTCTAAACATATTTTACTTGTTAGCTTTGCCTTTACTTAATCTTTCACTAATCCTTTCTCGAATTGTCCTTTCCAATATCAGGCAACGTTTTAAACATTAAAAGGAGAATAGTAATGAGTTTGTCCCTGCTTCAGCCGCATCCCGCAGTTACATATAGTTTTACTAAACAAACGATTACTACATCGTATAGCAATTACGCAGCTTTAACGGGGGATCTGGACAGCCGTATTAGTGCTCTTGGCCTTGATCCTGAAACAGAAGCGGATGTGCGATCACGCTTCAACGAACCGAGCGTACTGGCCAGAATGTTCCAATCTGATTCTTCGGAGGATCTCCGGGAATACTGAATTTGCACTAAGCCTGCATCGAAATCAGCTGGCAGTATAAAGTAAACTAAAGGGCCTGACAAGAACTAAGTCGCTGATATTGCAGGACAAAATGTGGTTTTAGAGGGCAATGGCGTAGCTTGACGAAACGGGCTGAATGATGCTACGGATCAGAAGGTTAGGAGTTCGAATCTCTTCGGGCGCGCCATTTCTCATATGTAAATTTTCGGTTCAGGGCGTTCGATAATAATTGTCTGAATATGCCCTGAGCAGCTGCCGGAACGGGAAAGCTGTGCAGGTCTTGCTTAATCCTGTATATCGCTCTGGAAAAAATTCCCTGATAGCTTTGATAATGGTAATATTCAGATTGCCGCCTTTGGCGATTATGAAAAATACATTATTAATCAATTACTTACATTAACCATTTGTTTGTAACTTTAGTTTAAAAATGTATTGATAGTTCCAGCTTCAAGAGGCTTAAGCGTATCTTATGAATAAGAAAACTGAGAAAAACCGAATTTCTGCCGGAAAGAAGATTATGGCCGCAGAAGAGCTTGAGGTTGTTGGCCTTGAACCCTTGAGCCAGGCGGAAGTGGTCGGAAAGGAAGACATAAACGATTCTTCCAGATTTTCTTTACCGGTACGCTTCAGGCTTGATCGTGCCGCCGGCCTGGATCAGGGCGAGGATCATGTTCCGACCGGTAAGAACATCGTGTCTGGCGAGGGGGAAAGCGGGCAGGGTTTAGGTAAAGGGCGAATTGGCGAACGCCTTGTCGCTCTTGGAATTATATCAGAAGACCAACTCAACGTCGCCCTTCAGGAGAAAAAGCTCTCGGGCAAGATGCTTGGGGCAATCCTTGTCGAACTCGGGTTTATAGATGAAGAAACCCTGACTTCTTTTCTTGCAGAATCTTCTGGCCATGATGTTTTCAATCCAAAGCATACAATTGTCGATGGAGACGCACTCTCCTATCTGCCCAAAGCAGACGCTCTCAAGCTTCAGGTTCTGCCGGTTGCTCTAAGCGGCACTGTCGGCAGGATGGAAGTTCATATTGCGATGGCTGACCCCTATGACGTCGTTGCGCTTGATACTTTACGAAGAATCTTCCCCAAAGGGGCCACCTTCAAACCTCTTGTGACCACTGGCTCAATCATTTCCGATGCAATCGACGCCGCCTATGGCTACGCGAGTTCGATCAGCGAAATTCTTGAAGAGCTGGAAAACGAGACTGAAACCGATATAACCAAGCTCTCGGAGATGCAGGCCTATACACACCCGGTAGTCAGACTTGTTAATGCTCTCGTTTCCGATGCCGTCAAGACCGGCTGCTCCGACCTTCACTTTGAACCTGAAGAGAATTTTATCCGCTTGCGCAATCGTAAGGACGGGGTTCTGTTTACCGCCCAGATTCTTCACAAGCGCCACTGGAACGCTGTTTCGCAGCGAATAAAAATCCTTTCCGGTATGGACATTGCCGACAAGCTTACTCCGCAGGACGGGCGCTTTAACCTGAACGTTGGCGGTCGGGAAGCCGACTTTCGGGTGTCGTCGCTCCCAACGGTTTACGGCGAAAACATAGTCCTGCGCGTACTCGACAAAAGCCAGAGCATCATGCCCCTGGAAGGCCTGGGATTCAGCGAGGAAAACCTGAGGAAAATCCGCAAGGCGCAAAGCAGGCCGGAGGGAATCATCATCGTCACCGGGCCTACCGGCAGCGGCAAGACGACTTCGCTTTATTCTATGCTTAATGAAATAAACAATGTCGAGGTTAACGTCCAGACTCTCGAAGACCCTGTCGAATACTCGCTGCCGATGATTCGGCAAACGCAGGTCAAGGATGGAATTCTCGAATTTGCCGATGGTATCAGGGCTATGCTTCGTCAGGATCCGGATATTATATTTATCGGGGAAATCCGGGATGGAGTCACCGCAGGAATGGCGCTTAAGGCGGCGATGACCGGTCACCAAGTATATACTACTCTTCACACTAACGATTCTTTCGGGGCGATCCCAAGGCTTTTCGATCTGGGATTAAAGCCGGGCATGGTCGCGGGCGCAATCATAGCCGTATTCGCCCAGCGTCTGGTTCGCAGATTATGCTCAGATTGCAGAATCGAATACACCGCCGCCGCCGAAGAATGCGATTTGATGGGCGTCGATCCCGCAAAGCCGCCAAGAATTTTCAAGGCAAGGCAGGGGGGCTGCAAGACCTGTGCCGGCCAGGGATACAAAGGCCGGATCGCCGTTGCCGAGATCCTTTTGTTCGATGAGGAACTAGACGATGTGATCGCCGCGGAAGGTACAAAATCTGATTTAGTAAGGACAGCCAAACAAAAAGGCTTCAAAAGCATGAAAGACGATGGCATGCTTAAGGTTCTTGAAGGTGTTACCAGCATCGAAGAAGTTTCCAAGAAAGTAAACGTCAGTAAATAAATCTGTCTAAAATAGGGGCGAACCATCGAACGCTATAAGTACAGAGCGGTAAACAGCCGGGGCCGTCCGATAAGGGGCGTCATCTCTGCAGCCAATGAAGTTGATTTGTACAACCAGCTTCAAACATCGGGCATGGAGCTTGTTCAGTGCGCAAAAATCAGGAAAAAAGCGCTTAATTCATTCGGTATTTACCTTAACCGGGTTAGAATTCGCGACCTTATACAGCTTTTCGTTCACATGGAGCAGATGCAGTCCGCCGGCGTGCCGATGCTGGACGCGCTTGCCGATATCAGGGACACCACGGATAACGATGCCTTGCGTGATATAATGTCGGAAATATACCGCGATGTTTCCGAAGGAAGCTCCCTGTCGGAATCAATGGCTCGGCATCCGAAGATTTTTACCAATCTGTACATATCCCTGATTGCCTCCGGCGAGGAAACCGGCGATATGAGTTCCTCCTACCTGCAACTGGTCAAATACCTGAAATGGGTTGACCAGATGCAGGCAAAGATTCGCAAGGCGACCCGGTACCCGATCATCCTTGTGGTCGTGGTTATACTGACAGTCGTCATCATGATGGGTTTCGTCGTCCCGCAGATCGTAGGGTTCATCCGGAACATCGGTCAGGAACTGCCCTGGTACACGACTTCTCTTATTGCCACATCCGATTTCTTCAAGGAATACTGGTGGGCGGTTCTTGCGGCCCCGGTAATAATATTCATTCTAATCATGACGGCCCGGCGGATGTCGAAGGAGATAGCCTACCGGATTGACATGTTCTATATCACCATGCCGATTGCAGGCCCGCTTATACGCAAAATAAATATCGCCAGATTCTGTCAGACTTTCGCGGCGCTTTATTTTAGTGGTATCGATGTCCTTCGCGCCCTAAGATCCTCGCAGGCGACTGTGTCCAACCTGGCGCTGTCCGAGGCGCTGGATAATGTTTATGTCTCAGTTCAGAATGGTAGCCCCTTATCGGAGGCATTTAACGCCTGCGGAGAATTCCCGAGCATGGTTGTACGCATGCTGAGGATTGGGGAGGAGTCTGGTAACCTGAGCACGGTTCTTGAGCAGGTTTCGGAATTCTATACCGCCGACGTCGATGAATCGGTTCAGGCGCTTATTGCTATGATTGAGCCTTTCCTTACCATGTTACTTGGGGGTATGATAATGTGGATTGCGGCTGGAGTTTTCGGCCCGATCTATTCCAGCTTTGAAAATCTTGAGTTTTAATGCATGACTATTTCGCTGCCAAATATTAGCCCGTCCCGCTGTGTCCTTCTTATCGGCGATGATGCTTTATATATTTATAACGCCGGCATGTCGGTGACCAGATTTGTCGCTTCGGTTCCATGGGATGATGCTGGATTCGCCGAAACAGTGGCAGGAATAATATCCAAAGATTGTAACTCCCGCCCGGTTCTGATGCTTTACGATATGGTCGAACAGCATTACCGCAAGGAGCGAATGCCAAAAGTTGGTTTGTTCGACCGTGGCAATGTGCTGGATAGAAAGCTGAGAATTGTTTTTCCTCAGTATAATGTAAGGGCCGCATTAAAGCTCAGGGAAAGCGCGGCGAAACCCTCTCCTCAAACTCCAGCCGGAAGTGGGGGGCTGTACCTCTTCTCGGCCATCCCGGGAGGAGAAAACTATAAGAAGGTTATCGATGCCGTTAGGCGTTCCATGGCCCCGATTGCGGGCTTTGGCCTGCTTCCGGTGGAATCGTCTGATCTTGTAAAAAATCTCGCGGACAAGCTTTCGCGCAAGGCGGGAACAAAAGCCAAATGGGTCGTTTTCATCGGCCAGCACCAGAATGGCGGACTGCGTCAGATTGTTGTCAGGAGCGGCGAACTGGCGCTTACCCGGATGACGCCGATCGTCGATACTGACATTGATTCAAAACTCTGGATTAGCGAGGTTCTTCAGGAATTCAGCGCTACCATGAGCTACCTAAGCCGTTTCGGTTATTCGCCTGAAGATGGCCTGGAAGTGATCGTAATCGCAAATCCTGAGACCGGCGATCAGTTGAGCGATAAGATCGAAACCCCATGTCATCTTACAACTCTTACGGTTACCGAGGCTGCACGTCTTATCGGCATCAAGATCGGCCGGCAGGAAGAGGAGCGTTATGCCGACTCACTGCATGCCGCATGGGCAGGCAGGAAACGAGGGTTGCTTCTCCCGATGCACGCCAGAGAAGTAGCCAATATTCACAAGCCGAGACAGGTAGCCGCATTCTTCACAATATTGCTTCTGGCCGGCGCTTTGTTCCATCTTTGGCAGGCTTCAGTTGCTTCCCAGGATTTGCTGACGCTCAACGACAAGCTGGACAGTTCACACCTGCGGCTCAATCAGGTCGAGGCACAGTATCAGGAGGAAGTCGAGCGCAAGAAGGCGATGGGTTTTGATGTCGAATTGGTACAGGGTACGCTTCAGGCATATACAAACTTGCAAAAATCGGATATGGAGCCGCTGGATCTGTTTAAGAAGATTGGCCAGTCGCTTGGAACGGATTCTAAACTTGAACTGGTTAAAGTTAGCAAGGTCGTTAATCAGGTCGTCGTCAAAGACCAGTACCAGAATGACCAGAACGAAAACCGGATATACTTGCAGGCAATGTTCATGATGCGCATGCCTGCCTCGATGGGGCCGACAAGGGCCAATGCGGTTTTCGAAAGCCTGCGCGACCGCATTCAGGACAATATGAAAGATGCTGAAGTAATTATTCATAAAAAGCCATACGACAATAACTACAACGTAGAAGTTTCGGGTTCTCAGGGCGTGGTGCAAAGCATCAAGGAAGAAGAAGATTATTCACCTGAAATGATTATCAGGAGGCGGGTTCAATGATTAGCGTAATTGGTGGTCGTCGCCTGCTGGTTCTTTTAACTATGGTGATTTTAAACGCTTTGCTGGCGGCTGGTTTCTATCTATATCTTGAGCCTCAGAAAGATCAGCTTTCCAAAGAGGTCAGGCGGGTTCAGGGGCAGATCTCTTCCCGCGAAACCGACATTTCCAGCCTCCAACTTGAGAGGGAAAAGCTGCTGGAGCAGCAGGGGACTTTCGAAAAGTTAAAACAACTGGGATTTTTCAGTGCTCAGGACAGGATCCTTGCCAGAGAAAGAATAGAAGAAATTCGCGAGCTTTCACGTGTTTTGGCCATCAAGTATACAATAAAACCAGCATCTCTGGAGACAAACGACGAAATCAAGAAGGCTGGCCATATCGTTCTGAGCAGTCCATTCAATGTCGAGATTGACGCTCTCGACGATATAGACATTTATCGTTTCATATATCTCCTTAAGACAAGTTTTCCGGGGCATGTCAGTTTTGACAAAATGGAAGTCATTAAATCGCAGGACGTTACAGAAAGCGTTTTAAGGCAGATCGGTTCAGGAACCCCGGTTGTTCTTGTACGTGCGAAAATTGATTTCACATGGAGAACCATTCTCCCTGAAGATCAGATAAAAACTTCAGGCGAACTTCCGGGGCGGGGGCTGTAGATGAGCGGCGTCATTAAAAATAAATTATTACCTGCGGCAAGGTTTTTTGGGGTTGCCACTGTCGCTTTTTGGTTTATGGCCGGGAGTGTCGCATTCTCTCAGGTATCCCCATTTCCTGCGGAATCCCCCGTCATCAATCAGCTTGATATGAGCGATCTAAAAGATCCGACGACTCCGGCGGATCAGCCGGTAGTTGCTCCGGCTCTTGAAACAGACCCTCGGCTGGACAGAGGCGGACTTTCCTTTTACGAATGGGATCTGCCCGATCCAAGATCCATTCCATCTCTGTTTTTCTCACCATGGACGCAGGCGCTTATCAAGGAATATCGTCGCGGTATCAGCAACCAGCCAAGCTCGAGCGGAGATGCAGGCGCTGGAGCCAGTTCCGGCGCTAGAGAACTAGTTTTGGGAGGAATTACCTACAGAAGCGAAAAAGACTGGACTGTCTGGCTCAATGGCCAGCGGGTTACTCCAAAGGCAATGCCTGAGCAGATCCACGACCTTAAGGTAACCGGCGAGTATATCGATATAAAATGGTACGATTCTTTCACCAATATTATTTTCCCGGTTCGTCTAAGGCCACATCAGAGGTTCAATCTGGACACAAGAATATTCCTGCCAGGTTGATAGATGTCTGACATCCCGATACTGAACATACAGAATGTAAGCGTTGGTTACGGCAAGCAGCCAGTAATCAGGGATATCAATTTATCTGTAAGTAAAGGCAAAACTTTTGGACTTATTGGCCTGAATGGCGCCGGTAAGACCACGCTGATTAAGGCAATGCTGGGTCTTAGGGATACCAACGAAGGAAGCATCGAAATTGAAGGTCGTTCGAACAAGGCGCCTGAAAGCAAGGCGCTTTTCGCCTATCTTCCTGAAAGGTTCGACCCACCTTCATTCTTGAGTGGCTATGAGTTCATCAAATTCAGTATGAGACTGTACGGTCAGCAATTCGATTCGAAAGCCGCAGATTTGATGGCCGGGAAACTTGCGCTCGATCCGGCGGCATTAAAGAACAGGGTAAATACCTATTCGAAAGGGATGCGGCAGAAGCTAGGCATTATGGCGACCATTCTAACCCGATGCTCGATCATGATACTTGACGAACCAATGAGTGGTCTCGATCCCAAGGCCAGAGTTCTCGTCAAGGATGTTCTTGGAAGTGTCCGATCTGAGGGGCGCACGATTTTCTTAAGCTCGCATATCCTCTCTGATATGAGTGAGATTTGTGATCTTGTTGCCGTAATGCATAGCGGTTCAATAATTTTTAACGGTACGCCTCAGGAAATGCTTGCCACGGAATCGGAAAGCATTCTTGAGCGGGCTTTTCTAAAAATGATCGAAAAGAAAGCCGCATGATAAAGTATGATTCACTTTTGCTTATTCTTCTGATAGGTTAATAAAGAATTCTTCGCGCTACGGCGCGTATCTCCTGACCGGTATTAAAAAAGGTTTTTTATTATGATTGCCAGATCAACAAGATTCAGGAAGAAAACATACGGCCTGCTGAATGGCGTTGCCGTTCTTTCATGCGTTTGCGCAATCTTGGGGGCCTCTTCTTTCGCGACTGCCCAGTCGGCACCTGAACCAGGAACTCCGGTTGCGCAGATCGATCCGGTAACTGATCCGGTTCCCTTGCCGCTTCCCATTGCCAATAATCCTCCTGTTGCCGTCCCCGATGCGAAGAGCAAGGTGGTTCCTCCTGCCGGAGACAATGCGGAGTTCAAGGCCACACGCGTGACCGAATCTCCAGACGCTCCCGGCCCTGACCTTTATTATGATTCGGCGGCGATTCCAACGGTAACCAATCTGCCGAAAGAAGCTGGGCCCAGAAAGCCGGATCCGCGAAAGGAGCCTGCTTCAAAATTTGTGATTGTAGAAAAGAATTACGGTGCCCAGTCAACTGAAGCGCAACTCGTCGCTGCGGATCGTGCGGTCAAGCTCGGACGGTATGATTCGGCGGTTGAGCTTTACGAAAATCTCGGAAAAAAGAATTCAAGAGACCCTCGAATTCTTATGGGACTCGCCGTAGCCTACCAGAAGAACGGCCAAAAGGAATCGGCGATTAATACGTACAGGAAAATGCTTGATATTTATCCGAAAAACGTTGATGCAAGGGCCAATATGTTAGGTCTGCTGAGGGAGGCTTCCCCCGCCGAGGCGCTGCGGGAGTTGATCGCATTGCGTGAAAAGGATCCTTCAAATCCTGGAATTGCGGCGCAAATCGGTCTTGCGCACGCGGAGCTTGGCAACTACGAGGAAGCCATCAGATATCTCGGTATGGCGAGCAGTATGGCTCCATCCAACCCGATGCATCTTTACAATATGGCTGTCGTCGCCGATCGGGCGGGCGACAAGCAGACGGCCGTGGATTATTACTCCAGATCCTTGGAGGCCGATGCCGTTTTCGGTGAAAACGGAATGCTTTCCCGCCAGGTAATCTACGACCGGCTTTCAGTCCTTCGTAACTAGGATCGTTCTTTATGCATCTTCTGCCAGAGAGCCCGGAGTTTTTTTCCGCCGGGCTTTTAATCTTTAGTTTTCTTGGTCTTATAACAGGCAGTTTCGCTTCAGCTTTGGTTTATCGAATTCCAAGGGGGCTGCCATGGTTCAGAATGACCGGCGAACTGAAACGCTCTTTCTGCCCGGAATGCAGAACCGTTCTCGGTTTGCGGGATCTTGTTCCATTGTTCTCGTTTATTTTCAGCCGTGGTAAATGCAGGCATTGTGGTAAGCCCGTAAGTTTAAGATATCCTCTTGTCGAACTCGTATCCATGCTCGCCAGCGCGGCGGCGTTTTTGTCTCTGGGGCTGACTGCCGAAGCCTTCATCGTTTCAGCATTGATTCCCTTTCTGGTGGCGCTTGCCTTCATAGATTTCGAGGAAATGATATTACCCGACCAACTTGTGGCCATAAGCGCGCTTCTGGTTGGAATTCTGCTTATCTTCAGAGTGGCATCCGGGGCCGAGAATTATATGTACCTTGTTACACGCCTGTTTGCCGCTGTCATTTACGGGGTTGCTTCATGGACTCTCGGTGCGCTAACCGGCAAAATCGTAGGCCGGAGCGCGCTCGGCTTTGGCGATGTCAAGTTCTTCGCCGTGGCCGGCCTGGGCCTCGGTGTTCACGCATTGCCGGCGTTCATGATACTCTCCGGGGGGCTTGGAATTGCGCTTGCTCTGATCTGGCGACTCGTCACTGCCGAAAAAGTTTTCCCGTTCGGGCCTGCCTTGATCGCCGCATTCTACCTTTTGATGGTGTTCACATGATATTTAATCCAAAAAAGGTCTCGGTATTGACCGTTTGCGGCTAATGACTCATGCTGATGTCTGGATTCTTTTTTCGATAATCTTTTAGCCGCCTGACGTCAGGCGCTTCACAAAACGGAGGGCACCTTGGATCTTACGCAACTCCTTGCATTTACAATGCAAAACGAGGCATCGGACTTGCACTTAAGTCCGACCAACCCTCCTGTAATCCGCGTTCACGGAACACTGAAGCGAATCAAGGCTGATCCGCTGACAAGCGATGATATCCGAACCATGCTCTATTCGGTTATGGCCGAAGACCAGCGCTCGGCTTTCGAAAAAAATCTCGAACTGGACTTCGCTATCGCCTTCGGGGAAAAGGCGAGATTCCGTGTAAACGCTTTTACTACCCGTAACGGTACGGCAGGCGTCTTCCGTACTATCCCCTCTGCTGTGCCGACCATGGAAGAACTCGAACTTCCGGCGGTCATGAGGCGCCTCGCCGAACTTGAAAAAGGCATTGTTATCGTCGTGGGCCCGACCGGAAGCGGAAAGTCGACGACACTTGCCTCCATGATCAATCATATCAACGCCACGATGAGCAAGCATATAATCACCATCGAGGATCCTGTTGAATACTTTCATACTTCAAAAAAATGTCTGCTCAACCACCGCGAAATCGGCCATGACACCAGATCTTTCGCCGCTGCGCTGCGAAGCGCCTTGCGGGAAGACCCGGATGTGATTCTTGTTGGGGAAATGCGGGATTACGAAACAATTTCTCTGGCACTGACTGCCGCCGAGACCGGACACCTTGTCTTTGCTACACTGCACGCGAGTTCTGCCGCCAAAACCATTGATCGTATCATCGACGTCTTCCCGACCGGCGACAAGGAAATGGTGCGGGCGATGCTCGCTAACTCGGTTCAGGGAGTAATCTGCCAAACCCTGCTGAAACGCGCCAGCGGCAGCGGTCGTACAGGAGCTTATGAGGTTCTGCTCGGAACCAACGCGGTCAGAAACCTGATTCGCGAAAATCAGGTAGCCCAGATCTACTCAATGATGCAGACCGGAAAACGCTACGGCATGATCACCATGGAAGAGGCTGTAAACAATCTGCTTGAAGCTGGAATTATCGATAAATCCGAAGCCCGCCGCGTACTCATCAAAACTACCGACGAGGGCGAGGAGCACGAGGAAGGATATGCTTCTGCAGCTATAGGCGGTCGCAGGCTGGACACGCGTGATGATGTTGCTGCTGCAGGGGGCAAAGACGGGGAAGGGTACTCTTTCTAAGATGAACGAATCAAGAGAGCCTGCTGTTCTGAAATACCTGAGTGCCATGAACGAAAAGGGCGCAAGCGATCTGTATCTTACTATCGGGAGACCCCCGACCCTCAGAATTGAGGGCTTCTTGAGTCCCTTGAGGGATGATCTGCTTTCTCAGGATGAGGTCAATGAAATCCTCAATTCAGTTCTGACCAACCGCCAGAAACGCGATTTTGAATCCACTCTTGAGCTTAATACAGCTCTTGATATGGGAAAATATGGACGTTTTCGTGTGAACGTGCTTCAGCAAAGGCAACTGCCTGCGCTGGTCATAAGACGAATCATTTCCAAAATCCCTAGTTTTGAGGAGTTAAAACTTCCCGATATCCTGGGGCGTCTTGTGATGGAAAGACGAGGACTGGTTCTGGTCACAGGAATGACCGGTTCCGGTAAATCAACCACCCTTGCATCCATGATTGATTTCCGCAATCAGCGCGAACAGGGGCATATAATCACTATCGAGGATCCGATCGAGTACTACCACGAGCATAAACAAAGTATAATTACCCAGCGTGAAGTCGGTGTTGATACTGAATCATACGCAATTGCGCTGAAAAACGCTTTGCGCCAGCGGCCGGACGTTATTCTTGTCGGTGAAATCCGCGACCGTGAAGTTATGGAGCAGGCACTTACCGCTGCTGAGACCGGCCACTTGTGCCTTGCCACCATTCACACCAATAACGCTTATCAGGCTATAGACCGGATCGTAAATCTTTTCCCGGAAGACCAGCAGGGGCAGATTCGCCTGAACCTGAGCCTGAACCTGAAGGCCATAATCTCACAGCGTCTTCTGACCTGCTCGCAGGGCGGTATGGTGCCGGCAATGGAAGTGATGCTCAACCAGGGTCTGATCAGGGAATTAATTCATAAAGGTGAAGTGGCAAAATTGAAGGAAATCATAGAACAGAATAACGCCACAGGCATGCAGTCCTTCGATCAGTCACTGATAGCTCTGTTCAGTGGCGGTTTGATTTCTGAAGAAATGGCCATTGCACAGGCCGACCAGCAGAGTGATATGAAAGTAAAGATTCAACAGATAAAATTAGGCAGACAGGGGGATGCTCTGAAAATGATGGACACATCGAAATTCCGCATCTCCGACTAGCTGTTTGCCTATATTTTTCTGGCCATGACAAAAATAAAACATTATCTTGTTATGAAAGGTTTGCCGTCACTAGACTCCCGATGTGACGAATCTACAAACTGATAAAACTTCTTAATATTCTTTGGAAAAGCACATGCATAAGGCTAAATTTCTATCGCTCCTGGTTTCCGCGTTGGCTGTTATTGTGGTGCTCGCTGGTTGCGAGTTGTCCAAGAACCATTTGAAAATAGATCGCGCAAGGGACATGGAATTCCAGGATTTTCGCGACGCGCTGGCCGCAAGATCCCCGGACTTGCCGGAGGTTAAGGAAGCCGCTGAATCTGGCGCTCCTCCGCTCATGTCTTATGTTGCCCCGGTTTCAGAGAATATGCGCTCCATGCCGCTGGTTTCCATATCGGTTAATCAGACCGTCCCGTTAAGGGACGTCCTTTTCGAGCTGGCTTCTCAGGCGGACTACGATATTGAACTTGATCCCCGCATCAAGGGATCGATTATTTTCACTGCGCGTAACCGTCCCTTCGATCTGGTGATACAGCGCATAGCCGATATTGCGGGATTAAGATATGAATTTGATGACGACATGCTTCGTGTCGAACTGGATACGCCATACCACCATACTTATAAAATCGATTACGTGAACCTGATTCGCTCCAGTCAGGGCCAGATTAAAAACGAAGTTTCGGTTGTTTCCGGCGAGGGTGCGGATACGGGGTCGACCTTTACGGCTGCGAACTCCAGTGAGGCAAATTTCTGGGGCGAGCTTGAAGCAAGTCTGGCGCATGTCCTTGGTGTGGACATGAGCGTACTTGCGCTGCGCACAAGCAGAGACCCTCGCATAACCGCAGTTGACGAGGCTGCTCCTGTTGTGCCGACGGCTCCTGTGGGAGATATGGGCGCCGGAGGAGAGCAGGATGCCGCTACCGTGCTGCCGCCTGCCGCGGTGCTGCGCGTGGATTCTCTGCCGATTGAGGGCGATGATCCTTCCGTTGCCGGTGCGCAGGCGCAAGGTCAGAATGCCGCTGACGCAGCAAGGTTCTCGATTAACAAGCACGCGGGTCTGATTAATGTCTATGCTAATCAGAAACAGCATAAGAAAGTCGCCGAATATCTTGGCGACTTGCGTCGAACCGTTTCGGCTCAGGTTCTCATTGAGGCCAAGGTTCTTGAAGTTTCCCTTACCGATGAATTCGCAACTGGTATCGAGTGGAATTCAAGATTTCTTTCCAACGAACTTGTTCTGGCCCATGATGTCGCTCAGTCTGCCACGAATCTTCGCCCCAGCCTCGACCCCGAGATTGATCCTCTCGCCAACTTTGTTCTTGGCTACTTCGGCAACGATTTCCAGGCGGCCATACAGGCGATCTCCAGATTCGGAACTGTAAGAGCGCTTGCCAGTCCGCGCCTTACCGTGATGAACAACCAGCCAGCGGTTTTAAACGTCGCAAATAATCAGGTCTATTTCCAGATCGACATTGACGTAACCACTGAAGAAGGGGTGACAAGCACCGAAGTCGATAGTGAGATTAAAAACGTCCCCGAGGGTGTCCTGATAAATGTCCTGCCTTCCATCAATCTGGACAAGGGCGTAATCTCTATGGCCCTCCGGCCGACTATCACCAGGATCGTCGACTATGTTAACGATCCGGCCGTTGCTTTCGTGGTCGCAAACAGTAACCTTCAGACCCCGATCGCTTCTCAGATCCCCGTAGTCAATGTTCAGGAGATGGATTCTGTCATCCAGGTGAATTCAGGTCAGGCGATTGTCATGGGCGGTCTGATGCAGGATCGTTACCAGTCTCAGCAGAATGCGGTTCCCGTTCTTGGTGAAATGCCAATTCTGGGCAGCCTGTTCCGCAGCCAGAACGATAGAATCAATAAAACCGAACTGGTGATTTTCCTGAAGGCCACAATCGTTGATAACGGGAACGTCCATAACACCGATAAGGACTTGTACCGGACTTTCTCCCAGGATCGCAGACCTCTGAGATTCTAGAACGGTTGGACTAGGGAAATGTCCTGGACGCTGGTTTCATACATATTCAAGGCGGCTGTGAGGGACAGGATTATCCTGTCCTTCGCATTCATTATGATTCTAAGTCTGAGTCTTTCTCTGTTTCTGGGGAGTGCCGCCGTAACCGAAAAGTCCCAGTTCACCCTTGTTTTTACTGCGGCCAGCATGAGGATTGCCGGAATGCTCGGTCTCGTTTTGTTTGTGGTATTTCATATTCGCAGATCGTTTGAGACCAAAGATATCGAATATCTTTTATCCAGGCCGCTGAGCAGGGTTCAGTACATGCTTTCCCATTCTGCGGCATTTTCTATTATTGCGCTTATAGTCTCGCTTCTCACAGGGCTTATAATAGCGGCGTTCTCCGGTCATGTCGGCACCGGGCAGCTCATGTGGACAGTCAGCCTTGCGGCCGAGTATGTTATTATGGCAAATGCCGCGATGTTTTTTGCCATGGTTCTCGCCAGCACTCCGGCCAGCGCCTTGATTACCATTGCCTTGTATGTATTGGGCAGGCTGATAGGCCAGATACTTGGCATCGCCGAATCGTCTTTGGCAAGGGGTGTTTATGATATTCTTGCCGAAATAATGAAAATCATTTCGATCATAATTCCAAGGCTTGATCTCATGGGCCAGACTTCATGGCTGATATACGGCGATGCGCAATGGATCTGGCTGGCAATAACGATCGGTCATGGGTTGATTTTTGCCTTTCTTGTCGTTACGGCCTCTATCGTTGACCTTGTCCGCCGGCAATTCTGATGCTCGCTCACAAAAGGATATACGCCGTATTTGCTCTTGCAATGCTCTGTAATGTCGTCTTGTGGTGCATGATCAAGGATACCAGGGCCAGTTGGGAGACCGTTCCTCCTCCGCCTTCATCCGATGACGCCACAAACATGGCTCTTGGCGATAAACAGTTTGCATACCGCTCAGTAGGCTTTTTTCTGCAGAATTTTGGCGATAGCGGCGGGCGGGTCGTACATATCGACGATTATGATTTCGACCGTCTGGTGGAATGGTTTTTTCTTGCTGATTATCTCGACCCGGAATCCAGTTACGTAAGCAAGCTGGCCGCATACTACTATGGCGCTGGCAGCAATCCCGCCAATCTGAAAAAACTGTTAAGTTTTCTGGAACATGTTGGTACAAGAAATTCGGGAAGGAAGTGGCTTTTGCTCGCCTGCGCAATGAAAATAGCGAGATACGATCTTAACGATCTCGAACTCGCATACCATTTTGCCGAGCGTCTGGCCACTCTAGACAATCCAAATCTTCCTGAATGGACGAGAAGGGCGCCCGCTATCGTTTTGCAGGCAAAAGGAGACAGGGAAGCCGCCTATGAAATTATGCTTAACATTATGAAAAGCGAAGCGGAAAACATTAACACCGATGATGTGATATACCTTAAAAGATACATATGCGAAGATTTGCTGACAACAAACGAGGCTGCTGACAATCCGCTCTGCGACGATGTTATGGGTTCGAATTGATGGATATTTCCCAACTGCGCTTCACTTTTGCCGAACTGATTTCTCTTCTGGGCATGTCCCAGGCGGTTTTCATCGTCGTTTATATTTTATTCCGAGCCAGAACTCTGGTCACGGAATGGCTGCCTCTCGCCTATTTTTCGTTACTGGCTGCCGCGCTGTTTCTTGACGCAGGCATGCGGATGCTGGGATCTCATTTTTCCCTGTATCCGTTGCTGCAATGGTCTCTCTGGTTTGCCGGCCCTCCGCTAAGCGCATTGCTGGTATTCCAGATCGCCCTTGTTACCCGCCCCCCATCGCTGAGCCATTACCGGGTGTTATTGCTCTTACCGATTGCCTTTATCATAAGCTACTGGGCCGTTATGCTCGATAAGACCTGCGTCAGTGCGGTTAACTGCATTGCCTTCTATGAAATGCTTGTCGTCTCCGGCGTTATTGCGGGAGCGTTGAGCTTTCTTGAAATATGGATGGGCAGAAGCGTCCTGGACAATCTGCGTATCCAGAAAAACGGCCGTGAGAGATACTGGCTTATTATCACGCTGATTGTTACCAACCTTGCTTTTCTTGCCCTTATGCTTGCCAGCCTTGGAGGCGTGCCGGGTTACGAGCAGGTCGTTATGACCAGAGGGATTCTTGCCATCGCCCTTTCATATCTGGCCAGCACCAGCCTTTTCCGTATATATCCGCAATCAATCCGAAGCGCCGGCCGCTCTGGCGAAGGTATTAATGATCTTGCCGATATTGAAATTGAAATGGCGATGAAAATCGAAAAACTGCTGGAACTGGACAAGGTATATCAGGAACCCTCATATTCGAGGGCCGATCTTGCCCGCGAACTTGGCGTTTCCGAAGCGGTACTGTCACGAATAATAAATGTATATTTCCAGAAAAATTTCCCGCAACTCCTAAATGAAAAACGAGTCGAGGACGCCAAGCGTTTGCTAAGACAAACATCGATCTCGATCAACCTTCTCCCCGCCGAGGTCGGCTTTAATTCACTCGCATCGTTCAACAGGGTATTCAAGGAAATTACCGGAGAAGCCCCGACAAAGTACCGTCAAAATAATACGGAAATATAGTGGCTTCTCAATTTGTCAGATTGAGTATTCAATCTGTCGATCTGAGTACACATCCTTCATTTTCTTAAGTTTTTGTTCAAACATTTCCGTCAGGCTGGACAATATGTGCTGTACAATATTCTTGGACAAGGTAAACTATTACCCAGGAATGGCTTTCCTCTACCATGATTTTTTCCTAACAGAACCAGAAGAAGGAGACTGGACAAATGAACTATTTCAGAGACCAAAAGGGTTTTACCCTGGTGGAACTTGCGGTTGTTATGATTATTATCGGCCTGCTAATCGGCGGCATCCTGAAAGGCCAGGAACTGATCGCCAACGCGCAAGTCGCATCAACCGTAACCCAGATGAAGGGCATCGACGCCGCGATGAACACCTTTAGAGACTCATACTCTGCAACACCGGGAGACATGCTAACCGCAACTTCTCGCCTACCTGGTTGCTCTGCCACTACCAATTGTGGTAACGGAACCGGAGACGGGCGTATAAATGTTTTGCCAGGTGCTGTACAGGGAAATTTCGGCAATAATGCCGAAAATTTTCAGATCTGGCGTCATCTTTCCGCCGGTGACCTGCTAGGTGGTGTTGACAACTCTAATATAGTTGCTTTTGGAAATGCATTGCCTCAGGCAAGCATTGGCGGAGGTTTTACAATCGGTTACCATCCAGGTGGGGTTGCTCTGAATGGCCAGCCTTCAGGCCCCAACCCGCGGGCGGGACACTATCTTGCTCTGACCGGCACACCTTCGGTACAAGTAGGCGGAGCTGGAACGGCCGTGCTAAATGCAAGTCAGGCGGCGAGACTGGATCGCAAGCTGGATGATGGCGTTCCTGAAACGGGTTCGGTAATTTTCGCTGAAGATACCAGCAGCGGTGCCAGTTCTTGTGATGTTTCTGTGAATGGCGTTAACGTATACGATGAAGCTAAAGCGCCTGACAGCTGTTTGGTATATTTCCGCATCCAGCAGTAGTCTTAAAATATAAATTTGAAAAGCCCCGGAATTTCCGGGGCTTTTTTTATGCATAATCTTTTCAACCTTCGAGTTGTTAAGCAAGGCCATAGCCCTAAATCACTTCAGAAATAATCATTTTTATGGTTTTATCGATTAATGAGAAAGCTTCTGGCAGCAGTCGTCATTCTGTCGTCCCTGTTTCTCCATGCGGCCCTCGCGCAGGACAAGGAGAAAGCCCCGGTCTACGTACTGGAAATGCAAGGCGCGATAAGTCCCGCCTTTTCCGACTATCTCGGCAAAGGCATCGCCGCCGCCTCCGCGAACGGCGCGCAGCTTCTGGTGATTGAGCTGAATACGCCGGGCGGCCTCCTGACCTCCACCCGCGACATGGTCACATCTATCCTCGAATCTCCTGTTCCAGTGGCCGTCTGGGTTACTCCCCCCGGTGCCCATGCGGCGAGCGCCGGGACGTTCATTCTTTACGCGGCCCACATCGCCGCCATGAACAACGGCACAAATGTAGGCGCGGCGACCCCTATCCAGATGGGCGGCCCTTTCGGCCAGCCGCCTCCGGAAAAAGAAGAACCGGACGCCGAAGGCAAGCCGCCGGTAGCCGACCAGAAAGCCCTTGAAGATACCGCGGCTTTTATCCGTGGCCTGGCCGAAATCAGAGGCCGTAATGCCGAATGGGCCGAAACCGCCGTCACCGAAGCCAGAAGCATCACAGCGACCGAGGCGCTGGACAAGCGCGTGATTGACCATGTCGCCACAAGCCGCGACGACCTCCTGACCAAAACCAGCGGTCGGGTTGTCGAGCTTAAAGGCGGTAAAGTGGTAACTCTGGATACCGAAAATGCTCCAGTCGTGGAGATGCTCCCTGATTTCCGCACCCGGTTTCTCTCGTTCATTACCGACCCCAACATAGCTTTTATCCTGCTGACCATAGGCGTGTACGGTCTGATACTGGAATTCTACAATCCCGGCACCATGGTTCCGGGCACCATCGGCGTTCTTTGCCTGATAACGGGCCTCTTCGCGCTTAACGTGCTGCCGATAAATATCGCCGGAATTGTTCTGATTCTGATCGGCCTTGCCTTCATGGCGGCGGAAGCTTTTATTCCTTCCTTTGGGATACTTGGAATAGGCGGCTTTATCGCTTTCATCATCGGAGCAACCATCATGTTCGATTCTCAAGGCATGCCAGGAATGGCGCTTGATTTCGGTGTGGTCTGGGGAATGGCCATCCTCGGGCTTGTCATTATGGCGCTGGTCGCCTGGCTGACGGTGAAGGCCGTTCGAAGAAAGGTAAGCACCGGTATCGAAAGCATGATCGGCAGCTACGCCAAAGTTGTCGACTGGTCTGAAAACGGGGGCAGGGTGCATATCCAGGGCGAAATCTGGTCTGCCAGATCAAAAGACCGGTATGAACTAAACAAAGGCGAGAAGGTTCTGGTAAGTGCGGTCGATGGCCTTACTCTCCTGATCCGGAAACAGTAAGCCGAAACAAACAAAGGAGACGAATAATGCAGATATTTGTAGTCGTAATAGTCGGACTTTTCATACTTCTGGCTTCGGCCATCCGGATAGTCAAGGAATACGAGCGGGGCATCGTTTACACTCTCGGCAAATACACCGGCACCCGCAGCCCCGGCCTCCAGCTGGTGCTCCCCGGAATCCAGCAGATCGTCCTCGTTGACATGCGTATCCGCACCGAGGACATCCCGGCCCAGGACGTCATCTCCCGAGACAATGTCTCGGTAAAAGTCAACGCGGTTGTGTATTACCGCGTCGTCGAGCCTGCATTTGCTATCAACCGCGTCGAGGACTTCTACACTGCCACCAGCCAGCTAGCCCAGACCACCCTGCGTTCGGTTCTCGGCAAGCATGAGCTTGACGACATCCTCACCAAACGCGATCAGCTAAACAACGATATCCAGGAAATCCTGGACAGCCAGACCGACGGCTGGGGTATCAAGGTGACCAATGTCGAGATCAAACACGTCGATATCGACCAGACCATGGTGCGCGCAATCGCAAGGCAGGCCGAGGCCGAGCGTATCCGCAGATCCAAAATCATCAACGCCGAAGGTGAATACCAGGCCGCCGAACGCCTGGATCAGGCGGCCGAGATCCTTGGCAAAAGACCTGAATCGATGCAGCTGCGCTACCTCGGCACTATCGGCGACTTCACCAACGCCAAGGGCAATACGATCCTGATCCCGCTACCAATTGATTTTCTGAAGATGGGCATGGAAGCATTGTCCAGAAAAAAAGCCGCAGGTTAGCTCTCTCCCGCAGGTCAAAACCCGTCATCCCCGCTTTATGCGGGGATCCGGACGCCCGAACAAGGCGGGCATGGCAAAAACGCTCGTATCTAGGCGTTATGCCGCCTTCGCCATCAGCTTTCCAAGCTCTTTAACCAGCGCATCGCCCATTCCCGACGTCGAAACGCAGGTGCATCCCGCGGCCATTATGTCTCCCGTACGTATGCCCGAATTGAGTACGTTCTGGGCCGCAGCCTCAATGATATCGGCCAGATCCCCGCGGTTCATGGAATAACGCAGTGCCATGGAAAAACTCAGAATCGTCGCCAGCGGATTTGCCTTTCCCTGCCCGGCGATATCCGGAGCCGATCCGTGGACAGGTTCATACATCGCCTCGCCTGTATCGTTCAGCGAAGCCGAAGGCAGCATCCCGAGCGACCCGGTCAGCATCGCCGCCTCGTCGGAAAGAATGTCCCCGAACAGGTTGTCGGTCACCAGCACGTCGAACTGCCGAGGGTTGCGCAGCAGCTGCATCGCGCAATTATCGGCATACATGTGGGTAAGCTCGACATCGCTGTAATCCTTGCGGTGCAGCTCGGTGATTACTTCGCGCCACAGCCGTCCCGACTCCATCACATTTCCTTTCTCGGCAGAGCAAACCCTGTTGCTGCGCTTTCGTGCGAGTTCAAAGGCTACCCGCCCCACGCGCCTGATTTCCGATGATGTGTATACCTGTGTATTGACCCCGCGCTTCTCGCCGTTTCCAAGATCTTCAATCCCTCTCGGCTCTCCAAAATATACACCCCCTGTCAGTTCCCGCACGATCAGGATATCAAGACCCTGTACAACTTCCCTCTTTAAAGTGGAAGCGTCCACCAGCGCGTCGAACACGATAGCAGGCCGCAGATTGGCAAAAAGATTGAGATCCTTGCGCAGCCGCAACAACCCGGCTTCCGGCCTTATCCCGTAATCAACATTGTCCCATTTCGGCCCGCCGACAGCCCCTAACATGACGGCATCGGCATTCCTGCCGCGCTCGATCGCCTCATCGCTCACCGGTACGCCGTAAGCGTCGATGGCCGCGCCCCCCACATGGTCTTCCCAGGTTTCGAACCTGATCCCGGCGTTCTTCTCCAGCCAGCTCATGATCTTCCTGACCTCTTCCATCACTTCCACGCCAATCCCGTCACCGGGGAGCATCACAAGGGAGAATTCTTTCTTCATTCTTTTCCTCTTATCTCTAAAATTTTGCCATTAGTCTTTTAGCACAAATGATAGGAGCTGAAACAAGTAATTACTGCTCTTGAACGGGATTGAAATATGCGCTATTAAATTACATAATCTCTAAAATTAATATGTGAGGAAAAATGACACAGGAACAGGTACAAGTTATCGAAATAAAACAGTTTTTTGACAGTATAATCGAGACAAAAATGGACACCCTTCTTGAGGCAGGAAAAATTATGAAAGAGCTTGGCCTCGAACGGACTTCCATTGATGAGGCAATCATCAAACTTGCCGGAATGCTAAGCCCCGGATATGCCGGGAAGATAGAAGAGAAATCTAAAGAATTATCAAGAATTTTTGGCATTACCGTAAAGCCGGAAATGTCCTATCCGAATAATGTTAAATTCACTATGGATCTGGGGCAGAGAGCCTTTGGTCTTGCAGATGATATTATGGGCGCTTTTCATGAAGCCGGGTTAAGCGCGCAGAAAACGTCAATTAAAACAGGCGAACCCGAAGGCCGAGCCAGTATGGTCATCATGGACGCCGACAACTGGCCCGACGACTGGCAGTCAAAAATGTCCGTATCGCCATACGGAAAAGAAGCTCTTACCCCGCTCCAGAAAGTTCAATCTGCTGTCGCCCAAGCTCTGCAAATGAACCCGCACATCGGATAGCGCATAATCAGGATCTTTGGCTTCTCAGGATGACAACTTTACCATGTCATCCTGAGCGGATGCAAAAAAAGGGATACACTTAATAGATTTAATACAGCCACGGACGGCGGACACTGTCCATCTGTTCGAATTTGCTGATTAGCGCTTCTTTTTCAAGCGTCAGTCCGATATCGTCAAGACCGTTCAGCAGACAGTGTTTCTTGAACGGATCTATCTCGAAACTGAACGAGAATTCGTTGCCGCGCCTGACAGTCTGCTTTTCAAGATCGATCTCGATTTCCATTTCCGGGTTTTCCTCTACCGCCTTCACCAGAACATCCACCTTGTCCTGCGGCAGCGTCACCGGCAGAATGCCGTTCTTGAAGCTGTTATTGTAAAAGATGTCGGCAAAGCCGGGCGCGATAATGCACCTGATCCCGAAATCCAGCAGCGACCACGGCGCATGCTCTCTGGAAGATCCGCAGCCGAAATTCGCTCCGGCGATAAGGATCTTCGCCTTGCGGAAAGGCTCGCGATTAAGCACGAAACCGGGGATCTCGTTGCCTTGTTCGTCATATCGCATCTCGTCGAACAGATTTTTGCCCAGCCCCGTACGCTTGATGGTGGTTAGAAACTGTTTCGGAATGATCATATCCGTATCGACATTGATCATCGGTAGAGGCGCGGCAATCGCTTTCAGTCTGGTAAATGGCTGCATCTTAAAGTTTCCTCACATCGGTAAGCTTTCCCTCAATCGCTGCCGCCGCCGCCATTGCAGGACTCATAAGATGGGTGCGTCCGCCGCGGCCCTGACGCCCCTCGAAATTGCGGTTCGAGGTCGAGGCGCAACGCTGCCCCGGCTTCAGCTTGTCGGCGTTCATGGCCAGGCACATCGAGCATCCCGGTTCTCGCCACTCAAAACCGGCTTCGAGAAAGATCTTGTCAAGCCCCTCGGCTTCGGCCTGCTCCCTGACCAGTCCCGAACCGGGGACGATCATCGCCTGAACCCCGCCTGCTACCTTCTTTCCTTTCACGATCCCGGCGACCTCTCGCAAATCCTCGATGCGTCCGTTGGTGCATGACCCGATGAACACCACGTCCACAGGTACACCCTGTATAGCCTGTCCGGCCTCTAGCCCGATATATTCCAGCGAGCGTTTGACCGCGCTCCTGCGCCCCGGATCGTCGAAATCTTCGGGATAGGGAACATTACCGGTTATCGGCGCAACGTCCTGCGGGCTGGTTCCCCAGGTCACCGTCGGGGCAATGTCTTCGGCCCTGATTACTATTTCCTTGTCGTAAGCGGCGCCAGCGTCGGAGGGCAGGGTGCGCCAGTATGCGACAGCCTTATCCCACTCCTCACCCTTCGGCGCCAAAGGCTTGCCTTTGATATACTCGAAAGTCTTCTCGTCCGGGGCTATCAGTCCGGCGCGCGCTCCGGCTTCGATCGACATGTTGCACATCGTCATTCTTCCTTCGACGGAAAGATTGCGAACCGCCTCGCCGGCATATTCGATGACGTAACCGGTGCCCCCGGCGGTGCCGATCTTCCCGATAATCGCAAGGATCATGTCCTTTGCGGTTACCCCTGCCGGAAGCTTGCCTTCCACGGAAATCCGCATCGATTTGGCGGGCTTCTGTATAAGCGTCTGCGTCGCCATGACATGCTCGACTTCCGAAGTCCCGATCCCGAACGCCAGCGCCCCGAAAGCGCCGTGGGTGCTGGTATGGCTGTCACCGCAGACTATGGTCATTCCAGGCTGGGTAAGGCCCTGTTCTGGCCCGATGATATGAACGATGCCCTGACGCTTGTCGCTCATGTCGAAATAGGTAATTCCGCACTCGCAGGCGTTGCTCTTCAGCGTCTCGACCTGAATCCGGCTGTCCTCTTCGGCAATTCCCTTCGCTCTGCCCACGGTCGGCACGTTGTGATCGGCCACCGCCAGATGGGCCTCCGGACGGCGCACCTTTCGCCCCGCCATGCGCAGCCCCTCAAAAGCCTGCGGAGAGGTAACTTCGTGCACCAGCTGGCGATCGATGTAAATCAGACAGGTACCGTCCTCGGCCCTGTGAACCACGTGGTCGTCCCAGATTTTTTCAAATAATGTGCGTTTCATGGCTATAGGTTGAGAGTTAAGAGTTACGAGAATAGAAGTTAAAACTTTTCGATGAAAGAAAACAACACTTTTGAAATCAACAATATCGTCATTCCAGCGAAAGCCGGAATCCATAATGACTTTCAGTAGCTTCTTTGATAGGTATTACTGCTCTTAACAGCCTATCAATCGTGACTGTTATCAGCTGTCCTGAGCCTTCGCCGCCTTGCCCTTCTTGCCCTTGCCGGTCTCTTTCGTTTCGATGCCATGCCCGGTGGTGCGTTTCGCGATGCGGGCCGATTTGCCTCGGCGGTCGCGCAGGTAATACAGCTTCGCGCGGCGTACCGAACCGCGTCGTACAAGCTCGATGCTTTCGATGCGCGGGCTCCACAGCGGAAATACCCGCTCCACACCTTCGCCATAGCTGATCTTGCGAACCGTGAAACTGGCGTTCATGCCGGTGCCGCTCTTTGCGATGCATACGCCCTCATAAGCCTGAACCCGCTCGCGCGAGCCTTCACGGACTTTAACATTGACCTTGACTGTGTCGCCGGGCGAGAACGCCGGGATTTCCTTGCCAGCCTTAAGTTCCTCGAACTGTTTGGCTTCCAGCTTCTGTACTGTATTCATCTCTATTTTCCTTTCCCTTATTTGCAGAGCCCCGTAATTTCAGGCAACGCCCGGCGGGCCCATTCTCTTTTTAATGGGTTACGCGAGGCTTATACGTTAAACAGGCCGGGAGATCAAGTTCTTTTAGTAACCAGCAAATCGGGCCTGCGCGCGGCTGTCAGCTTCAGGCTTTGCTCATGCCGCCATCTGGCGACCTTGCCGTGGTCGCCGGAGCGAAGCACTTCCGGAACCTCCAGAACCATTCCATCCTCTGTAACCCACTCCGCCGGGCGTGTGTAATGCGGATATTCCAGCAGACCGTTGGAAAAGCTCTCCTCCTCGGGGGTTGTCTCATTGCCCATTACCCCCGGAAGCAGCCTGATGCAGGCGTCCATAAGTATGACCGCCGCCGGTTCCCCTCCGGAAAGAACGTAATCGCCGATGCTGACCTCCTCGAATTGATAGGCGTCCAGCAACCTTTGATCCACCCCTTCATACCTCCCGCACAACAGTGTAATGCGGGATTCCCGCGACAGTTCCTTCACAAGGTTCTGGTTAAGGGGAATTCCCCGGGGAGAAAGATATATTCTGCGCGAGATAGTTTCTTTCTTCAAACTTAGCAGCGCTCTCTCGATCACATCCGCCCGCATGACCATTCCCGCTCCGCCGCCAAACGGAGTATCGTCCACCGTCTTGTGGCGGTCGTTGGCAAAGTCTCGGATATTGACCGCCGAGAACGACCATGAACCCTGTTCCAGGGCTTTCCCGCTTAATGACTGACCAAGGCTTCCCGGAAACATCTCCGGAAACAACGTCAGAATATCGAAATGCAGATAACTCATGCCGCCAGTTTAAACCATAACCGGCGGCACGAATACAACTCTGATATTCTCCTCTATTTGGTTATCGGATATTAAACCCCTGGAACGGTACGCTCGCCGTAATACTCGCTGATGCTCGTATAAAAAGCCGGATCGGCCATGTCCGGCCAGTCGTCCTTATCGAAACCGGGCGCGTTTTCCAGTTTTTCCTTGGAAACATCCAGAATGATCCTCTCGCCGTCCTCGTCGATGCGCATGGCCTCCCAGGGAACGGCGAACAGCTTTTCCTTCATATTGAGAAACCCTTCGCGAAACTCAAGCACCGCGTAAGCGACCGTGCCGTCATGAAGGTTGATCATAATTTCCTCGATTTCGCCGAGCTTCTCGCCCTCGATGTTATAGACGTCGGTATCCTCCAGCGTGCTTGCGGACAGTACCTGACGATATGCATGGGTTGCGTTCATTGATTTTTCCTCTTTCTCTGGAGTTGTTTCGCTCAATTCCAACTGGAGAAAATCGGCCCGGTTCCTATGCCAGATATGAACTCAGCTCGTCGAAGTTGTCGACTATGATCTTCGCCCCCGCGTCCCGCAGGATCCCCGCCTGCTGCGGCCGCTGTCCGGCGCCCTCTATGATGAAGCCTATCGGAAAAACCCCCGCGGCCAGAGCGGCCTCCATATCAAGGGCATTGTCACCGACATAGGCGCTCGTTTCCGCCTTCGCTCCCGCAAGCTGATCCATGGCCCTGAATAGCAGATCCGGGGCAGGCTTTCGCCGCAGCGGCGGCTCCAGGCAAGCAGTCACGGGAAAAAGCCCGGCCATTCCCATCTCGCCAAGATCCCATTCCAGCTTGTCCCGGCTTTTATTGGTGACGAGGGCGCATCTGCTGCCATGTTTTTCGATAAAAGCCTCAAAACCCCTGGCAAGGGAAACCTTGTGTTTGCGGAAAATTACCGGCCTTTCGGCATTACGCTTTTCGATGAACCGCTCCATATGGCTCGCTGCATCGAAGCCTTTCTCGCTGGCGATGACCTCCAGCTTGTCCTCCGCCGGAAGTCCCGCGTATCGCCGCATTATTTCCGGGCTAAGGTCGGGCTTGAGTCCGGCCTTTTCCAGAACCTCATTGATAACGCCGCAATCGAACACGTCGAACACGCTTTCCGTGTCCGCCACGACCCCGTCGAAATCCAGCAATATATGGCTGAAGACCAGCATAAGTTTAATCTATCAGACCCTCGGGCGGGTTGATAGAAACGAATCCCCCCGCGAGATTTACCTCCGGCACGTATTCTTTTGTAAAAGGCAGATAGTAACTTGCCCCTGCGACAGGACGGATTTCGAGAAGCGGCGTCGCCCCGAAATCCTGCACCGCGACCACCTTGCCGCAGGCCAGACCATCGGCGCCGCGAACTTCCAGCCCCTTCAGATCCTCGAAGTAATATTCCTCCTCCTCCGGCTCGGGCAGGGCGGAGCGCTCGATCCACAGCTCCGTTCCTTTCAGCGCCATCGCAGCCTCGCGATCGGTGATGCCTTCGATCTCCGCCAGCAGAAAATTCCCATGCCCGCGCAAAATACGAACCCCGAACCCTTCCACCTTTTCCAGCAACGCGGGGTCTTCGCAGTAGGGAACAATTTTCACATCCCCCCTTACTCCATGCGCTCCTGCAATCCTCCCCACACACACCTTCCTCCCCCCCTCCCCCCGGTAGAGGGAGGGGCCCGCGCATGGCGCGGGAGGGTGAGGGGACGCTTTCTTCATTATTCCGCGGGAGCTTCTTCAGCCGCGGCAGGCGCTTCTTCGGCCGCCGGAGCTGCTTTTGCTGCCTCTTCGGCTTCTCTGGCCGCTTTAAGCTTCTCTTCGCGTTCGCGGATGCGATCCTGAGCCTTTTGACCTGGAGCCGACTTTTTCGGGGTTTCCCTGACTTCAGGCATGGCGGCCAGACCGGCTTTCCCTAACATGCGGGCGACGCGGTCGGTCGGCTTCGCGCCCTGCGACAGCCAGTATTGAATTCTCTCGCTAACCAGCTTGACGCGGTTCTCGTGCTCGCCGGGCAGCAGAGGATCGTAGGTTCCGAGCTTTTCAATAAAACGCCCGTCGCGCGGCATACGGCTGTCGGCGACAACAATATTATAATGCGGCCTGTGAGTACGTCCGCCACGTGAAAGTCTAATTTTTAGTGCCATTTCAGTTTCTTCCTTTTAGTTGTTAAAGTAATGCCTTAGCCAAAGTTTTTTGGCGTAAGGCATGGTTAGTGTTGAAATTAAAAAAGCTCCCGGCGGCACGAGCGCGTGCAGGTAAGCTTTTCCAACCCCGATCGCAGCCAGATAAGCCCAGGCCACAAGATAGGTGTAAACGGCTATAAGTATGCGTCTCGTCTTTGACGTTTCCCAGGCCTTGTCGGCTGTAACGCCCTCGTTCCGCGCCCTTATAGCTTCAATTTCACGTTTCAATTCCTCAGTCATTCCGTTCCTCGCAAGTCATCCCCGCTTTATGCAGAAATCCATATGCCCGCATGCGGGCGGGCAGACGATACAAGTCATTTTTATTTCTTCTTCTTCCCCCCGCCGAAACCGGAAAGCGGCAGTCTTCCCGCCCCGCCGAACGGATTTCCCCCTCCGGTGAAAGGATTGGGCCCGAGAGGGCTTTTTTCCTCAAGGCTGGCCATATCGCGCGCCAAAGACTCCGGGTCGAGACTCTCGCCCATCAGCGCGGCGGCGTCGTCGCCCATCATCCCCTTCATCATTCCCATCATCTTGCCCATGCCCATCTTGCGCATGCGCTTCATCACCGTCTGCATCTGCTGCTGCTGCTTCACGAGACGGTTGATTTCCTGGACGCTGGTGCCGGAACCCGCAGCTATTCTCTTGCGCCGCGAGGCATTGAGCAAATCCGGGTTCTCCCTCTCTTTCTTCGTCATCGAAAGGATGATTGCCTCCTGGCGCTTGAGCATGGTGTCGTCGACGCCCATTTCGTCGAGCTGCCCGGCCATCTTGCCCATGCCCGGCATCATTTTCATCAGCGCGCCCATGCCGCCCATCTTCTTCATTTGCTGAAGCTGGTTGAGAAGGTCATTGAAGTCGAACCGGCCTTTCTTGAACTTTTTCGCCAGTTCCCTGGCCTTTTCCTGATCGACCGTCTCGCTTGCCTTCTCGACCAGGGAAACGATGTCGCCCATCCCCAGGATGCGCCCTGCGATCCGATCCGGGGCGAAAGCCTCGATGGCGTCCCATTTCTCGCCGACGCCGATAAGCTTGATCGGCTTGCCGGTAACCGCGCGCATCGAAAGCGCCGCTCCGCCTCTCGCATCGCCGTCCACCCGCGTCAGCATGATCGAGGTCAGCCCGACTTTCTCGTCGAACGCTCTTGCCGTATTGACCGCGTCCTGACCCGTCATCGCATCGGCAACCAGCATGATTTCAACCGGGTTGGTCGCTTTCCTGATCTCGGCGGCCTCGCTCATCAGCTCTTCGTCGATGGCAAGACGTCCGGCGGTGTCCAGCATGACGACGTCATAGCCTTCCTTGCGTCCCGTTTCCATGGCCCGCTTTGCGATATCGACCGGCTTCTGCCCCTCTATCACCGGCAGTGTTGCAATGCCCGTCTGCTCTCCCAGCTGGCGAAGCTGTTCCTGCGCCGCCGGTCTGTTGACGTCGAGCGAGGCCATCAGCACTTTCTTGCGCTGTTTATCCTGAAGGAATTTCGCTATTTTTGCGGTGCTGGTGGTTTTGCCTGAACCCTGCAATCCGACCATCAGGTAGGCGCATGGCGGCGTGGAAAATACCAGATCCTTCTTTTCGCTTCCCAGCAATTCCACGAGGGCGTCATGAACGATCTTGACGACCTGCTGCGCCGGCGTGACCGACTTGATTACTTCCTGACCGACTGCGCGTTCGCGAACCTTCTCGATAAAATCCTTGACCACGGGCAGCGCAACATCCGCCTCCAGCAGCGCGATGCGTATCTCCCGCGCAACCGCGTCGACATCCTCCGCGTTCAGCGCCCCTTTCCCGCGCAACCTGCCGAACACATTGCCAAGCTTTTCGCCTAAAGATTCAAACATTAATCCCTCATTTCAGCCCTGAACCAGTGTTCCGGCAATATCTCGCATCCAACTCCGCCAGCCTCAGCGCCAAATAAGGACAGCTTTCTGGGATTAAGGACGCTTCTTGCAATGTCGATAAGCCCTTGATTTTCCATCTTCCAACCGTCATTCCGGCGAAAGCCGGAATCCATACCAAAACAACTCAACCGCAGTGAGCGATCCTGTTCGCCGGCTGCGGTGTACCCTTGGGCACTAACCAGAAAATCGTCAGTGTCCGGAAATCTGCGGTTTTATTAACATCATTAATAGCTCTTTGCAATTAATTAATGAAAAGTGTCATGCGCGCCTTGTGCGGGCATCCGGATCCTCTGTTTTTTTAAACCTTCTTCGTGTTATCTTCATTCCTTCAATATCCTCGCGGTGATTGTCATGAAATTTCATAAAATGCACGGTCTGTCCAACGACTTTGTCATTATCGACGCCAGGCATGAAAGCATCGCTTTGCCGGAAAAACGCATTGCTGAACTCGCAAACCGCAAATCCGGGATCGGCTTCGATCAGCTGGTAATACTTAAAGACCCGCCGAGCCCCCGCGCCGATATCTTCATGGATATGTACAACGCCGATGGCTCTTCCCTTGAAGCCTGCGGCAACGCCTCGCGCTGCGTCGCCTCGCTGCTCATGAGGGAAAGCAATTCGGACAGCGTCGTCCTGCAGACCGTGGCTGGCCTTCTGGAGGCGACCGCAGACAATCCGGAACGCACCCTTGTAAGCGTCGATATGGGAGAGCCGAAACTGGACTGGCGCGATATCCCGCTTGCCGAATACCGCGACACCCTGAAATTTGATGTGCAGGGCTTTGAATCCTGCGGCGTCAGCATGGGCAACCCGCATTGCGTGATCTTTGTCGGCGACGCCGAAACCGTCTGCCTCGAAGAAGCGGGCCCCGCTATCGAAAACGATCCGCTATTCCCGAGACGAACCAATGTCGAATTCGTAAGTGTTCAATCGAAAGACCGCCTTCGCATGCGCGTCTGGGAGCGTGGTGCGGGCGTGACAGCTGCCTGCGGTTCCGGCGCCTGCGCCTCCGTTGTCGCCGCCGTCAGGCGCGGCCTTGCGGATAGAAAATGTTCTGTATTGCTGGATGGCGGTATACTTGAAATATTCTGGAGAAAGTCGGACAACCGCGTTCTGATGACCGGGCCTGCCACTTATGTTTATGAGGGAAGAATAGGGAAATAACCAAATGACGACATACGACCGCGCGCCGCGCAATACCTGGGTTGATATCGACCTGAAGAAACTGGAGCAGAATATTCGCGCTCTCTCGGCCAAATCGAAGCTGCCGCTTATGGTTCTGGTAAATGGTAATGCTTACGGCCATGGACTTGTAGCTTCCGCCAAAACAGCCGTAAAAGCAGGAGCCAAAATGCTGGGCGTCGCAACCGCCGGTGAGGCGCTGGTTCTCAGGGAGCACGGCATCAATGCCGATATGCTTTGCACCTCCGGATACGGTCTTGAGGAAATAGAATTCTTTATAAAAAACAACATCCATTTCTTCGTCTGGCGCAAGGATCAGATGGAGCGCGCGCAGGAGATAGCCGCCAAAAAAGGCCAGAACGCCAAAATTCACATAAAAATAGATAGCGGAATGGGGCGCCTCGGAATCCGCCCCCTTGAAATTCCTTATCTCGTTCAAAGCCTGATGTTCTTCAGGAATATCGAAATTATCGCGGCATCGAGTCATTTTTCGGAATCTCCGGAATCTGCCAGAACACAGCTTGATGGTTTCCGGATGGCGCTGGGGCATCTCGTATCGGCGGGAGTCAATCCGCCCCTTGTCCACCTTGCCTTGACGCCAGGGCTTTTGGAAGAGCCGGTTCCGCAGGTTAACATGCTTCGTGCCGGTTTCTCGGCATACGGGCTTCTCGACCGGGACAGCAGGGAATTGCCTCAGGGCATAGTCCCGGTAGCGCAATGGAAGGCGAAAATCGTTTCGGTAAGGCAATTCGGTGCCGGAGAAGCCATTGGGCATAGCACGGATTACGTCACCAGCGGCAATGAAACGATCGCGATAATCCCGGTCGGTTACGCGGATGGATTGAGGAAGCCGGCCTCCGGAGAGAACTTAGTGCTGATTCGTGGTCGGCGACTTCCGATAATCGGCGGGCTTTGTATGGATCAGTCCATGGTTCTGATCCCGGGCGACATGCGGGTCACGGAAGGCGAAGAGGCGGTAATTATCGGCCAGCAGCAGGGCGAGCATATTTCCGCTAAAGAACTTGCCGCGCGCTGGGGATCGAGTAACGTCGAGATCATGAGCAACATCAGCGAACGGGTGCCCAGAATTTTCCATGAATAAAAAAACGGCCCGTCAGGGGGATGTCGGGCCGGTAGTTGTGGCGATGTAAAACAGATGCATAAAAATTTCTAGACGCATACTCCATTGAAGCAGCGCTCGCCCGGACTCAGGAAGTGTGGCAAGCCAAGGTTGTCTTTCGCTTCCCGGCTTCCTCTTATCTCGATCGAATCAAATTCGCCAGCGTGATCGTTTTTGATTATCTCAAGATATTCCAGCAGGTCGAGCAGACGCTCGTCCGTGCACGGCTTTCCCGGTTCCGGCATTGATAAATTTGTTCCAATAACAAGTGTCCGGAGAGGTTTTCCCGATGGGCTTGCGGAAATATGGGCATACCTTATGCACTGATGGCTCAGGATCATTTTCTCCTCCTCTTCCTCACACGAAACGGGCTTTTGCGCTCGTTGTTTTAAATTCTTTCTTCGTATGAATTAAGTATTGAGCAGCAATGGGAAATTTTTAGGGCATGAATGTAATAGTTTTGTAACAAACACAGCTTTATTGTATGACCTTTGTAACAATTTTCGCCTTTGTATTTTTATAGAAAATAATTCCTTTTTTGCTCCATGTTATGTTATTTAATTAGGTGCTCCATGCTCTTTGAACAGGCTTGACGGGTAGGATATGGAAAGAGATAACGAGCCAAAGGTTGTAACCTTCGGTTGTCGCCTTAACGCATATGAGAGCGAGGTGATCCGTAGCCATGCGCGAGAAGCCGGTTGCGGGGAGGAGACTATCATCTTCAACACCTGCGCCGTCACCGGCGAGGCGGAACGTCAGGTTCGCCAGTCCATCAGAAAGGCAAGGCGGGAGAATCCCGGCGCCAGAATCATAATCACCGGCTGCGGCGCCCAGATAGACCCCGATGCTTATGCCGCGATGATGGAGGTCGATTGCGTAATCGGCAATGATTCAAAGCTGAACAAGGAAGCCTGGAAAGCGATGGCATCCCAAAAGGTGATCGTCGGCGACATCATGTCGGTCAGGGATACCGCCGGTCACCTGATCGAGGGCATGGAAGGCCGGGCGAGGGCGTTCATGCAGGTTCAAAATGGCTGCGACCACCGCTGCACCTTCTGCATCATCCCCTATGGCCGTGGCAGTTCGAGATCCGTTCCCGAAAAGAATATTGTTTTGCAGGCGCGAAAACTGGTCGAATCCGGATACAGGGAAATCGTTCTTACCGGCGTCGATATCACATCCTATGGCCCGGATCTCCACGTCGGCCTTTCTCTTGGCCGGATGATCCGCCGCCTTCTCTCGGAAGTGCCGGATCTGGAAAGGCTTCGCCTTTCTTCGATCGATCCGGTCGAAATCGATACGGATTTATGGTATCTGATCGCAAATGAGCCGCGCTTCATGCCTCATCTGCATCTCTCGCTTCAGGCCGGAGACGACATGATACTAAAGCGCATGAAGCGCAGGCATCTGCGCGAGGACGTCCTGCAAACCTGCCGCCGCGCCCGCGAGGCCCGTCCCGATATTGTCTTCGGGGCGGACATAATTGCCGGTTTTCCGACCGAAACCGAAGAAATGTTCTCTCGCACAATGGATATAGTCGAGGAATGCGCGATAACCTTCCTTCACGTTTTTCCCTATTCCCCAAGGCCCGGAACACCCGCCGCCAAAATGCCGCAGGTTCCGGCCCGAGAAAGGAAGGAAAGGGCGGCAAGGTTGCGGTCGCTCGGTGAAAAACAGCTGGAGAAAGAACTAAACAAACACATTAACAAAATAGTATATCCAATTGTAGAAGAAGAAAAAACGGGTAGAACGGAACACTTTCTGAAAGTAAGCTTCTGCCGCGACCAGGAGCCTGGCTCCGTAAAAAGATTTCGCGTAACCTCAACCGAGAATGGTTCGCTTTTTGGCGATATTGTCGACCCCGCCCGCTGATTTTTGACAATGCCGATCCTTGTCTTATGTACTTTATAAAACTATCAATTTAGATTGATCTAAGGATTGACAATAAACCCTCTCCCCTAGGGAGAGGGGAGGGTGAGGGAAGCCCGCCTTCAACCCTTTCTTTTCGGAGGGGTTATGATGATAACGATATCGGCATAATGAGGATTTTATCGAACCATGGTCTTCTGGCGAAAGAAAACGAACATTCCCGAGCAGGAACGCGAGGAACGCGAGGACAGTCTTCTCCGCCGCAGGGACGAGCCCGATCTTGAGCCGCCGACCGGTTACGACCCCGAACAGCCTTATATTCCCGTCGATATCGCGATTGAGGATCTTGAGCTGACCCCGGTTCCCGCCCATACGCCTTACGAAGATGCGTTGGAAACCGAAGAGGAAAAGCTGCACGATTTTGAGGAAAAGTCCGGCGGCTGGCTCTCTCGCCTCTCCGGCGGTCTTTCGAGATCGTCGCGGAAAATAGGGCAGGGCCTTTCCGATCTGGTCACCAAAAGAAAACTCGATCAGGCGACGCTGGAACAACTGGAGGAACTTCTGATTTCCGCGGACATGGGGCCGCGCACCGCCGCAAGGATAGTCGGAGATTTCGCCGAAGGGCGGTTTGACAAGGAAATAGGGGATAGCGAACTGCGCGAGGCGCTGGCGGAAAGCATCGCCAAAATCCTGACCCCCGTCGCCGCCGAACTGAAGGTGGCAAAGCCATCCGGCGGTGGGCCTTTCGTCATACTTGTCTGCGGCGTCAATGGCGTCGGCAAGACCACGACTATCGGCAAATTGGCCCATAACCTGCGCAAGGATCACGCCCTCGTGCTCGCCGCTGGCGACACTTTCCGCGCCGCCGCTATCGAGCAATTGCAGATCTGGGCCGAAAGGGCCAGGAGCGTCTTTGTCGCAAGGGAAGTCGGCGCCGATGCCGCCGCTGTCGCTTATGACGGCTATGAGCGCGCCCTGAAAGACAGGGCCGATATCCTGATGATCGACACCGCCGGCAGGCTCCACACCAAAACCGCCCTGATGGCCGAACTGGAGAAAATAATTCGTGTCCTGAGAAAAAAGGACGATACCGCCCCTCATGAAGTCCTGCTTGTCCTCGACGCGACCACTGGCCAGAACGCCCATTCGCAGGTGGAAACCTTCAAGGAGCTTGTCGACGTCACCGGCTTGGTGGTCACCAAACTGGACGGTTCCGCCAAAGGCGGCGTCGTAGTCTCTCTGGCCGACCGTTTCGGCCTGCCCATTTACGCGGTCGGCGTAGGCGAGAACATCGACGACCTCCAGCCCTTCCACCCAGTCGAATTCGCAAGGGCGCTTGTGGGTATAAAACAGTAATTAAAAACCTGAAATAATACTTGTATTCCTGTTTTGTTCCCGTTATTCTGCCGTTCACTTTTCGTTCGGCGGAAAAATCATGTTAAATAAATTGTTGCCCGGAATTGAACACCTGCCACAGGCGGGGGGATGCCTGCCAGATAAACTCTGGCCGTTCATCTGGTATTTCGTAAAGCAGATTAAACTGGCTTTGCTGCTGATCCTCTTCCTTAACATCACCATGAGCTGCCTCTACACGCTCACTCCAAGATACGTAAAGGTTTTCATTGACGCATTTGATGCCGAATCGAACCCCGATGAAATATGGGACAGGCTGGCCTGGCCGTTTACGGAATTCGTTCTTTTGGTATTGTTTGCCGCTTCGTCGGCACAACTGATTTCTACCTGGCTGAGGGCAAAAGTGTTTCCGGCCTTTGTCGATATGATGCGAAGGCAGATGGCCCTTTACATGCACGGCCATTGCTATTCCTACTTCCAGGACGACTTTTCCGGAAGGCTGGCCGGAAAGGTAATCGAGATGCCCTCGGCGATCATGGAAATGCTGGATATCGTCCTTATGCCTTTCCTGTTCATGACCGTATCTTTTCTGGTCTACCCTGTGGTTCTATCGCAGGCGCATCCGTCATATATGATCGTGATTGGGTTCTGGATGGTTTTTTACCTTGCCCTGCTTCGTTATCTGGTGCCGCGGATCATCAGGGATTCCAGCGCCGCATATGAGGCAAGAAACATCGTCAGGGGGCGATTCGTCGACACGCTGTCGAACATCCTTCAGGTGAAGCTTTTCGCTCGCGCCAAATTTGAAGACAGCTATCTTGTCGATTCCCTGAAAGGCAGCACCCGCGGCTTCGAAAGGCTTTACCATAAATTCTTTTACCTTTATATGGGCCTCAATTTCCTCAGCTTCTTCCTTTGGGCCGGGTTGCTTTTTCTTACAATACTTCTTTGGCGCAATGGCGAGATAACTCCGGGCGATGCCGCAATGGTTATGCCGGTTGCGATAAGCCTGACAAGTTCTACCTGGTGGGTTTCCGAGATGGCGGTGGTATTCTTTGAAAAGATCGGCGAAGTGCATGAAGGCATGTCCACGATCACCGCCTCGCACGAAGTAACCGACCTCCCCGGCGCTCCCGGCCTTGAAGTTGTAACCGGCATGATTTCATTCAGGCAGGTTCGGTTCTCTTATGGCAACCAGCACGTATTCGAAGGCCTTGACATCGACATCCCCGCTGGACAGAAGGTCGGCCTCGTAGGGCCGAGCGGCGCTGGTAAAAGCTCTTTCGTGCAGATCCTGCTTCGTCTTTACGATATACAGCAGGGTGAAATTCTCATCGATAACCAGAATATCGCAATGGTCAGGCAGGAATCTCTCAGGGAAAATATTGCTATCATTCCCCAGAACAGCGACCTTCTTCACCGTTCGATATACGAGAACATCCGGTATGGTCGTCTGGGCGCCACGAAAGATGAGGTAATCAGTGCCGCGAAGCACGCTCACGCCCATGAATTCATTGTTGGATTGGAAGATAATGAAGGTAACAGGGGCTATGACGCCAAAGTCGGGGAGAGAGGAGTAAGACTCTCCGGCGGTCAGCGCCAGCGGATAGCTATCGCAAGGGCAATTCTCAAAAACGCTCCGATCCTGATACTGGACGAGGCGACCAGCGCCCTCGACAGCGAAAGCGAAAAGCTGATTCAGGAAAGTCTCGGCGAACTTATGCGAGGCAGAACCGTTGTCGCCATAGCCCACAGGCTGTCCACAATCGCGCATCTGGATCGTCTGGTAGTTATGGATGAAGGGCGCATCATTGAAGACGGCAGTCACCTTGAACTGCTGCTGAAAGGCGGCCTTTACTCCCGCTTGTGGCATATGCAGAGCGGCGGCTTCATCCTTTAGCATCGACATCGGGCAAAGCATGGCACAATGTTGCCTAAACCCTGCAAATGGGGGATTATTGATCTATGAATGAAATCTTTGCCAAATTCAGATCGCATCAATACAAAGACCCGGATCAGGCATTCGATGCGATATGCGAGATATACGACCACAATATCCAATACCTGCGCGACAGGTTCATCGAATTCGCTAACGGTGAAATAAGGGACAGGCGCGTAAGCTCGTATTATCCCTATATCAAGATCCGCACCAGCAACGCCCGTCGCACCGACATGCGCCTTTCCTTCGGCTTCGTCCCGAGGCCCGGAACCTACATGACCACGGTTACCCAGCCCCGTATATTCGAGCATTACCTCAAAGAGCAAATGAGTCTTCTGATGCAGAGCCATGGCGTTCCGGTGGAGATAGGTGTAAGCGACACGCCCGTCCCGATCCATTTCGCGCTGGGCGAGGACGGCTGCATCGAAAAGGAGCTGGACGGTGAGCAGGTAAGCCGCCTGCCGGAAGTGTTCGACGTCCCCGTTCTCGATCTCATGGACGACCGTATAGCCAACGCCACCTACACGGTCGAGGCGGGATCTCCCGCGCCGCTGGCGCTTTTCAACGCTCCTCGCATCGACCTTAGCATAATGCGCCTGCGCCACTATTGCGGCAGCAGCGCCGAGCATTTCCAGAATTTCATAATATTCACCAACTATCAGTTTTATATCGACGAATTTATCAAAATCTGCCGCGATATCATGTCACCGACCGATATCGCCAGCCTGAAAGCCGAAAGAAGCGAGTACACGGCTTTCGTCGAACCGGGCAACAGGATCACGGTAAACCGCAATGCCCCGGACGGCGGTTCCGACGAGGAAGGCAGCATGATCCTTCGCCAGCCGCAGATGCCTGCCTACCATCTGAAGCGCGCCGACGGCAGCGGCATAACAATGATAAATATCGGCGTCGGCCCGTCCAACGCCAAGACCATCACCGACCATGCCGCCGTTCTCCGGCCTCATGCATGGCTGATGCTGGGCCACTGCGCCGGGCTTCGAAACTCGCAGGAACTGGGGGACTATGTGCTCGCCCACGGTTATCTGCGGCGAGACAACGTCATGTATCACGATCTTCACCCCAGCATCCCCATCCCCGCGCTTTCCGAGATCCAGGTGGCGCTGGAAAAGGCCGTATCCATGGTCACAGGCCTTCAGGGTTACGAATTGAAGCGTGTCATGCGCACCGGCACCGTCGCCACCATTGACGATCGCAACTGGGAACTTCGCCCCTCTGTTCATCAAATGCAGCTCTTCAGCCAGAGCAGGGCGATAGCCCTCGATATGGAATCCGGCACAATCGCCGCCAACGGCTTCAGGTTCAGGGTTCCCTACGGTACTCTGCTCTGCATCTCGGACAAGCCACTACACGGCCAGCTGAAACTGCCCGGAATGGCCGAGGCATTCTATCGTGAAAGGGTGGAGCAGCATTTGCAGATAGGCCTGCTCGCCATGGCATTGCTGCGCGACACCGGCATCGAACGCCTCCACAGCCGCAAACTGCGAAGCTTCAACGAAGTGGCGTTCCTTTAAATCGTGGACTACCTGCGGGCTTAAGGGATTCACGCGTCTTTTATTTGGCCTTGAAACACGCGAAGAAGCTGCAAAACCCCTCTCCCTTTGGGAGAGGGAAGGGCAATCAACAGTCTGTCTGCCGTAAACTAAACCGTTATATCAACGTGGCTGCCGCGTTTGGCTTTGGGAGAATCCTTTGCGGATTCTTCCCTGCGCTGGGCAGCGCGTGTTTCCTTCGGTTCCTGTCTTTCGCGGCTCTTCTCGGTTCTCTGCGAACTGGCCTCTGGAGCTTCTTTCTGACGTTGGACTTTGTTTTCTTCAGGTTCCCGTTCGCGCTCGCGTACCTGATTGGGATCGCTTGCTGCTGGCTGGGTCACCGTCGAGAGCGGAACTTGTTGGAATCCACCTACTGGTCCTACCATTTTAAAACCCTGCGGTTATCTGCACACAATAATTATACAGTATATCAGTCAGATGTTAATAAAATACTCTTCCTTCTACAACTTCCGTCACAAATTCTAAATAAAAATTCCGACAAATTAACTTATTATAAAAACTTTATATGTATAAGAGGTGGTAAGGGTTTGCGGGTAAAACAATTTCCGCCGCTAGAACAAAGATTTACTGACTGGGGGCAGTAGCGGAAATGCTAAAAAACATAATCGATAAAGAAACCAGACGAATGGCGCCACTGCTCGTGCGACTGTATGATACGCACCGCGTATATGCACTGGCAAAGGACAAGCGGGCTCCGGCACGCGCAGAGCTTTCAAATATCGTCATGGACATGTTCCGGGCCGACCTGACGGCAAGGGAGGCCGAGCTTGTAACAGAAGTGTTAATAGGCCTGATGCAGCAGGCTGAGCGCGACTTGCGTCAGGCGCTTGCCGAAAGGCTGGCCGAAAGCGGCAATGTGCCATTAAGGCTGATTTTGCATCTTGCCAACGACGAAATCTCGGTTGCTGACAATATTCTGAGGAACAGTCCGGTTCTTAACGATCTCGATCTTATATACATAATAAAATCGCAGGGCCCGGAATACTGGCGCTCCATTGCTTTGCGGAAGAGTCTTTCCGATCAGATAATCGACCTGCTGGCCGATACCGAAGAGCCGCTTACGATAAAAAACCTCACCGAGAATAATAACATAATTCTCACCGACACATCTCTCCGGATCATCGCTCGCATGGCCATGGAAAACGAGGGTCTGGCAAGTCCTTTGCTCCACAGGGAAGAGGTGCCAAAGGAAATAGCGCTAAGGCTCTATCGCTTAGTCGGCGAAGAATTGAAAGAATATATCACCGGGCGCTATGAGATCGATGAAAATGAGATTGGCTCGGCTCTGGACAAGGCCGTCAGCGATCTGACAACTGCCGACAAGTCGATATACCTTCCGGATTCGCAAATGATGATGATTGCGCAAATGTCGAAAGAACGGGGAAATCTTGTAATATCCGAGATGATCGACGTGCTGCGCCGTGGCGATATCAGAATGTTCGTCGCCCAGTTCTCTATATATGCGCGAATCCCGCCGGAGATGGTAATCGAAACGCTCTCGCACCGTTACGGTCAGGGATTTGCAATCGCCTGCAAGGCGCTTGGCATCGAGAAGGCCGATTTCCTGACTATCTATTTCCTGACACAGCGTATGCGCAAGGCAAGCCGTATAGCAAACAAGCAGGATATCGCCCAGGCTCTTGCCTGCTACGAGCGAACTGTCAAGGAAGCCGCGCTCCGCCTGCTGGAAAACTCCCGTTCCTGAATCCCTCTCCCGCCGGGAGAGGGAAATAATCTAAACTATTGCTACTTTCCAGCCGATAGTGCGGCAACGCCGGGCAGAACCTTGCCTTCCATCCATTCCAGAAAAGCGCCGCCGGCAGTCGAGATATAGCTGAAGCCATCAGCCACTCCCGCGTTTTCCAGCGCGGAAACAGTGTCGCCTCCGCCTGCCACGCTCATGATCTTTCCTGCCCTGGTCAGTTCCGCCACTTTCCGTGCGACTTCGTTGGTGCCCTTGTCGAAAGGCTTGATTTCAAAAACGCCCATCGGCCCATTCCACAGAACGGTTTTGCATTTTGAAAGAACATCGCAAATTTCAGCAATCGCTTTCGGCCCGATATCAATGGCTTCCTTGTCCGCGGGCATCGCCTCGCTTGTGCCGATCTCGAAGCTTGCGCCTTCCTTCAGTTCGCTGACGATGACCCGGTCGGATGGGAGGACGATCATGCATCCGGCTTTTTCAGCGGTTTCCATGATCCTGCGCGCCTCATCGGCCATATCCCTTTCGCACAGGGATTTGCCGACTTCGATGCCTTTGGCGTACATAAAGGTGTTTGCCATGCCCCCGCCGAGAATCATGTAATCGACCTTCTTTGAAATATTGTTCAGAACGTCAAGCTTGGTTGAAATCTTTGCTCCGCCGATAACCGCTGCTACCGGCTTTTCAGGTGCTTCCAGCGCCCTGGTCAGAGCATCGATTTCCGCCTGCATCAGGAATCCGGCGGCTGTCGGCATGAGATGCGCGATACCTTCTGTCGAGGCATGGGCGCGGTGCGCAGCAGAAAAAGCGTCGTTTACAAAAACATCGCCGTTCTCGGCCAGCTGCCTGATGAATTCAGGGTCGTTCTTCTCTTCGCCCTTGTGGAAACGCACGTTTTCAAGCAGGCCGATCTCGCCGTCCTTAAGTTCGCCCGCAAGTTTTTTCGCCGCCTCGCCGATGCAGTCGTCGGCAAACTTGACTTTGCGCCCCCACTGCTTTTCAAGAACGGGAGTAAGGAAGGACAGGGAATATTCAGAATTGCGCTCGCCCTTCGGCCTCCCGAAATGCGAGAGAACCAGTGTCCTCGCCCCGCTTTTCGCCAGATGGTCGATGGTGTCTTTCAGACGATCGATGCGCGTCGTATCGGTTACCCGGCCATCCTGGGCCGGTACGTTCAGATCAGCGCGCAGCAGAACTCGTTTGCCTTTAAGATCCATATCCTTGATAGATTTATATTTCATCCGGGCTTCCTCCTTACCTTTGTCCCCACCAAAATACCGCTCCAATTAAACCTTAAAGCCGCCAGTTATCAAGGGGAGAGTTTACTCGATTCAACGAATTCTATGGCCTGCGGATGGTCGACTTCCATATAGGCCCCGTTCCAGGATCGCAACCAACCACGCCCCCGTATGTCAGTTCCCGCCCACTGCAAGGGATCTATTCCCGCTTTGGTAAAGGCCCGGCGGCCGGCGGCGGGAATTCCGATGGTGAAATCGCTCCGCCAGTCTTGCCCGAAATTGAGGTAAATCGTGTTGCGGACGATAGCCACGCTGCGAACCTTCCCCTCGACGATTTGGAAGCCTCCCGCATGATCTCCGGCAGTTCCGGCCTCCAGAACCGGAAAGCCGGTAAGTCCCCAGATTCCGGCCTCGCCAGCTCTGGCCTCCTGTTCGAGAGCGAGCATCTGCCCCGCCATTTCCGGATTCCTCGCCGAAGTCCTGACCCGCGCCAGCCCTTCCGCAAGAAGCAACCCCTGCGCCCACAGCTTTCCATCAATAAGCTCGATATGCGCAAGCTCGTGCCCCATCCTGTTGATCCGTCCAGTTTTCGCGTCTTTGGTCTGGTACAGGGTCACGCTCTTGCCTTCGAATTTATCCCTCAAGACCTGCAAGGCTCTTGCCGCCATCTCTCCCGGCTCGAAAGGATCGTGGTCGGGCAGGTCGATCCCGCTAAGCCGCACGGTCTTGCCGTCCGCGAGAATCAGGGTATATGGATCTACGATAGAACGGATTTTCCCGGTTCCGGCGGCCCGCAACTCCGCAAAATCCCCGGAAGGCCCGGAAGGCTCTGAAGACCCCGCGGGATCGGCACAGGCGGGACTTCCCGGAAAAAAACTGGATAGCGCCAGCAAAAGTATTAATAATGCATATCTCATCGCAACAATAAGAGGGCAACATGCAAAGGATTGGCAAGATATTTCTGGGCGCGGCAATCATCGCCCTTTCTGCCTGTACTCTTAATCAGGCCACTGGCGAAAAACAGTTTACTGCCTTCATGTCCCCGGATCAGGAACTGGCGATAGGCTCGCAGGAGCACGCCAAGATACTGAAGCTTTTCGGCGAGTACCGGGATCCCGATATCATCAATTACGTCAATCGTATCGGCGAGCATGTGGCCCAAAATACCGAGAGACCTGATATCGACTACCGCTTTACCGTCCTTGACACCCCGATGGTGAACGCCTTTGCGCTGCCCGGAGGTTACGTCTACATCTCCCGCGGCCTGCTGCAACAGGCGAATTCCGAGGCCGAGCTTGCGGCCGTGATCGCTCACGAAATAGGCCATATCACCGCCCGCCATTCCGCAGAACGTTATTCACGCGGCGTGCTTACCTCGCTCGGGGCCACGGTTCTTGCCGCCGCCACCGACAGCAACACTCTGGTGCAGGCCGCAGGAATCGGCGGAGACCTTTATATAAAATCCTATTCAAGAGGACAGGAGCATCAGGCCGACTCCCTTGGCCTTCGTTACTTGCAACGAACCGGCTACGCTCCTCAGGCAATGGCCGGTTTTCTGTCCAATCTCGATCAGTATACGGCTTTCGAATCACGATTGACCGGCGCCGGTATGCCGATGCCCTTCAACTACTTCTCGACCCATCCCCGCACAGGTGACAGGATAACCGAAGTCAGCGCCCAGGCGGCGCAATTCCCGGCCGGCAAGGATATGGTCAACCGCGAAACCTACCTGAAGACCATCGACGGCATGGTCTACGGCGACAGCGAAAGACACGGTTTCACGCGCGACCAGAACTTCTATCATCCGGAACTGGGCTTCACTTTCAGCGTTCCGAAAGGCTTCCGCCTTGTCAACCAGCCAGAAGACGTTGTCGCCATCGGCCCGGACGGCTCTCTTATCCTGTTCGACGCGGCGCAGACTTCCACGGCGATGGAGCCGATGGCCTATCTTAAACAGGTATGGCTTGGCGGCGAGGATATCACCAAAGCGGAAAGCGTCATGATAAATGGCCTTGATGCCGCCACCGCCGCTTTCAACGCGCAGGTCAACGGACGCACGATGTCATTGCGGGTAATAGCCATCCAATGGGAGCCAAACCGCTTCTTCCGCTTCCAGATGGCAATCCCGCGCGAAGCCGATGCAAAGTTTGTCGAGGATCTCAAGCGCACCACCTACAGTTTCCGCAGAATGACCGCCGAGGAAAAGCGCGACATCAAGCCCTACCGTATCCGTATTGTCACGGCCGGGGCAGGGGACACGGTACAAAGCATGGCAAGACGCATGGCTTTTGATAATCTGAAGGAAGAAAGATTCCGCGTCCTCAACGCAATAGCCCCGGGCGAGACTCTCATTCCCGGCCAATTATATAAAATAGTAACTGATTGAAATAAAAGAGATGTAAACATATCGCCCTTCCTAAAACAGGAAGGGCGATACACGGGAAACTTCCTTCCATCCCCGCGACACTCCGTCAGGCATGTTCATCTGCGGGGATCCGATGATGAGTGCGGCGTTGTTGCCGCACACCTTATATTCCGGATGACCGCACGGTATGGATCATCAGTTCTCAATAAACAAATCCGATGTCCCTCCGGCTCCAACCTTGCTGGCAATCGATACTTTCAGCTTGTCCATGGCCCGGGATTCCAGCTGGCGGACACGTTCCTTGCTGACTCCAAGCTGCTTGCCAAGCTCTTCCAGAGTAACGGTATCGTACCCAAGATGGCGCTCGCGTATGATAGTCCTTTCGCGGTCGCTAAGCTCGCTCAAAGCCTGCTCCAGCCACGCGGAACGGGTGCGCGAATCCTTCAGGGCAATTGCAATATCCTCGGGATCGGGGCGCTCGTCGGCCAGAAAGTTCTGCCATTCGTCCTCGCCGTCATCCTTGATCGGAGCGTTTAGGGACTGGTCGTTCGCAGCCATACGCATTTCCATTTCCTCGACATTGCGCATCGAGACGTTAAGCTCTTCGGCGATCTTCCTGCGTCCTTCCTGATTGAGACTGTCGATTTCCATTCGCCCTTCGATTTTCGCGCGCAGGCGCCGCAGATTGAAGAAAAGCGATTTTTGCGCCGCCGTGGTTCCGGTGCGCACAATCGACCAGTTGCGCAGGATATAATCCTGAATCGACGACCTGATCCACCAGGACGCATAGGTCGAAAAACGTATTTCGCGCTCAGGTTCGAATCGGTTGGCGGCCTGCATAAGGCCCACATTGCCTTCCTGAATCAAATCTCCCATCGGCAGTCCGTAATTCCGAAACCTCGAAGCCATGGCGACTACAAGACGTGTATATGAACGAACCAGTTCATGCAGGGCCCGTTCATCGTTCTTTTCACGCCAGCGGGTGGCCAGTTCCAGCTCATGGTTCCGTTCGAGAATTGGCTCGCTCATCGAATTGCGGATATAGCTCAGATTGGCTTTTTGCGTAAAAGGGTCGTCAATATGGCTCATGTTGCCCTCCCATCATTTCTAAACAATACCATTTTAGTCCACTTATATCAGGAATGCAAAAAGATTCTTGATTACCTGACATACTGGCGACCAGGCAATAAAGTTCCCCCTCGGGATCAGGCAATCCAATTATGTAGTGCTTATCAGGCTTCGATCAAGTTCTCGACTTCACCTTCCGGAGAAAAACAGGCGGCCACCAGACTTCCGCCAAACCCGCAGCCGCCGTCGATTGTGGCGGTTACGCAATTGATGAATACGCCGCTATGACTTGGATCGAACCCTCTGATAATACGTTTGTATGGGGTGTATGGTTCGGTAATCCCATGAAAGTTTTTTCCAGCCCACCAGAAATTGTCTCCCTGATCGTTGAGCGGTTTGCGAGGGTCGATTCCCGTATGAACGAAGAGAAGCGGAAATTCCAGGTCGGTTGAGGTAAACGCCGCTCTTCGTAAATGCGAATAAAAGATTTCATGACCGGGTTGCCGCCTTATCGCCCTGCGGATCTCTCCTGTCCATTTGGTCAGTGACATCACGCCTTCGCGTGCCGCCACTATCCCGTCATGCTGGCTGATGCCGTAATCATTCAAAGTAGGGGCAAGCCCGCGTCCCAGCATCCAAAGCAGAATCGATGTCGGATCCGGGGAGAACTGCAACTGCGCCAGCTTCTGCCACATTTCTTCCTGAGCTCCCCGCAAGTAAACTATATCTTTGCAGAGCATCCCCGGAATCGATAGCGCCATTCTGCGAAAAGTGAGCAATTCTTCGATGGTCTTGACCGGAGAGGGGCCGTACCCCGTGTAATTGCCAAGATAGACTATCCTGTCGCCCGGCCTTATATCATCCATAATCCTGTCGTGAACCCCCACCAGCCTCTCGACATTGCCATGAATAGCAGAGATAGCCCAGATTCTGCGCGGATTACCGAGCAGGGCGAAACATTGGCCGGTTCTCTTCTTTACGTCGGTCGCCTCGTTTGACATAGGCTGGCAGGAACTTCGGGGTGGGGTTTTACGGAACAATTTAAAATCATATTGATTATACTAAAAAATCAGGCGGGTGTAAGTAATCACCCGCCTGGTTTTGAATTTTATAAAGGAGAATTTTCAGGCTGCCTTGCCCAGCATTTCCTCAAGCTGTTCTGCCGCCTGGACTTCGGTAATCTTTTTCACCGCTGCGACTTCCCTGGCAAGTCTCTCCAGAGCCGATTGATAGATCTGGCGTTCGCTGTAGGACTGCTCGGCGTCGTCGTTGCTGCGCTTCAGATCGCGTAATACTTCGGCAATGGATACCGGATCGCCGGAATTGATCTTGGTTTCGTATTCCTGTGCGCGGCGGCTCCACATTGTGCGGCGAACTCTGGCGCGCCCCTGCAAAGTCTGAAGAGCGTCTTTCAGGCGCTCGGCGGAGCTGAGCTTGCGCAAACCGGCTGCCTTGGCCTTCATTACCGGCACCTTCAGGCGCATGCGCTCTTTCTCGAAACTGATTGTGTACAGGCTTACGGTGATTCCGCCGATAACCTGGGTCTCAACCCCTTCTACCTTGCCAACTCCATGGGCGGGGTAAACTACATAGTCTCCGGCGGCGAAATCAAAATTGTCATTATCTGCCATATTCAACTCTCTATTCTGTTAGTTGAGGAAAAGAATACGTATTTTCGTTGAGATCGTGACTAAGATACGGCATACAAATTCGATATCTCCCGTTTCTTCCTGTATTCGGGAGCAATAAAGTGCCCGCACTATTAAGCCATCAGATCACGCTGTAGCAAGTAATATACTTAAGAAATTGTAAAAAATCAACTTCTATTTTAATAAGTTAAACTTGCCGCTTGAAATTAAAGCAATTTTTCTTTTGAGCCTGAGCCTGCCTGATGCTCAGGGTTGAAAACACGGATCTGTTGCCAGCCTCATCCGCGTGACCTCTCCCTCACTGTCAAAGTGAAAGATTGCCCCAGTATCCCGAACTTTTTTAAGATCGTCGATACCCCTGGAAGCAGGTTCGGCAAAGCAGTATGCCGCTCTGTGATTGACAGTGATTTCTTTCGGACTGCTTTCTCCATTAAATACGACACGAACCAGAGAATATCCTTCTCTTGTCACTTCGATTGTTTTAATGATACCTCTTTTTTCAATTTCGCTCATAATAATTCTCCTAAAAGTTCATTGCTTCAGAAACTATCCCGAAAAGCCGATATGATGATTGACCGCTGCGGAGACATCCTGAACAAGTTCGTAAAGTCTTAGCAGCGGATCGAAAATCCTCTCCTGTTCTTCGGCATAAATCTCTTTCTCTTCCTGACTGTAGTCGCTGTGCTCGCCGTACTCCGCGTTGTTGCCGTCGTCCGGGTTGACCGGGAAGATTTCCCTGAGCTCCCGGTCGGCAAGCGGAATCTCCAGTCTGAAGATAAGATGCAGCAACTGCTCCCGGGGAATATCGTGTTGCGGCGAGTAATTGGGGATTTCCATGGCCAGCATGAATATCTGCTGTATCAGCGCGATCCGCAACGCGTTAAGGCATGCAAGCTCGATCTCTTCCTCGCCCTGGCCGATCGCGATATTGTTATCGTACTGGCAGAAAGCCGTGTAGTCGGCATAGATTTTCCGGAAAACCCTGTTGAGATCGGTAAAGTTGCTGAAGCCCTCCAGAACCTCGGCAACCGCTGAATACTTCTGCGCCCTGGCCTTGTCACTGCTGCGCGCCTCGCGCATAAGCCAGAGCATTGGATCCAGCGTGTCGATATAAGCTTTCATTGCATCGGGATGGGACTTGTTTACCGCCCGCAATACCAGACGCATCATAATACGAAAACGTTCTGATCTTTCCAGCATGTCGCTGTAAAACGTCGGATCCGCCTTGATCGCGGTACCCAGCCCGGAAAAGCTGTTGACCAGAACCCCCATCTGGGCAAGAACGGCGTTATGCGGAATTGCGCGGTATTCTCTGGCGTACAGCTCCTTGGCCTCAGCTTTTCTGTAGTCGTATTGTCGCCTCGCCGCCCGACTCCCGCTCGGCCGCATCATGCTGGTACCGAAAGCGGATATCAGTGCTCCGTAATCCGGACTTTGCATCAGTTCGTCCTGAAACTCCTTGACGATAGTCAGAAACTCGGTAGTCCCCGCGCGGTCTTCGTAGTAATGGTCGCTCTCGTCCGGCCTTTCGGTAAGCCAGTATTCCAGTATGCGGGTCAGAGCGGCATAAGAGGTTTCCGCCGACATGAAATACAGATAGCCGTCCCCCCCCTGGAAACTGCTTTCCTGTATATAGGAAATCCCTTTCTCCTTGAGACACTTCAGAAAATGCACCGGGGCGATATATTCCATGCGCATATGCATGTTCTCCGGATGCCCCCCGCGCCCTGTCGACTCGCCGTGAGTGTCGAATAAAAGCAGGTCGGTATCCTTCATCCCGTAGCCTTCGAAAAGCCGGACAAGCCTCTCTTTTAGCCGCTCGATCGACCCCGCCGCCGGCGTCTGGCCGATATAGCGCCCGGCGTCCGAAAAACCCGTCTGGATGCAAAGCCTCCCGCGAAGGCGGACATATTCCCGGAACTCCGGGACTTCCAGCAGGTGATCGACGATCCTGCTGCCGCGCATCAAAGCCCTCTCCGTCTCGAACAGCGGGCATATATCCACCTTTTCCGAAAGCCCGAACCTCTTGGCGAAGTAAAGACATGCCATAACCGTGAACGAACTTTCACTTTCGGCGATCAGAAAGCGCACGGGCATGTAATTGTCGACATGCTTGACCACCTGCTGTATTAGCATGAACAGCCTGAGCGCCGAGGCTTCCTCTTCGAGTATGTCCCCGAAATGGATGTTCCATGTCTTCGCCTTGCGGTAAATCGCCAGCAGCCTCTCCATATAGGTCTGCCGGAAACGGGGATCGGCGGGATGGGTGGTAAGCTCGACATGCTTGCGGATAGCGTTGTGTACCTGCGCGGCGTTTATCCTGAAATGAACCTCGCACCGGCTCAGCCCGTGGTTCCTGAGCTGGCAAAGCAGCAGCAGCAGCTTAAGGCGGGACGCGTCATTGTCCGAAGCATGCAGCGCCTTGCCGACAATATCCTCCAGTGGCCTCGGAGTTAGCATCCGCACTGTCCCGGAAGCGATCAGATCCCGCGACGCCCTTTGCAGTTCCTTATGCCCCGGATCTTTGGCAGCATTGTAGTTTTCAAAGAAACCCTTGTGTTCCTTCAGAGGAATAAGCGCCCGGCAAATCAGATTTAGCGCGGGCTTTAAAGTCTCGGCCAAAGCCTCGTCGCTCTCCAGAAGCCCGCATATCTGCTCTCGGTAGCTTTCAATCTGCCTGATCTGGAGATCAAGCCGCGCGGCCATGGTCGCCGTCCAGTTGATGTCGTTGCGTCCGTCGAGGTCGAAGCCAACCCACGTCGCGATTGAGCACATCCGCGGTCTAAGCTCCATCCACCTGTCCGGATATTCTTTTTGCGCCAATGAAAAGATAATCTCATAAAGACGCAAAAGGCTGACATGAAGATTGTCGATAGCTTCCTGAGAAAACTCGGCTTCTTCGTTAAGGGTAGGGGGGGTAAAAGGTATTTTTGCCTTGCTGTACATAACCTTTTCGGTGTGGCAGCCGGCATCCGCACCCCCGCGTGTCGCCGCATAGCAGGCAAGAGCCCTTGACAGTTCACGGGTCATTGTGAAGGTCGGGTGGGCGGTAAACACAAAGCCGTAATAAACTTTCTCAACCGCTTCCCTGAAATTCTCGAAATCCGCTTTTTTTCCATCGGGACGCAGTAACTTTGAAACCAGATTCTCAAGACTGCTGCTGTTTTCCTTCCTGTCGCAGGTGCCGAGATACTCGGAGAGATTAACCGCCCGTTTGACAAGCCCGTCACGAGTAAGGATCTCTATGGTTTCGGAAATTTCATCAAGCGAAGTATCGCCATTGTGCAGACGATTGCCGACAGACAGCGCCAGCCTGAGAACCGAGCTGTAAAAAGGGTTCTTCCGCCGCTCTGCGCAATAGCGGCTGTAATTGACCCTCATAAAATCAAGCAGTTCGTTTTCCCTCGGGAATTCCTCTGCCTCGTTAAAATCCGTTTCTGCCGCCATATACGAACTCGTCGCTACCTCTTATCAGCAAATTGCCTTCTTTCGGGAATTAAAGCAATGGTTAGCTGAAATGTTTTCAGCCGCCAGGGCGGACAGGCTGAAAAGGCATAATTTTTCTTCCGCTTTCCGGCAAAGCATATGCGGAGGGCGATGGTGCATAGCTCATCTCGGGCTCCCTTGGATCCAGAACCCTTGAGGTCATGATTATCTTTTCGGCAGGACTGGTGATTAATGGCGGTTTCATTACATTCATGAAAGCTTTTGTCAGCTGCTGGAGCTCTTCCAGCACCTGGCTTGTCTTTGCCAGCAATTGCGTTCCTGAAAACGCCTCGACCTCTATCTCATTGCCAAGCAGGGTAGAGCAGTTAAGTTGCCATCTTTCGTTATGCTCGCCGCAGCGGCTGATATCTATGCCGCGCAGCGGCGTATACTCGCAGAGCTTCTCTGCAAAACGAATCATATCGTCATTCTCGACAAGCTGAGACATCTCCGCGATCGAGGCTGTTTCCCTCATCAGAACTTCTATATCTCGTTCGGCGACGTCCCCGTTGCGAACCAGATCCATGGAATCGAGAGTTTTGTTTTCACTCATCTGCAATGCCTTGATCTGCGATGCCTTCTCCAGCGACTTGACGAAATCTATAGCCGATTCAGGCGAAGAGTAGGGTGGTTTGAGATCAAGGCTGAAGGCTCCGTCCTTCGTGCTCATAAGAACGTTTCCGCCGTTGGCACTGTAGCTATAGACATAGCTGATGCCCTCGGCTATAAAGCTGCCGCCGCCAAAATCTGTAAGCTCAAGACTAACCGCCATTTCCCCTCTGTGCAGGATAAAAACCTGATCCCGCACTCTCAAGCTACGTCAAAATAGTGAACGAATTATTAACCTGAACTGAATACCGGCAAGCCTATCGCTTTTTTCAGCCAATCCCTGAGAGTATTTAGCCAATCCCTGAGAGTATCAAGGCTTTGCTGCCGGTTGAAACAGTAACCCTCGCACGCTCTCCGACAGGCAGCGGCCAGAGATCGGAACCGTGACCGAAAGGCGCATTCATTAAAACCGGGATATCGAGTCCTCTCGTATGCTCCAGAACAATATCTTCCAGCGTGAAACCAAAGGGTCTGCCTGTGTCTTTAAGGGAAAAGTCTCCAAGCACAAGTGCCGAGACTTTTTCAAGAACTCCGCAGCGGCGCAAATATAAAAACATTCTGTCGATATGGCTCGCTTCCTCGTTCCAGTCTTCAAGAAAAAGGATAGCGCCCTCGCTTTCCGGCATGTAGTCGGTTCCGGGCAGATACTGGAAAACACTGAGATTTCCACCGATCAACACTCCTTCGGCTTCTCCGCTTCTAAGCGCCATGGCATTATCGAGCGGCATCGAGACCGCATTGCCGCCAAGCAGGTCGAAAAACTCGCCGCTTTGGCGGCAGGAGGGTATCTTCTTGAAGACTGGCCCGTGAATTCCCGGCAGCCCGCATCTCGCATATATGGCGTTGAGCAGCGCGGTGACATCGCTGAAACCCGCGAGGTATTTGGGGTTCGCGGCAATCAGATCATAGTCCAGATAATCAAGCAGATGAAGCGCCCGGTTGCCCCCTCCTGCGGCAATTATTACGTCCACTTCCGGATTTTGATATAAATCGTGTAAAGCCCTGGCTTTTTCATCGGTTGTTCCCGCCGATTGATTATACCGGGAGAAAGTCTGCGGATGAATTAAGACCCTGTAACCGGCGGCTTCGGCACTAACTTCGGCCTTCAGGATATCCTCTTTTTCTACAAAAGAAGACGGCGCCATAACGCCAATACAGCCCCCTTTATCCAGCGGCGAAATTTTCATTGTCAAACTTTTTTAAAAACATGTCGCAGGGGCATTTGTAATCGAGTTTCTCATAATACGCCCTGGCTTTCTCATTTCCTTTGTACATCATCAGGCGTAAGCCGGCGGCGCCAATGCTTTGGCAATAATCATGGATCCAGTTCATAACGGCGGTTCCAATTCCCTTGCGCCTGTGCATCTCATGAACAAAAAGATTGTTGACCTCATAAAAGATGCTGTTGTCGTAAGGATCAGGCAAGGCTCGAAGTCCTGCTATAACAACAGCCTCACCGTTAAGCTTTCCGTAAATGTGACGGTATCCGCAAGTTAGCGCCCGGCGGTAATTATCAAGGGCTTCTATTTCTTTAAGCGGGCAAACGTCGATACCATACTGCCTCTCGTCTTCTCTCAGGCCATTAAGAAGAGGCAAGGTTTTAATAAATTCTTCTTCGGTCTCGATTAGCTTGATTACAAGCCTATCCATCCTTTGTTATCCGCTTGATCAATACATGCAGAACCTCTTCCGCCTGCTGGTTGTCGATCTGGCAGGTTCCGGCAGCTTCATGACCGCCGCCGTTATATTCAAGACAAAGACTGCCGACATTGGTGTCGCTGGTTCGGTTTAAAATAGATTTGCCGATAGCAAATACCGTGTTCTGCTTGTTTTTGCCCCAGATTACGTGACAGGAAATATTACAATGCGGGAACAGCGCATACACCATGAAGCGGTTACCCGCCCAGATCGTGTCTTCCTTTCGTAAGTCCAGAACCACCAGATTTTGATGTACGCTTGCGCATCTCTCGATTTGCTCGCGGAACTTTAGCTGATGCTCGTAATATAGATCAACGCGTTCCCTGACGTCTGGCAACGCGAGAATCTTGTTGATGTCCTTCTCGGTACGACAGAATTCAATCAGCTGCATCATAAGTTGATAGTTTGATATATTGAAATTCCGAAAACGGCCAAGCCCGGTGCGGGCATCCATGATAAAGCTTAGCAGTACCCATCCATCGGGATTGAGTATTTCCTCCTTTGTAAACTGGGCCGAATCGGCTTTGTTAACGGCATCTATCATCTCATCGGAAATATTCGGGAAACCCGTTTTTCCGCCGAAATACCGGTAAACGACATAAGCCGCAGACGGAGCGTCCGGGTCGATCACATGTTCCGGCGGAATCTCGTCAAGTCGTTCGATCTCGCTGGCATGGTGGTCAAAGGCAAGATAGACGCCTTTGACATAAGGAAGATTGGTGGTGATGTCTCTTGGCCCGACTTCAATAAGGCCGTCCTGCATGTCCTTGGGATGGGCGAACATAACCTCGTCGATGAGGTCGAGCTCTTTCAGCAGAATGCCGCATACAAGGCCATCCATGTCGCTGCGGGTTATCAGGCGGTACTTCTTGCCGGTCTCGGGACGAATAGTATCATTCATGGCAGGGCGGGACTCCGTTATGCAGAAAAACAAAATTATGCAGTGACCAGTGAAAGGCCACTAGCGAACTCGTTAAGTATGATAATACGGGAATAATTCCTGTGAAAGCCTTAAATCGTTAGGAAGCCGCTGAAGCCTCGATCTCTTTGTCCGGCTTGCCGTCCTTCTTTTTCTTCTTGCTGCTGAGAACGAACACTGGCCGCTTGCTCTCGTTGACCGTATCCTCTTCAACGCGAACTGATTCAACATCGTCCATATCGGGAAGCTCGAACATGGTATCGAGTAGCAATGCTTCCAGAATTGACCGTAGTCCGCGCGCCCCGGTCTTTCTCGCGATCGCCTTTTTCGCCACAGCCTTGAGGGCGGCCTCGGAGAATTCGAGATTGGCGTTCTCCATCTCGAAAAGACGCTTGTACTGCTTGACCAGTGCGTTTTTCGGTTCGGTCAGGATCGACATCAGTGCTTCTTCGTCGAGGTCGTCAAGTGTTGCGACCACGGGTAAACGTCCGATAAATTCGGGAATGAGGCCGTATTTCAGCAGGTCTTCCGGCTCCAGTCCGCGCAGGATCTCGCCGGCCCTGCGGTCTTCGGGAGAGCGTACGTCGGCTCCGAATCCGATGGTGGTGCCGCGCCCGCGTTCTGCGATAATCTTTTCAATTCCTGAAAAAGCTCCGCCGCATATGAAAAGGATATTGGTCGTATCGACCTGCAGAAACTCCTGCTGCGGATGCTTGCGCCCGCCCTGCGGCGGCACGCTTGCGATGGTGCCTTCCATAAGCTTGAGTAGAGCCTGCTGCACGCCTTCGCCGGACACGTCCCTGGTTATCGAGGGATTGTCAGACTTGCGGGAAATCTTGTCGATTTCGTCGATATAGACGATACCTTTCTGCGCGCGCTCGACGTTATAGTCGGAAGCCTGAAGCAGCTTCAGCACGATATTCTCAACGTCTTCGCCCACATAACCGGCCTCGGTAAGAGTCGTGGCATCGGCCATGGTGAAGGGCACGTCCAGAATCCTGGCCAGCGTCTGCGCCAGCAGAGTCTTGCCGCATCCGGTAGGCCCGACTAGAAGAATGTTCGACTTTGATATTTCGATGTCTCCGGCGTCCGATTCTTCAAGTCTTTTGTAATGATTGTGAACCGCAACCGATAGAATCCGCTTGGCGCGTTCCTGGCCGATTACATAGTCGTCAAGGACTTTCTTGATCTCTCCCGGAGTGGGTACGCCGTCGCCGGATCTGACGATCTGGCTTTTATCTTCTTCGCGGATGATATCCATGCAAAGCTCGACGCATTCATTGCAAATGAATACGTTAGGGCCCGCGATCAGCTTCCTGACCTCGTGCTGGCTTTTTCCGCAAAAGGAACAATAAAGTGTGTTTTTGGACTCTCCGGAACCGGACCTGGTCATCTACTCTTTTCCCGCTTGAACTACCTTTGATTCTTCTCAATCCCCAATCTGCCAAGCACCGGCCTTACGTGCAAGTGCTTAATTCTGATACTATGCTTCCTGCCAAAAAATGCAAATAGACCTTATGCAGGATAATGCAAGATCATATTGCCCAAAGGCAATCTATATCCTATCTAAGCCTTTAAATATTAAGGAACAGTGAATAATGTCCGATATTATCAGCCTGGAAGAGCTAAAGGAAAATTTTGAGCTGTTTGACAACTGGGAAGACCGTTACCGATACCTGATTGATCTCGGCAGGAAGCTTCCGGCAATGGATGAATCCCTGAAAACAGACTCGAGCGAGGTTCGCGGCTGCGTGTCGAAGGTCTGGATGGTGGCCGGGATTGAAAAAGGACGCTTCAGCCTTGTCGCCGACAGCGATGCGCACATCGTCCGCGGCCTGATAGCCGTTCTGATGATCGCCTTCAATGGCCGGAAGATTGAGGAAGTCCGCGATCTGGATATCGCGGAAACTTTCCGCTCCCTTGGCCTCGAACAGCACCTTTCTCCCAACCGCCGCAGCGGCTTCTACTCAATGGTGGAAGCAATAAGAAGCGCCGCCGGATGCCCTCATGGCGGTTAATCGACCATCAAGGCTTGTCAGCTGTTTCTATTCCTCAGGCTTCGCCTCGGCCTCGCTGGCGTCTTTCTCCGCTTCCTTCGTCCTGATGCTGGAAATGATCCCGGCAAAAAGGTCGTCGGCTTCGGTGCTGCCCTTGCCGATCAGTTCCCCTTCCATCGTAAACAGGGAATTCGGCCCGACCCATATCTGAGCCGTGTAGATCATCGGCGTCAAACCGACTTTTCCCGTCCCGGTCAGAGATGCGAGTTTGGTCTTTTCCGACTCGTTGAAGTGAAGGTCGTATTCGGTAATGGTATTATTATCGATCATGCCTTTCAGTACGGTCTTCAGCGTCTCGCCGCTATAACGCTCCAGCGCTCCCTCGGGCGAAGGGTTGCAGGTAATCCGGAAATTGACCGTCGTATGAAGATCGAAAACCCTGGTAAAATTATTGACCGCATAACATCTGGCGCCAACCTCGTCGCATTTTTCGCTTCTGTAAGGCTTCTCGGGGAAGGTGATCTGAAAATCGCATCCCGTCGGCGCAAGGGTAAAAGGCTCGGCATGCGCGCTCTGTGCGCTCAAAAGCAAGCACAGGCCGATTAACGGGAAAAACCTATTCTTCGCCATCGGGCCTCCAGTTCTGCGGTTCGGCGCGGGTCTGATTCCCGCTCGCCATGTTCTTGACTTCATGCGCCTGCCCGCTTTCGAAAGGCGGGAACCACACATAGGGTATCCCCTTTCTCTCGGCATAGGACATCTGTTTCTTCAGTTTTTGCGGCGCGTGGTACAGCTCGACCTTAAAGCCGCGGCCCCGCAAAATCCTGGCGGCCTCTGAAGCTTCGTCGCGCTGTTCCTCGCCCGGAAGCACCATCAGAATGTCTGCTGGCGTGCATGCCTTCACCGGCAATTTGCCCTGCTGGCGCAGCCGGTCGAACAGCCTGGAAAACCCGATCGAAATCCCGACGCCGGGCAGAGCCTTGTTGATATAGCCGCTGGCCAGATCGTCATACCTCCCCCCCGAACAGATAGATCCATACCCCGGATCGTCAACGAACACAGTCTCGTAAACCGTCCCGGTGTAATAATCCAGCCCCCGAACAATCGACAGATCGGCAACAACAGCCCCTTCCGGAAGGTGCGAGAGTTGGTTGAGAATGAATGAAAGTTCATCTGTTCCCTGTTCGAACAAACCCGTCACCCCGGCGGAAGCCGGGGCCCATTTTGAATCTGCCACGTCGCCTGCAGATGGATTCCGGTTTTCGCCGGAATGACGATTGATGATTGTTTTCATGCATTCCTTTAATTCATTTGCATGGGAAACTTTAATTTTAGCCAGATCTAAAAGCGCATTCGCTATGCGCTCGCCTTGTTCTTTGCCGTATTGCAGCCGGAGAGAAAGCTTGACGATGGAATCTCTTACAAATTCCTCGCCTTGTTTCTCGTATTTATCAACGGCCCTGAGCGCCTCGGTGATATACTCGGTTTTATCAGCATTAATGCCCAGTGCTTCAAGCAAACCCATCAATATCTTCCTGTTACTGATCCTGAGCTGGATCTTCTCCCCCTCCATCCCCGGAAGAGAACTTAGAATCTCCCAGATTATCGCGGGCATTTCCGCGTCGAAATGCAGGGGCAGAGAGTCGATATTGATCACGTCGATATCGCACTGGTAGAACTCGCGGAACCGCCCGGCCTGCGGCCTTTCGCCGCGCCAGACTTTCTGCATCTGGTAACGCTTGAACGGAAAGACCAGATCGTTGAGGTGCTGCGCCACATAGCGCGCGAGCGGCACCGTCTGGTCGAAGTGCAGGGCGAGCCTCGCCTCCTTGTCTCCCTCTTCCTTATGGAGCCGTTCTATTACATAAATCTCCTTGTCGGCATCGCCGCCCTTGGCATTGATGACTTCAAGTTCCTCGACGCTAGGCGTCTCGATCGAACAAAAGCCGTAGCTTTCAAAAATCGCCCGAATATGATCCATCCAGCGCTGCTCGACCAGCCGCACTTCAGGAAGCCACTCGGGAAAACCGCTAACGGGTTTGGGTTTGTATATCTGCTTGCTCATGACCTGATTTCTAGAACGGATAGGCCAGGCCGTGCAAGAGTTAAGAAGCCGGAATAACTTTTACCGCCTGCGCTGAGATCTTGCCCCGCTCTCATCCAGCAACCTCTCTAGTTGGTAGATCAGCGCCTCAGCCAGCGCCTCTGCGTCAGTGATGGTTATCGACTTGCTGTAATAGCGGGTGACGTCGTGACCGATACCGATGGCCGTCATCTCCACTTTCGATTTCGTCTCGATCCATTTAATGATGCTTTTAAGATCGCGCTCCAGAATATTGGAAGGATTTACCGAAAGAGTTGAATCGTCCACCGGCGCTCCGTCGGAGATTACCATCAGTATCTTGCGTTGCTCCTGCCTCCTTGCCAGACGGTTATACGCCCAGGCGAGCGCCTCGCCGTCGATGTTCTCTTTGAGTATCCCCTCTTTCAGCATCAGACCGAGATTTTTCCGCGTCCTCCTCCACGGCTCGTCCGCGGATTTGTAGATGATATGCCGCAGGTCGTTGAGCCTCCCCGGCCTTGCGGGCCGCCCGTTCTCCGTCCAGAGCTGCCTCGATTTCCCTCCCTTCCACTCGCTGGTGGTAAAGCCGAGAATCTCGACCTTCACTCCGGCCCGCTCCAGCGTCCTGGCCAGGATATCGGTGCATATCGCCGCGATCGTGATCGGCCTGCCGCGCATCGATCCGGAATTGTCGATAAGCAGTGTCACCACCGTATCCCGGAACCTGGTCTCGGCCTCCATCTTGTAGGTAAGGGAAACATTGGGATTGGCGATCACCCGCGAAAGCTTCGAAGTGTCCAGAACCCCTTCCTCCAGGTCGAACAGCCATGAACGCTGCTGCTTCGCCATCAGGCGGCGTTGCAGCTTGTTGGCGAGCTTGCTGACGATCCCCTGAACATGCGCCAGTTGGCCATCGAGCGTCTGGCGCAGCGCCCGTAACTCCTCCGGCTCCGCGAGCCGGTTCGCGTTGATCACCTCGTCGAATTTCGTGGTGTATACATGATACAGCCCCTCGGGGCCGGGAATAAAACCTTCCGGCCTCTCGAAATCAGGCGCTCCGGGAACCGCTCCGTCCTGCGCTTCGCCCTCGGTCTCGCCCTCGCTGACCTCAACGCTGCTCTGATCCGGGGCGGGGGCTTCGGCCTGGTCGCTCTCGTCCTCAAGGCTCGGCTCTCCGGCCACGGCTTCCATCGACTGGGAATCGCCGTTATCGCCGGCCGTCTCCTGATCGAGGCTGTCCTGCTTGTCCCGCGCCTCGCTCTCTTCCTCGCCCCCGGCTTTGAGTTCCATCCTGCCGAGCAGCTTCTTGGCCATGCGCGCGAACCCGCTTTGATCGTGGGCGTAACCGGACAGAACCTCCAGACTTTCGCCTTCAAGCTTTTCGGAAACCCACGGCTGCCAGAGATCTCTGACCCGCTTCATCCCCGGCCCGGCCTCGCGTCCGCCGAGCGAAAGCCACGTCAGCACATGCAGGGCTTCCGCAAGCGGTATTTCCTCCCTGCCTCCTGCCCGATCATAACCGTATCTCTCAAGTCTGGTTTCATACAGATCGGAGATGTTCCGCTCCACCCCGGCCATAAGCCTGGCCCCGAGCGCCTCGCATCTGGCCTGTTCCATCGCCTCCAGCGCCGTTCTCGCTTCGCCGTCTTCCGGAGCCAGCTTTTTATGAAGTTTGAAGTCATGGTATCGAAGGCGCAGCGCCTTGATATCCGAACTCCCCCGGACAACTCCGACCTCGTTTGGCGAAAGGCGCGGGGCGGGGAGAGGCAGTGTGGCCCTGTCCTCGCCGGTCTGTTGCTCCCCGGCCCTGGCCGAAGCGCTGTAATCAACCTCGATATCCCTCAGCCGTGAAAGCGCTCTGAACACCGATGCCGTGGCAGTCTTGAATTCATCGCTTCCGCTATCCTTGCCCATCTAGTTTGCCTTCTCCCTGAGGGCTACGGTTCAGGGTGGGGGTGATCGCTTCCCGCCAGAGGGAATAATCATGTTCCCGGCACAGCCCTTTGCGTTTTAATAAAATGTTCCGGCAGCTCTATTCCAAAGCAGCGCTGGTAGTATTCGGCGACTATCGATCTCTCCATCTCGTCGCATTTGTTCAGGAATGTCAGACGGAACGCCAGTTCCCGGTCGGCGAATATTATCGTGTTCTCCGCCCAGGTAAGCACCGTCCTTGGCGACATCAGCGTTGAAAGGTCGCCGTTGATGAATCCCTGCCTCGTCAGATCCGCGAAGCTGACCATCCGCGCGATATCGGTTCTCCCTTCCGGAGTATCGAAAGCGGGAACTTTCCGCAGCATGATAGAGGTCTCGTCCTCATGCGACAGATAGTTGAGCGTGGCCATGATGTTCCAGCGGTCGAGCTGCGCCTGGTTTATCTGCTGCGATCCGTGGTAAAGGCCGCTGGTGTCGCCTAGCCCGATGGTGTTCGCTGTGGCGAACAGCCGGAAGGCCGGGTGAGGGCGGATGATCGTGTTCTGGTCGAGAAGGGTAAGCCGGCCTTCGGATTCCAACACCCTCTGGATGACGAACATCACATCCGGCCTGCCGGCGTCGTACTCGTCGAAAACGAGCGCCACCGGATTCTGGAGCGACCATGGCAGCAGACCTTCGCGAAACTCGGTCATCTGCTTGCCTTCCTTGAGGACGATCATGTCCTTGCCGATAAGATCCATCCGGCTCACATGACTGTCCAGATTTATCCGCACGCACGGCCAGTTGAGACGTGCCGCCACCTGTTCGATATGGGTCGACTTGCCGGTGCCGTGATAACCCTGGATGATCACCCTGCGGTTAAAGGCGAACCCCGCGAGAATGGCCAGAGTAGTGTCATGGTCGAAGTGGTAGGCCTTGTCGATCTCGGGAACATTGGCGTTGTCCCCGCTAAAACCGGGAACTTCCCAGTCGGTATCCAGCCCGAATACCTCCCGCACATTGAATTTCGCGTCCGGTATAGAAGTGTAGCGGTTTTTGTTCTTGATATGCGTAATGTCGAACGATGACGACATCGGTTCGCGTTCTTTATCAAGTTCGTCGATCTGTTTCTCGATCATTTCTTCAGGCTTTCAGTTTCTCGTATTTGTCGTATGCCAGCTTCAGAATGGTATAGGCCATGTTTATCGATTTAAGAGTTTCGCCGGCAACCGGGTCGCCCGGGTTTAAGTCCGGGTGATGCTGCTTGACCAGTATCTTGTATTTCGCCTTGATTTCCTTGAGTGTCAACGGCGGTTCCAGCCCCATGACCTCCATTGCCTTGAGTTCAGGTGAGTTCTGAACTATTTGACTTTTAAAGGACTTTTCGTCCATCCGCTTTGTTTCTTCGCGGAAGTGATAGCTTTGCCAGGCCCTGTCTTCAAGAATTCTGTGGATCTCGCCATTGACGCCATACTTCCAGGTCGGTCTGTCGCCATACAGGCTGTTGGCCATATAACTCTCGACCTCTATATTTGACATCCCTGAGAAAAAATCCCAGGCGCGGTTGTATTCCTGCACATGTTCCAGACAAAAGTGATAATACTCGCCAAGGCTTCTGTCCTTGGGAGCTTTGTATCCGGCCTCGGCGCAGCAGCCCGGCATCTCGCAATGGCGGATAGTCGTCCGGATCTCATCCGGATTGTCGTCGAATTCAGCAGATCCTCTTTTAAGTTTAACCTTTGGCATATCTTCCAATATGTCTTTCGAAACAAGTTTTCAAGCTTGGTTTGGTACCCCATGAGTTGGATTTTCTACTTAATTAAAAGTAATACTATTGTATGTTGCCGCAAGAATCATAAAAGTAATAGCTTATACAAGACGTTAGGACGCACGCCCTTTGCAAAAGCCAGGTTGCATTTTTTTTAGTATAATAAAATAATAAAGCCCATCGAAATGTGTTAATATACTATGGCTTGGCGTATTTTTTACAACAAATACAGTACTTTAAATCAACACGCAATAATTGTTGTGGCTTGCTAAGGGCAATGGGGTATCCTACCATGAGTTGCCAAAATCGTTGCTTTTAGTAAAAAATTCTCATATAAGGGCATGTACATATAAGAATATATAAAACGACAAAGTGGCAAGGGGAATATAAATGCAGGATTCGGGGATCTCGCAAGGTGAAACAAGAAGTTCGCTTCTCAGTAGAAATATTACCGTCATGGGTAAAAGAACATCGGTTAGGCTGGAATTGGAAATGTGGAATGCTTTGAAAGAAATAGCCCGGCGAGAAAACTGTTCTATTCATGATATCTGTTCCCTTATTTCGATGCGCAGGGGCAACTCTTCCCTGACAGCAGCGATCCGTGTTTTCCTGATGCTTTATTTCCGCTCTGCGGCAACGGAGGAAGGCCATGCCAGGGCAGGGCACGGACGCTTTGAGAAAATGGTGGAGCGTGCAAGACTGGCCCGTAACTCCGCTGCGGCAAACCAGGATAATGCAGCTGGAATTCGCAAACCGCAAAGATCCTCTTATCTTTCGATGGAAAAGGCAGGTATGGGGGGCGATAGCACAGGAGGCGAAAGCGTAGCGTTATAATGCTCTTCCCATTGCAAGGAACTTCTTTTTCCGCTCGCTTTTGATCTGGCCGGGATCCCACGGCGACAATTCCTTAAGCGCTGTTTCTATCCTTGCTCCCGTTCTTTGAATTGTTTCATTCCGGCTTCTGTGTGCGCCGCCCAGAGGCTCCTCGATTATTCCGTCGATCAGGCCGAGCTTCTCAAGATCCTGCGCGGTAAGTTTGAGAGCGGTAGCCGCTTCATTTGCTTGCGACGCGCTGCGCCATAGAATCGAGGCGCATCCTTCCGGCGAGATCACGGAGTAAATCGAATGTTCAAGCATATAAATCCGGTCGGCCACAGATATGGCGATTGCCCCGCCTGATCCGCCTTCACCTATAATTACGGTGATAAATGGTGTGCCTACATGCAGGCAGGTTTCGATTGACTTGGCGATCGCTTCCGATTGTCCTCTTTCCTCGGCTCCGACGCCGGGGTAGGCGCCTGCGGTATCGACTAGGGCGATAACGGGAAGCTGAAAATGATCGGCCATCTCCATCAGTCTTTGCGCCTTGCGGTATCCTTCAGGTCTGGCCATGCCGAAATTATGTCGGATACGGCTGCTGGTATCGTTTCCTTTTTCATGGCCCATAACGATGCAGGAAACGCCTTGGAAACGCGCCAGACCGCCAAGCAACGCCGGATCCTCGGCATATAAACGATCGCCAGCCAGCGGCGTAAAATCAGAAAATAGACTGCTTACGTAATCCAGAAAATGAGGACGGCTTTGATGCCTTGCCACCTGAACTTTTTGGGAAGGTGAAAGTTTGCTGTAAGTCTGACGCAGCAGACGATCAGCCTTTACTTGCATGCGGCTGATTTCCTCGGCGATGTTCACATCTCCAGAACTGCTGACATTCCGCAGTTCGGTGATCTTTCCCTCAAGCTCCAGAATAGGCTTTTCGAAATCCAGTTGGCTCATTTAATGCTTTTCCGCAACGATTTTACTCTACTCATAACAGACAGGGAGGTTATCAAACAAAACCTCCCTTTCCAAAGTAAATCTGTTATCCATAACGGATGATATGAATGACTATTTTCTGTCGGTTCCTGTCTTGGAAAGCGGATGGCTCTCCTCGACGGTCTTCTTCAGCTTGTCGCCGACGATATGCGTATAGATCTGGGTAGTGGCAATATCGGCGTGTCCGAGCATTTTCTGCACTGAGCGCAAATCTGCGCCGCGGCTGAGAAGATGCGTGGCAAAAGCGTGCCGCAAAATATGCGGACTGACCTTGTCGGAATCGATTCCGGCTGCGCGCGACAGATCCTTGAGCAGTTGCGCAAAGCGCTGGCGCGTCAGATGCCCGCTGTCGGAAGTACGTGAAGGGAACAGCCACTTGGCCTGACGGCTTCCTTTTTCATCGGTATTGTAGAAGCTTCCGCGTACGGCAAGATAACTCTTAAGAGCTTTTTGGGCGGGTTCGGAAAGCGGAACCATACGCTCGCGCCCGCCTTTGCCCCTGATCATCAGAAACTGATTGTCTTCTCCCAGCGCCGAAAGAGGCAGCCCGACCAGTTCGGAAACCCGCAATCCCGTGGCATAAAGCATTTCCAGCAGGCAAACGAGTCGAAGACTGTCATTGCCGCCGCCATGCGCCGCTGTTCCGATCAGTGCGGAAACTTCTGATTCGGTCAGTGTCTTTGGCAAAGTGCGCCCTTGTTTGGGGCTGTCTATTGTCGAGGTTGGATCGTCCTTGCGGATATTCTCTGAAACCATATAACGATAAAACTGCCTGAGAGCCGATAGCCTGCGTGCCACAGTGCGGACTGCTATCTGGGAGCTTCCTTCGCCCTTAATATGAGTGCGTTCGCTCAAGTCCTTGAGATAAGCCTTGAGATCATCTGTAGACGCCTTGTCCACATCGGTATTTCGCTTGTCGCGCAGGTAAAGGCTGACATCGGCGATGTCTCTCCAGTAAGCGTGACGCGTGTTGGTAGCTGCTCCGCGTTCGGAGGACAGCATATCAAGAAATGAATCCACCAGGGGGTGCAATTTCGGTTTGGCCATTGGCGGACGACCGGGACGTGCCATCTTTTTTATTCTCCTTTTATTAATCCAGTAAACCCAGGATCGCTTCAACGGCGATACCCCGGGCCGCAATATTCTGCCCCACAGCGTTTAGCCCCGAAACCATTTGGCGAACCAGACCTGGAAACAAATCTGCTGGTTCTGTGTCTCTTAGAGCAATCGCGCTGAAGAGGATTCCCCCTCCCAACAACTTGTTTTTATACGATTGGTCGAGGTAATCCACAAGGATAACTGAAGGCATTACATACCCTTTGCCAAAAGTCAACCTTGAGCCTTTTTCATAAGGCATGCCTGTTTGTACACGATTATTAGAACTTATGTCAAGAGCCTTAATGACTTGTTCCACGAGTAAAATTTGATGATCCTTAAGCTTATCTGAATTATCGGCCAAGGAATTGTATAAATTTCCTGAATTATCCATAATATCCAAGGCCATGAGGAGCAGTGTGCCAGCTTCTGCATCGCCGCGATTGTTTGATTCGGACATCTCTGTGATGGCCTGCCGCCACGCCTTGCCCGGAGTTATGTCGGAGTAGAACATTACCGTTAGTGCTTTCGTCATCGACTTTGGCGACATGCCGGTATCAGGCTTCATATCCTTGATCATCTGCGCGAAAGGAAGCAGCGCGGGCCACTTGCCTGACGGCGTGATTTCAAGCGCCCGCCTGATTAAAGCTGCCTGCTCTCCGCCGCCTGAGGCCTTTGAGGTCAATTTGTACAGGGCTGGCAAATCCTTCCAGCTTTTTATGCTTTCTGCTGAGAACTCAGCAGTCTTGCCGCTGCCTTCCTTGTCTTTTTCCTTATAGAATGTGTCGAGGAAGGCGTTGCTTCTGATCCCTCGCCGAACCGCCTCGATCGCAAGAGGAAATTGCATGTTCTCAGGAAGATTCTTGTCCAGTAGCATCAGGCCGAGTTCACGCTCCGGTATGTCGTGAATCCGCAGTCCTTCCACCTTGCTGTAGTCAACACGGCCGCTTGCAAAAAGCGCCGTAACCTCCAACATCGTAAAATCAAGGAACTGGGAGGAGTCGCTGTACGTGATTCTAAAATTCGGATTCATGGCGATTTGCCTGAGAATCTTGTCGTCGGCCAAAGCCTTGATGTCTGCCGGGCCCTTGCTGCCATCTTCGATGGTGAGGCGGCAAAACTCGTTTAGATCCTGCCAGAATTCGACATCTGAAAACCTTTTTTCGAAAGACTTGCCCTCAAGGCATGCAAGCGAATGCCCCCCGGTACCAAGCATCGCCAGCGCCCCGGCTTCGGCAAGCTCAGGATGATATGGAACGCTGCGCTGCAAGGCATACATATCGAGAGCATTTGAAAAAAGCCCCAGCTCCAGAAGCTTCTTCAGCCGCAGGGTAAAGATATCGTTGCCTGCTTCAGGCTCGATATCATTGACAATAAGATCTGCGTCGCTCTTCGATAAAAGAGTATTGATAGTCAGTCGCGTTATGGTTCTGGATTTGATCCGCGGCCCGGCATAGATCAGACCAACCATAATGTCGCTGCGGTTCATGCTGTGCCATACGTCCTTGCCAATGGCGCCTTCTTTATATGAACCAAGAAGCCCAAGCGCTTCCAGTTTGCGGAAATCGACTTCCCTTACTTTTGCTTCCGGAGGTTCACTGCTCTCATCGGCTTCATAATTATAAAGCCCGCTTTCCGGCTTTTCTGCTCCGGGAATGCTCCCGGCCATACGGTCGGAATGAGGCATGGCAAATGCCGGGATGGCCGTAGCCGCAAGCCCGGTGATCGCCAGTGCGCCGTAAACCGCCAGGCGATTAAGCATTTTTGGAAAAACGATCATTGGAAACAGCTTCACTAACATCAATTTGTTTTACTGTCACATCCGTCAAAGCGAACCACATAAATCCGCCTAGAAGAATTACCAGTAGGGTTGCGATAATTATATTCTCGATTTTCATGGATTAGAACCAAGCCAGGATATTCAGATGAGCCGCTACAGACTAGCTAACAACGAAATTAAATTCAATTTGGAAAATGCATGGAAATTGTAAATATCAGCTTTTCTTGCAACTGCCCGATCCAATGTAATAAAAAAAATCAAATGATTAAAGAATCAACAGATGATGTAAGCATCAGGAACGGAATAACCAGCAGACTCGATCGTCCAGTCGTAATGATCGGCTTGATGGGTGCCGGCAAGTCAAGGATAGGGCGCCTGCTGGCCGATGATCTGGGGCTGGAATTCATTGATTCCGACAGGGAAATCGAAATAGCCGCTGGCTGCAGCATCCCCGAAATATTTGAGCGCTACGGCGAAGCGGCCTTCAGGGAGGCAGAGCATAAAACAATAGCCCGTCTGCTTGAGGGAGGCCCGTTGGTGCTTGCCACCGGAGGCGGGGCGGTTATGAATCCGCAGACCGCCGCTCTAGTCTGGGATAAGTCCATCTCCATATGGCTCAGGGCTGAAATCGGGGTGCTTGTCAAGCGTACCGCCGGCAATTCAGCCAGGCCGCTTTTGAACAGCGGCAATCCGGAAGATATTCTTAAAAAACTTTCCGAGCTTCGCTATCCTGTTTATGAAAAGGCAAATTTAATAGTTGATAGCCACGATGTTCATTATCATGTAACTTTGGATGCCGTTAAGTGGAAACTGTATGAATACCTCAACAATCAGAATTGAACTTGGTGAGCGCTCTTACGATTTGTGTATCGGCCCCGGCCTGATAGACGATGTCGCTGCGCTCAAGTCCGCGGGCGTAACCGGCAGATCTGTATTCGTCGTTACCGACGAAAATGTCGCCTTCCATTACGAGGAAAGATTCGAGAGAACCCTTACCGGTGCAGGGGCGGCCAGGGTGTTCAACAGGGTCATTAAGCCTGGCGAGCAATCGAAAAACTACAACCAGCTTGGCGAAACCTTAAGCTGGATGCTCGATCATCTTCCCGACCGGGAATCGATAGTAGTCGCCCTTGGCGGCGGGGTCGTGGGCGATCTCGCCGGCCTGGCGGCGGCGCTTCTCATGCGCGGCGTATCTTATGTTCAGGTGCCAACGACACTTCTGGCTCAGGTGGACAGCTCGATCGGGGGCAAGACCTCGGTTGACATGCCTCATGGGAAGAACCTTGTGGGCCGTATCCACCAGCCTGCCGCTGTATTTGCCGATATAAACACTTTGCGAACCCTTCCGGAGCGCCAGTTGCGTTCCGGTTATGCCGAAGGCGTAAAACATGCCGCGATAAAGGACAGGGAATTTTTCGAGTGGCTTCAGGAAAACAGCGAAAAAGTTCTCGCCCTCGATAGCGATGCCATGACCCGTTTCGTCGAGCGTAATTGCAGGATCAAGGCAGATGTCGTGCAGGAAGACGAAAACGAGAAGGGCAACCGCGCGCTGCTCAATCTTGGTCATACCTTCGGCCATGCGCTGGAGGCGGCCTGCGGCTTTGACGCCAGCCTGCTTCACGGTGAGGCCGTGTCCATCGGTATGGTTCTGGCATTCACGCTCTCAAGCAGGATGGGACTGTGTCCTGAGGAAGATCTTCAAGTGCTACGTTCGCATTTGGAACTGGCGCAGCTTCCGGTATCAATCTCGCAGATTGACCCTCCGATATCCAACAATGCCGAAACGCTGCTTGACCGGATGAAGGGGGACAAGAAAGCCGTATCAGGAAAAATCAACTTCATTCTGGCAAAAGGTATCGGCAAGGCCTTCATCACCAATGATGTGGACAGAGATCTGCTCAAAAAAGTAATTCAGGATTCAATGGACGGAATTCTCTGACAATGGAACCAGGCATCTTTCTGCTTCTTGCGGCCATCTTTGTCCTTTTGCTGTTTTCAGGCTTCTTTTCCGGTTCGGAGACGGCTCTTACCGCCGCCTCCCGCGCAAGGATGCATAACCTTGCCAAAGCCGGAAACCGCCGCGCCATGCTCGTTAACAGGATCCGCGAGCATAAAGACAGGATGATCGGCGCAATTCTCCTTGGCAACAATCTCGTAAATATCCTTGCCTCAGCCCTGGCTACCAGCCTTCTTATTACCTTGGTTGGCGACAAAGGAGTGTTTTACGCGACCATTATCATGACATTGCTGGTGCTGGTATTCTCCGAAGTCCTGCCGAAGACATACGCCCTTCATTATGCCGACAAGCTGGCGATGGCCATCGCCCCTGTAATGTGGGTTGTTATTCTCATACTATCCCCGGTGACGCAACTCGTCTCGTGGATTGTGAAAGGGGTGCTGAGGATTTTCGGTGCAGATATCTCGGTTGTAAATGTCGGCAACCACCTCGAGGTACTCAGGGGCGTAATCGAACTACATCAGGGGCCGGAAAAGGAAACCAGCGATCAAAGGGCCATGCTGCGCTCCATTCTCGACCTTGCCGAGGTGGAAGTTTGCGAAATCATGACCCATCGAAGAAACGTGACCATGATCGATGCGGACGATCCAATCGATACCATCGTTTCCAGTGTCCTCGACAGCCCCTATACGAGATTGCCGGTCTTCAAAGGAGAGCAGGACGAAATCATCGGCGTCATTCACGCGAAATGGCTTCTGCGCGAACTTAAGGATCAGGGCAATGATTTGAGCCGCATCCAGATCGAGAAGGTTGCTACCGATCCCTGGTTCATTCCCGAAAGCACCAGCCTCTACGATCAGCTTCAGGCTTTCCGGCGCCGGCGGGAACATTTCGCGCTCGTCGTCGACGAATACGGTTCTTTCATGGGAATAGTGACGCTCGAAGATATTCTGGAGGAAATCGTCGGCGAAATTGACGATGAGCACGACGTCGCCGTAGCCGGTGTCCGCAAGCTGTCCGCGGGTAGCTACCTAGTCGATGGAACGGTTACCATCCGGGATCTCAACAGGGAATTCGAATGGTCGCTCCCCGATAAGGAGTATTCGACAGTCGCAGGCCTGATCCTTTACGAATCGAGACGCATACCCGAAGTCGGCCAGAGCTTCACTTTCCACGGCTTCCGCTTCGATATCGTCCGCCGCCAGCGCAACCAGTTAACCCTTCTGCGCATCACCCCTCCTGAGAAGGGCTGATACTGCTTCTTATTATTCAGGCAGAAGGAATTGACTGCGGAAGCTTGTAAGCTGCGGTCGCATGAGGATCTCTTGTTTCCAGATCCTGTGCGTTGCTGATCCTCATATCCGCGCCTCTGTGGGCGCTGATCGGCACGAAGTCAAACCGGTTCCTGTTCTCGGCGATCCACTCCTTCATTACTTTCAGCGTTTCCTTGTGCGGATGTCCGATAGCGATAGCGGTTCCTTTCTCGGCGGCGATTTTTCCTGCCTTGTCGAATTGCTCTCTGATTTTCGCCTCGTTTATCTCATGATCAAGAAAGACATCCCGCCGCAGGTAAGGCACCCCGTGCTGCCTTGCCTTGTCTCTTGGGACATCAGTTTTGATTGTAAAAGAATCGAGGAACGTAAGCCCTTTTTCCTTTAGCGTTCTCATCACCGTGTCCATCAGCCTGGGATCCTGCACCGCTGCGCTGCCCATATGGTTGTTTATGCCGGTGAACTTGCTGAAGCGTTTAAGCGTCTCCGACATAATAGAGCTGATCTCCGCACTGCTCATATCGGTCATCAGGGTGTTCTTCTCCAGCCCGATGCCCCTTTCCCTGTAACCAACCGGCTCCATCGGCATGTGGATAATCGTGTCATGCCCGGCCTGCCGCGTCCGGTCAAGTCCCACCTGGCTGCTCCCGTCCGGCAGAAAGGCGCAAGTGATCCGCGCGCCGGTCGCCGCACTTGTCACCTTGTCCACATTCATATCCTTGACGTCGTCAATAACGATAAAGATTTTGGGCTTGGCGGTATCCGCCGCTGTCTGGAATGTTTCTCTGACCATTTTTACTACCCGCAATATGAGATTAGACTAGAATAAACCCCCGATATTAAATAGTATTTAACAAGGAAGATTGTCATATGAATTACATATTACATTCATTTGGCCGAGTGCAAATTTAGCATTCCGGGCGTAAGGAAATTACTGGGATGACATACGAACGGCCTGTATAATTCCGCAAATGCAAAACGTCATTTCGACCTCAGGGAAAATACCCTATAACGACCGCTTGTTTAAGCGGGGCATCAGAGCCTGGCTTCATCTTTCAAGATTCAGATGGCTTGAACGCAAATGTGCCAGGTACCGGCCTGACCTGGATCTGGTAATAGAGCTTGGATGTTTTGATGGCCGTGCCCTGAATCATCTTCATGCAAGACCTCTGGAATACTATGGATTCGATGCGAATTGGGAAGGGGGGCTTGACCAGGCTCGAGAGAATCACAAACACTGCGGGTACCACTTTCTGAAATGTAAGACCCCGGAAGAAATGGCGATTGTAAATGAGAAGGACAAGGCGACGCTCGCCTTGTCTCTGGAAACGCTGGAGCATATACCGGAATCGATGCTCGAAGGCTATCTGGAGAAATTGGCCCGGCTGACGGAGGGCTATGTTTTTATCACCGTGCCTAACGAAAAGGGCCCGGTTTTTCTATTAAAATATCTGTTTAAGAGATTTCTCTTACACAGCCATGAAAACTACGAAAAAACAGAAATATTCTGGGCGGCGATAGGACAAACCCACCGCGTCAGGCGCGACCAGCATAAAGGATTTGACTATTACCGGCTTCATAAAACCCTGAAGAAATATTTCGACCATGTGGAGAGCAGCGGAATACCCTTTTCCTTCCTGCCTCTTTGCCTGAACAGCCAGGTAGGTTTCGTAATGAAATCAAGACAGCTTTAACTCAAGACGAATCCCCTCCCGCCGGGAGAGGGATGCTAAGAGCTTCGGTGCAAAATCCCCTGATTTTCCGTCATCCCGTTAAAAAACGGGAATCATGGTGTCTGTCCAATAGCCTCAGTTGGATACCGGCTTTCGCCGGTATGACAGGTTGAAAATCAGGAAGCATACATGCTGGCGGGTTATCCTGAACGGATGAACGCTCTATATCTGCCCGTGACAATGCTTGTACTTTTTCCCCGATCCGCAGGGGCAGGGCGAGTTGCGAGGAGTTTTCGCCCATGTCTCAGGATTGTTGGGGTCAAAAGGTATGTTGGTGACCGGCCTTAGCTTCGACTGAGACTCGGGTTGTTGCCGTGAAAGCGCCGGATCTGTGCGCGTCTCCTGCAGTTTTGATGCGTCCTGGCCTCTTCCCTGAGGCACAAGACCCAGTCTGCCGTCATCTGCATTGATTTGCACAAGACTCAACGTCTGCGTCACCTGCTCGCGGAACTGATCCAGCATCGCTTCGAACATGGCGAAAGCTTCGGTTTTGTACTCGTTGAGAGGGTCGCGCTGGCCGAAAGCCCGCAGGTTGATGCCCTGACGAAGATGGTCAAGCCCAAGCAGATGCTCTTTCCACTGCTGGTCGAGAATTTGCAGGACTACGGCCTTCTCGACCTGCCGGAAAAGCTGAGGCCCGATATTGGCGGCCTTTTCAGCCATTTTCCTGTCCGAGGTATCGAGTATGCGCTCCAGAATTTCCCTGTCTGCGATCCCTTCTTCCTTCGACCATTCGTCTATCGGCAGTTCAAGCGCAAGCAGCCTTTCGGTTTCGATTTTTAGTGTGGCGGTGTCCCATTGTTCCGCATAAGCCTGCGCCGGTACGTTGCGCCGAACCAGATCCTCGATCACCTCGTGACGCATGTCGGCAACCGTGTCCTCGATATTCTCCGAAGACATGATTTCCCGGCGCTGTTCGTAGATGACCTTGCGCTGGTCGTTCATCACGTTGTCGAACTTGAGGAGGTTTTTCCGGATCTCGAAGTTCTGTGCCTCGACTCTAGCCTGCGCCCGCTCCAGAGCCTTGCTGATCCACGGATGGGTGAGAGCCTCTCCTTCTCGCAGTCCGATCTGCCTGTTGGCAAGCAGCGCTTCCATGCGCTCGGCCCCGAAAATTCTCATCAGATCGTCTTCCAGCGAAAGAAAGAAGATCGACGCCCCCGGGTCGCCCTGACGCCCGGTTCGCCCGCGCAGCTGATTGTCTATTCTCCGCGCCTCGTGCCGCTCCGTGCCTATCACGAAAAGGCCGCCTGCCTCGCGGACTGTCTCCTTGTCGCGGGCGATTTCCTCGCGGATCTTCCCGATCATTTCCCGCCGCTTGTCTTCCGAAAGTTCCGGGGCAACCTCCTGCGCGATTCGCATTTCAGGATCGCCGCCCATCTTGATGTCTGTCCCCCGGCCCGCCATGTTGGTTGCGATAGTGACGGCTCCGGGCCTCCCGGCCTGCGCGATGATATAGGCTTCCTGCTCGTGGTGGCGTGCGTTCAGGACGTTGTGAGGAATCTTGAGTTTCTTGAGGCGCTCGGAGAGCATTTCTGATTTCTCGATTGACACCGTGCCGACCAGGGCCGGCTGTTTGCGCTCGCGGCATTCCTTGATAAGCGCGAGAATCGCTTCCTCTTTTTCCTTGAGATTCTTGTAGATCTTGTCGTCGTGGTCTATCCGTGCAACCTGGACATTGGTGGGAATCGTCACCACGCCAAGACTGTAAATCTCCATAAATTCCGCCGCTTCCGTCATCGCGGTTCCGGTCATACCCGCAAGTTTCGGGTAAAGGCGGAAATAATTCTGGAATGTGATCGAGGCAAGCGTCTGGTTCTCGTTCTGGATCGGCACGCCTTCCTTGGCCTCAAGCGCCTGATGCAAACCTTCGGAGAAGCGCCGTCCTTCCATCATCCGCCCGGTGAACTCGTCGATGATTACCACCTTGCCGTCCTTGACGATATAGGCGGTATCCCGGCTGAACAGTTTGTGGGCGCGAAGAGCCTGGTTGACGTGATGCACTAGGGCCACGTTCTGGATATCGTAAAGTCCCCCGTCCTTGAGCAGCCCCGACTGCCCGAGCAGCTGTTCAACCCGCTCCATCCCTTCTTCATTCAGGGTGACGGTGCGCTGTTTTTCATCCAGATCGAATTCACTCTTTTTCAGTTTCGGAATAATCTTGTCGACTTGCACGTATAGATCGGTCGATCCTTCCGAAGGGCCGGAGATGATCAGCGGCGTCCGCGCTTCGTCGATCAGAATCGAATCGACCTCGTCGACGATCGCAAAATTGAATTCCCGCTGCACCATGTCGCCCAGCCGAAATTTCATATTGTCGCGCAAATAATCGAAACCGAATTCATTATTGGTACCGTAGGTGATGTCCGCTGCATATGCTTTCCGCCGCTGGTCGTCCGGCAACTGACCTAGAATGCAGCCGACCTCCATCCCCAGAAAACGGTAGATGCTTCCCATCCATTCCGAGTCCCTGCGGGCCAGATAATCGTTGACGGTTACTACATGTACGCCTTTGCCTGACAGAGCGTTCAGATAAACCGGTAGCGTAGCGACAAGCGTTTTGCCTTCACCTGTTTTCATTTCTGCGATCTTGCCCTGATGCAGGACAACCCCGCCGACCAGCTGAACGTCGAAATGACGCTGCCCCAGCGTACGCTTGGCGGCTTCCCGTACTACTGCGAATGCCTCATGCAGCAGATCGTCGATAGTTTCTCCCTCTTTAAGCCGGTTGCGGAAAGCTTCCGTCTGCGCTCGCAACTCCTCGTCGCTCATCGCCTCGTATTTTGGTTCGAGGGCGTTAATGGGCTCGATATGTGTTTGCAGACGCTTGAGCGCCCTGTCGTTGCTGGTGCCAAAAACCTTGGTGGCCAGATTTACTATCATACTTCCTCACGGGGCTTTTTTCGGGATCGACGCAAGTCTGATATAAGACTCCTTTTGCATGGCGTCAATCAAAGCCTGCAAGTAACAACAAAAAGAGTACTCTTTGCTCTTGCTCTTTGTGGCGTGTTGGTGCATGAATCCTATTAAACCGTCTGATTCCGTATTGAATTTCAATAAAACCCAACAGGAGGAGAAAATCTCCCATGACTGACGCAGCAAAGGAAAAGAAATCTAAAGGCGCAATGTTCGCCGTAATAGGTGTTATAGTAATAGTCGCTATCGGCGCGCTGGTATATCTTACCGGAAATCTGGATAAAAAATCTTCCGGGAAACAAAGTGCGGTTCAAACGGCCTCGGCCAGCGACACATCGTCTCAACCCCCTGCAGAATCGACGGCCACTGCTGCCAACCCGCAACCGGAACAGCCTGCGTTTGAAATCAAGCCTGGCAATCCTGTGGTCGCTGTGGTCAATGGCAAGCAGATCATGCGCTCCGACGTTTTTGCTTTCATCGCGGGCCTGCCCCAGAACGTGCGCCAGATGCCGATCAATCAGCTTTTCGACCTTTCGGTTGAGCAACTGGTCAGCGCTCATATCGTTGAGAAAAAGGCTGATCAGGCCAATCTCGCCAATGATGAGGAAGTCCTGAAACAGGTTGAAATCGCAAAAGATCAGATCATTCGCAGCGTCTACCTCCAGAAGGAAGTCGAGAAGCGTGTAACCGAAGACAAGATCAAGGAACTGTATGCTGCTTATGCGCAGCAGGTCGGCCAGATCGAGGAAACCAAGGCCAGCCATATCCTGGTGGATACGGAAGAAAAGGCGAAGGAACTCATCGCTCAGGCAAAATCAGGCACTGACTTCACCGAGCTTGCAAAAGCCAACTCAACCGGCCCTTCTGCCGAGCGCGGCGGCGATCTTGGCTGGTTCGCCAAAGGTGAAATGGTTCCGGAATTCTCCGAAGTTGCCTTCAGCCTCAAGCCAGGCCAGGTCGCTTCCGAACCTGTTCAGACCCAGTTCGGCTGGCATGTTGTAAAAGTGGAAGGTCGCAGAAACCGTGAAGCGCCCAAGATCGAGGAAGTAAGGCCGATGCTCGAATCCCAGCTTCGCCGCCAGATTCTCGATGGTCTGGTCGACGAATGGCGCGATCAGGCAGATGTCGCTGTCTTCGGCATCAATGGCAAGGAAGACGCTGCTGCCGCCTCTCCTGAAGTAGCTCCCGAAGAAGCTCCTGCTTCCAGGGAATAAATGATCATAATTCAATCAAACCCGCCTTCATGCAAGGCGGGTTTTTTTATTTAAGGCAATCAAAATGAATCCCTTGCCCATTTTATTTGTAGTAGCAGTTGCCCTGATCGATAAACGCGGTAGAATTCTTCTGGCCAAAAGGCCGGAAGGCAAGTCTATGTCAGGACTTTGGGAATTTCCCGGCGGCAAGACAGGCGACGGTGAAACGCCGGAACAGGCGCTTGTGCGGGAATTGAAGGAAGAGCTGGAAATCGACATATCCTCTGAAAATCTTTCTCCGGCAGGTTTCGCCTCTTGCAGCTATGATTCCTTCCACCTTTTCATGCCGCTTTACCTTTGCCGCGAATGGAACGGTATACCGCAGGCCATTGAGCATGAAGAAATAAAATGGGTCGAAGCGTCCGATCTCGAAGACTATGCTATGCCGCCCGCTGATATACCTTTAATCTGGCAGTTAAGAAGATCTTTAAAAAGCGATGTATAGCTCGATATACGATTTCAGGGATTTCTATAACAGCCACGCGGGCAGGGTGGTCAAAAGGATTATTGGCCACAAGCTGAAGGAATTCTGGCCTGACGTTACCGGCATGCGGGTGATGGGCTGCGGCTACTCCGTGCCGTATATGGGAAGCATCATGAACGGCGCAGAGCGGTCTTTCCTGCTGATGCCCGCCGCTCTGGGCGCGCACGCCTGGCCGTCCGGCGGCGGCAACATAGTTTTTCTCGCCGAGGAATCCGAATTGCCGCTGGAGACTAATTCGCTGGATCGCGTGCTGCTGGTTCACAGCCTCGAACATGCCGAACTCATCAGGCCTTATCTTGAAGAATTGTGGAGAATTCTAAAAAGCAGCGGCAGAATTCTGATAGTGGCTCCGAATCGTCTCAGCATGTGGTCGCGCGCCGAATGGAGTCCATTCGGTCACGGCAGGCCTTTCTCGCTCTCCCAGATATGCCAGCAACTTCGTGAAACAGGTTTCGTCCAGGAGCAGACCGGCGAGGGGCTTTTCATCCCGCCCGTCCGCTCGCAAACCGTTTTTCGCTCGGTCGGTCTGTTCGAAGGGCTTGGCAAATACATCTACCCGGCTCTCGGCGGCCTCCATTTCGTTGAGGCAAGCAAGCAGCTCTACGCGCCAACCGGCCTGAAGGAAACCGCCAGAGTAAAGGTTCGTGGCCGCGGCATCCCGATCCCCAAACCCGCCACCGCAAGAAGATAAGGTTTGGCCGCATTTGAGAAATCCGGACTTAATAAATCCCCAGCGGGTTTTCCGTGTCGATTCCATCCATGAACGGCTTTTTCCGGTCGACATTGGTTAGCTGATAAACAAGCCCGATCCAGTTTCCGATCATGGATCTTCCGCTGTCCGTCCAGGTGTTTTCCAGCAAAGGCACCAGTTTTTCTTCTGGAAATTCCGGGGGCGTCGAGCCACGATTGATGCAGGTGCGGTAATCGTTAAGAATGGCGGCGGCCTTGCCGCTGAAATAATGCTCGGGGAAAGGCGGGTAGTCGTCGCGCTGTCCCGATGCGTAATTCATAACTTCCCGTCTGTACTCCTTCAGCAGGCTAACCGTGTCGTATTCCGGATGTCCCTGAAAGCAAAGCAGCCTGATTCCGTCACTGCTGCATGAAGCGTGCACGCCTGCTTCCTCGCTCTCGGCGATGACCCTCATCCCCGCTTTTTCAAACTGCTCGCGGGTTATTTCGCTGTATCTGGAGTGCGGCACGTCGAACAGGGTGTTCATGCTTTGCGCGATCGGATGATTGCGTTCGGTGATTCTATGCCCGAACACGCCCCATTGCTTGGTCTCCCTCCACCTCGGCGTCTGTCCGTACACGTAATTGAGAACCGCATGCGACGCAAGACAAGAGCATAAAGTCGAAGTTACATTCTCATAAGCCCATCCGATCAGATCCTTCAGCGGATGCCAGAAGCCCTCGTCCGATACCGAAGGATTGGTTTCCTCATTGGCTCCGGTGACGATAAGAGCGTCGAGTCCCTCATGCTGCAATTTTTCGAAGCTCTCATAGTATTTTTTGAAATGTTCCTTTGTCTGCTCGCTTCTGCTCCCGACCGGCAGGGTAAAAGGATGGATATAAAACTGCGCGATCTTGTTGCTCTCCCCGACCAGCCGGAAGAACTGCCGCTCGGTGGCCTCCACAGCGGCGTCGGGCATCATGTTGCAAAAACCTATGTGCAACTCCCGGATATCCTGAGAGTCTGCCCTGTCTTTGGGGATAATGGTGCGCCCTTCGTTCTCCAGTCTTTCGAAGGCAGGTAAGTCAGAATGTCGGATCAAAGGCATTATTCGCCAACTCTTGTTTGATTTCCATTGAAGTTCCTAGTATGAAAAGTCGTTATAGCTGATTGATGGCCGGGAAGTCCATGACCAAGAAACTGGAAGAAATACGGCGGAAGATAGACGCGCTGGACAACAACATCCATGACCTGCTCATGGAAAGGGCTTCGCTGATCGTCGACGTAAGCGAGGAAAAGCGCAAGAACAGACTGCAAATTATCCAGCCTGCCAGAGAGGCCCTGATGATTCGCAGGCTTCTGAGCCGCCATGAGGGTAAGCTTCCGAGAGCGGCGATCGTCCGGATCTGGAGAGAACTGGTCGGGGCGGTATCGCTTTTGCAGACCGGCCTGAAGGTCGGCGTGACTGTCCCGGAGGGCAGGCCGCAATTCTGGGATATGGCCAAAGACTATTTCGGCAGCGTCCTGCCGATGCAAAGACTTTCAAACCCGCTTGCCGCGATCAGTCTCGTACGCGAGGGCGAGGCCAATTTCGCGGTCATTCCCTGGCCATCCGAGGGCGACGAAAACCCCTGGTGGCATTACCTCATGAGTGAGGAAGAGGAAAGGATGCGAATCGTCGTCAGACTCCCATACGGAGACGTCAAGGACGAGCCCCCGGACGTTGAAAACATGGCGCTGATAGTAGCTAAAATTTCCTTCGATCAGACTGGAGACGATCGTTCTTTCCTGGCTTTTGAGGTCGATCACAGCGTTAGCAGAGGCAGGATTGTCGATATTGCCAGGGAGGCTGGAATCGAGGCTGTATCCATGTATTCCCGCAAGCAAGCCGGTATGGGTGCCTCGCACCATGCTCTTCACCTTCTCGAAGTCGAGGGCTTTATCGCTGACAAGGACGAGCGCCTTAAAAAGCTCGTAAGGAAACTTGATGACCGGAAGGCCAGAGTCATATGCATCGGTGGTTATCCCAAGCCGCCCGTATATGAAAGAATTGAAGATCTGACTGGTATATCAAAATATAAAAGTAAGTAAAAATGTTCAAAAAAATTTGCATAATAGGTACGGGGCTTATCGGCTCCTCACTGGCAAGGGCTGTCCGAAAGCACAGTCTGTGCGAAAAAATAGCCTGCACCGATGCCAGCCCGGCTGTCTGCGAGGAGGTTAGGGAACTGACACTTGCTGACGAGGTTACAACCGATCTTTCCGAAGGCGTGAAGGATGCAGACTTAGTAATTATCTGCGTGCCGATGAGCGCCTACCCGGATGTGGCAAACAAGATCGCAGGAACTCTCGCTCAGGGTGCGATAATAACCGATGTCGGCTCTATCAAGCAGAAGGCTGTCGATTCAATTCAGCCGCTTTTACCAGGCGGCGTGACATTCATCCCCGGCCACCCTATTGCCGGTACGGAGCATTCCGGCCCGCGCGCCGGATTTGCCGAGCTGTTCATAAATCGCTGGTGCGTACTTACCCCGATGCCCGGTACCGATCCCGAGGCAGTCGATAAACTTAAAAAGCTATGGGAATCTATCGGCTCCAGAATCGAAATCATGGAACCCCAGCATCACGACCTGGTTCTTGCTATTACTTCTCATCTTCCGCACCTCATCGCCTACACGATTGTCGGTACGGCAACCGATCTCGAAGAGCATATGAAATCCGAGGTAATCAAGTTTTCGGCCAGCGGCTTCCGGGACTTTACCCGTATCGCCGCCTCCGATCCCGTAATGTGGCGCGATATTTTTCTCGGCAACAAGGAAGCGGTTCTCGAAGTTATTCAGAGATTCAGCGAAGACCTTACCGCTCTCCAGCGTGCCATAAGATGGCAGGACGGACGTTTCCTGGAGGATTTCTTCACCCGCACCAGAAACGTAAGGCGTCAGGTTATTGAGGCGGGGCAGGCTGACTATGTGTATCCTGGTCAGGGCGGCTCCATTCAATCTCGGGAAGGGACGCCACCCTCACCGGGCCAACATAAAGATTCTGATCTCTGACGCTTAGATTTGATTCGAGCCATAATTCCCCGGTTTTCTCATCAATCCTGCTGGCCGCCGCAAGCAGTGCCGCGGAGAAAGCCCCTTGCCTTTCTGTGATTACGCCATTTTGGATAAGCGTGTTAACAAAATCGAGATGGCCTCTGATTCGCACCTGCGCCTCAATTACCGGCTGAAGCGAACTGTCGAGTTCCAGAACTCCTCTGCCTTGTAGCAATACATCCTGCCGCCGGATGTCGAATGCGGTTATCTCCAGCTTGTTTCTATGCTCCTGCCAGTCCTGAAGCTCCGAATGCCTGAGTTCGGAAGGTAGCTCCTTCGGAACGATAAATGAAACCGTTGCACTTTCCAGAGACCACAGACCGAATTCGTCCATCGGATCGGCCACCTCCATTCCCCGTGGAAGCTCCAGGATAATTTCATTTCCCGGTAGAAAGAATCCGGTTGCGTCTAGCGACGGTATGATTAATTCCCTGCCGCCGCCGCTGATCCTGCCTTCAAAATGTATTTTATGCCTGCCCGGGAAGCCCGTGACTGCTACCGGCCCTCCCGAAACGACGTATCCCTGCTCCTGGAGATTCAAAGTCATGTCTCTGGCTGCGCCCTTGATCCTTGCCGCCATGACCCACCAGAAAATAGTATAGGAAATCAGGATGGCCACTATGACAACCGCTGCAATGCTGGCGATCGAAACTATTTCTTTTTTTTGCATATTTAACATTTCAGCTCCGACTCGTTTCCGCTTCCACAATCAGGGAATTCGAAGCCGACTCCAGTGCGGTTTCGAGATCCTGAATAACTTTAGTTGTACTCCCTCCCGGTTCAATAGGCGCAAGAAATTCAAAGATAACAGTTCCGGGTTTCTTGAGCCATCCCGACCTCGGCCAGAAGTAACCCGAGTTAAGCGCCATGGGAACTATTACAAGATCTGTCGCTTCCTGAATTCGCGCCACGCCTGATTTATATGGCTTTTCTTTCGGCGTCTGACCGGGGTTGACTCTGGTACCTTGCGGAAAGATCACAATTGCGCGACCCTGTTCCTTGATGCGCTTGGCTCCTTCGATGATCTGAGTCATTGCTTCTCGCCCTGCGCTGCGGTCGATGGCGATGGGGTCTATTTTCGAAAGAAAACTCCCCCAAATCGGAATTGACAATAATTCCTTCTTAAGAACAATCGCCGGATCGTCGAATAAAAAATGAAGCTTGAACGTCTCGTATGGCGACTGGTGTTTGGCAGCGACGATAAAAGATCCGGAAGAGGGCAGGTGCTCCCGCCCGCGAACCTCGTAAGTAATTCCCATGACATGCCGCTCGATCCACTCCACCTGCCGCAGATACCAGTGAACAACCTTCATCACAGTCTCCCGCCGCGCGAAAACGAGCATCGGACAGAGAACAATGCTGGCAATAGCGCTGAAGCTGAAGAAAAGAAGATTAAAAAGAGTCGAGCGCAATAGCATGCAACCTGCCATCACCTTCACCGGGCTTTCCCCAGGCCCGCCCGGTGCCAGATCCAGGTCAGCAAGGTCTTGTGATATTCGCCGAAGGCGGTACTCCAGAAACGGTAACTGCGAAGCGGATATTCCTTGATCGGGTGGCGGATTATTTTCAGTTGAGGCATTAGATGTCTGAACTCGGTCATGGCCCTTGGAATGTGGTAATCCGAAGTAATAAGTCTTATGGAAGTAAAATTATTGCCCTTGATCCAGTTCTCGCTCTCGGTGGCATTGGCTCTGGTATTCGTTGCCCGGTAACCCGCGACTATGCAGCACTCCGGCAAAGGCGGCGGATCAACATGCATAGCTCTGATATTGTCCAGCGAAACGCCGGGATTGACTCCGGAAATAAGTAAGTAAGGCGACTTTCCTTCGGCGAAAAGTGTAAGTCCGGTATTCACCCTGTTCCTTCCTCCGGTAAGAACAATGATTGCATCCGTCCGCTCGTTCGCAAGCTCGGGAGTCGCGGTTATCACAAATGATACAAAATAAACAAGACCCGCAAGCCAGAGCGCAAAAAGCCCGGCGGCTATAAACAATGTCAGCTTGCCGATAGACGGTCTTTTCATGGCAGCCCGGTCAAGGTTCTTAAAACAGTAAATCGCGCTGTAAGCATGGCGATCATACCCGCAAAAACAGGCATTGCAAGCATCGTTGCCAGTTGCCACGAATGAACCCGGAAATCTGGCAACAGCGTAAGATCCATCTCGCCCGCCAGATGTTTGATAGCCCCAAGCCCGATTACCGCAACGATCGTCCCTATCACTCCGCCCTTAAGGCCGAGAAACAGGGAATGGCGCTGGAACTGGCGGGTGATATACCCATCGCTTGCCCCCATGATGTGCAGTAATTCAACTTCGGCGCTGTGAACGGCCATTCTGGCGCGCACCGCCCCGGCAATAGCCGTTATTGTCGTAAAGCCGATTATCAGCGTCAGCAGAAACGCGCCGAACTGCAGGGCGCGGGTAAACCCGAGCAGATCTTTAAGCCAGCTTTCATGAGTATCCAGCCGCGACCTGCTATCGATGGCGGCAATCCTCTCTTTGAGAAAAGCAATAGCCTCGGCACTGCTCTCCTTGAGCTCGACGGAAATAATTCCCGGCACGGGTACATCGGCCAGCGAAATATCGTCCCCGAGCCATGGTGAAACCAGACTGGTTATTTCCTGTTCCGACAGAATACTTAAGTTTTTCACCGCCGGATGATTGTCCAGAAGTCCCGCTATCCTGTGGGCGATGGTGGAAATTTCCGACTTTTCCCTCGTTTTTCCGGACTCTCCGGCAGACGGTATCTCGATCGTGACTTTGTTTTCAAGGCCGCTCGACCATCGCTCCGACATGGTTCCAAGCACGAAAGAAGCGGTAAGGGCGGTAACGGCCAGAAAAGTCATTAACGATATAAGCAATGTCAGGAATCCCGATCCTGCACCCTTGTTTAAAGGAATGTCGTAACTGCGCCTGCGCGAAGCGCCGAGTTTCTTTTCGCCCCTGAGAATTCTGCGTATCATCCGGTTAACTCCTCGATTTTGCGGAGTATCCTGCTTTTTGGTTCGACCACCTTGAGGCCGCCGTCCGAAAGTACCAGTTTTTTATGTGCGAACCGCTGGGTCAACGCTTCGTTGTGCGTTGCAATGACCAGGGTCGTGCCCATTCTGTTCAACTGGTCGAAAAGATTCATCAGTCTGAAACCGATCTGGTCGTCAAGGTTCCCGGTCGGCTCGTCGGCGAGCAGCAATCTTGGCTTGGTAATCACGGCTCTTGCTATGGCGACGCGCTGTTGCTGCCCTCCGGACATGGTGTTTGGCAACGAGTGCTGGTGGTCGCCAAGGCCCACCCATTCCAGAAGCTCGCTAACGTTGTTTTTGATTTCCTTCTCCGGCCTTCCCTGAATCCGCAAGGGCAGGGCGACGTTGTCGAAAGCCGAAAGATTGTTAAGCAAGCGGAAATCCTGAAAAACCACCCCTATCCGGCGGCGAATCGCGTTTAGCTGCCTGCGCGACAGCGAAGCGACATTCTGGTCGAACATGGAAACCAGACCCCTCGTCGGTCTGCGTCCGAGATAGAGAAGCGACATCAGCGAAGTCTTGCCCGCGCCGCTCGGCCCGCTCAGAAAGTGGAACGAGCCAGGCTCAAGAGTAAAGCTTATATCGCTCAGAACCTCGGGGCCTATCCCGTAACGGAGACCGACATGTTCAAAACGGATCAATTTCTGCCTCCGCCGGTAACTGGCCTGATTTTTTCCATTTCTCTGGGCTTTTGCTGATCGAGCAGATACTGCAATGTATCTGCGCGAACAGTAGGGTTGTCAATCTTTAGCGAGGTATTAAGGGCATCGTCGTATCGGCCGGCCTTTGAAAATATTTGCGATACCGTTGCATACGCCTTGTTACGAAATGATGAACTGGCGATATGGCCGATGCTTTCCATGGCGGTTTTGTAATCGCCGCGTTCCGCCTGAATCTCAGCGCTCTCCCCGAGCGCCTTGTTGCGCAGCGCCTCGTTCTCCATGGACAGAGCCGTTTTGGTCGCGCCTTCATCATCTCCGGCAAAGGCTTGCGCCATCGCTATATAGGTCAATGCTATCGCATGAGAAGGCGGATGGGTTATCTTCGCAGCCTCCTCGGCAAGCTTCAGGAATACCGGCCTGTATACTTCCGGCGGAGATTTATTGGCCGCCATGGCCATGCCGATTCCGCGTATTGTCATCGCTCTGGTGTCCGGATTGACGACTTTTCCGATTATGGCTATGGCCTCGTCGGTGCGCCCGTCGAATGCAAGTGTCTTGGCGTATTCCCTGAAAGAGGCGTCGCGCCACGAATCCTCGTTGATTTTGCCTATGGAGGTTTCAAGCAGCGCCATAACGCATTCCCTGTCCTCCGCCTTGCATGGACTCTCCTGGCCGGACGCAAACGCCGACAGGTTTGCGCAGCTGACAAGAATCGCAAGTAACGGTACAGACCTTGGTAAAAACATGGTATGAAGCTTTGTGAATGTGTAATCTGGAATAGAATAATAGATCGACAGCCCAGACAGAAGCCATATTAGTTCATGATCCTGACCTGTCCAAACTGCTATATCAGATATTTGCTCGACAGCCAGATATTGGAGCCGAGTGGCCGCCGCGTACGCTGTTCGGCATGCCAGTACATCTGGTTCCAGAATACGGAAGAAGAATCGTCTGCAGGCGATGATTTCGACGACCTGGAAGATGAGGCAACCGAAAGCAGGCCTTTTGCAGGCATTTTGGCTGATGGTGACGACATCCCCGAATCATTGAAAGCCAAAGCCGCTGATTTCTCCAATGATTTGCCGGAAGACAACAGACTGATCCCGGTACTGACCGGGGTGGCCGCTGCGGCTCTGATCTTTCTGCTGTCAGCTACGCTTCTCGTGCTGGCCAGGGATCCTGTCATAAAGGCATGGCCGCCTTCTGCCTTTGCTTTCAATTTGGTCGGGTTTGAGATGAATACCCCCGGTCAGGGCTTGATCTTCGACCGCGTAAAGGCGAATACGCGCTTCGATTCGCACGGCAACGAGATAATCGATGTGGAAGGAAAAATCATTAATCTGCGTGATAAGGCGGTAAGCATCCCCAAAGTCGAGGCCCGGCTCCTGGACGAACAGGGAAATGTAATGCAAAAATGGTTTGTTGACGTCGCTAGCGAGAAAGTGGGGGGAGAAGAGTCCTTGACTTTTAAAACCAGCCACCCTGAAACCGGCGAAGAGATAAAGCAAGTGCAATTCGGATTTATTATCTCGGGCGCACCATAGACGCGGCCCATATTTCAGTTCTCGGTATCTTCCTTGATGTTCATGCGGAATACAGGCTTGTCCTGCCTGTCGAAAATCGCGCCTTCGGTAAGGGCCTCGTCGAGAATGACGCTTTCCATTTTTGCCCCGGTAAAGTCGCAATTCCGCAGATCAGCGCCGGTAAGATCGGAAAACGATATGTCCGCGCCACGGAAAGTCGCATTCTTGAATATCCCGCCCTTAAGATCCGCATAACGCATTACGCAGTGATCGAGGTTGCAGGGGCTGAAACGTTTCGTTCCGCTGCCGCCACCGAACATCAGCGAGGACAGATTGGCTTTGCGAAGCGAGGCATGGCTCAGCGTCGCCCCCTTGAGGCTTGAACCGCGCATATCCGCTTCCTCAAGATCGCAGCTTCTGAAGTCGGCGCCTTCCAGATTGGCGCTTTGGAGTTGCACCTTATACATATTCATGCCAAAAAATTTGGCTCTTTCGGCGATAATGGCGGTTAGTCTCTCACCTTTGAGAGATTTCAGCGGCCGCATGTCATAGTCACTGAGGTCAAGTTGCTGGCCTTTCGCTCCTGCGGATTCGACCCATGCCCTGTGCTCTTCAACCAGCTGGCCCAGCGGTTTTCCAAGTTCGGAGACGGAAGTTCCGATATTCGCGTCGGTAATTGCTCCGGTTATGTCGGCATCGGCTATTTCCACCCTGGTCATATCGACCCCGGTCAGGATGGCAGATTTCAGGGAGGCCCCGGAAAGCTTGCTTTCGCCAAGATCGGCATCCGTCAGATCGGCCCCTTCAAGCCTGGCCCCGCGCAGATCGGCCTTGTTCATATTGATCCCGGCCATGATCGCATCCCGGAAATCGGCATTGTTGGCAAGGGAGCCTGACATCCGCGCACCGGAGAGATTAGCCCCCCGGAAATTAACCGACTGGCCGCTGTCGTAAGATCCGGAACTGGTAATGCCCCCGACTCTCAAGTCTGCCGAGTCCAGGTTGGCGCCCCGCAGGTTGGCGCTTTCTATTCTTGCGCCCCGCAGGTCGCATCTGACGAATATAGTATTGTTGAGATTTGAACTGGAGAGGTCGACCGAATAAAGCGAAGCTTCCTGAAAATTGGCTCCGGATAAATCCATTCCCGTCATGTTACAGCCGGTAAAATCGGCCTGCCTGAGATCTTTGCCCTTAAGCGAAAGCCCGGACAGATTCGCGTTCCGCATAACCGCCCGGCGTCCACCGAGCCTTCCTTCCAGAAACCGTCCGTGAAGGCGCGCCAGCGCGTCAAGCTGATCCTGACTGATGGTTCCGTCTGAATTAATTCCACTATCTTCCATAGCTTCCCTTGGCTTTAACGAAAATATTATATTACTTATCTGTTAAGTCATCCCTAAAGAGCGGGTAAAGGCAGGGGATAACAAGCTAGCATATTTTAAGTTGCACTCATATCTTCTAATGATAAAACTGATATCATGAAAAAATACCTGATCCTCGCTGCCTCAGCCGCTTTACTGATGCTTGCCGCCTGCGGTATCAAGCCCGGAGAATTATCGCCTCCCGAAGGCTCTGAAAAAACGGTGTTTCCAAAGACATACCCGGCTCCTGAAACTTTGGATAACCGGGCCGCGAAGCGTAACAACCGCACTCCTTATTGAGGACGCCCGTATGGACGGTTTTCATTATAAAGATGGCTGCCTGATGGCCGATGACTGCGGTCTTGACGATATCGCCGCGGAATACGGTACGCCCTGTTATGTATACTTGGCCTCCTCGATCCGCAATAAGTACCGCAAACTTGTATCCGCCTTTGAGAAATCCTTGGGTTCCTGTCCCCTGATCGCTTTCGCATGCAAGGCCAACAGCAATCAGGCAATATTGACCCTTCTCGCAAGACTGGGGGCGGGAAGCGATATTGTTTCGGGTGGTGAACTTAAAAGATGCCTTGCCGCCGGAATACCGGCTGAAAAAATAGTCTTCTCGGGTGTAAGCAAAAGCGACTCCGAAATTGCCCTTGCCGTAAAAAACGGCATTCGCCAGATAAACATTGAGTCGGAAAACGAACTGTACAGAATCTCGGCGGTCGCTGAAAGCCTTGGGGTAAGGGCCAATATCACTTTCCGTTTTAACCCCGATGTCGATGCGCAGACCAATAACAAGATCTCCACCGGCAGGGCACAGGACAAGTTCGGCCTGCTCGAAGAAGATATCCTTCGTCTTTACGGCATGGCCGCCCGCATGCCGCAACTTAACCTAAAAGGACTGCACGTACATATCGGCTCCCAGATTATCCGGGCAAGCCACTTCAAAACTTCTTTCGAACGGCTTGGAGAGCTTGCCGGAAAATTGATTGGCAAAGGCCTTCCCCTGGATACGCTTGATCTTGGCGGCGGTCTTGGTGTCAGATACAGATACAGGGACGGAACGGAGCCGGATCTTGAAGAATACGCCGCGATCATCGCCTCAACCGTGGTAATGCCTGGCGTGGATCTGGTTGTCGAGCCGGGCAGGTATCTGGTCGCCGATGCGGGCGTACTGCTTTCCCGTACGCTTTACGTGAAGGAAAGTGGAGGCCGTAAATTCGCCGTTCTCGATGCCGGAATGAATGATTTGATCAGACCGGCTTTATACGACGCCTGGCACGAAATTCAGCCTTTGAGCGAACCTGGGCATGACCTGGAGGTTTATGACGTGGTAGGCCCCGTCTGCGAAACCGGAGATACCTTCGCACTGAGGCGTGAAATGCCCCTGATCGCTGGCGGAGACCTTGTCGCCATCAGAAACGCAGGTGCATACGGTGCTGTGATGGCGTCGAACTACAATACTAGGCCGTTTGCCCCGGAAGTGCTGGTCGAAGGTAATCGCCGCGCTGTTATCAGGCCGAGGCAGACGGATGAGGAACTTGTCGAAAGGGATAGCGTTCCGGGCTGGCTCTAACATCTGAAGGACACTGGTTTTAAAAACCATGGCGGAAGACGCGGAATATTTTCGCAGACTGAGATCAAGGGAAAGGCAGGCCTTCGCCGTTATTCTCCTTGAACGGGCGACGGCCTCGTTCTGGCGGCCGCTATTCTGGATTGCGGCGTTTATCGGCCTTTTTCTGCTTGATCTGCCTTTTTTTTCCGGCCCTGCCGCGGGTAATATTATCAGACTGCTTTTCTTTATCGGCCTAGCTGTATTGATTATCGCCGCATTTGCAGGGTTTCGCTCTCCCGGCAGGATCGAGATCAGGCGAAGGCTGGAGGAGGATAGCGGCATAGCCCACCGGCCTCTGGCCTCGATCGACGACCTGCTGGCCAATCCCGAAAGCCCGATAACCCGTGATATCTGGGAGCTAAGAGGAAAAGGCCTTGTAAAGATAATTGAAAGCTTGCGCTTCCCGTCTGCGAGGCCGCAACTTGCCGTACGTGACCCGTACGCATTGAGATTTATCGCTCTCGCGCTGTTGGCGGCTGGGCTGCTGACAGGCGGATTTGACTGGAGGAACAGGCTTGGAGATAAATTCCGCTTCGATTTATCGCGCCCTGGCCATGCCGCCGCCAAGGAAAGCAGGGTGACTATCAGGGTGGAATATCCTGAATACACAGGCCTTGCCGAAAAAGTTCTGCAATCTTTCCCCGGCAATGCCGAACCGCTGCCGGTAATCGAGGAAAGCCGGATCAGGGTCAGGGTGACGGGGGGAATCGGAACCCCGAGACTGCATTTCGGAAAACTGTCTTTGCCTCTCAAAAACGAGGGAAACGGCACCTACATGCTTGATGCTCCGGCGCTTCCCTCCGAAAAGATAAGCATCAGCCAGACTTTAATCTCCATAGCTGAAGTTCCGGTACGATTTATCAGGGACGCCCCGCCTTCTATCTCCATGACGGGCGCCATCCAGCCCCTCGATAAGGGCGGTATCCGCTTTCCTCTGAAATTGTCAGATGATTTCGGCGTTAATAATCTTGATATCAGACTGGAACTCGACGACTCGCTGGAAGGGGCCGTTCCCGTTATAGGCGCTCCGCTTGACGCATCGCGGTTGGTCATGAGCAGAGCGGGAGCGGAGACGGATATTTATCCGGTTTTTGACTTTTCCTCGCACACCTGGGCAGGCTTGCCGGTAAAATTTTATATCGCGGTTACTGACACCAAAGGCCAGAAAACCGGTATCTACAGCGAAAAGACAATCCTGCCCGAGCGCAGCTTCGAAGATCCGGTTTCGCAAATACTAATCGAATTAAGACGCCAGCTGGCATGGATGCCGGAAAGCAGCGCGTTCGATGTCCGTGTCGCTCTTGAAAACCTTCTTCTCGCCCCCGGAGTGTTCGAGAACGATTTTATCTCTTTTCTTATCATCCGTGCCGCCGCATCGAGACTGGGCTATGCCCCTGGAGGTGAAGGCGCTAAAGCGGTAATACCACTACTTTGGGATGTTGCGGTACGTCTTGATGGAGGAAGTCTGACCCTGGCAAGGCGGGAACTGCTTGAAGTGCAGCAGGCGCTTGAAGATGAATTGTCCAAAGCCGACCCCGATGCCGGAAGAATTGAGATGCTGATGCAGGAAATGCGTCTGGCTCTTGGAAAATATCTCCTGGAGATGGGCAGAAGCGTGGCGGGACATAACGGCCTGTCTCTTCCGCCCGGAACCGAACTGGGCTCGCTGGATTCAAAAACGCTATCCGCCGTTCTCGAAAAGCTGCATTCGCTGGCTCTGGCCGGTGAAACCGCCGATGCCCGCGAGCTGCTCTCCAAAATCCGCAGGATGATGGACGCTCTTGATTCGGCTCAGGCAATAGATCTTCCTCCCGACATGCAGTTCATGGATCGCGGGCGCAATGAATTAAAAGAACTTGTCGACCGGCAAAAGGAACTTCTTGCCCAATCCCGCTATCAACAGGGGTTAATCGACCGGGCCAAAGATCAGACCTATGGCCGGTGGCTCCCCGGAGGCCGGCTTGATCTCGGCGATCTTCCTCCTCCCCCCGCCGGAAAAGCCCCCGGCATCGATACAGGTTCTTCCTTCGCCGCTCAGGAAGCTCTCCGGTTCGCCCTCGGTCAGCTGATGCGCGAGGCGGACGAAATACTGGGCAGTATCCCTGAGGGTATGGGGCTTGCCGAACAGGAAATGCGCGCCTCTTCCGCAAATCTCGCGCAAAGCCGCCCCGGTCTCTCCATGCCGCATCAGCAAAACGCTATAGATTACCTGCAACAGGCCAGACAGGACATGAGCAGCCAACTGGCCGCGAGAATGCAGCAGATCATTGCCTTGAGCATTTCTCCCGGCGGCCTTGATCCTCTGGGACGGCCGATGGAAGGAGGGGAAGAGCAGAGCGGTAAAAGCTTTTTCGACTCCGACGTCAAAATTCCTGAGGAAAGCGAACGCAAAAAAATCGAGGAAATCCTGAAAATCCTCCGCCGCCGCTCGGGCGAACTTTCCCGCCCCGAAGAAGAACTGGAATACTTCCGCCGCCTGCTGCGACAGTTTTGATCGATAATCATGTGAAAGTTTACGTCGACAAAACCTCGATCATATCCGCAAGCGCCGACGGCGCGTCCGCCACCAGTGCGTAATCGGCGAACTCGAATATTTTCGCATTAGGGTCGTTGTTGATGGCGACGATGATCTTTGCCTTCCTGATCCCCGCGACATGCTGGACTGTGCCGGAAACACCGGCGCCGATATAAAGCTGCGGGCGTACCGTCCTGCCGCTCTGGCCGATCTGAAGATCGTATGGCGCAAAACCGGCGTCCGCCGCTGCCCGCGTCGTTCCGATAGCTGCGCCGAGGCAGTCGGCCAGCTTTTCCACCAAATAAAAATTCTCGGCCGATCCGATTCCCTGACCCCCTGCCACGACGATCTCCGCATCCTCAAGCGCAGGTCGTTTTGACTTTCTCCCGGCGATGCCGATAAATCTGGCCAGCCCGCTGTCTTCCGGCCCGGCAATTTCCTCGATTGCGGCCTCACCTCCTTTGCGCGGGGCGGCCTCGAATTCCGAAATTATCACTGTAATAAAGTTTACCTGTTGCTCCGACCGCACCGTCTCGATCGCGCTTCCGGCATAAACCGGCCGCTCGAAAGTAAAAGGATCGATGATCCTGGAAACGCCCGAAACCTGCGCGCAGTCGAGCAGGGCGGCGGCTCTTGGCAGAATATTCCTGCCGGTTGCCGAAGCGGGAGCGATAACATGCGAATAACCTCTGGCCAGCCTGGCCGCAAGCAAGGCGAAATTCTCGGGCAGAAAATGCTCAAGGCTTTGCGATTCAGCCAGCAGGACGCAGCGGATACCGTTTATCCTGGCGGCTTCTTCGGCGACATTGCGGCAATCAAGGCCCGCCACCAGAACATCCACCTTTTCCCCGGCGATCTCTCTTGCCGCGCCAACCGCATGAAAAGTTGGTTTTTTAAGAGACCTGTTGTCGTGTTCGGCAATAACCAGAGCTTTCATTACCGTATTACCCCCGCCTCGTCCCTGAGCCGCTCTATCAGTTCATATGCGTTTTGAACAGTAAGCCCGCGTTTTCTCCCCGTCGGCTCGCTGTATTTTACAACCTTGACCAAATCCGCGGCGATCCTGACATCAAGCGCTTCTGGCGGCAATACCTCCAGCGGAGCTTTCTTTGCCCTGAGCATGCCCTGTAACGAGGCTTTTCTAGGCAGGTTGATGTTGAGATCTACCGATATTACCGCGGGAAGCTTCAATTCCAGTGTCTCCTGCCCGTAGTCCGTCTCCCGCGTTACCGTAACGCTGTTTCCTCCCGGCACGATCCTTGAGGCGAAAATACCCTGCGGCCATCCAAGCAGGGCGGCCAGCATTTGCGGCGTCTGGCAGGCATCGTCATCCGTGGCCTGCTTGCCCGTGATTATCAGATCCGGCTTTTCTCTCTCCGCCACCGCCCGCAGGTATTTGGCGATGTTCAGTGGAATACTGTCGCTTTCGCTCCTCACCAGAATTCCCCGGTCTGCCCCCATCGCTATCGCGGCAACCAGTTGTTCCCGGCTTTTCTCCGGGCCTACGGTAACGGCCACTGCCTCGCGGGCAATTCCGCTTTCCCTCATCCGGACGGCTTCCTCGATCGCGTGCTCGTCAAAAGGATTGAGCGACATCCTGACGCCCTCGCAATCAATGCCGCTCCCGTCTGCCTTCACGTGAACCGGAACGTTGTGATCAACCACGCGTTTGACCGCGACCAATACTTTCATTTGTAATCTCCGGGCAGTCCTGATTAGAATTGCTGCAACATGAATGGTACTTTTAAGCGCAACCCTGGCAACTAACGCAATTAAAAATTTATTTTAACTCATGGGTTATATAGAGAAAATCCGGAAGCTGAACGGCTTTAAACCTGATGATTACCTTAAGTTTTACTCAGGAGAGCACCATATCGGCTATATACGCCGGGACAAGGCCCCTCTCGCCCTATCTTGCGGTGACGTGCTGGTGGAAAAGCGGGACGCTATCTGCCTCGCGGATCATCTGCTCGACTTCGGCTCCCGCTCGGAGGCGATAAGATCGATACTCCCGGAACTGGAAGCCGTGGGAGCTTTCGCTTTCCCCCTGAAGAATGAAATGTATCCCGTTGTCACCCGGCACGGTGCCGAGCCTTTGTTCCAGATCGAACGCAATGCCTCGATTTTCTTCGGCGTGAGAGTCTTCGGCCTGCATGTCAACGGCTATACTTTCCGGAACAACAGGATGCATATGTGGATCGGCCGCAGAGGCGGCAGTCTTCGCGGCTGGCCGGACAAGCTCGACCAGATGGTGGCCGGCGGCCAGCCTATCGGAATGACGCTAAGAGATAATCTGGTTAAAGAAGCCTACGAGGAAGCAAGGCTTCCCGCTGCCATGGCTGAGAAAGCCAGGCCCGCAGGCACCATATCCTATGCGAACAGTATGATCGACGGGGCCCGCCGTGACACGATATTCGTCTATGACCTCGAACTTCCCGAAGATGTTATTCCCGAACCTGACGGGCGCGAAGTCCAATCCTTCATGTGCCTCCCGGTCGAGGAAGTCATGGAATTAGTCGTCCGGACCGACGAGTTCAAGCCCAACTGCAACCTTGTGGCCATCGACTTTTTCATCCGCCACGGCTTCCTCTCCGCCGACAGCGACCCCGACTACGACTCGATAGTCAGAAACCTCAGAACGCTTTAACCTCTCCGAGGGAGATGAAGGGGCCCGCGAAGCGGGATGATGATATACCGTCATCCCGTTGAAAAACGGGATCCATCAGCGCGCCAGCGTTGAATCACTCCATGTCCGCCTCGTGCGTGTCTAAACCAACCCCTTCGGTCTTTCCATCAGGGCGAAATAATTGATGTCTGAATTTGTCGAAAGCTCGAATTCATTACGAAAAGGATTGAACGTAACTCCCTTGATCTCCTTTAGCCGAAGACCTGACTTCCTGCCCGCTTTCGCAAGTTCGTCGGGCCGGATGAACTTGTTCCAGTTATGAGTGCCTTTGGGCACCCATCCCAGGATTCTTTCCGCTGCGACGACGGCGAAGGCATATGATTTGGCTGTTCTGTTGATTGTCGAAAATATTACCAGCCCGCCCTTGCGGCAGAGCCTTTCGGTATTATCAATAAACAATTGAAGATCGCTTACATGCTCGATTATCTCCAGAGCCAGGACAACGTCATAGCTGCCATCCCTTTTTTTCGGAAGATCCTCTGCGGATGAATTGATGTATTTGATATCAAGCCCGCTTTTCTGCGCATGTTTTTTCGCTATCCCGATCGCCCCGGGGTCGGCGTCGATCCCGGTAATTTCCGCCCCGAGTCGCGCCAGAGGTTCGCAGACCAGCCCTCCTCCGCAACCGATATCGAGAATTTTCAGGCCCTTGAGCGGCGCTTTAGCAAAATCGTCAGCCCGGAAATGTCTCTCGCAGGATTTGCGGATATAGTCGATCCTGACCGGGTTGATCTTGTGAAGCGATGCATATGTTCCGTTCTCGTCCCACCATTGGCCGGATTTTTTTGTAAATCTCTTTATTTCCTCATGCTCGACTGTAGTGGACATCCGCCCCGCCTTTCTGTAAGAATGCCACCAAAGGTATCCTGAAAAAATATAGATCAGTCACCGCATAATAGCTATGACTGATAGTTTCTGGCTGGCAGGTTCAATGACGAGGATCGTAGCTAAATTCGGGGGCACGTCCGTAGCGGACATAACCCGTATCGAAAGGGCGGCCGACAAGGTCGCGCGCGAATACAAGAACGGCCACAGCGTTGCGGTCGTCGTCTCGGCCATGGCCGGAGTCACCAACCAGCTGGTTGACTACTGCCAGTCGATAAGCCCCATGCATGATGCGCGCGAATATGACTGCGTCGTCGCCAGCGGCGAGCAGGTCACCGCAGGTCTGATGGCGCTGGCCCTGCAGAAACGCGGCATTACTTCACGCTCCTGGCTCGGATGGCAGATTCCGATCCTGAGCGACGACATGCACGGCAAGGCCCGCATAGATGAGATTAATGCCGAAGAGATCGAAAAGAGATTCTCAAATGGAGAAGTCCCGGTACTTGCGGGATTTCAGGGCGTCACCAGACGCAACCGTATCTCCACCCTCGGGCGCGGCGGCTCCGACACCTCCGCCGTTGCTCTGGCCGCGGCCCTGAAGGCGGACAGATGCGACATCTATACCGACGTCGACGGCGTCTACACCACCGACCCTCGGATAGTTGCAAACGCCAGAAAGATCAAAAAGATATCATATGAAGAAATGCTCGAACTCGCTTCTCTCGGAGCCAAGGTTCTCCAGACCAGGTCGGTCGAGATGGCGATGAAATGGGACGTATCGGTTCAGGTGCTGTCGAGTTTCGAGGACAGGATAGGCAGTGAATTCCCCGGAACACTGGTAACTAGAGAGGAAGACATCGTGGAACGTGAAGTAGTTAACGGAATTGCTTTCAGCAGGGACGAGACCAAGGTAACTCTGGTAGGGGTTCCCGACGTGCCAGGCATAGCGGCAAACGTGTTTGGCCCGCTCGCTGATGCTAACGTCAATGTCGATATGATCGTCCAGAACGTTTCTCTGGACGGTAAGCTTGCGGATATCACCTTTACCGTCACCCGCGGCGATCTGGCCAAAGCGCTGAAGGCTCTCAGGGAAAACATTGATATCGATGATGAATGCATTCGCGTCGATGAGAAAGTCGCCAAGGTTTCTGTTGTCGGAATTGGCATGAGTTCTCATGCCGGCGTTGCTCAAAGGATGTTCAGGGCGCTGTCGGAAAAGGGCATCAACATACAAGTTATATCTACTTCAGAAATTAAAATTTCAGTTCTGATTGGCGAAGAGTATACTGAGCTCGCTGTGCGTGCTCTGCATGATGCCTATGGGCTGGCTAAATAGTTTCCTGGGCCTGGGGCCGCAATCCGAAGGTTCAACAATGGGCGTATATGAACGAAGCTGCGAAACGCGAAGATGATTACGGTTATTACACGGATCTCCCGGTCGGCGAGATCCTGAGACGCACTCGCCTGCATTACGGGCAGAGCCTTGTCGATGTCGAAAATGTTCTGAGGATTAGGGCGACCCAGCTCGACGCCATCGAAAACGGCCAGCCTGAAAGACTCCCCGGACGCGTATATGCAATCGGTTTTGTCCGCTCCTATTCCGAATATCTTGGCCTTGACGGGGACAAGATGGTCGCGCTCTTCAAGGCCCAGACTCTCGGAAATAAAGATCGCCCCGAATTACATTTTCCGGCCCCGGCTTCGGAAAGCAAGGTTCCCAATCTCTGGGTGGTTCTTTCCTCTCTGGCGGGAATTATCGTGATCGGGATAATATGGGCGACTATCGGCTCCACCGCACCGGATAAGGAAATTAATCAGGTTCCGCCTGTTCCCGAACATCTTCAGGCCAGAACTCCGGATATGGCGGAACTGGCGTACTCTCCCGGCATAGCCCACGATCCGGTCGCTCTACCGCAGAATCAGCCGGTTCCGGAAGACGTTCAACCTCCCGCCGTACAGGAAGCCGCCGCAGAACCTGCCGCAGTAGAAGCCGCAACGCCAAGTCCGGCTCCTGAAGTCGTCGTTCCCGAACACCGGGTCACCATAGAGGTCAGCGAACGCAGCTGGGTCGAGATCAGGGACAACTCCGGCAAAATCATACTTTCCAGAACCCTTGAGCCGGGCAACACCTACTTCGTTCCTCCGGATCGCGAGGGACTTATCCTTACCACCGGCAACGCAGGCGGCCTGCTGCTGAAGGTTGATGGAAATCTCCTGCCCACTTTTGGCAAACGGGGTGATGTCCGCCGTAATATCCCGCTTGATGCCGAAGCTTTAAAAAAGTTCCTTGATTAAAGCCGGTTTCAGGGTCATTTAATTATGACTATGAATCTTCAGCAAACCTGGAAATTAATCGAACGCAGAAAAAGCCGCCGCATTATGGTGGGCGATGTGCCTGTGGGCGGCGATGCTCCCGTAACCGTCCAGTCCATGACCAACACCCTGACCAGCGACGTCGGAGCCACCGTCGCTCAGATTAAATCCCTTGAAGACGCTGGCGTTGATATCGTCAGGGTTTCATGCCCCGACGAGGACTCGACCGCCGCGCTGAAGAAAATCGTCGCCGCGGCACGAGTCCCGATAGTCGCTGACATTCATTTCCATTACAAAAGGGCGATCGAGGCTGCCGTAAACGGCGCCGCCTGCCTTCGCATTAATCCCGGAAACATCGGCAGCAGGGAGCGCGTAAAGGAAGTCGTCCTAGCCGCCAGAGACAACGGCTGCTCGATGAGAATCGGGGTCAATGCCGGCTCTCTGGAAAAGGATCTGCTGGAAAAATATGGCGAGCCTTGCCCAGACGCGATGCTTGAATCCGCCATGCGCCACATCCGCATACTTGAAGACAATGATTTTTTTGATTTCAAAATATCCTGCAAGGCTTCCGACGTGTTCATGGCTGTCGCCGCCTACCGAAAGCTGGCCTCTGCCTGCGATTACCCGCTGCATCTCGGCATAACCGAGGCCGGAAGCCGCAGGACAGGGACGGTTAAATCGTCAGTAGGTATTGGCGCTCTATTATGGGAAGGCATCGGCGACACAATCCGCGTTTCCCTTTCCGACGATCCGGCAGAGGAAGTGCGGGTAGGCTTCGACATCCTGAAAACTCTCGGTTTAAGGCACCGGGGAGTAACCGTCATTTCCTGCCCCTCATGCGCCCGCCAGCAATTTGACGTCATCAGGACGGTTCAGGCGGTCGAGGAACGCCTTGCCCATATCACTACGCCGATGACGGTATCAATAATCGGCTGCGTCGTAAACGGGCCGGGAGAGGCGTTGGTTGCCGATATCGGATTCACCGGAGGCGGCAAGGGCACCCACCAGGTCTACATCGGCGGTATCCCGCACCACCGTCTGAAGGACGAGGATATAGTCGCCCATATCGTCAGGCTGGTGGAGGAGAAGGCGGCTGTGATAGAAAACCCGGATAAGAAGACCACCAGGGCCGCGGAGAATTGAAATGTCACTCGAAAATAAACTGGCGCCTATCATGGCGCGTCATGAGGAGCTTGCCGCACTGATGGCGCAGAGCGGCCTTTCCGGCGAGAAATACGCCGAACTCTCCACCGAATATGCCGAACTGACCCCGGTCGTCGAGGCTATTATTGAATATAACAAGGCGATAAAGGAAAGGGACGACCTTGAGGCTTTGCTCGAAGACCCTGAAATGAGGGAAATGGCCGAGGCGGATTATTACCGGCTTCAAAAACTGATCCCTGGGCTTGAAGCCGAAATCAAAAAAGCCCTGATCCCGAAAGAGGAAGCCGACACCAAAAACGCGATACTCGAAATCCGCGCCGGCACCGGCGGCGAGGAAGCGGCGTTGTTTGCGGCGGATCTGTTCGGAATGTACCGTGGCTTCGCTGCTCATATGGGCTGGCGCATGGAGGTTATCGAGGCGAGTGAAAGCGATATCGGCGGATATAAGGAAATCATCGCAAGTGTCACCGGCAAGGACGTATTCGCCAAACTTAAATATGAATCCGGAGTCCATCGCGTGCAAAGGGTTCCCAAAACCGAATCCGGCGGTCGCATTCATACATCGGCCGCCACTGTCGCTGTCCTGCCGGAAGCCGAGGAAGTGGATATAGAAATCAGGGAGAGCGACCTGCGGATCGATACCTATCGTTCTCAGGGCGCGGGCGGGCAGCACGTAAACACTACCGACAGCGCCGTCCGCATAACCCACATTCCGACCGGCATTGTCGTCGCCATGCAGGAGGAAAGATCGCAGCTGAAGAACCGCGCCAAGGCGATGACAATTCTCCGCTCGAGGTTATATGAGGAAAAATACCGCAGGCAGATGGAAGAAAGAGCCCAAAACCGCAAACTGCAGGTCGGCAGCGGCGACAGGTCGGAAAGAATCAGGACATATAATTTCCCCCAGGGGCGGGTATCCGATCACAGAATCAATCTGACTTTGTACAAATTGCATGAAATCTTGCGCGGAGAGGCGCTGGAGGAGATTATAGAAGCTCTGGTTACTGAAGATCAGGCCGACCAGCTTGCTGATATGGATGCTTGAAGAATGACGTTACCTAACAGGCTGACCCCGCTCTACCATCACCTGCGCCACTGTTTCTGGTCGGCGGGCATAGAAACTGCGGATCTTGATGCAAGAATAATCATCCGCTACCACACCGAGCTGGACTGGGGCGACCTGATCACCAACCCGGACGCCAAAATCAGCCCGAGCAAACTGGCCAGAATCGAATTCGACGTCGAACGCCGCCTTTCGGGCGAGCCGGTATCGAGAATCTACTGCACAAGGGAATTCTGGGGGCTCGACTTCAAACTCGCCCCTGACACCCTGGATCCGAGACCTGACACCGAAACTCTGGTGGAAATCGCGGTTGACCGGTTTTCGGCGAATCCGCCTTCGGAAGTGCTCGATCTTGGCGTGGGAACCGGCTGCATACTCATTTCCCTGCTACACGAATGGAAGGAGTCGGTTGGCTACGGCATGGACAAATCGCCGGGAGCGGTAAAGGCGGCGATTGAAAACGCGACGATTCTGGGTGTTATCGACAGATGCCATCTCTGGTGCGGCAGCTGGGGCGGCGCTCTGAACAAGAAATTCCCGCTGATAGTATCCAACCCGCCTTATATTCCGGATTCGGCGATAGAATCGCTTATGCGCGAAGTCCGCGATCACGACCCGATTCTGGCTTTGGCGGGCGGAGAAGACGGTCTGGACGCCTTCCGGGCCATACTTAAGGAAACTACCCGTCTGCTTGACGATGATGGAAGATGTTTCCTCGAATTCGGTTACGACCAGCGTGATGACCTGCTGCGACTCGTGGAAGAATCTGGATTCATGGTTCTTGACGTACACCCTGATCTGGCAGGAGTTCCGCGGGTTGTGGAAATCTCCCATGGGGATAAATAAAAAAATAGTTGCAAGTTATGTTGCGCGGCAAGTCCCCCCGGAAGTAAGTTCAAAAACATCCAAGGGCAACAGGAAACGGAACGTTATGCGAAAGGAATCGCTCCTCGCAAAGAGAAGTTTTTTACTTAGGGCTTTGGTGGAGTGTATGTAATAGTGTAAACTGTACGTGTGGGTGATTCGGGAAACTCTTCAGGAGTATTTTTTTAAAGGTGGAAATAATGAGGCACGGCGCTACAAACAGAAGATCCAGAAACCGTGGGAACGGTGGGAATGGTGGCAAACGCGGAGGCAATAACAGGTCGCAGGTTTTCGACAGCAACGGGCCTGACGTACGCATCCGCGGGACGGCTTACCAGGTCTGTGAAAAATATCTGGCCCTCGCCAAGGACGCCTCATCTTCGGGCGACCTTATCCTGGCAGAGAGCTACCTGCAGCATGCCGAGCATTATCAGCGGATGATAAACTCCTGGAATATAGGCAGTAATGAGCAGCCGGTAGCTGCCGCCGAAACGTACGACAGCGATTCAGAGAATGAATTCGACCTGCCAAGATCCATGCTGGAACGCGGAACCGCCAACACCGAAGCCAAGGAACTGGCCGAAGCCTGCTAAATAACCTTCAATCCCCCCTTCTTTTTCGCCAAAAACCCCCTCTCCTGCCGGGAGAGGGAGGGGCCAGCGAAGAGGGAGGGTGAGTTTTTCGCCTAAGTTTCTAACAACTCTCATATCCGTCATACCCGCGGCGCGCCGGAAGACGCGCTGATCTGCGGGTATCCGGATAACGCGTGCGGCGTTGCCGCACAACTCCTTCAAAACTCCCGATCGGCTTTACGTTGTAAGGTTTCAGAGATATATATTTTGAACGTCCCGAACCTAATGGCCGATACAGGTGAACTGATGGATTTTGAAAGACTTACCGAAAAAACCCGCTCTCTCCTTCAGGCCGCGCAGACTGCCGCCTTGAGGGCGGGGCATCAGTCGCTGGAGCCTGAACATTTGCTCAAGGCAATGCTCGACGACGAGGACGGCCTGGCGGCAAAGGTGCTTCAGGGAGCCTCGGCAAATGTCCAGCGTCTGCGCAAGGATATCGACTCGGCCCTGAAAAAGTTACCGGTCGTCGAAGGGCCGGGGGCGGGCCAGCTCAGGCTTTCCAGCGATCTTGTAAAAATCCTCGACAGTTCAATGAACCTCGCCGAAAAAGCCGGAGACCGTTTTGTAACCGCCGAACGTATCCTCCAGGCGATGATTGTCGACAAAAGATCCGATGTCGCCGGATACCTCGAAGACGCCGGCGTCAATCCGGCGGGCCTCAATCAGTCAATCAACTCCATGCGCAAGGGCCGTATCGCCGACAGCCCGACCGCCGAAGGCCAGTTCGACGCTTTGCGCCGTTATGCAAGAGACCTTACCGAAATCGCCGCTTCCGGCAAGCTCGATCCTGTCATCGGCAGGGATGAGGAGATTCGCCGCACTATCCAGGTTCTCTCCCGCCGTACCAAGAACAACCCCGTCCTCATCGGCGATCCCGGCGTTGGCAAGACCGCGATCGTGGAAGGTCTCGCCCAGAGAATCGTCAACAAGGACGTCCCCGAAGGCCTGAAAAGCAAAAAATTGATGGCTCTTGATCTCGGGGCCATGCTCGCCGGAGCGAAATACAGGGGCGAATTCGAGGAACGTTTGAAGGCTGTTCTCGACGAGATTCGCGCGGCTGCTGGCGAGATCATCCTTTTCCTCGACGAACTTCACACCGTGGTTGGCGCAGGCAAGGCCGATGGCGCTATGGACGCCTCGAATATGCTAAAACCCGCCCTCGCCAGGGGCGAGCTGCATATGGTTGGCGCGACCACTCTCGACGAATACCGCAAGCATATCGAAAAGGATGCGGCTTTGGCCCGGCGCTTTCAGCCGGTATTCATTTCCGAGCCGACGATCGGGGACACGATTTCGATCCTGCGCGGCCTCAAGGAAAAATACGAAGTCCACCACGGTGTGCGCGTAACCGACGGCGCTATCGTCGCCGCCGCCAATCTCTCAAACCGCTACATTACCGACCGCTTCCTACCCGACAAGGCCATCGACCTCGTCGACGAGGCCGCCTCTCGCCTGCGGATGCAGGTCGATAGTAAACCCGAGGAAATCGACGAACTCGACCGCCGGATCATCCAGCTGAAGATCGAGCAGGAAGCCCTCCGGAAGGAAAAGGACAAGGCCTCGAAAGAACGTCTTGCCGCCATAGAAGGCGAACTTGACGAACTCGAATCGAAATCAGCCGATCTTACTGCGCAGTGGCACGCCGAAAAAGACAAGCTTAGCGCCGGCCAGCGGATAACCGAGGAACTGGATCGCGCGAGAAGCGAACTGGAACGCGCTGAACGCACTGGCGACTGGGGCCGCGCCAGCGAATTGAAATACTCGACCATTCCGCTGCTTGAGAAAAAGCAGGAAGAAATATCGCAGGTTGCCGCGCAAAGGTTGATCAACGAGGAAGTCACCGCCGATGACATCGCCGGGATAGTAAGCCGCTGGACTGGAATACCGGTCGAAAAGATGCTTGAAGGCGAACGGGAAAAACTCCTGCGCATGGAGGAAAACATAGCCCGCCGCGTCGTCGGGCAGGATGAGGCGGTAAGGGCGGTGGCCGACGCGGTGCGCCGCGCCCGCGCCGGTCTTCAGGATCCGCGACGTCCTGTCGGATCCTTCCTTTTCCTCGGCCCTACCGGCGTCGGCAAGACTGAGCTTTCAAAGGCTCTGGCCGAATTCCTCTTTGACGACGACTCGGCAATGGTCAGACTTGATATGTCGGAATACATGGAAAAGCATTCCGTATCGCGGATGATCGGCGCACCGCCAGGCTATGTCGGCTACGAAGAAGGCGGAGCCTTGACCGAGGCGGTTCGCCGCCGCCCGTATCAGGTAATTCTTTTCGACGAAATCGAAAAAGCCCATCCCGATGTTTTCAATATCCTCCTTCAGGTTCTTGACGACGGTCGCCTTACGGACGGGCAGGGACGTACGGTGGATTTTTCAAATACCGTACTTATTATGACATCCAATCTCGGCGCGGAATATCTGGTCACCCAGGGCGAGGGCGAGGACGTCGAGGCCGTCCGCGAACAGGTAATGTCGGTTGTGCGCCGCTCCTTCCGACCGGAATTTCTCAACCGCCTCGACGAAATCCTGCTTTTCCGCCGCCTCGGCCGCGAACAGATGCGCGGCATCGTCGATATCCAGCTTCGCGGGTTGCAAAAGCTGCTCTCGGAAAGGCAGATTTACCTTGAACTGGACAATGAGGCGAAAATATGGCTTGCCGATAAGGGCTACGACCCCGCATACGGGGCGCGCCCGCTCAAGCGGGTAATCCAGACCTACCTTCAAAACCGTCTTGCCGGCATGATTCTCGAAGGCAAAGTCCCCGACAACTCAAAAATCCTGGTGACCGTAGACGGCGAATCCCTCTCTTTCGAGATAACCTAACGGGTGACAATCGGAGCAGGCTTTTACGGATAGTGATAAATGCGGGCTAGACCATAATTCCGGCCAGGTTGACCCTCCCTTCACCGACGAAACCCTCTCCCGCCCGGGAGAGGGAGGGGCCCACGAAGCGGGGGGGTGAGGGATTTTCGGAGTCAGGAAATCCACCACCTTGCCCCTCGCCCGCTTCCCTCTCCCGCTGGGAGAGAAATTCGATTGATTCATTAAGCGGAAATCGGACTAAATGGCATGGACACAGCGGGCGTATTGCTTTAGATTCTAACGGTAAGTCCTTTGACGCTATGGATTCTCATGAAGCGTTTGCTCAGTATTGCCTCAACCCTTCTGCTTGCTTCTTGCGCGTACGCCCTCGAAGGCTCGATGCAGGAGATCACATTCGAAACTCCCGGCGCGAAAGACGCCGTCTGCTATTTGCATGAGGAGGGCGTCAAGCGTACGATAAGGCCGCCCCAGACGATTTCCGTCCACAGAACCGGCAAGGAACTGATGGTCGAATGTATGGCGCCCGGCAACAGGGAGCAAACTGCCTATATCGCCCCCAGAACCCTCGATGCGACCTTTCTTAACATCGGCAATGCTGTCGCGCCCGGAGTTGCTGTCGATTACGCGACCGGGGGTATGTTCATGTATCCCGATCTTGTCCATATCGACTTCACCGGGATGAGGCCGAAGCCCAATTCTCTGCCGTCATACCACAACGACGACATCCTGCCCCCGATGACCAGCGGCCTTGAAGAGTTCAGGCCGTTTCATCCGGCTCTCTCTGAAGATGCCAATTACATTCGCCCCGCCTTGAGAAAAAGAAACGCCGCTCCCGAAGAATCTCCCGCCGGGAGCGTGAACGAAAGCGTAGAATCGCCTCCGCAGCCGGATCCGACCGCAGGCCAGGCCAAAGCCGACGAACTGACGGAAAAATATAATCCATGGGTGTTCAAAAGAGACGATGTCGATCCTGGAACCCCGTATTACGATCCCCCTGGAGGCACAACCGTTTTCCCGCCGCGCACCCCGTCCGAATCCGGCCCCCCTGTCGAACTTTACCCGATTAAATAATCAGACGGGTTATTGGCCGCAACGTTTGCCGGTTCTGCGAATGGAGATAATCCCCCCGTAATGCCTCTCCAGCTCTGCCAGAGGCTCGGCGCATACGCCCATAGTCCTCGCCGAGGCGTTCAGGACTTCGTCGCTGCCGGTAAGAATTCCCGCATGCCCCTTGAAGAAAACCAGATCGCCGCAGCGGCGCTCGTCCAGATCAATCTCTTTGCCAGCCGATAAAGCCTGCTGCGCCGAATCTCTGGGGCAGGAAATGCCATTTCGCAATACCGCAAGCTGCACCAGTCCGGAACAATCAATCCCCCACGCCAGCCTCCCTCCATACCGGTAGGGAGCGTTGATAAACAGCTTTGCCGTTGCGATAATATCGGCCCCAGCCTGCATTTCCGCGATTGGAAGTACATGAGCCGCCGGAATCCACCCGGTATTCTCCGCCCATAAAAACCCTCCTTGCAGAGATTCCGGCGAAATCGATAGCCGTGACAGAAAACTGAGATTAAGAATCGGCCGCGATTTAAAATCCGGCTTCGGATAGACAAGCGCGCTGAGCGAGGACACGAAATAACCGGCCCTGTTCTCATTTTTTCCAAGACATTCCCTGCGTACATACCCCCTGTACCCGTCGATTCCCGAAGTTCCGCAGATCCAGTCCCCGGATTGAGCCTCGAAAATAAACGTCTCTCCGAAAAGCAGCTGGGATTCTCCCTTGCCGATAATCTCGCCGGAAACAGGCTTCTCGACGATATCTGTGACCGGGAATATTCCTTTCAGAACCGTTCCGGGTTTGATCATCGACGGTACCTTTTCTCCAGCAGTGCAAGGATTGCCCGCAGCCCGGTTTCCGCCCCGCCTTTGGGCCGCCCCGGCTTGCCCGTCTGCTCCCATGCGTAGATATCCAGATGAATCCATTCCGGATCCCCGTTCAGGAATTCTTTCAAAAATAATGCAGCATGGATGGAATCCCCCCTTGCCTTGCCGACATTGGCGATGTCCGCGACATCCCCGTTTATATCCTTGCGGTAAGGCGCCCATAAAGGCAGCGGCCAGACCGGATCGTTGCAATCGAACGACAACGCCCGCAGCTCATCGAGCGTCCCGTCACGCGTACAGAAGAACGCCGGAATGTCGAACCCTAACCCCGCCCGGGTCGAGCCGGTCAGCGTGGCGAAATCTATTATCAGCTCCGGCTTTTCCTCGCTGGCCAGCGTCAGGCAATCGGCGAGAACCATTCTCCCTTCCGCGTCGCAATTGCCGTTCTCGACCGTAATTCCCTTGCGGCTGTGAAAAACGTCGCCGTGCCTGAAGGCCTTTCCGGAAATGGCGTTCTCGACCGCCGGAACGATCACCCGCAAATTCACCGGCAGACCGGTTCGCATGATAAAGGCGGCAAGCGCGAGAGCGTGCGCCGCCCCGCCCATATCCTTTTTCATCAGCATCATTGCCTCATGCGGCTTGACGTCCAGCCCGCCGGTATCGAAGCAAACTCCTTTGCCCACCAGAGCGACAGGCGGATCAGAAGGATTTCCCCAGCGCATGTCTATGACGACGGGCCGCCGCGGGCTGGAATCCCCGATCGCGAAGACCAGCGGGAATTCCCGCTCAATTTCCGGCTCTCTCGTAAAGAATATCTGAGCCCCGAAACGCCCGGCGACACAGGCCGCCGCCTGCGCCAGTTCTTCAGGCCCGAGCCGGTTCGCCGGAATATTGATAAGATTGCGCAGCAGGTAATGGCTCTCGACTATGGCCTCTGCCCTTGCCTTGTCTGCGCCGGACGGCCAGAGAAGTGCAGGGGGTTTTCCCGCCTTCTCGGATTTGTACAGGTCGAATGCATAACATCCCAGATACCACCCGGCGCATGCCGTCGTCTGATCCCTGGCTGAAAGCCCTTTCTCCGCCAGACGAAAGGCATACCCTCCGATTCTGGCCTTATCGATAATCTGAGCCGCCTTCTGCGCCCCGGCTGCGAGGTCGTATATCTGCAAGGGATCGTTTACCCCGACATATACCGCCTCAAGCCCGCCTTTTCCATACTCGCACCAGGTCTGCCCGGCCTTGCCCCTGAATCCCGCCTCCTCCATCGCCTTGCTGGCATGGCCGCTGGCAGTCTTCTCCGTGACCGGAACCACATCGACCTTCCTGCGCCCCGCGACTTCACTTTCGGGCAGGGGATATCCGAACAGATCTTCTAAAAAAGGCATAACCGCAAACTCCTCAGCGTTTTAATACTCTGATATTATTTCTCTCTCTTAAGGAAGAGGGAATATAGCATTAAAAAATAACACTCCTGACGGCGTGCCGCAGGATTGACGGTGGATTTCATCTCAGAACTCCTCCCATCCCGATATAAAAAAAATGACAATTTTCAATTCCGAAACCAACTTAACCGGAAGACGCCCTAAAAGCCATTTAATCTAAATCTATTCATCGATCTGCAAGCGGCGGTTATTTAATTATATTGATATATCCGGCTATATGTGGTTCTCTAGATTATGGTTAATTTTATAAAGAATTACCGATACGTTAAGCGACCGTTCGGCCTTTCCTAGGCTGGCGGAAATCTCTCATGTCAGCCTTCTGCAACTCCGCGAAAGGGCTGACGGCAATCGCCAAATTCTTTGACGTTTTTATGTTGGTTCTTTCGTTTAATATTAACGATAAGGACAGATACTTATGACCAGAATTTCTGAATACTTCCTGCCCACTCTTAGGGACGACCCCGCCGACGCGAAGGTTCCCTCGCACAGGCTTATGCTGCGTTCCGGTATGATCAGACGCCTTGCGAGCGGCGTTTATAACTGGCTGCCGCTTGGTTACAAAGTTCTGAAAAATATTGAAAACATCGTCCGTGAAGAAATGGATAAAGCGGGCGCACATGAAATGTTCATGCCGATGGTTCAACCCGGCGAGCTTTGGAAAGAGGGTGGCCGGTGGGATAAATACGATGATGGGCAGTTGCTCGCGAAATTCAGGGACCGCCATGGAAATGATTATTGTCTGGGACCGACCCACGAACTGGTCATAACGGATATCTTTCGCCAGAATGTAAGAAGTTACCGTGAACTTCCCCTGATGCTTTATCAAATTCAGACCAAGTTCAGGGATGAGTATCGTCCCCAGTACGGAACGATCCGGCCGCGTGAATTTCTTATGAAGGATTGCTATTCCTTTGACGTGGACAAATCAGCCTCCATCAGGTCGTACGGGATCATGCTCGAAGCGTACCACAATATCCTTCGCAGAATGGGTGTGAAATATTGTTGCGTCGCTGCCGATCCGGGAGCAATCGGAGGCGAATATTCGCATGAATTTCATGTGCTCGCAGATAACGGCATGGACGAACTGCTTTTCGATCCCGAAAGCGATTACGCCGTCAACATCGAAAAGTTCGTCTCCTCGGATTGCCCCGTCCCTGAAAAAAAACTCATACGAAAGCGGGGGATTGAGGTCGGACACTGCTACCATCTGGGATCTTCTTACTCGTCCGCGCTGAATGCGGAAATTACGCTGGCTGACGGGACAAGGAGCGCAGTCGAGATGGGTTGTTACGGCATAGGCGTTTCACGGCTCGTCGGCGCTGTAATCGAGCAATGCCACGACGAGAATGGAATAGTCTGGCCAGAATCAATTTCCCCTTACGATTTCCACATTGCAAACCTGAGGGCCGATGATAGCAACTGCAGTCTTCAATCAGAGCACATATATAAGCTAATTCGTAATCTTGGGCATAAGGCCCTGCTTGATGACCGTGATGTAGGTGCCGGAGCCAAATTGAAAGACGCGGATCTCCTCGGCATTCCCTGGCAGGTTATCGTCAGTCCCAGGAATTTGGCCGAAGAGAAAATCGAGCTTGTGCAGCGCAAAAATTTACGGAAGTTCATAGTCGGGATCGTTGATCTTCCGAATTTCCTGCCGACTCTCCCCGGATAAAGTCACCAGCGCGATTTCCGGCGGGGAAAGGAATCTTAGCGGCAGGCCGGTCATGCCTAAGCCGCTTGAGACTATCAGATGCCTGCCGTCCTCGATGATGTGTCCGTAGAGATACCTCTTTCCGTAATCGGACGGGAGAACCCATTTGACCGCGCCTATGAAAGGGAGCTTTATCTGCCCGCCGTGCAAATGCCCCGCCATGCTCAGCGCCGCCCTCTCCGGGACAAGGGGGAAGGCGTCTGGGCTGTGAAGTATGAATATTACCGGATCGCCGTTTTTGACCTGACGCATGGCTTTTTTGGTATCGGGGTTGTGATACTTCACGCCCGCAACCCAGAACGTGCCCCCGTTGCAGGAAACGGGAACGGCTGTATTTTCAACCAGTTGAATCCCGGTTCTTTTGAAGGCCGCGGGCCACTGCCTGTGTTTTTCCTGCAAATCGTGATTTCCGAGGACTGCGTAAACCCCGCACGGAGCCTTGAGCGACTTGAGCGGCGCCAGCCCCTTGTAAGGATCGACCTGCGCCCCGAACGGATGCCCGGAAACATAATCGCCCAGCAGCACGATCAGATCAGGTTCCAGCCCGTTAGTCCTTTCGACTATACCTTCAAGCCTCCCCGGCGCCATCCATGGCCTGATCATATGAATATCGGTAAGAATGGCTATCTTCAAAGGCTCGCGATCCGCCCACCGGGCTGACGCGACATCCCATCTCGTTATCCCGACCATGAATGGCTCGACCAGCAGCGCGTAACCCATCGCCAAAGTTCCCACCAGCAACAGGGCGGGAAGCATAAGGCGCTGAAATTTTTTCGAAAGAATTTGTTGCTTATCCAACGGCACTGGATTTTCCTTTGCCACGATCCTGATCAAGACTTGATGCTTCTATATCCGGCAAAGGCAAAAGGCAAATGGATACATGCATTGTCTGAAGGTTTTTGCATTCCCTGTTTATGTAGTATCCGCAACCGGCGATACCCTTCTCGTTCACCGGATTATAAAAAATGTCATAATCCTTGGCCGGGGTTCGGGTAATAATCGGAACGGTTCCGGCAGTTTCCCTGATACGCCTGAATATTTTCTCTTTCGGATTGGCCATGCTCGATACAAAAACGACATCGCACCCGCGATAATCGAAGGCAGCCGCGTCGGCCAGAGTGTAATCTATCGCAAGATGGGCGAAGAATTTCTTCAGCAGCCGTGAAGCCAGACAAGCGGCCTCCGGATCGGAATCAAGACAGGTCATATGCATCCCGCCTTTCTCCGCCAGCAATATCGCGCTAAGGGGCAGGGCGCCCGCGCCCGCGAATACCGCCCTGATAATACCTCCATGCGCAGTAATATTTCGGGTAAGTTCAAGTTCCTGATCGATGAGGGCCTCGTAATCGGCCAGCGGCCCGAGTATTCCGGCTATGTCATCCGTCCCGCTCTGAAGCAGCAACCATGCCGCTTTTTTCTCCATTTCCTCCTCAAGCATCTGAAAATCCCGCCGGAACAGCGCCCCGCATTCCGACAGAAAATCGACCGAACCGCCCGAAAGAACCATCGAAACCATCTCCCGCAACCTCTCGTCCGGGATTTGCCCGCAATCATTTGATATTTTCATACGCTAAAATCGCTTGTTAATATTCTCTCGGCTTCCAGAACCGACTTCTCAAAGTCGTGACTGGTCTCAATATAGGGAATTCCAAGCTCGGCGCATTCCTTTTTTATTTCGGCGCTCTTGCCGATGTGATCTTCGATATGCCTCATTAAATCGCTGTCCGATCGTTCGGCCGTCCACCAGTTCGAATCAGGATCGAAGCTGCGGATCTCCCGCAGCTTCCGTTCCTTGTCCGCCTCGGCATAACCAAGAAAAACCGCCGGAACATCGCCGATTTTATTTCTTATGCCCGCAATATTACGGGGGAAGAGATGGGTTGCATCGAAGACATACCCGCATCCCTCATAATCGTAATTCCACAGCAAATATTTCACATAGTCTTCAAGCCTGTCGCCGATACCCCGCAAATCCCCGTGATGAGATACCCCAAGCTCTGGAAAAGCATCCTCCATGCTGCTAACGATCGCATCTCCGACAATCCAGCTGATCTGAAACCGCCTCTGCAATCGCTTGGCCAGGATAGACTTCCCCGACCTCGACGCGCCGCAGATAATGAATTTATTTCCTGTAGGTCTCATTGTAAGGGGTGCAGGGTGGCGGTGCATGGTGCCAAAATTAAAACTAAATCAAATATTATGGCTGGTTGGTGTGCCACACAGTTCCTTGTGAAGATACCGACAAGATTAAGGATCTTGATAATTCTTCCCAAGATTCTCCTTTAGAATTTTCAAATTCAATTATTATGTAATTTCTACCGCAGGTCTCCCAGCTAGTACAGGTGCACTTATTAGGTTCCATATCCCATGGTAACTTTGCCCTGACCTTTAATTCTCGCAGAGCTTCCTCGTATGAGGCAAACTTCCCACACCATTCCGCATGAGATTCATCTTCTATAACGAAAACAGACATACTTGAATAATAGCAAAAAGAAGTAACTGAACAATAGAGTTTCTGACATATTTTGTGCCTGCAACTCGGCCTGGATTGGTGACGAAAACGGGAAAAAACGGGCGGGGAACTATAACATTTAGTGTGAGAATCTTCCGTGAAGCCAGCATTTTCAAGCGTTTTGATGACTTTCAAAAGGTGAAGAGAATTTTTTTAGAAAATGGCGGAGACGGAGGGATTCGAACCCTCGGTACGGCTTTAGACCGTACAACGGTTTAGCAAACCGCCGCCTTCAGCCTCTCGGCCACGTCTCCATTATTGCACCTGATAACAGAAAAATCATGCCAGTTCAAGGAAAGGCTTTACCTCTTCTGCCCAGTCTCTTACTTGCCGATCAACGCGGAATTCGCTGATGTTGTGTACCATCCAGTCTTCGGGGCCGCGGAAAATCCTGCAAAAGATAAAAGCTGTCTGCCCCGCCGAAGCCGGCCCGCCCATGCTGACGAGCATAAGATCGCGGTCGTTCATCGCATCGTAGATTCTCGCTTCCGGGTTTACGATCATCGAATAGTCGTGCCCGCTCTGGACGGTCGCGAAAAACACAATGTGATGAATATAGTCGGGCAGGTCTTTCAGTTCCACGGAGATTATCTCGTCGTCGTTGATGGACGCGCCGTGGCGCTCGTCCCCGCTGTGATAGATCTTTCCGGAATGGTCGATTTCCTCGCCGTCCATTGGCGATACTGCGTCAACCAGCTCCTTGTCGCTATTGAACATCAGACAGATCAGATCGACATCGAATGTTTCCCTTACCATGCCGATTTCCGCCTTGATGTCCTGCCCGTAGGGATTGACGAAACCCTTGACGCTTTCGGCGTCGTCGCTCTCAGTTGGCCTTGCCAGCTTGAAAAGTTCCGGTCTTTTGACCTGTTCCTCGACTGCGTCCCAGCGGATGCTTACCCCGATCCGGTGCCTCGCCTGTTTGGTATAGCGAAGGATGCCGGCTTTGCCTTTTTCGATTTTTGCCATTTGAATTCTCTGCGTAAAGATAAGTTGCTGTGCAATGTTGGCGCAATTATGCGCGTGCGGCAAGTTTCTCAATCCAGGTAATTTTTCTTTTTAAGATCCTTGTCCTCGTCGAAATCCTCGATCGCCGCCATGATAAAACCGATCAGCGCCCCGGCCACGATAATGCTGCCCGCAAGCTTGGCGAAAGTCCACCATTCGACCGGTTCGCCCCAGATCTGCAAAAGCGTCAGCAGCCCCAGAAATTCGGCCAGCACGAGCATTGTCATCAACAGGCGCTTCATCCGGTGCCCCTGATAGTCTACAAGGATAATGACTCCGAAAGCGGCCATCAGCCCCGCGACCAGATAACTGATGAGAAGTTTGGCTGTTGTGATGTCGTCGGCAAATGCGACTCCCCAGATGCGGGCGATGACCGTCCCGCCGGCCAGAAGAGCCAGCACGATCACGGTCGCAAGCAGCAGCCTAGTGCGGCTCATCTCAGACCCGCTCCCTTTCCATTATCACCATGAAAGCCTCTCTTTCGAAAAACAGGAGCATTCTCCGGCTTTCCCGCTCCATGGTAACGACTTTCCATCCCTCGTCCCCGTTGCGGTTGAGGAATTCGGAAAATTTCACCGGATCCACCTTGGAACCGCCCAGCAGCAGCGAGCCAAGCATGCTCTCGCGGTAGATAACCACCTTGTAATCGTATTTTTTCCTGTCTGCTGCCATTAGTTTCATCCCAGCTTTTTCTTGAGCAATTCGTTGACCGCGGCCGGATTCGCCTTTCCCTGGGTCTTTTTCATCACCTGGCCCACAAAGAACCCGAACAGCTTGTCCTTGCCGCCTCGATAGGCCGCGACATTGTCGGGATTTTCGGCGATCACCTCGTCGATGATTTTCTCGATCGCTCCGGTGTCTGTCACCTGCTTCAGCCCCTTCTCTTCGACAATCGCGGCCGCGTCCTTGCCGGTCGCGTACATTCCTGAGAAGACTTCCTTGGCGATCTTTCCGGAAATGGTTTCATCGGCGATAAGGTCGAGAAGACCGCCAAGCTGTACCGCCGAGATAGGCGAGTCGGCTATCGCCCGGCTGTCCTTGTTCAGCAGGCCGAGAAGCTCGTTCAAAAGCCAGTTCGCAGCCATTTTGGCGTCACGTCCGTGAGCGACTTCCTCGAAATAATCCGCCCGCGCCCGCTCGGCGATCAAAACCCCGGCATCGTAAAGGCTAAGCCCGTAATCCTTCATGAAGCGTTTTTTCTTCTCGTCGGGCAGTTCGGGAAGCGTCGCCCTGATTTCCTCGATCCACTCGCTCCTGACTTCGAGCGGCAGAAGATCTGGGTCGGGGAAATAGCGGTAGTCATGCGCCTCTTCCTTGGATCGCATCGACCGGGTCACGCCTTTCGCCGGATCCCAGAGTCTTGTTTCCTGATCGATCTTGCCGCCTTCCTCGATAATCCCTATCTGACGTCTCGCCTCGTACTCAATGGCCATCTGCACGGCCTTGACCGAATTGACGTTCTTGATCTCGCAGCGCGTGCCGTAGGGCTCACCCGGCCTGCGTACGGACACGTTCACGTCCGCCCGCATCGATCCTTCCTCCATATTGCCGTTGCAGGTCTTGAGGTAGCGCAGGATCATCCGCAGTTTCGTCAGATACGCCGCCGCCTCTTCCGGCCCCCTGATGTCCGGCTCCGAAACGATTTCCATCAGCGCGCAGCCCGAACGGTTAAGATCGACGAAAGACTTGCTCGGATGCTGGTCGTGCAGGGATTTCCCGGCGTCCTGCTCCAGATGCAGCCTTGTAATACCGATTTCCTTGATAGTCCCGTCCGGCAGGTCGATCTCGATAATCCCCTTGCCGACGATAGGGTGCTGATATTGCGATATCTGATAACCCTGCGGCAGATCGGGGTAAAAATAATTTTTCCGCTCGAAAACCGAAGAATGATTGATCTGCGCGTTAAGCCCCAGGCCCGTACGTACGGCCTGCTCGACGCAGTACTCGTTCAGAACCGGAAGCATTCCCGGCATCGCGGCGTCCACCAGACTGACCTGGCTGTTCGGCTCCGCGCCGAATTCCGTGGAAGCACCGGAAAAAAGCTTCGAATTGGCGATCACCTGTGCATGTACTTCCATGCCGATAACCACTTCCCATTCCCCGGTTTCACCCTTGATAAGCTCTGCCATTTTATTTCTCTATCTTGATTTTGCTGTTGGTTCCAATCAGGCCGCTTTCCTGATTCTGTGCGGCAGGACGCTGAATTCCGCCGCTTTCTCCAGAACATCACTGACCCGCAGGACTGTTTCCTCGTCCCAGTGCCGCCCGATCACCTGAAGCCCCAGAGGCAACCCTTCCGCGTTAAGCCCTGCCGGCACAGACATGCCCGGCAGTCCGGCGAGGTTTAGAGAGACCGTCAGCACGTCGTTAAGGTACATTTTGATCGGATCGTCTTCCTTGTCCCCGATAGGGAACGCACCGGAAGGCGTGGTCGGCGTAAGCAGCGCGTCGCACTTTTCAAAGGCTTTTAGGAAATCCTGCTGGATAAGCCTGCGAACCTTTTGCGCCTTGACATAATAAGCATCATAATAACCCGCAGATAGCACGTACGTTCCCATCATGATACGCCGCTTTACCTCGACTCCGAAACCTTTGGCCCTGGAGTTTTCGTACATTCCGGTAAGGTTCTCACCGCTTTCCCGCAGTCCGTACCTTACTCCGTCATAACGGGCGAGGTTGGATGACGCCTCGGCCGGAGCGATAATGTAATATGTCGGAAGCGCGTATTTCGTATGCGGCAGACTGACGTCCACTATCTCCGCCCCCGCGTCTTTCAGCCACTCTATGCCTTTTTGCCAGAGTTGCAGGATGTCCTCCGGCATTCCATCAATCCTGTATTCCTTGGGAATGCCGATCCGCAGACCTTTTACCTCGCCGCAAAGGGCCGCTCGGAAATCGGGCACTGGTATATTCGCCGAAGTGCTGTCCTTCGGATCCACACCGCAGATAGACCTGAGCAAAATGGCGCAGTCCTCGACCGTACGTGCGAAAACCCCCGCCTGATCGAGCGAGGAAGCATAAGCCACCATCCCCCAGCGCGAGCACCGCCCGTAAGTGGGCTTAATGCCCGCAATCCCGCAGAAGCTCGCGGGCTGGCGGATAGAGCCGCCGGTGTCCGATCCTGTGGCCCCCATGGCCCCCCTGGCAGAAACCAGCGATGCCGAGCCGCCTGAAGATCCGCCCGGAACCAGTTGAAGTTCCCGTCTTTTCTCATCTTTCCACGGACTGATTACATTGCCGAAATAGCTTGTTGTGTTGCTGGAACCCATGGCGAATTCGTCCATCGCCGTCTTGCCTAGCATCACCGCGCCGTCTTTCAGAAGTTTTCCCGAAACTGTCGACTCGTATCTCGGCACGAAGCCCTCCAGAATGTGGCTGGAAGCTGTTGTTTGCACTCCCTTGGTGCAAAACAGATCCTTGATCGCGAGCGGAATGCCGTCGATCGGCCCGGCTTCGCCTTTGGCGCGGCGCGCGTCGGAATCTTTGGCCTGCTGCATTGCGATATCCGGCGTAAAGGTCACAAAGGCGTTGAGATCCTTAAGATCCTCGCATGCCTTGATATGAGTCCCGGTCAGTTCAACTGCACTTGTCTCTTTTCTCTCAAGCGCTTCAAGCGCGCCTGCTATTGTCAGATTGTTAAGGTCGTTCATTTTACTTCCATGGATTATGATTATTCGACGACTTTGGGCACAACGAAATAGCCCTGCTGCTCTTCCGGCGCGTTTGCCAGAACATCCTGCTGGATGCCGCCGTCGTTAACGATATCCACCCGCATTCTCGGCGCGATATCGACGACATTGGCCAGCGGTTCGACGTTATCCGTGTTAACTTCTTTAAGCTGCTCGACCCAGTTGAGAATCCCCCCTATCTGGTCGGCGAACATATCGGCTTCGGCATCGCCGGCTATTTTCAGCCTCGCCAGCCGCCCGATTTTGTATACGGTCTTTTTATCCATTGACATTTTAGCGTTTCCTATGGCTTTCAGGATTCAAATCTTCTAACACTCCATAAAGGATGGTGCAATGCCTGTTGGCCTTTTGAAAGATATTCTCGCCTCGAAACCCGCCGGATGCCCGCTGGCGGGGATAGATCTCGGCGCAAAGACCATCGGCGTTGCGATATCGGACGGTAGCCAGAAGCTTGCGACACCGCTGGCAACGATCAGGCGAACGAAATTCTCCTCGGATATGGAAAAGCTGGCGGCAATATCCGCGGAATATGGGGCAGGAGGCTTCATTATCGGCTACCCTCTGAATATGGACGGCACCATCGGGCCCGCCTCCGATGCCGCGAGATCCTTCGCCGACGAGATGAGGCGCAAGTCCGGGCTTTTCGGCCAGGATCCCTGGATTTCCTTATGGGACGAGAGATTGTCGACCTTCGCTGCCGCCGGGCTTTTAGAAGAAAACATAACATACCGTAAAGCAAAGGAAAAAGGGCTTGTAGACAAGCTCGCCGCCCAAATCATTCTTCAAAGTGCACTGGACTATATCTCTGCCCGTAACGCATAAGCTCGTGGCCGTGATTATGCATCCAGTTATGCCCCTCCAGATAATCGTCGCATAGCGACCGGCAGGCGCTCCAGAACGCCTTGCCGTGGTTCATATGCCTGAGATGCGCGACCTCGTGTGAAATTACGTAATCCATGGCTGCTGGCGGCGCGAAGATCAGCCTCCACGAAAAAGAGAGCTTTCCGTCGTTGCTGCAACTGCCCCAGCGCGTCTTGGTATCGCGCACCGCCACCCCGTTTATACTCTTCCCGATGCTTTCCGCCTTCTTTATGGCAAGCGGCTTTATCAGCTCGCAGGCATGACGCTTCAGAAACCTTTCGATTCTCCCCGAAACGTCCTCATGATTGGTAACCACTGAAATTTCATTATTCTTCAATAATATAGAAGTTGTTTTTAAATCAAAATCATAACTAATATGTATAGTCCTGTTGATTCCTGCCACCGGTACAACCTCCCCCTGAACAAACGGAACGGGTTTAGGCAAAGAATCCAGTCGCTTGTTTATCCATTCTTCATGCGATTTCGCAAATTCGTACGCCTTACCAAAGCTTGTACGTCCGGGCACCACAAGGGTAATGACCCTTTCTTTGGAATCAAGGCGCAGGGCCAGCCTGCGCGCCCTTTTACTGACGCGCAGACGCAACATCGGCGAGATTTTCAAAAAATCTTTCTGATCCATCGTATTTGGTTGTTTATCACAAGCGGATGCATTTAGTCATCCTGTCAGCTATAATCCGCTTTATGATCGAGGTCATCCCTGAAATAGCGATATTTGACAGATTGCCGCTTGCCATAACGTCGCTGGCTGCGGTTTCGATAGCCGGTCTGGCCGCCGCGCCTTTGCGGGGATATGCCGGGCCGCCCGTATGGCTTCTTGTCGACAGCACCCTTGGCATACTGGGCCGCCGCCTCGACCGCCGCCAGCGCTCGGGAAAAGAGTTGTTCCTGAGGGGGCTTGCCTTTGCGGCGCTTGCGCTGTTTTTCGGTCTGGGCATGGGAAGTCTGGCGCTGCACATTGTCTGGAAATTCCCTCATTATGATCTTCTAGAAATTTTATTTCTCTCGCTCTGCCTTTCCAGCGGTTCGATATGGCGTGCCGCTTGGCAGCTGTACGAAGCTTTGAAGAAAAACAAGCGCAAATCCGGAGTATATTACACGATTGCCCGCTCTTCCGGCCTTGATCTCTCGGCCAGCGACGATTTCGGCCTGACGAGAGTCGCCATAGGCTACGCGGTTCGCATGCTGCCCATGGCGTTGGTAGCTCCGGTTTTCTGGTATCTGATCGGCGGCTTGCCTCTCGCTTTCGCCTACGCCGCCATCGCGGCAAGCGCATGGCATCTGGGAAGGGAGGGGTACGGCAAGGCGTTCGGCAAGCCTGTATTGCTGCTGGAGGCCGCCACCGGCTTTATCGCCAATATTCTTTCGGCAGTTCTGCTAACTCTCGCCTCGGCTTTTTCGCCGACCGTTTCAGTTTTCAAAACTTTTAAAGGGTGGTTCGCCAAAGAAAACGCGGCGCCATACGCCGAAGGCGGCAAGAACCTGACCTGTGCCGCGTGGGGCCTTGATATTTCGTTGGGCGGCCCGGTGACAGGCATGGACGGCTTTGCCAGAAAGAAAGCCTGGATCGGCCCCGAAGGCGCCAGCGCCAGACTGGACGCTTCCCACGTCAAGCGTTCCCTCTATCTCCTGATAATCTCGGCAACCCTCCTGCTCGCCGCCCTGATACTGATGATAAGTTGAATCATCCACAAACCCCTCTCCCACTGGGAGAGGGCGGGGCCCGCGAAGCGGGAGGGTGAGGGAGTTTCGGAGCGTCGTCCGCCTCGTGCGGGAATCCGTTGAAACAGGTTGCTCCGTGATCTTCGTGGCGCGAAGCGGCGAAACTGAATGCAAAAATTATACTACTCTTCCGGATTGTCCCTGGGCGCGTATTTACTGAGGATTCTCTGCAATGTCCGCCTGTGCATCTTCAGCCTGCGGGCGGTTTCCGAAATATTTCGTTCGCACTGCTCGTAAATTCTCTGGATATGCTCCCATCGTACCCTTTCCGCGGTCATCGGTTCGGCGGGCGGCGGGGGAAGCGAATGTTCACCCTCCTGAAGCAGCGCGTTCTCGATAGCATCGGCGTCCGCCGGTTTCGCTAGATAATCGATCGCCCCCGATTTTACCGCCGCAACCGCCGTGGCGATATTGCCAAAGGCCGTAAGCATCACGATCCGGCACTGGGGCGAGGCTTTCCTTAACGCATCGATCAGAGCAAGGCCGCTCTCATGACCGATTCTCAGATCTATCAAAGCGAAATCAGGGGCATTCAAACTGATTTTTTCCATGGCCTCACTGTTGGAAAGCGCGGTTTCAGTCAGAAATCCGCGCTTTGCCAGCGATTTATCAAGACGATCTGCCAAAACCGCATCGTCGTCGATGATCAGAAGCCTGCCCTTTGTCGAAGTCTTTGATTTTTGTGTCATCTCGGTTTTATACAGATTTTCCCCGTTTCAGACTAAAAACGTTTACCGCCGCTATCAATAACATTGCGCGGCCATTGCACAGCGATTCTTGCGCCTTTGCCGTTACATCGATTACTGAAGCTAAGGATCGCGCCTGTCCGCTCAAGTAACGTTCGCGCGATAAATATACCCAGTCCCATATTTTTGCCAGCACTTTTTCGTTCTGAAAAGTAGGGACTGCCGATATTGCTTAAAGCCTTACTTGAAAAACCCGGGCCATCATCTTCTATTACAATAAAAATATAATTTTCATCCCAAAAATAAACAAGCCTGATTTCTTCACCTGCGAACTCAAAGGCATTTTTTATGATATTGCCAAGCCCGTAGCTCAGCTCCGCCGTCTTGATCACTTCAGGCGGCGGTGCCGGGGAAGCCTTGCCTTGTTCGACAATAACTTTAACAGAAGGAAATAACATCTTGTACTGATCTGATATCTCTGCAAGAAGCACTTCGAGTGGTATGGGCTGTTCAAAGCTATTAGTTATTTCCCGCGGGCGGCTGGAAAATTCCATAAGAATTGACTTGCATTTGCCGATTTGACTTGCGAGCAACTCGACGTCTTCCCTCAAAGGCGAGTCTTGTTCAATTTCTTTCTTAATATCTCCCGCTATAAGACTGATAGTATTTAAGGGACTGCCTAACTCATGTGTTGCGGCAGCTGCAAGAATTCCCAGTCTGGAGTCTTGTTCCTGCCTGGCCAGGGCAAGACGCATCGCGCTGAGCGCCCTGTTAAGCCTGACGGCTTCAAAAAGCGTCCTTCTGATGTAAAAAGCAGTGAACCCACAGGACAGTAACAGGGCAGTCAGCATTCCAGGCTTGTATTCCTTAGGGAACTCATATGAATTACCCGGCCATTCCAGCGGCATCGCAAAAATGTATAAAACCGGCAGGGTCAACGCGAATACCCCAAGCAAAAACACCGTGTGCCTGCCATCCAGCAGCGCCGCTCCGACCGCTGCCGGAGCCAGCAAAAATAGCGAAAACGGGTTTTCAAGGCCGCCGGCAAGCAATAGCAAAGAAGCGATCTGAAGCGTGTCAAAGCATAAAAGCCCGAAAATCCTTTTATTCGAAACCAGTTCAAGTCCTTTGAAATGTATGAAGAGATTCAAAGCAGCGGAAATACCTGTAACCGCTAGAGTGGCGGCAAGTGGCAGGTCGATTCCCAGAAGGAGATAGGCCCCCAGAATCGCCGTGCTCTGGCCCGCGACGGCCAGCCAGCGCATATAAACGAGGGTTCCGGAACCCACACCCGACGTTAAAGACAGTTGATTTTCCTGATTCATAGGTGTAAAAGCCCTTTCCGCTTGACTTTTCAAACCGTACTGGCATAAGTTCGGCATTCAAATTTTTAAGTCAAGCTATTAGATTGATTATAGAAGGAAAGGGCGAGACAATGAGTCGTCGTTGCATGGTTACGGGAAAAGGCGTGCTTTCGGGCAATAATGTATCGCATGCCAATAACAAAACCCGCCGCAGGTTCCTGCCGAATATCCAGGACACCAGCCTTTACAGCGAGGCTCTGGGACGCATGGTTCGGCTTCGCGTATCAACCAATGGTCTCCGCACTATAGATCATAAGGGCGGCCTTGACGCATGGCTCGCTTCCACGCCTGCCAGCAAGATCGACGCCGGACTGCGCAAAGTCAGGGAACAGGTAGCCAGGGTTATGGCCGCGAAGGGCTGAACCGGCCTGTGTCGCTATACCCGAATTTCAGCTTTCAGGTAACGAAAAGGGATGAGACGGAAGGCACGCACGCGCGTGCCGGACTGCTCGAAACTCCGCACGGAACCATCGAAACTCCTAATTATATCTTCTGCGCCACAAAAGGCACTATCAAGGGACTTGCCGCGAAAGAGGTTAAGGAAGCCGGGGCGCAGATCATTCTTTCGAACACCTATCATCTTCTCGTCCAGCCGGGGGCCGAGATCATCGAAAAGGCCGGGGGTCTTCACGAATTCACCACCTGGGAAGGCCCGATGCTTACCGACAGCGGCGGCTACCAGATCTTCTCGCTGCAATACGGAGGAGTAGCTGATGAAATCAAGGGCAGACGCAGGCAGACAGACTTGCCAAACCTGCTTCTCTCGATAGACGAGGATGGAGTCACCTTCCGTAACCACCTGGACGGCAGCAAGCTCTTTATCTCTCCCGAGGTTTCCATCGACACCCAGCGCCGCATCGGCGCCGACCTGATCGTGGCTTTCGACGAGCTTACCGCGTTTCATGACAGTGAAGAGTACACCGCTCGTTCAATGGAACGTACACACCGCTGGGAAGACCGTTCTCTTGAAGAATTCAGGCGCGGCAACGACGGACGTCAGGCCCTGTATGGCGTGGTGCAGGGCGGCGTATACGAGAAACTTCGCCGCGAGTGCTGCGAATACACCAGGGACAGGGACTTTTTCGGCACCGCCATCGGCGGCTGTCTTGGCAAGGACGAGCAGCAAATGCGCGAAGTAGTATCAATGTGCGTTCCACACATTCACCCTGATCGTCCTGTGCACCTGCTTGGAATTGGCAGAATAAAGGATGTCTTCGAATTCGTACGCCTTGGAATAGACACCTTTGACTGCGTAGCGGTCACCCGCATGGCAAGGCATGGAACCGCCCTGATCAAAGGCGATCCGAAAGGCTCGATTAATCTTAGAAATTCCAGGTTTCGCGATGATTTTACCCCCCTTGATTCTCGCATGCCCACGGAAGTTTCCCGTACCTATAGCAAAGCTTCGCTTCACCATCTGCTCAAGGCGGAACCGGGCACAGCGGGCACAATTCTCACCCGCCATAATATCGGCGTCATTTCCACCCTGATGCAGGAGATCAGATCGGCCATCAGGCAGGGAACCCTAAGGCAGCTCGAAAAAGAATGGCTTAACGACAATCTTCTTTAAATCTCACTAATTATGCGCCCTTCCTTTACCGGACGCTTTTAATCGTAGTATTATAAAACCTGTCATTTTCTGCTGGATTCATCATATGGACGAAAAAGAAAAGGAAAAAAAGGAAAAGATGATCAGGGCCATAACGCTAATACTCGATGAGCATAGCGATTGGTTTGGCCGTATCATGCGCAAGAGTTTCTATCCCGGGGAAAGCAGGTCTGTCCCTGCCAGCCCCCCCTCCGGCGCCGGCAACCTGATGGAAGAACTGCGGGATAACGGGGTTCACGAAAGGATGGTGGATATCATCCTATCTATTTCAAAAGAGATGTATCAGGCCGCTGACAACCTAATTGAAGCAGGCAGTGCGAGTGAAGGCAGGCCCGATATTTCCTTGATGGACAACCTGATCAACCTCTCTGAATCCTTCCTTGCTCACATACGCAGGCTGGAAAAGGACAACATTCTTGCCGGTAGTGGAATAGATACTCTTACCGGGTTGCGTACATCTGAAGCGATGTTCCGCGATCTGGAACTGGAAATGGAGCGTCGGGCCAGAAGAGGCAAGCCGTTTTGCGTTGTCCTTGCCAGAATTGATGGTTTTGGCGAGTTTTCGCATGGCATTTCCCATGAGCATCTGGAGGAAATAATAAGCTCGGTTGCCGATATCGTCAGAAAATGCGTGCGTACCTATGACGATGCTTATTACATCGATAATGGAGAATTCGTGCTTTGCCTGAAGCATGCGGATATCAGAGGCGGTATGGCCGCGGTAAACAGGCTGAGGCGCATGCTAAAGGAGGCCGGCGGTCAAACCACCCTCTCATATGTTACCGCCGAACCCGGGGAGGGTGATGATGTTAAGCAGCTTATCGTATATCTTCGTGACGACATCGACCAGTATGTATCTGAAAAGGACGTATCACTTCAGTACTATGAGGTAAGCCCGCTTAAAAGATACCTTAGAAATATGAAAAATGAAACATAGCTGTTAATGAACGCGATGAGTGAAGGGTTGGTTGATTACAGAACGCTCTTCCATCTAATGCCTGTGCCGAGATTTCTCGTCAGGCCGGATGGGCTTGGCGGCTATTTCCTCATCAGCGCCAACAAAAAAGCTTTGCAATACTTTGACAGAGGCCAAAAAAATCTTCTTGGTCAAAAGCTGGATGAGTTTCTGGACGCCGATAATTCAAGGCATTTTCGTCATTCCTTTGAAGTCTGCATCAAACAGAAAAAGCCTGTAAGCATGCAGTCTTTGCCAGGATTTCCCGGCGGTCTACGCGTCCACGGCTTCATTATCAACCCTGTGGTCGACGATGATGGTAACGTCGATTATATGGACGTTATCGCCCATGCCGACAGCGCCGACCATTCCATGCTACAGCGTGAACGGGATGACGCGATATCCCTTCTGTCATCCATATTCGATGTTAGCGAGGTCGGTATCCTGGTTTCAGACGAAACGCGCCGTGTGGTTAAGGTTAATGAAAGTTTCATTCGCATGTATGGCTGGGGACGGGAAGAACTAATCGGTATGGATTTTGCCGATATCTCCCCGCTCGAAGACCGGGAAACCATGCAAATCAACCACGATGAATTCATCCGTAGCGGATACCGCAGCTCTGGTGAAATGAGAATAGAGCGCAAGGATGGTTCAGTCGCCAATGCTCTGTTCACTACGGCGACTCTTGAACTTAGCCAGAACAGACGCTTTCAGGTAACAACAGTCATGGACATCACTCTTCGCAAGCAGATGGAAGTCTCCTTAAGGCTTGCCAAGGAGCAGGCGGATATGGCAAATCACGCCAAGTCCACTTTCCTTGCCAATATGTCACACGAATTGCGTACGCCTTTGAACGCGATCATAGGTTTTTCCGAAATGATGAAAAACGAGACTTTTGGAGTTCTTGGCAATGACAAGTACAAGGAGTATCTTGGGGACATTCACCTTAGTGCATGCCATCTTCTGGAAATCATTAACGAAGTACTTGATATGTCCAAGATCGAGGCCGGCAGGGTAGAGCTGGATGAAAGCTGGATTTCCGTTTCTGACCTTGTTGCGACTGTCTCAAGAATGATGGCCTCAAGAGCCTTTACCAGCGGCCTGACAATTGTCGAGGAAGTTGAGGACGGCATTCCACCGCTCTTTGCCGACATGCGTCTGGTGCGGCAGATTCTGATAAACCTGGTAACCAACGCTGTCAAATTTTCCAATAGCGGACAGGCGGTCATTATTAGAGCCAGGCGACTGAAAAACGGTTCGCTGGAGTTTGCCGTCATCGACAAGGGCATAGGCATTCCCAAAGACCGCATTCAGGAAGCTATGGAACCCTTCGGCCAGATCAGCGAGCCTGTCAACGTCAAGGGTTATCAGGGCACCGGACTTGGCCTTCCGCTTGCCAAGGCAATGGCGGAACTGCATGGAGGATCTCTCGATCTTCAGTCCGAGCTTGGTCTTGGAACTACTGTCAAAATTATCTTCCCTCCCTTCAGAACTCTTAAAAAAGGTCAAAACCTCAGCACAAGTCAGGATTTGATTGGCGCTGAAGGAAATAGTAACTTTCTTAAAACCCCTGTAAGCTTCAACCTGCCAGTGGAATTTATGAATACTATCGAGGAAAAATGCAGCAAAGCCGGTCTCAAAATGACAGATCAGCGGCGCACTATCCTGAAAGTTATCAGCGATTCGGAAGACCACCCGTCGGTGGAAATGGTCTACGACCGTGCGCGCAGCCTTAATCCGGCTATTAGTATGGCGACCGTGTACCGTACCATGAACCTGCTGGACGAACTTGATATCGTCGTCCGCCATGACTTCAGGGAGAATTTTTCAAGATATGAAATCAATACCGACCATCACGATCATCTTATTGATCTTGAATCCGGCGAAGTAATAGAGTTTCATGACGACGAGCTTGAGGCTCTGAAGGAGAAAATAGCGGCCAGAATGGGTTTTGATCTCGTCGATCACAGGCTGGAGCTGTACGGGAAAAAGAAAAAACGGCGGTAGCAATAGTGAGCAATTTAAACGAAAAGATCCGGCAGCGGCGGACATTTGCCGTCATATCGCACCCTGACGCGGGCAAAACCACCCTTACCGAAAAACTGCTTCTTTTCGGAGGTGCGATCCAGATGGCGGGAATGGTCAAGGCCAGAGGTGACCGCCGCCGGGCCAGATCCGACTGGATGAAGGTAGAGCAGGAAAGAGGCATATCTGTCGCCTCCAGCGTCATGACTTTCGAGCATGGCGGCATTGTTTACAATCTCCTCGACACCCCCGGACACGAGGATTTTAGCGAGGATACCTATCGTACGCTTACCGCCATCGACAGCGCCATTATGGTTCTCGATGCCGCCAAGGGCATAGAGGCGCAGACTCTTAAACTCTTCGAGGTTTGCCGCCTGCGCGACGTGCCTATCCTTACATTCATCAATAAAATGGATCGCGACGGGATGGAGCCTGTCGATTTGCTTGACGAGATCGAGCAAAAGCTAGCGCTCGACGTTACCCCGGCCAGCTGGCCTGTCGGCATGGGCCGCGATTTCCTTGGTTGTTACGACCTGTTTCATAAGGAATTGAACCTGTTTGAACGCGGCAAGGGCGAAACGGTTCAGGAAGGTGTCGCCTGCCGGGGTCTTGACGATCCGGTGCTTTCGCAAATGCTTCCCGGAGACAGGCTTTCAACCCTGCGCGAGGAAGTCGAAATGGCGGAAGCGCTTTGCAAGCCTTTCGATTTGAACTCTTTCCGCGAGGGGCACATGACCCCGGTTTTCTTCGGCAGCGCCATCAATAACTTTGGCGTGCGCGAACTGCTGCGGGGAATAGAAGAGTTTGCCCCGTCCCCAGGGCCTTTGAAGACCCTGGAGAGGGAAATCTCTCCAGATGAAAAAAAACTTACCGCCTTTGTTTTTAAAATTCAGGCAAACATGGATCCCAAGCACCGCGACCGTATCGCTTTTACCCGGATCTGCTCCGGCGAGTTCAGGCGCAACATGAAGCTTAAACACGTACGTCTGGGGAAAACCATCAATATCCACTCTCCCCAGTTTTTTATGGCCCAGGAGCGTGAAATGGCCGAAGAAGCCTATCCCGGCGACATCATCGGCATTCAGAGCCATGGCAACCTGCGGATAGGCGACACGCTTACCGAAGGCGAGGATCTGCATTTTACAGGCATTCCAAGCTTTGCGCCGGAATATCTGCAACGCGTACGCCCCGACGACCCCATGAAAGCCAAGCATTTAGGCGCCGCGCTGACCCAGATTGCCGAAGAAGGCGGTGCCCGGGTATTCAAGCCGATGGCCGATTCCAACTGGATCGTCGGCGTGGTCGGCCCCTTGCAGTTCGACGTTCTGGCCGACAGGATACGTACGGAGTTTAATATCCCCGTTCATTTCGAAGAAACCAGCCTTTACACGGCAAGATGGGCGAAATCCGACAATCCGGCTGCGCTCAAGAAGCTTATCGACGAAAACCGCAGCGCAATGGCCCTCGATCACGACGAAGACCCCGTCTTCATCGCCAGAAACGCCTGGCACCTTGGAGACGTACAGGATAAACACCCCTCTGTAAAATTCCTCTCTACAAAATAAAGTCTTGGGTAAAAAGGGTTTAGCCTGTATTTCTCAGGCGAGAGTGTAAGAAATGCGTGCTGGTTCACTTCTTGCTGCTTTTCTCGCCTTTGACCCTGTTCATGACCCCGAGTATATTGACGTAATCATCAGTCCAGGAGTTGCGGTCGGGTTTTATATCCGCCTCTCTCCAGCCTCTCTGGTACAGATCCAGCAGTATGTCTTTGTTCTCTGTCACCACACCGAAGAGCGTGCCGCTGAATTCCAGCCCTGAATTGATATGGCTTCCTGAATTCTTGAATTTGAACAGGGCCGTCATGCCGATGTCCCTGGCGCTTGTGGCTACGACAGGGCGCAGATCGAGAAAACGGTTCGAGATATTGGTTACGATCAGCCCCTCCGGCGCCAGTTTTTTTCTGTAAAGCAGAAAAGCCTCAACAGTCAGCAAGTGAACGGGAATGCTGTCTGAACTGAAAGCATCGAGCAATATCATGTCATAGCCGCCGTCTTCAGCCCCGGCAATCCTGACTCTGCCGTCGCCGATGATTATTTTGCTGGACGTTCCGCAGTCGCGCAAATACGTGAAAAGTTCCGGATCTGTCGCTATGCCTGCGATATCCGGATCGATCTCGTAGTAATCGTAATGCCTCTCTCTGCCGCCGTAACAACTGACGGCCCCGACCCCGAGGCCGATGACGGCGACTTTCTGGCTTTCTGAAGGGTAGGATTCGAATATCTCGAATACCTCTCCCGCCGCCGTATAAGGGCTGTAATAGGTAACCGGGGTAAGCCTGTGCTCCTCCGCAAGCGGCTGCGCGCCGTGCAGCGTGGTTCCATGAACCAGTTCGCGCATTCCCTCAGATTCGCGGTCGATCACCTTTACCACCCCGAAGAAATTCCTTTGCATCAGCATAACGTCTGGATCCATAAACCAGACCTTGAGCATCGCGCAGCCAAGTGCAATCGCCGCCGTAACCGCAAATGTCCACCTGCGGTATAAAAACAGCAGCAGCAGAATTGTGCCAAGCGTTGCCGCCAGCTTGAAACTGCCGTACGCTCCCCCGGAAATTGCCGCGAAAAGGCAAACCGATGCCAGAAGAACTATGCCTGCCATCCCGCCCGGATCGCCAAAGATCCTTCTGGCTTTAAAATCACTGACCGCTCTTTGATAAGCCCTGACGATCCCGCTCCCGGGAAGCGCCGCATATCTGAGGCAGGCGGCCGCCGCAAGCGCGATCGGATACTCTATTGGCGCAGGAAACAGCCTTGGGGCTAAAATCGCATTGAAAATACCCCCCAAAGCCCCGCCCGCCGCGATAACCAGATAAAATTCAGTAAGACTGGCTGCCGAAGGGCGAAGTCTTGCCAGATCCTTGTGGCAGATAACCGAAGTACATGCGAGTAGAGCAAGATGGACAACAATCAGAACCAGACTCGCTGTCTGCTGATGGAACATAAAAAATACCGCTCCAGCGAAAAAGAATCCCTGAAACCAGACGGCAAAACCGTAAGAGACTATCTGCCGCCTTGAAAACGCGATCACGAAAGATCCGACATAAATCGCCAGCGGCAATACCCAGAACAGCGGCACCGAAGCTATATCCGTGGTAATGAAGGTCGTAACGCCCAGAAGCATGCTTGAAGGCACGAAAGCCAACACCAGCCACATCGCCTTTATCGACCACGATATCTGCTCTTTTACAATCTCATTGCCTTCCTGCGCCTGATTTTCTGCGCTCTGATGCCATACCGCTCCGGCGCAGACGAGCACGAGGCCCGTTAACGCAAGATATCCCGATGCCCAGTTCATCGACTGCGTTTGCAGTCCGGCCAGCGGCTCGATCAGTATCGGATAAGCCACAAGCGCCGCAAGGCTGCCGAGATTGCTGGCCGCGTACAGGAAGTAAGGGTTGCCGGCATAAGGATGGGGCGTTCTTGTAAACCACCGCTGAAGCATCGGAGCTGTGGCTGCCAGCGCGAAGAACGGCCCGCCGACCGTAATGCTCATAACCCCGATCTGCCAGAAAGCCGGATTTGCGTTCTCCGGCGGCAGCCATCCGGCGGGCAGGGCGATCGGAAGAATAAAAACGAAAGCTATCATCAGAGCGATATGCGCCACCGCCTGCATTCGCACGCCAAGAAACCGGGTCGTGATATGGGCATACGCATATCCGGCCAGCAACGTTATCTGGAAAAACATCATCGCCGTATTCCAGACTGATGGCGTGCCGCCAAGTATCGGCAATATCATCTTGCTGACGAGCGGCTGGACGGAGAAAAGCAGAAAAGCGCTGAGCATCAGCGTAACCGAGAAAACCGGCACATACGGGTCTTCCCTGAAACTGTCCAGAATCTTTTTCATCAAAACGCCCGGTTAGAAATCAGGAGCAATACATAATCCTAGCCCCTAACCGCCCGCATTCACAAGCAATGAAACTCGATGCATCATCCGCACATCTTATATTCCGGATGCCCGCACGGGGCAGGCATGACATGATTAAAGCTGAAATTACGATGTTTTAATAAAACATATTTAGCTGCAGTCTTGCGGTCTCGGCCATCATTGAGGGCTCCCACGGCGGATCCCATATAAGTTCGACGATTACCTCTCCGGTATTCCCTAGCGGAATGATCGCGTCCTGGATCATGCCCGGCATTTCCTGCGCCACCGGGCACCCCGGAGAAGTCAAAGACATTTCCACATAAACGTCGTATTTACCCTCGAAACGCGAATCCTTGATCTCGACTTTATAAATCAGCCCGAGTTCATAAAGATTGACGGGAATTTCAGGATCGTAGACTTCGCGCAGCGCCGCCGCGATTTTCGGCCAAAGAGGATGGCACCTGGGGACGTCCGCCACAGGCGGTTCGGCGAGTTCGTCAAACTCGCCGCAATCATCCGATCCCGATACCTGATTGACCTCAGCCGTGTTCTGCATCGCTTTCATGAAAACATTTTTATTGTCTTATGCAAACCCTCAACCAGTCTATCTATATCATTTTCCGAAGAATACAAGGCCATGGATGCCCTTACGGTCGCGCTGACGCCCAGCTTTCGCATCAGCGGCATGCAGCAGTGGTGCCCGGATCTGACCGCGATACCGCACTGATCGAGTACCATCGCGATATCGCTCGCGTGAATGCCCTCAATCGTGAATGAAAAAATAGCCGCTTTCTCCGGCGCGTTCCCGTAGATCTTCAGCCCGCTGATATCCCGCAGCGCCTGATCGCCATAGCTCAGCAGTTCAAGTTCATGCTCGTTAATGGCAGCCATGCCGATGCCGTTCACGTAATCTATGGCCGCCCCAAGTCCGATAGCTTCCACGATAGCCGGTGTTCCCGCCTCGAAACGCTGGGGCGGGGCTTTGTACGTCGTCTTCTCGAAACTTACCGATTCTATCATGTCGCCTCCCCCCTGATATGGCGGCATTTCTTCAAGCAACTCGCTTCTGCCGTAAAGGACGCCTATGCCGGTAGGCCCGTACAGCTTGTGCCCGGTGAACACATAAAAGTCGCAACCGAGCGCGGCAACGTCCACCGGCAGATGCACCGCCGCCTGCGAGCCGTCGACCATAACCGTGATCGATTCGTTAAACGCTTTCACCTTCCTGATTATCTCGCCCGCCGGATTTATGGTGCCGAGTGCGTTGGAAACATGCACGAAGCTGACCAGTCTGGTCTTTTCCGAAAGCATGTTTTCAAGCTCTTTCAGCCTGAGAGTCCCGTTCTCCTCGATCGGAACAACCCGGATAACAATACCCGTCTGTTCGCGCAGCAATTGCCAGGGGACGATATTGGCGTGATGCTCCATTTCCGTAAGTATCACCTCATCCCCGGCGCGTAAAAACCACCGCCCCCAGCTTTGCGCCACAAGGTTGATCGCCTCTGTCGAGTTGCGGGTAAACACTATTTCTCCGGCTTTGGAAGCGCCAATAAAGCTGGCGGCTTTCTCCCTCGCCAATTCATACTGCCGGGTAACGTTCTGAGAAATCTCGTAAAGGCCGCGATGGATATTGGCATATCCGCCCCGCAGCACCGCGTTCATGGTATTTATCACGCGTTCCGGCTTTTGCGAGCTTGCCGCCGAATCAAGAAAGCATAGCGGCTGATCGTGCATCCGCGTGCCAAGAACCGGGAAATCTTGCCGGTATCTCTCAAATCCCTTATTGCTCATTACCCTGACCGATCCAGCCAGTCTTCCACCCGGCCAATAAACAGATCCTTTGTTTTTTCAGGATCTATACTCTCAAGAAGCTCGGAAACAAAGGCCGACATAAGTATTTTCTTCGCCTGCGCCTCATTCAGGCCGCGGGAGCGCAGATAAAACATCGCCTCCCTGTCGATCTGTCCCGTGGTTGCGCCGTGAGAGCATTTGACGTCGTCGGCGAAGATTTCCAGTTCCGGCCTGGTATCCATCTCCGCCCCTTCGCTCAGCATAAGCGCCTTGCTTAGCTGATGGGCGTTTGTTTTCTGAGCCTCGCGCTCGACCTGTATCGCCCCCTGAAAAACCCCGCGAGCCTGATCCAGCAGCACAGACCTGATATTCTGCATGGAAAACCCGTTTTCGGCCTTGTGGCGTACGGTTACCGTCGCATCCCCGACTCTTTCCCCGTCCAGCAGATTAACGCCGTTGATACGGCACGAGGCATTCTCGCCCTCAAGACTTACATGATACTGGTTCCGCCCGATCCTTGCCCCGAGATTGATGAAATGGTGCTCGTAACACCCGTCGCGCTCGATCCGGAGCATGGTGTTCAAAGTGCAAAAAGAATCATTCCCGCATCCCTGAAGCCGGAAATGGCAAAGTTTTGCACCCGATTCAACAATTATTTGCGTGCACAGATTAAACCAGCATTTTTCACCGGACTGAATTATCTCCGTAAGGTGTAGCCTTGCCCCTTTTTTAAGAATAATTACTGTGCGTGGTGATGAAAAAACGTCTTTCTCTCCGGCATTCCAGATTAATTCCAGTTCCAGTTCCTCGCCTTTACCGACCTCGATCATATAAGGCTTGTCGAGAAAAGCCTGGTTTAGCGCCCATAACTGACCGTCGACCTCCTGTCCAGGATAGTCCTGAGATAAAACGGCGACAAACGCCGGATTGACTTGCTGCGTGGGATGGCTGGCTGTCGGTGAAACAGTTTTTACTTCATAGTTATTTTTCAGGGCGGGGCCGGGGTCGGTATACTTCCAGCTTTCAAGCCTTCTTGAAGGCAGGCCCTGAAGCTCGATCTGGCGCAGGCCTCTTGCCCTGATGGCGGCGATGTTTGCATCTGCGGGATGCCTTAAAACAAATTCTCCAGCTGCTTGCGTGAAAGCTCTTGCCGTTTCAGGGGCATATATTTTCTTTTCGGGATTGTTTTTAATCAAAGCGGTTACGTTATTCACGCGACCTCCAGAAACTCGCTATAGCCCTTGGCTTCAAGCTCCTTGGCCAGTTCCGGGCCACCGGATCTGCGTATCCTGCCGTCCGCCATTATATGCACGTGATCCGGCACGACATAATCCAGAAGCCTCTGGTAGTGAGTGATGATCAGAAAAGCGCGATCAGGCGACCTCAGACGGTTTACGCTCTCCGCCACTATCCGCAAGGCATCGATGTCCAGTCCGCTGTCCGTTTCGTCGAGAATGGCGAATCTTGGCTCCAGCAGCGACATTTGCAAGGCTTCGTTACGTTTCTTCTCGCCCCCCGAAAAGCCGACGTTAAGAGGTCGTTTCAGCATTTCGTCGCTGATGCCGATTTCTTTTGCTCTTTTCTTCATGAGCTTAAGAAACTCGAGGGTATCCATCTCCTCAAGCCCTCTTGCCTTGCGCAGCGCGTTAATCGAGGTTTTGAGGAAATTGTTGAGAGTAACTCCAGGAATTTCAACAGGATACTGGAATGCCAGAAACAGGCCCCTGGCAGCTCTTTCTTCAGGCTCAAGTTCAATAATACTCTCGCCGTCGAGCGTGACGTCCCCCCCGGCCAGTTCATATTTTTCGTTGCCTGCAAGAAAGTAGGAAAGAGTGGATTTCCCGGAACCGTTCGGCCCCATCACCGCATGGATCTCTCCCGGCTTGATGGAAAGATCTATTCCTTTGAGTATTGTCTTGTCATCTACGTTAATCTGCAGATTATTTATTTCAATCATTTGCCGGCTTCTTCCCGATCCTTCAAAAGTCTTTCTATCCTGTGAAGCGTAGAAGATATTTGCGTTAGCGCCATAATAATCAAGCCTCCGAAGGCCACGCCGTAGCACATGATGAAGGAAACAAAAAGAATCATCCCGCTTCTTACCGGATCTCCGCTGGTGGTATCCAGTCCTGCGACAATGATCAAAAAGATAATCACTCCGATTACGAACCCTATAAGTCCGGTAAACCAGAAAAGCACGTTGGTAAAATTAATCTTTTTCATTGCATTGATCCTGCCTGTTTTATTTTTCGGATCTATCCTACGCTTCCTTCAAGGGAAATGCCTACCAGTTTCTGGGCCTCCACGGCAAATTCCATGGGTAAGTGCTGAAGTACATCTCGGCAGAAGCCGTTGACTATCAGCGCGACCGTTTCCTCGGGGCCCATGCCTCTTTGCCTGCAGTAAAACATCTGGTCTTCCGAAATTCTCGAAGTGGTGGCCTCATGCTCCAGCTGAGCCCCGGGATTGCGGCATTCTATATAGGGCACGGTATGCGCTCCGCAATTGTTGCCAATCAGCAAACTGTCACACTGTGTGAAATTTCGCGCGCCGTCCGCATTCGGCATTACCTTTACCAGACCTCTGTAGGTGTTGTTTGCGTGTCCGGCGGATATGCCTTTGGAAATGATTTTGGAACGTGTGTTCTTGCCGATATGGATCATTTTGGTTCCCGTGTCGGCCTGCTGGTAGTTATTGGTTATCGCCACTGAATAGAACTCACATGACGAATTGTCGCCTTTCAGCACGCAGCTCGGGTATTTCCATGTGATCGCCGACCCGGTCTCCACCTGGGTCCATGAGATTCTTGATCCCGCCCCCGCGCAATGACCGCGCTTGGTGACGAAATTATATATCCCGCCTTTTCCCTGCTCGTCGCCGGGATACCAGTTCTGGACGGTGGAGTATTTGATCTCTGCATCTTCATGGGCGATCAGCTCGACCACGGCCGCATGCAACTGCCGCTCGTCGCGCATCGGAGCTGTACAGCCTTCCAGATAACTTACATAGGAGCCCTTTTCCGCGATAATCAGCGTTCGTTCCAGCTGGCCCGTGTTCATCTCGTTGATCCGGAAATACGACGACAGCTCCATCGGACAACGGACGCCTTCGGGGACGTAAACAAAAGAACCGTCGGTAAAAAGAGCCGAATTGAGACAGGCATGCTTGTTATCGGTAAAGGGCACCACCGTACCCATGTACTTCTGCACAAGATGCGGGTAATCACGAACCGCTTCGCTGATCGGACAAAAGATAACCCCCGCCTCCAGAAGCTTGTCCTTGAAGGTGGTGGCAACGGAAACTGAATCAAAAATAGCATCCACCGCCACTCCGGCAAGGATCTCTCTCTCTCGTAGAGGTATCCCGAGCTTCTCATAGGTCTCAAGCAGTTTGGGATCTACCTCGTCAAGAGATTTTGGACGGTTTTCAAATGATCTTGGGGCTGAATAATAATATGCGTCCTGATAATCGATCGGCGGAAAGCTAATCTTCGCCCATGTCGGCTCCGGCATTTTCAGCCAGTGCCTGTAAGCCTTGAGCCGCCACTCAAGCAGCCATTCAGGTTCTTCCTTCCTGCTTGAGATAAAACGGATAATTTCCTCATTCAGTCCCTTTGGCGCGCGCACGGAATCGATCGTAGTCTGAAATCCCGCTGAATAGCGTTTCAGCTCCTCGACCCGGCTGATTGTTTCCGCCTTTTTGTCCATTACACCTTCTTTTTCGAAGATACTATGCAGGCAAGGTTGGTCTGTGACAGGGCGTTCCTCACCGAAGCGTTCAACTCGTCCCAGCAACCATGCAGAGCGCATCCGCTTTTAAGGCGGCATTCTTCACTCTTGCCTTCGACGCAGCCTGTAAGCGATATCTCGCCATCAAGCGCCGTGACAATATCTGCAATGCTTATGTTTACGGGCTCCCTGATAAGAGTGTATCCGCCGTTAATTCCTCTCGACGAAGAAACAAAGCCGCCCTTCGACAGCAATTTTAGAATTTTTGCCACGGTCGGTTCCGGAAGCCCGGTTTTTTCAGAAAGACCGGAAGCCGTACGAAGCTTTTCTCCCGCCGCCATCTCGGAAAGAATCACAACGCCGTAGCACGCCAGACGGGAAAGTTTTATCATTAATACGTCGCCTTGTTTGAGTTGTTATTTTTAAGATTTGGCACTTTTTTAACACAATTTCAAGGTAACATCCCAAAACAGTACCGCAAATTTACGGTTTAGCCTATCTCCCGCCGGGAGAGCGAGGGGGCCGCAAAGCGGAAGGGTAAGGGGACTTCGGAGGTGCATCACACAAAAACAAACGGCGCAGCGGTATCCCGCAACGCCGTTGGAAACTGGTCAGGCCTGATATTCAGGCTCAAAGTGAAAGGGCAGGGCCGCTTTGTGTAAAGTCCCTTGCTCCAACCCCGTTAGCGGCACGCAAAGCTCTTGCGGCCAGATCTTCGGGGCGATTCTTGTAACTCGCCACGGGGAGTTCTCTGGCTCCCTGATTAAGATATCCCAGGATCGCGCCTTCTGAGATTTCGCCCGGTACTAAACCTATTGATTTTGTCATTTCTTTACACCCTTGGTAGCCTACTGTTGCACCTTCTTGTGAGCTTCGGCGTAAGCGCTGACCAGATGTTCGTTGCCCGTCTGAGCCAAAAGTGCGCGGAGGATGTCACCATGCCCCAGCTTTTCTATTGTATCCACGTATTCCGTGGTACTCAGACTTTTACCTAGCTCAATTGCTATTCTACACATATATACAATTATGTCAAGGTATTTGGCATGTCTTATTGACGCAGCCATGAGCGGATCCTCCCCCTCCTTGGGCAGGGAAAAACCCACCAGTTCCTGCTCGATTTCACGGATTGCCCCCCCCAGTTCGAGCACCGCGTAAGCGTCCGGTTCGGCCTTGTCCGGAGGCACCCCTAAGTAGATAATCTGGAAATTAGCGGTATAGCCGTGGGCGTTGCGATTCCTGATTACCCGCACCCCGAGATTCTTTTCGTTCAGCACGCCCAGCAGATGGGCGCCGGTATCGCTCTTCTGAAGAATCTCGATTGTCTTAACCAGAATTTCCTCTTCGTTTGGATGCGAAAAGCCGATAGTGGCGGATTTGGGCTCCCCGCCAAAAATGCTGCTTAGAACTCCCGGATTATGCTGGATATTATCCATCTTAAAATTATTACCCCTTCCTGCTTATATCTTTTTTCCGGAAGATGCCGGAGTCTCTGTAAGTTCGAAACTTCCTTTTAATAACATTTGATAATCCATTATCTCCAGATGGCCTTGCTCGCTGATGTTGATAATAGCCTTGACCAGAGCTCCGCCATAATACATGGGCGCTTTGATTGTATAATTTTTTGTGTCCTTGTCGAAGCTTATATTGATATCCCTGTGCGAATAGAGCATGTCCCTGTGCCGGTCTATATCCAGCACGCCTGTCGGCATGATTTTCTTGTGGCTGTCGATCAGCAGAATCTCTCCCTCCGGCCCTGGAACGTAATGAACGTAAAACGCCAGATAATCCAGTACCGTATTATCGTTAATAATTAGGTCGCCGGTGGCATTGGCCCGGTAAATCGGCTGGGAAGATCCGTCAAGATAATGGTACTGCCGTCCGTTGCTTAGAAAATCAATGGAAAACGCCGGCAGTGTGGCGTTGTTGGTCAGTCTGTACAGCAGGAAATTCGTGTAAAAGGGAAGTTTTGCGCAGCGCGCTTCGCTTGACCTGGCCGAAAAGAAGGAAGGCATGTCACCTGGTATTACTTTTTCGATCATTTCGATCGTTTGTGTCTTTTCAACCGGATACCACTGCATTAGCACATCCTGGACAGAGTAGAAGATTTTACCATATTTGAACTATTTTCCGCAAATGATGCCGAGACCTAAAGGATAGAATCGCACATCATAGTTTATAACCGGATATCCGCTTCCAGCAAAGCCGTCTCGATAATTTTTGCATCTGCATTTTCATCATGTACGCAAGTACTTAAAACCCGCCGCCAGCTTTTGCCCTTCTTCTGTCCGTGGAAAAGCCCGAGCATATGCCTGGTGACAGACTTTACCGGAGTCTTGTTTTCCTTTTGCATCCGTTCAATATAAGGAATCATTGCCAGGGCGGCTTCCTTGCGACTTTTGACATTAACGTTGCCATATATCTCTCTTTCGATCTCGGCAAGCAGGTAAGGATTCTGATATGCCGCTCTTCCGATCATGATTCCGTCAAACTCCGGGAGCAGATCCCGAATCTGGGAGAGCGTAACAATTCCACCGTTCAATACGACTCTCAACTCAGGGAAATTTTCTTTTATCCTGCGCGCTTTCCCGTATTCGAGAGGCGGTATTTCCCTGTTCTCTTTGGGGCTCAGGCCTTTAAGCCAGGCCTTTCGCGCGTGAATGATGACATGCCTGCAACCGGCGTCTCTGATCTCCGATATGAAATTCTCCAGAAATTCATAGCTGTCCTGATCGTCGATTCCCGTCCGGCATTTGACACTGACCGGAACGGCTGATGCCGCGGCCATTTTCTCGACGCATCTGGCCACAAGCGAGGGACATGACATCAGGCAGGCGCCAAAACTGCCTTTCTGAACCCTGTCGCTGGGGCAGCCGCAGTTCAGGTTGATTTCGTCGTATCCGTAATCTGCTGCTATACGTACGGCCAGTTCCAGCTCTTCCGGGTCGCTTCCCCCCACCTGCAGAGCGAGAGGATGCTCGGCCACATCGAATGCAAGCAGTCTGTCCCTGTGTCCGTGGACTATTGCCGAAGAGGTGACCATCTCGGTATAAAGCCGGACGCCGGGTGACAGAAGCCTGTGAAAATACCTGCAATGCCTGTCGGTCCAGTCGAGCATCGGGGCTACGCAAATTTGATGTAATACAGTTGTGTTGTTCATGGATATAGAAATATATAAACTGTGAGCCCGGCGAAAGCTGTATCACGCTCGGACGCAGGTTGGTGAGGTTCAATGAAAAAATATATAAAGAAGATTCTGGTTATATTGATGCCCGCTCTGGTCGTCGTTCTGGCGTCCGGCTCGCAAACGCTTGCGGGAGCAGACGAAAAATTCCGCTCCACGGAATTCCCGCTGCCCAGATTCGTTTCGCTGCGATCAGAAAAAGTCTATGCGCGGACAGGCCCCGGCCTGCGCTACCCGGTGCGATGGACATACATGCGCGATGGCCTTCCGGTGGAGGTGGTCAAGGAGTTTGACGCCTGGCGCAAAATCCGCGATATCGACGGTGAAGAGGGATGGGTTCACAGATCGCTCGTTTCCGGAAATCGCACGGCGCTTGTAATCGAGGATCGGACAGTACCGATGCAGCGTCAGGCGTCTGCCCACTCGCCTGTCATTGCCCGTATCGAACCCCGCGCCGTCCTAAATCTCCATACCTGCGAACAGGACTGGTGTTTGCTGGAAGCTCAAGGGTTTAAGGGGTGGGTGCAAAGAAAATCTCTTTGGGGCATTTACCAGGAAGAAGATTTCAATTAACCTGATTATATGGGTGATTCACCCTCTTTCCACAGACTTATCCACAACCTGCTTCTACTACACTCCTGCCCACTGAACCAGCATTAGACGAGTATTCCTATGAACCATCCCGGTAACAAGGCGGAAATAGCTTCGCAGTTGCAGCTAAACTTGATGACTCTGGCCTCTGATGAAAGCCGCGGCCTGGACATTACCAGAATGATGCAGATTCTCTCCGGAATATTGGTGGAAACTGTTTTGCTGTTCGATGAACCCGATACTGCCCTGGAGGGAAGCTACGGCTATCTGGCCAGGCTGCTCGGCGTGGAACCTGCCGGGGGCCAGTTGCCTGCCAATTCGCTGCCGCCTTCATATGTTATCGATTTCGAATGCGAATGTGGCAGGGCGCTTGCGCGCACGCTATTTGAGGACTGGCTGGAATGCGAATACGATTTTCACGATCTGATGCTGTACGTCATCCATTATAACTTTTATCAATGGCAGCGTGCAGGGCAGTCGCTGGAGGAATCTTTCCGTCTGTTCATCGAATTTGCCAACAGGTGCCTCGCCTACGAGATTTCAGCGCAGGAGCTTTGCGATCTCGTTATCGACAAGAAAATCGGCGGCTGCGGCTGGACTTTGGGAGATAGTATATCAGGTCTCAGCGCCATGGCGGGCAGGCGCCTTGCCCTCTCGATGCATTCCGGGCCCGAAAAATTTTTCAAGCCGGGCGATCTTCCGTATCAGCTGGATCAGATAGCTTATGTAATGACACAGGAAGCTATCCGCCTTGGCATATCCGCCGGAAGCGACTGGCGCTTTGGCCTTGCCGCCAATGATGTTCCGGTAAACGCGCCGATAGAGCTTATAAACGGGCTTGAGCCGAGCTGCCGGGAATTCTTCAGAATAATCAGGTTGGCCGGGTTGCAGGATCAGGCTGTCGGCTGCGCCAAGGCCGCGGGAAGAATGATAGCGGTTGCTTCGGCGGGAGACTTGCCTGAACTTGAGCCTGTAATCGCAAAACCGCTGGCCATGGCTGCGATGACAGAAACTTACAAGAGCGTTTGCCTTGAACACGCGATCATCTCTTGCTAACAAAACCATGTAGCCTTATAACTCTAGCGATAAACGCAAGAAGAAGCGGTAAACCGGAAATGACGAATTCAGCCAAATCAAGTTTTTCTTACGAAGACCTTCTTGAATGCGGACACGGCAGACTGTTCGGGCCGGGAAACGCCCGCCTGCCATTGCCTCCGATGCTCATGTTCAATCGCATTCCCGTTATCAGCAATGAGGGCGGAAAATACGGCAAGGGACTGATTGAGGCGGAACTGGACGTAACCAAAGACCTTTGGTTCTTCCAGTGCCATTTCGAATCAGACCCGGTTATGCCGGGATGCCTTGGTCTTGACGCTCTCTGGCAGTTGCTTGGCTTCTATCTGGGCTGGACTGGCGCGCCGGGATCGGGCAGGGCGCTTGGCCTGGGAGAGCTAAAATTTACAGGTCAGGTCTTGCCTGAAACGAAATTGGTAAAATATGTAGTAAACCTGAAAAGGGTTATAAACAGAAAGCTGGTTCTCGGTATCGGCGATGGCGAGGTATACGCCGACGGAAACATGATATATGAGGCCGCTGATTTGAAAGTAGGCCTTTTTTCTAATCCAAGAGCAATGTGACAGTAGCAGCTATGTCCCAGGCAAGACGTGTTGTAATCACCGGAATCGGAATAGTCTCCTGCATAGGCAACAGCAAGGATGAGGTCACCGCATCGTTGCGTGCAGGCCGGTCTGGTATTGTTTTTGCCCCCGAATACGCCGAGCGCGGCTTCAGAAGCCATGTCCACGGCGCTCCTAAAATCGATCTTGAAGAACGCATAGACCGCAAGCACCGACGATTCATGGGCGATGGCGCGGCATACAATTATATTGCCATGGAAGACGCCATCCGCGATTCCGGGCTTGAGGAAAAGGATATAGTGAACGAGCGCGCCGGCCTTATCATGGGCTCCGGCGGCCCTTCCACCAGCAACCAGACCGAGGCCGTCGATATCGCCCGGGAAAAAGGCCCTAAAAGGGTGGGGCCGTATATGGTTCCCCGCTGCATGTCATCCACGAATTCCGCGGTGCTGGCGACGCAATTCCATATCAAGGGCCTGAGCTATTCGATATCTTCAGCGTGTTCGACCTCGGCCCACTGCATCGGCAATGCGGCGGAGCTTATTCAGTGGGGCAAGCAGGACGTAATGTTTGCCGGCGGCGGAGAGGAACTGCACTGGACGCTGTCGGTTCTCTTTGACGCCATGGGAGCTTTGTCATCGAAATATAACGATACGCCTGAAAAAGCCTCGCGTCCGTTTGACGCCACTCGTGACGGCTTTGTTATCGCCGGGGGCGGTGCTGTTGTCGTACTTGAGGAACTTGAGCACGCCCGCGCGCGCGGTGCTAAAATTTACGCCGAGGTTACCGGCTATGCCGCAACTTCCGACGGCGCCGACATGGTCGCGCCAAGCGGCGAAGGCGCCATGCGTTGTATGAAGCATGCGCTGAAGGATATCGGCAAGGGCCGTGTCAGCTATATAAACACCCACGGCACAAGTACGGTTGCTGGCGACATAACTGAATTGAACGCGCTTCGCGAAGTCTTCGCATCCCGTGGAGAAGACGTTCCGCCTCTAAGTTCCACCAAATCGATGACCGGGCATTCACTTGGCGCAACGGGGGCGCAGGAGGCCATCTACTGTCTTCTGATGATGCAAAATGGCTTTATATCTCCGAGCATAAATATTTCAACACTGGATGAAGGCGCGAAAAATCTGCCTATCGTTCAAAGCTGCCGGGAAGGTGTTCAGTTCGATACCGTCCTTTCCAACTCTTTCGGCTTTGGCGGTACCAATTGCTCGCTGGTTCTAAGCAAGTTCAAGGAATAAAATAATATGACAATTACAGCGCCTTCCGGGTTGATGAAAGGAAAAAAAGGACTGATCATGGGCGTTGCCAACGATCACTCCATTGCCTGGGGGATCGCCAAAGCTGCACATGACGCGGGCGCGCAACTTGCCTTCACCTATCAGGGAGATTCCTTCAAACGCCGCGTGGAGCCTCTTGCCGAGAGCGTTGGCTCACAAATCGTGCTTCCCTGCGATGTTCAGGAGGAAAAAGATCTTGATAGCGTTTTTGGCGAACTCGCCAGCCGCTGGGGCAAATTCGACTTTATCGTTCACGGCGTAGCTTTCTCCCGCAAGGAGGAACTTAAAGGCCGATACGTGGATACCACGCTGGAAAATTTTCTCCAGACGATGCACATCTCTTGTTATTCGTTCACTTCCATAATGCGCCGGGCAAGACCTCTCATGAATCCCGGTGGTTCAGCGCTGACGCTTACCTATTACGGCTCTGAAAAAGTGATGCCCAATTACAACGTCATGGGCATAGCCAAGGCGGCTCTGGAAGCCTCTGTCCGCTATCTCGCCGCCGATCTCGGCCCGGAGGACGGCATCAGGGTTAACGCCATTTCCGCAGGGCCGATGAAAACCCTGGCTGGATCCGCCATAGGCAACGCCCGCCAGACCTTCAGATATAACGTCCGCACCGCCCCTCTGCGTCGGAATGTTGAGCTCGAAGAAGTCGGCAACACGGCCGTATACCTCCTTTCCGACATGTCCTCCGCTGTGACGGGTGAGGTTCATTACGTCGATTGCGGCTTCAACCACATGGGCATGCCCCCCCACGAAAACCTCACCGGCATAGCCGTCAAAAGCGACCAGAACGGAAATCAGGCTTAAGCTTTTTTCAGAAGTGCAGCTCATATTTGACCGTAGGTCTGGATTGGCCTGCGGCGGTGATAAGTTCGTATTCTTCTGTGGCCTTGAAGGCAAATTTTTCAAGGATATGTCGTGATGCGTCGTTACTGGCGGCGGTAGTTGCGCAAAGGCCTTTAAGGTCAAGGCGGCTGCGGGCGAGAGCAATCACCGATGCCGTCATCTCTCTTGCCAGACCCTGACCCCAGTATTCCCTGGCCACCCAGTAGCCTATCTCCGCCATGTTTTCATCCTGAATAAGGTGAATGCCGGCATTCCCGGCGATAACCGCGTCAGCCTTACGAACAGCGGCCAGAAGCAGTTCGCTTTTGGCGGCGGCCGAGGCTTCGGCGCGCGCGCACCATTCCTCGGCCTGAGGCATTGTGAATGGCTGGCGGAAAAGTCTTATCGGGGAAGATACCGCGGGATCGGAGAGAATTTCGAACAGCCGCTTGGCGTCATCCGTGCCGAGCAGCCGCAATCCGGTACTTACGGTATTAACAATTCCACCGGCGAGGAAATACTCGAAAAGATCTTCGTCCATATAGTTAATTCGTCTAGGCAGATTTCTTCTTCAAAAGATCCCTGATCTCTTCAAGAAGCACTTCCTGACGCGGTGGCGGAGGAGGGGCGCAGGGCGCTGGTTCCGGCGTTTCCTGAAGCGAGCGGAGTTTGTTTGCCCCTTTCATCACTAGAAACATGGCAAAAGCAATGATCATAAAGTTCATCAAGGTTTGAATGAACATGCCGTAATTTATTGTTACCGCCGCCATCTCCGGGCCGGCTTCCCGCAAAACCAGCGCGTAGTCGCTGAAATCAAGGTTGCCAGTCAGCAGCCCCAAAGGCGGCATGATCACATCCGCAACCAGAGAATTGGTAATTTTTCCAAAGGCAGTCCCGATTACAACGCCGATAGCAAGGTCGATCACGTTACCTTTTACGGCGAATTGCTGGAACTCCTGTATAAAAGCATTAAGCGGCCTTCTCATAACATGCTCCTCTTGCAAATATTGTATCAGTGAATCGACAATATGCTTTCGCCGATCAAATCGGGGACGTCGGTTATAAGGCAGTTGACCCCCCATGACTGCATTTCTCTGGCCAGATCAGGATCATTGACCGTGTAGGCGCAGGTTTTGAAACCCGCTTCGATGACCCTTCTGACCGTTTCCTCGTCCGCGGATGAGGCGTTAAAATTTACGCATTTTAATTCGAGATAATCGGCAAGATCGGTCAGATTATCCGGCCAGTTATCCCCGATCAGAAGAGCGCGGTTCCAGTCCCTTGCCAAATCTCTCGCCGACTCGAGACTTACCTGCTGGAAGCTGGATATCAGAAGGCGTTCGTGATCGTCCCAGTACTGCGAAAGCACGTCCAGCGCCGCTTCCGCGGTTTCGATTTCCCGTCCGGGGCAGGGCTTGATTTCAAGGTTAAGGCCAAGATCGCGCTCGATCAGAACCTCGATGGCCTCTTCAAGGGAGGGAATTTTAATTCCCGCAAAACTGTCCGAAAACCAGCTTCCTGCCTCAAGTTCCCGGATATGCGAATAATCGGCCTCCGCGACCGGCCCCGCGCCGTTGGTGGTGCGGTCGAGCGTGTCGTCGTGAAAAATGATCGGCACCCCGTCTTTCGTCAGCTTTACGTCAAGCTCTACCCATTCGACATCCATGTCGGCCGCAGTATGTATCCCCTCAAGAGTATTCTCTGGAGCATATGCGGCCGCGCCACGATGCCCGGCTATCCGGGGCAGTTTCAGACTCAACCGGCGGCCTCTTTCCTGTCCTTGCCGCCCGGTTTCTTTTCCTTCTCGGGAAGCTGCAGGATCTCGCCGGTCTCCTGATCGACCTGCTTCATTGAGAGCTTGATCTTGCCGCGATCGTCCTGGCCGATCATCAGAACCTTGACGATATCGCCTTCCTTGACGACATCCGTGGTCTTGGCGACCCGGTAATTGGCCAGTTCCGAAATATGGACTAATCCGTCCTTGCTTCCCATGAAATTGACGAAAGCCCCGAAGTCCACGGTCTTGACGACCTTGCCATCGTATACCTTGCCTGCTTCCGGCTCGTCGGTGATGTTCTTGATCATGGAAACGGCCTTGTCGATCGATTGCTGATTTACCGCGGCGACCTTGATAGTGCCGTCGTCCTCGATATCGATCTTGGCGCCGGAGACCTCGACGATCTCCCGGATGACTTTTCCGCCGGTTCCGATGACTTCCCGGATCTTGTCGGTGGGAATGTGCAGCGTGACTATCTGCGGTGCGTACTGGCTCAGACCGGAACGCGATGTCGATAGAGCCTTTTCCATCTCTCCCAGAATATGCATGCGCCCGTCTTTCGCCTGATTAAGCGCGATCTGCATGATTTCTTCGGTTATCGAGGTGATCTTGATGTCCATCTGCAGGGCGGTAATGCCGTTCGAAGTTCCCGCGACCTTGAAATCCATGTCGCCGAGATGATCCTCATCCCCGAGAATATCGGTAAGGACGGCGAACTCGCCCCCTTCCTTGATCAGTCCCATGGCGATGCCTGCGATCGGCTGCTTCAGTGGCACGCCGGCATCCATCAGCGAAAGCGAAGTCCCGCACACCGTCGCCATCGAGGAAGACCCGTTGGACTCGGTGATTTCCGAAACCGCGCGGATCGTATACGGGAAGTCCTCAGCCTTGGGCAGCAGAGGGTGGATCGCCCGCCATGCCAGCTTGCCATGTCCGATTTCCCTGCGTCCGGGAGGGCCCATCCTTCCGGCTTCGCCGACGGAATAGGGCGGGAAGTTGTAGTGAAGCATGAACCGCTCCTTGTACTCGCCTTCGAGCGCGTCGATTATCTGCTCGTCCTGGCCAGTGCCCAGAGTGGTCACTACCAGCGCCTGCGTCTCGCCCCTGGTAAACAGCGCCGAGCCGTGCGCCCTCGGGAGAATGCCGACTTCGGCGACTATCGGCCTGACAGTTTTCGTGTCACGCCCGTCGATACGTTTGCCGGTCTTGAGAATCTGACCGCGCACGACGTCCGCCTCCACATGCTTGAACTTCGAGTTTATAACGCTCTCGGTTATCCCGTTTTCCTCGTCAAGATACTCTTCTACCGCCTGACCGCGCAAAGCGTTCAGCGCGTTGTGCCTCGACTGTTTTTCAGTGATTTCATATGCGGCTGCGACCTGGGCGCTGTATTTTTTATCCAGTTTTTCAGCCATATTGCTAATGTTCTCCGGAGTTTCTGGAAGATCCCAGGGTTCTTTGGCGGCCATCTCCGCGAATTCGATAATGCCGTTGATTACTGGCTGGAACGATCTCCATCCTTCCATCACGGCGCCGAGCATGACATCTTCCGGCAGTTCCTGCGCCTCCGATTCCACCATCAGAACGCCGTCGTGAGTACCGGCCACAACCAGATCCAGCTGCATGCCGTCCATTTCGTGCACTAGCGGGTTGATGATATAGCTGCCGTCCTTGTAGCCGACCCGCGCCGCGGCGATCGGCCCGAAGAACGGAATGCCGGAAATGGTCAGCGCCGCAGAGCAGCCGATCAACGCGACGATGTCGGGATCGTTTTCCAGATCATGCGACACGACTGTCGCGATAACCTGAACTTCATTGAGAAATTCTTTTGGAAATAACGGGCGTATCGGCCTGTCGATAAGGCGGCTGGTGAGAACCTCCTTCTCCGAAGGCTTGGCTTCGCGCTTGAAGAATCCGCCAGGGATCTTGCCTGCGGCATAGGTTTTTTCCTGATAATGAACCGTAAGCGGGAAAAAGTCCTGCCCCGGGTTGACGGTCTTGGATGCCACTGCTGTACACAGAACGCTTGTTTCCCCTATGGTGGCCATGACCGAGCCATCGGCCTGCCTGGCGATCTTTCCGCTTTCAAGCGTAAGCGTCTTGCCCGCGAAATCTATTTCCTTGCGGTAAACTCTAAACATAATATGTCCTTTCTTTTCTTCTCGCCGCGCTCAAGCCTGGAATCTTTTCATGTGTTCCTGGATTCCCAAAAGCTTGCGTCCGGGAGCTGCGTGATTAAATGTATGTGAAGTCTTCGAACCGGATTCGGTGGACAGTCAAACTCATTCAAGAAGTTTTTCCTGAACTTGACAGTCAACCGAACGAGCCGGAAATCTGAAACCTCTCTATAGCTAATCGCATATTTGCAATGAAAAAGTCAAAGATTTTAAGCGTTGAAAGCGGGACTGATAAATATTAAAAAAGTTGGCAGGTGTCTTATCAGCAAATTAACAAGGAGTTCTTATGCCCAATTATCTGGTTCTTCTCCGTCATGGACAATCGCAATGGAATCTTGAAAATCGCTTTACCGGCTTCCATGACATCGACCTCAGCGACCTGGGGCGCAAGGAAGCCGAAGACGCCGGCAAGCGTCTGAATTCGGCAGGCATCAAATTCGACAGGGTCTTCACCAGCACGCTGCAAAGGGCATACCACACCGCTGAAATAGCCCTCTTCAACGCCGGGCAGGATGATATTCTGAAGACCATGGTAAAGCATGACGACCTGCGCGAACGCGATTACGGCGACCTCACCGGCCTCAACAAGGACGAAATGCGCAAGAAGTACGGCGAGGAGCAGGTTCACATCTGGCGCCGCTCATATGACGTCCGCCCCCCGGGAGGCGAATGCCTGCAGGACGTGGTCGAAAACCGTGTCCGCCCGTATTACGAGGCGAATATCAGGCCTCTGGTCGACAAGGGCGAAAACATTCTCATCGCCGCCCACGGCAACTCGCTGCGCGCGATGTTGATTATCCTCGGTCTGGAAACCCCGGATACCATCAACAAGGCTGAAATGGAAACCGGCGTCCCCGTGGTCGTCGAATTCGAAAACGGCAGCATCGTCAAACGCTACGCCCTGAAGGACAAGCAGGCTGCCTGAACTTTTATATTGAAGAAAATATTTACATAATGTAGCATGGGCCGCCTAAGTTCAGTTTGCAAAGAGGTGGCCCATGGGCAAAGGGATAAGCGTCATAATGCCTTGCTACAATGCGGGTGAGTTCATTGAAGAAGCGGTAGCTTCCATTCTGGATCAGAAATTTGATCATGATTACGAAATAATTGTCGTCGATGATTGCAGCGGCCCCGAAACACAAGTTGCCTTGAACCGCGTGGAAGCCTCATTCGGCAGGCATAATGTTAAAGTTTTGCGCCTCCCGGAAAACAAAGGGCCCTCGGCAGCCCGCAACATGGCGCTGAAGGAGGCCCGCTATGATTACATACTTCCCGTTGATGCTGATGACAGGCTGTCTAAGGTCAAGGCGGGCAAGGGGGTCATGCATAAGGCATTCGAGTACATGGAAGCAAATCCGGACTGTATTTTTACATACTGTAGATGCAGGCTTTTTGGCGCACGATCAAGCAAGTGGAATCTTCCTGAGTTTAATGAAAAGAAGATACTGGCCGCAAATATGGTTCCTGTTTACGCGATGTTCCGTCGTAAAGAGGCGCTGGAAGTAGGAGGATACGACGAAACCCTGAAAGGCCTTGAAGACTGGGCCTTCTGGATACGCATGCTGAATAATCGAAAGAAAAATGGCATTCCTGCGCCGGTACACAGGATAGAAGAAGAGCTGTATGACTACCGGCAGCATTCCCATGGCAAGAACGTCAATAATTCTCATGGCATTCCGCTTTCCGTCTTTTTCACACAGGCGGCGACAAACTACCCTGAAATCTACAGGCACCATTACCCTTCACTGCCATCATTCTTAATTCCAAAGGCCATGTCGGCAAGTCACTATCTGCAGGCAACAAAACGAAGGGCATGCAAAGCATTTTCTATGGCCGCAGGCGCAATGGGCAGGGCCATGAATTATCTGATGACAACCGGAAGAAGCTTAGAGGACGGCAATCCCGAAAACGTCATGACTGCGAAGGCAGGCATCCGGACAGATTTCCGCCAACTCGATCGCTAAATGTCGAAAAAGTTAAATCGGCTCAAATTCATCGGCAGGAGGCGGAGACTGCTTTTCTGGCGCGGGGGGGCTTTCGGCTTTTCTGTTGCCGATGCGTTCCTCCCGGCCTCTGCCTGATATATCAGCCATATCCAGATTAACCAGACCTTTGCCGCCTAGCCGCTCGGCAAAGAATATCTGCTGGGCGCTTCTTTTTGCTTCCTCTGCTTGCTTGGCCGCCATACTGTGAGCCCGCTCCAGGTCAGGATTTTCACCCTGGCTGCTTATGGCAGCCCTGTAAACCGTTTCATATGTTTCATTGTAGATACGCTGCATCATAACCATCGAGGCCTTGATAGCATGCGCGTCCTGCTGGATTTGCTCAAGCTGAGGCTCGAATACGAAAACACTGTCCACCTCGACACCGAACTGATAAAGATCATCCGCAAGCCTGAGATCATCAGGGTCAAGTATGTTAATACTGTTCCCGCCATTGCTTCTGGTAAACTCGAACAACTCGTCAGTCGTCATGCTCCCGACTTTGACCTGAACATGCTTCTTGACCCTGTCGGTGACAGCTTTGCCGGCGACTTTCAGGCTTTCTGCCGAAAACGCGAATTTTAACGCGTTTCTAATACGGTACTGCACGACCAGAGGTATCGTTACTATGTTTCCTTCTGCAGTCTTCAGATTATCAAGCTGGTCGTTATGGATTTTGAGCAAAGGATTGAACGAAACCATTCGCTTCGTCCACAGCAGCGGTAAAAACGGTATGCCAAGGCTGTGCATATGAACGCCCGCCCTGTCGGCAGCGAAATGTGGCTTGCCAAAAAAATTGACGTAAACATCGGTTCTGTTTGGCGGAGTTACCGAAAAACCGAGCATATCCGGACGCCATCCGCTGCGGATTTTCTCGTTCGTCAGCCAGTTGTTGTAAATCAGGCTTGCAGGGTAGGAAGCGAGCAATGTCGCCCCGTAAGCCAACACTGCGTTGGCTGCATAATTGAATATTGTGCTCAGTTCCATAAAGGACTCTCAAATATATAAAATACGGCTCAGCGTATTTTATATAATAAATTAACGCCTGATTCCAAGTCGTTTGATCAGCGTCAGATAGCGATTTTCATCCTTGCTCTTCAGATAGTCGAGAAGTTTGCGGCGCTGGGCCACCATCATCAGCAGACCTCTGCGGCTGTGAAAATCTTTTTTATGAGCTTGCATGTGCTGCGAAAGCTTCGTGATTTTCTCGGTGAGTATGGCGACCTGGACTTCAGGCGAACCAGTGTCGTTTTCCGCGGTGCGGTAGTCCTTGATCAGTTCCTGTTTTCTCTCGGTTGTAACCGACATCGATCTCTCCATTCTAAAGGTTAAGTACGCGGACGGGTTTTATCTGAACCCCGGAAACGCTCACGAGCGCGACCGGTTTCCCGTCCAGAAGAGCAAGGGCCGTCTGATCGTATCCGGAACCGATTTCTATTCCTGCGCGTCCAAGTCTGTCCATGTCCGGACGGGAAATAAAACTCAGGCTCTGGCCGTTCTTAAGCCTCGATGCCTCCATTTCGCTCAGGGCCAGAGCCGGGATGTCGTCCAGCACGGTCTCAAGCGGAAGCACCGCCTCTTCAAGGCGCGCACTTTCACTCATTTTTTCCAGATTGTCCAGAGAAATCGCGTTCCCGGTATTGAACACCCCGACCGCTTCCCGGCGCAGCCTGGACACATATCCGAATGTCCCGAGCCTGCGCCCCATATCCCTCGCCAACGAGCGCACATAAGTGCCTTTGCCGCAAGCCACCCGAAACTCCGCGCTCTCTGCTTCGCAGTTGGTAAGTTCAAGGCTCTCGATTTCAATCTCTCTGGAGCTTAGTTCGACTTCTAATCCTTCTCTGGCCAGATCGTATGCTCTCTCGCCCCCGACCTTGATGGCTGAGTATTTCGGCGGCAGCTGCGATATCAGGCCGGTGAATTCGGGCAGGATAGCAAGAATTTCTTCGCGGGCAGGGCGGTTGTCCGACCTGCCTGCGATCTTGCCCTCGGCATCGTCGGTATCCCTCTCCTCGCCCCAGCGGACAGTGAAGGAATAGATCTTGCGCGAATCCTGCGCAAAGGAAATAACCTTTGTCGCCTCGCCCAGCGCAATCGGAAGTATCCCGCTCGCCAGCGGATCGAGCGTCCCGGCATGACCGGCTTTCATTGGCCGCAACATCCTCTTCACTGCCGCCAGAGCCTGCGTCGATGTCGGCCCCGTCGGCTTGTCCAGATTAATCCAGCCATTAATAGGAATGCCTTTGCCCTTCTTCATGCCCGCCTTTTAACATAACTCTAGTAGTAACTCCGCCAGTATTTCTCTCTCCCTGCGGGAGAGGGATGCGCAAGCTTATCCCTCGAAGAGAGATTAGCTGTAGCCGGGTGAGGGGTATGACGGTAATTTTCCAATCGAACCCCCTCATCCTCTCGTATAACGCGAAAACAATCCTCCGGCTGATTTACCCGTCGGAAGATTTCGGAATATTTCTTAAGATAGTCTCGATCCTCTCGGCCTGCGCAAAACTGGGATCCGGCACGAAATGCACCTTCGGAGTGAACTTCAGGCTCGTCTTCCGGTTTATCTCCTGCTGGAAATAGGGTGCGGCCTCATTGAGCGCCAGCAGCACGCTCTCGATGTCAAAACCGCCAAGCGGCATGACAAAAGTCTTGGCATGCTTAAGATCCGGCGAAACCCTGACCTCTGTCACCGTAATCCTTCCCGCGTCGAGTAGCGCTTCGTCATGAAAATGACCGCGCTGAAGCGTTTCCGCGATCACATGGCGGATCTGCTCCCCGACGCGCAACTGACGCTGCGAAGCTCCCGAACTGCGTTGTTTCATCTTTTCCCTCAAAATTGCATCAGGCGATGCGGCTTATAAAGCGCGCTTCTTCTCGACGACCTCGAAGCATTCGACGACGTCGCCTTCCTTGATGTCGTCGTAATTCTCAAAGGCTATACCGCATTCCATGCCTTCCTTGACTTCCCGCACCTCGTCTTTGAAACGCTGCAGCGTCTTCAGCTTGCCTTCGTGAATGACCACATCGTCGCGTAGCAACCGGACTTTTGCACCCCTGCGGACATCGCCCATGGTGACCATGCAGCCTGCGACCTTGCCGACCTTGGTGATATTGAAGACCTGCCTGATTTCTGCCTGTCCCAGATATTCCTCGCGGAGTTCCGGAGAAAGCATTCCGCTCAAAATGGCCTTGGCATCGTCGATGACATTATAAATAACATTATAGTAACGAATATCGACGCCATCCCGCTGGGCCATTTCACGAGCCTGCGGATTTGCGCGTACGTTAAAGCCGATTATTACCCCTCCTGAAGCCCGCGCCAGGATCACATCGGACTCGGTAATTCCGCCCACACCGGAGTGCAGAACATTTACGGCGATTTCCCTGTTCTCTTCGGTGAGCTTGAGCAGAGATCCGATAATCGCCTCGACCGAGCCGTGAACGTCACCCTTGATAACCATGGGCAGTTCGGCCTTCTTTCCGTCCCGCGCCTGCTCCAGCAGGTCTTCGAGTGTGGTGCGTTTCTTCGCGGCAATCGCGGCCTGCGCTTCGCGGCGCTTGCGGTGGCGGTATTCGGAAACCTCTCGGGCCCGCGATTCTCCGGGAACCACGACGAACTTGTCTCCGGCCTCGGGCGTACCCTGAAGTCCGATAATGGCGACCGGCTGGCCAGGGGTGGCCGCCGAAATGCTGTTGCCGCGATCATCTAGCAGGGCGCGCACGCGACCCCATTCGGCCCCGGCGACGAAGTTATCGCCGACTTTAAGTGTCCCGCGCTGAACAAGAACCGTCGCCACCGATCCGCGTCCGACTTCCTGACGCGATTCGACGACAACGCCTTCGGCCATTCTGTTCGGGTTGGCCAGAAGCTCAAGAATTTCCGATTGCAAAAGAATAGCTTCTTCAAGCTTGTCCAGATTGATCTTCTTTTTTGCTGAAAGCTCAATGCAAAGAACGTCGCCGCCCATTTCCTCGATAACGATTTCATGCTGAAGCAGATCCTGCTTGACCTTCTGCGGATTTGCCGCGGGCAGGTCGATCTTGTTGATCGCAACGATAATCGGAACCTTGGCCGCCTTGGCGTGGTTTATAGCTTCGACGGTCTGCGGCATCAGGCTGTCGTCCGCCGCTACCACCAGAACTACGATGTCCGTGACATTGGCGCCTCGGGCGCGCATTTCTGTAAAGGCCGCGTGACCGGGCGTGTCGAGAAAAGTGATCTTCGCCCCGTTTTTGAGCATTACCTGGTAAGCGCCAATATGCTGGGTTATCCCCCCGGCCTCGCCGGAAACCACATCCGTCTGACGCAAGGCGTCCAGCAATGAAGTCTTTCCATGGTCGACATGCCCCATTACGGTAACAACCGGCGGACGAGAAATCATATTATCCTGGCTGTCAGTTTCACCGGCGAGTCCGATCTCGATATCCGCTTCCGTAACACGGCGAACCTTGTGCCCGAATTCAAGAATAATCAGTTCGGCGGTATCCGCGTCGATGGTCTGGTTTATCGTGGCCATGACCCCCATTTTCATCAGCGACTTGATGATATCTGCACCGCGTTCGGTCATACGGTTGGCCAGTTCCTGAACGGTAATGGTCTCCGGCAGGGTCACTTCACGGTAGACTTTGGCGGCAGGCTCCTTGTTTCTGAGCATGTTCCGCGCCTTTTCCTTGGCCCGCTTCTGGGCGGCAAGGGAAGGCCCGCGATCTCTTTCATAGTCGTCACTTAAGACCTTGGTAACTGTGAGTTTGCCGCGACGTCTTTCTTCCCCGCCTTTTCTGGCTGCCGGAGTTTTAACCCCGCGTTTGGCCTTTTCGCGCAAAAGTTCCTCGTCATCGGTCTCATGACGCTTGCGACCGGCAAATTCGGTAGCCGTTTGATGCTGTCCTTCTTTTTGTTGAACAAGAACGACTTCCTCTTCAATCCTTTTTTTCTCTTCTTCCTCGATCCGGTGGAGTTCTTCAAGTTCACGCCTGCGAAGCTCGTCCTCGGGCAGCGGCTGGGAGGACTCTTCCTGCCGGGATTCAGCGTCACCTGGTTGTTCCTGCAGATTCTCCTGCTCGGATTGCTTTAAAGCCTCCTCTTTCTTGCGGCGTTCGCTTTCGGCCAGAGCATCCTTCAATGCCTTGGCGCGGGCCTGCCTTTCTTCCGGAGTGAGATGCTGCAACTCATCCAGTCTGTCCTGCTGCTTTCCTGCTTCTTCCTGAGGCTTTGCAACTCTTTTGCGGCGAACTTCGACCGCCACTCCGCCTTTGCCGCGCTGACCGGCATGCTGGCGAGCCTGCACGCCTGCCGAGCCTTTCAGGCTAAGAGTACCTTTGCCAAGACTTAGCGTCTTTTTTTCTTTTTCAGTGCTGTCGTTCATAAGCTCTCATTTCAGTTTTAAACTTGCAGGCAAAGCGCTGGTAGAACATATACACCAGCATTCCACGTTTTCAAAGCCGCCGCTTTGAATTTGCTGGTTTTTATGCTGCCGGACTTGCAACCTCTTGCGCTTGTTCATCCTCTGAAGCCTCTTCGGCGAACCAGTGCTCTCTTGCGCGCATTATCAACTCGTTGGCCTGGGAGGTGGTTATCTTGTTGCTGCCCAAAACTTCGATGAGTTCGTCAGCCGCCAGATCGGCCAGATCGTCAAGACATTTGACGCCGTTTTCGCCAAGCTTCATGATCCAGTCGGGACGCAGGCCTTCGAACGTAATCAGATCATCCTGAAGCCCAAGCTCCTCCTGCTTCTCGCGCAGCTCTCGCTGCTTCTCCTCGACCCACAGCTTTGCCCGGTTCTGCAGTTCCGTGGAAATCTCTTCCTCGAACCCCTCGATGTCGTTCAATTCGTGAATGGGAGTCTCCGCGATTTCTTCAACCCTGCTGAATCCTTCGGCCACCAGCAGATGAGCGATAACGTCGTCGACGTCCAGAGCTTCGATGAACAGGGCGGAGCGAGTACGGAACTCTTCGGCGCGGCGTTCGGATTCCTCTGCCTCGGTAAGAATATCGATATCCCAGCCGGTCAGCATCGAGGCGAGGCGAACGTTCTGGCCCCTGCGACCGATCGCAAGGCTGAGCTGATCGTCGGGAACCGCCACGTCCATGCGCTTTTTCTCCTCGTCGAGAACGACGCGGGAGACTTCGGCGGGTTGCAGGGCGTTAACGACAAATGTGCCGATATCCTGCGACCATGGCACGATATCGATCTTCTCGCCCATGAGCTCCTGTACGACAGCCTGAACCCGGCTGCCGCGCATGCCGACGCAGGCCCCGACGGGATCGATGCTCGAATCCCTTGATATCACGGCGATCTTTGCGCGGCTTCCCGGATCTCTTGCGACTGCCCTGATTTCGATGATGCCGTCATATATTTCCGGCACTTCCTGCATGAAAAGCTTGGCCATGAATTCAGGATGAGTGCGCGAGAGAAAAATCTGCGGGCCTCTGGGCTCCTGCCTGACGTCATAGATCAGGGCGCGAACCCGGTTGCCGTTTTCAAAACGCTCTCTCGGCAGGCACTCGTCGCGGCGGAGAAGGGCTTCGGCGCGCCCGAGATCGACAGTGACGTTCCCGTATTCTATGCGCTTGACCACGCCGCTGATGATTTCGCCCGCGCGGTTCTTGAATTCCTCGTACTGGCGTTTGCGCTCTGCGTCGCGGACTTTCTGGACGATTACCTGTTTCGCCGTCTGGGCCGCGATCCTTCCGAAATCGAGCGGGGGCAGGCTGTCGATGAAGAATTCGCCTATTTGCGCCTCGTCCTTGATGCGTCTGGCCTGAGACAGGGTAAGCTGCGCCGCCTCGTTTTCGATCTCGGCGTCGTCCGCGACCACCTCGCGGTAACGCTTGAGCTCGATATCCCCGGACTTGCGGTCGATATGGGCGCGGATGTCATGGTCGTGGCCGTATTTGGAACGGCCCGCTTTCTGGATAGCCTCTTCCATGGCTTCGATCACGATTTCGCGGTCAATGCTTTTGTCCCTTGCCACTGCATCGGCTACTTGCAACAGTTCCATTTTTTTAACTTACCTTTCCTGAAGTCGCATTTATCAATTCGTCCGTCAGAACCAGCTTCGCCTTGCGAACGGCGTCCACCGGAAGTCTGAATTCATTTCCCTCGCTTTCGATAACCACGTTGCCGTCTTCGACTTTCCTGATGGTTCCCCGAAAGCGTTTCTGGCCGTTTATAGGCGCTTCCATTTCTATCTTGGCCTCAAAGCCCGTATAATCGGCATAATCCCGTTCTGTAAAAAGCATGCGGTCTATGCCCGGGGAAGTTACCTCCAGCATGTATTTCCCCGGAACAGGGTCTTCGACATCGAGCGCGACCGACACCGCCCGGCTGATCCGTGCGCAGTCGTCAACGCCCAGCCTCCTGGTTTCGGGATCTTCCGCGGTAATCTGTACTGATTGCCCCTGGTTTTCCGTGGTGATCCGCACCCATACGAAGCGAAAGCCGAGATCTTCGACAACCGGCCTTACTATTTCCGCAACTTTGATTTCGAGCGCGCTTGCTTTCATTTACCTAACAAAAAAGGCGGGTCTTTTGAACCCACCCAAAATCTTAAATTCGGGATATTTATCGTTGCTTATATATACCGGCGCGGGCAAGAAATCAATAGCTTTGTGGTTTACGTAACAAAACGGTTGATCGCCCGAAAATTAACCATTAAACATAATCGAAAAGGGAGGTTAAAATATTTCCAAACATAGAAAAAAAGGCGACTACCGAAGCCGAGGGCCAAGGAATTCTGGAAGATCTGTATGATTATTGCAAAAACGATGATCCGTTCGGTGTCCCTGTTCTGGTGATCCGTGACTGGTTTGCAGATTACGAAGATACCTGCAAAGTAAGAGATGCTTTTTTCCGTGCCGTTGAGAATTTTTTTTCTCCTGACGGCAGGTTCTCAAGGAGCAGTTCTGTTTGCGAGAAGGCGGCACTATTTAATCTTGAACCTGCTAGAATGGCCAGCGAACTGAAAGAATATGTCTTGTCGGACTCGCTTGAAGATATCAGGAAATATAGCCCCCAATGTCACCGTTTCTTTCATCCCGAGTATGAAAAGTTTGCAGACAATTATTCTCCGCACGCTTACATAGAGCCTTTCTGCGCCATACTGTGGGCACCACACGCAAGCATTGCACCTAGTTTAACATCGGCTTTGGGTTCAAATTGTGATTCGCTCTTCGATAGCTGTTTTTCCCAGTCTCAGCATCATCACCTTTCATTCTGCCACGAACTTGCACATGCCGCAGGAGGGGGAGAGCCGCAGGCCGAAAAAATTGCCAGTACACTTAATCGCCAGGCGTTTGCCAGTTCTGAATTAATTTTGTTGCGTGCCGATTTTCGCTACGCCCAGCCCGTCATGTATTATGATAAGGGCGAAATTCTGGAAAAGTATGGCTGGCCTTGTGGTCAGGTAATAGAAGAGGTGCTTGGATGGCCGCAGGCAGCAGTTGATTCCATGGATGTAAACCAGATAAAAGCCATTCGCCATGAAAGCTACGATGCCATGCCAGAAGCGGTTTATGCGGTCGGCAAGCAGGTCGCGAAAGTTGTTCGCAATAATACGCTTGAAGATTTTGCCGCCGCTGCGGGCAGGGTTCTTGACGACGGGATTTTCCACGAAGGGTCGCGCGAATCAGGGATTGCCGCTCGTTTCAGGATAGCTGCCGAACGTCTGTCCGCAGGCCCCTGCGCGTACGTTCGTCCGTATTCCGGAATCCATATCAGTCATAAAATGTCCCCGGTCTGGCAGGTCGCCATATAACCTGATAAAATCCCTCTCCCGCGCCGCACGCTTTTTTCGGATACCCGCAGATCAGCGCGCCTTCCGGCGCGTCGCGGACATGACTGATACGAGAATGTTAGAAATACGTTAATCCTGAATTCTTTCAAAAATCAGATAACTTTGCCTCCGGCCCTGTGCTCGTCCTTTTTGTTCATAGCGGGTTTCTATCCAGCCGGGGGGAGGGCGCGTCCAGTCCGAAAGCTTTTCGGCGCTCCATTCAAAGGCGGGATGTCTGAAAGTGTGGGTCAGCATCCATTCAGCCAAATCGTCAACGTCGGTAGACATTACAAGTTTGCCTCCGGGCCTGATTACCCTGGCAAAGGCATTAAGATTATCAGGATTGACGATACGCCGCTTGTGATGGCGGGTTTTCGGCCAGGGATCCGGATTTAGAATATAAATGGCATCAACAGTTGTCGGCCTGATTGATTTTATTACCTGAAGAGCGTCGTCCATATGCACCCGGACATTGCCCTTCGCCTCGCTCGATATTTCCTTTAGAAACGCCGCCATTCCATTAATGAAAGGCTCGGCTCCTATGTAATTGTTTTCGGGATATTCCCGCATCATGGCGGCCAGATGCTCGCCGTTTCCGAAACCTATCTCGATAACCAGCGGCTTTTCCGGAACCTCGAACCATATTCCGGGATCGATATCGCCGCCGCCCCGTAAATCATCCTTCGGCAAAGCCAGTTGCGGAAGGGCGGACTCCAGCACATTTTGCCGGGACGCCTTCAGCGGCCGTCCCTGCCTTCTGCCGAAAACCCTTCGTTCCGGTCGCTCAGCCGAGGATTCTTTGAAGCTCATTAACCAGATCGGTCTTTTCCCAGGAAAAGCCGCCATCCAAATCAGGTGTGCGTCCGAAATGCCCGTACGCGGCGGTTCTCGCGTATATCGGCCTGTTCAGTCCCAGATGTTCCCGTATGCCCCTCGGGCTTAAATCCATCAGTTTGCGCATTGCGCAGGACAGGATCTGCTCGCTCACCGTGCCGGTGCCATGAGTATTGATGTAAACGGATATCGGCCTGGAGATCCCTATCGCATATGAAAGCTGTATCGTGCATTGATCCGCATAACCTGCGGCGACGATGTTCTTGGCGAGATACCTTGCCGCATATGCCGCCGACCGATCCACCTTCGACGGATCCTTCCCGGAAAAGGCCCCGCCGCCATGCGGCGCGGCCCCGCCATATGTATCGACAATGATCTTGCGTCCCGTAAGCCCCGAATCCCCGACCGGCCCGCCGATGACGAAACGCCCCGTTGGATTGACGTAAAACTCTTCTTCCGGGCACATCCAGCCCTCTGGCAGGACTTTCAATACATGCGGGTGCACTATTTCCCTCACGTCTCTCTGGTCGAGCTTCTCGCTGTGTTGCGTCGATACGACTACCGAAGCGGCTCGCACCGGCTTGCCGTTCACATATTCCAGAGTTACCTGCGACTTGGCGTCGGGCCCCAGATCGGAAAGTTCCCCGGAATGCCGCCCGATTGCCAGTGAATGCAGAATCTGATGCGAAAAATGAATCGCGGCAGGCATGTAAACATCTGTCTCGCGGCAGGCGTATCCGAACATGATTCCCTGATCGCCTGCACCTTCATCCTTGTTTCCGGAGGCATCGACGCCCATAGCGATATCGGGTGACTGCCGGTGCAAACGTATGTCGATCTCGACTTTGCGCCAGTCGAAATCCTTTTGTTCGTATCCGATTTCCCTGATCGCCTGGCGCGCGGTGGATTCAATGTCTGCTTTGGTGATGGTGTCCGGCCCCCTGGTTTCCCCGATTATTCCGACATAGTTCGTGGTGGCCACGGTCTCGATGGCGGTTCGGGCGAAAGGATCCTGGCCTATATAAAGGTCTACCAGCGAATCCGATATCCGGTCGCAAAGTTTGTCAGGGTGCCCCTCGGCAACCGATTCGCTAGTAAAAATGTAATTCTTCAGGACATCGGATTGCGGCATATTAAGAACTGTGCAGATTGTCATTTCAGGCCTTTCCTAATAAAGGTCGAAGACATACCTGAACCTCGACCGTAACTCAATATAAACGGTCAGGGCCAGGTATCAATTCATAAAAAAGCGAAATGCGGCTAGTTATGGCTGCTTATATTCTCTGCCATGGATTTGATGAGTCTGTAGATATCCTTGCGCATCTTGGGATCTCCGATCGAGTAGTAAGACCTGATCAGCTCGATAGTCTCCTTGCGGTCGAAAACGTCGCTTCCCTGAAATTCTTCCTGATCGCTGTCTGCGAGTCCGGGAAGATTTAACACGTGATGATCCTTGACCGCGAACTCGTCAAAGAAATAGGAGATGGGAACGTCAAGCACGGTCGCAAACTGAAACAATCTGCTGGCGCTAATTCGGTTTAGCCCTTTTTCGTACTTTTGAACCTGCTGAAAGGTAACGTCAACGGCAGCTGCCAATTTTTCCTGACTCCAGCCGAGAAGAGTTCTTCTCTTTCTCAGGCGGTTGCCCACATGCTGATCAACATGTGTCGGGCTGCCTTTGGTTTTCGTCGCGCGTTTTCTCTGTTTTTCTTCCATCATTGAATTATCTTATACGTTGTAGCCCGCTCTGGTAACTGGAAAAGATAATGTCTCCAGCTTTATGAGGCACCAAAGCATTCTGGATTTGATTATGGTCAGTCATAACCCTGAATACAATTGAGTGCAACACGTACTTTTTAATATATATACAAAAGTATATAGGAGCGCATTTAGTCAAGATTTTCCTTTATTAGAGTATTGCAAAGAAAGGCTAAAGGCCAGAAAGAATGCAATTGCCGCCCAGAAAAGCAAGTACCCCAATTTGCGATACACCAGGGTATGAACTTCAGTGACAGGCACGTTGGTTACCATTGTACTGCCACGATGGTTTAGCGGTATGCGTGTTATAACCATACCGTAAGGGTCTATTATTCCTGATATGCCGTTATTTGCCGCCCTGATAACGGAGACCCCTTCTTCAACTGCCCTGAACAGGGCCATGTTGAAATGCTGTTGGGGGCCGGTACTGTCTCCATACCATGCATCATTGGTCACATTCACGATGATATGCGGCAAAATGTCGCTATTTGAACGTGAAGTGATCTTGCCCGGAAAAATCACCTCATAACATACGATGGGGCTTATGGAGTACCCTTCGCCAACAGTCAGCCTTTTCGGGCCGCTTCCTGCGATCATGTCAGAAAAAGAAGCTACCGGCCCGAACGGAACCAGTTTCCTGAAAGGAATATATTCGCCGAACGGTACCAGATGCGCCTTGTCATAGTATCCCGCAATTTCAAGATTCTTGTCCAGGATGACAAGCGAATTCGCATAATCCGGCTCGCCCGATTCGCCTGGTTCTATCCGCAATGCTCCGGTTAAAAGGTAAGCAGGCCCGAGGTGGGCGGATAAAGCTGTCTCCAATAGTGACCTTGCCTCGGGAACATTGAGCATGGTCATGGAAATCGCTGTTTCCGGCCAGACTATAAAAGTCACTGCTTCATCGCCATCGCTATTATCCTGCGGATATGACATCGCAACCAGAGTATTGAAATGATCCCAGATCTTCTCCTGTTGCCATTTTTCGGCCTGAGGAATTGAGGGCTGGACTATCTGGACGTTCAGGCCCGATACCTGTTGTCTGTCGGCTCCGGCAAGCCTGGCCGCGCCGAAACCGAACGTAGCTGCCAGACTTGCCATGGATATGATAAACACAACAAGCCTTGCGGCTCTGCCTGCATCCCGCAGCAAGACAAAACCAATCGACGCACCCCAGAATACAGTCAGAAAACTTAAAAAATAGACCCCTCCAACGGATACTATCTGGACAATCGGAAGTGCGTCTTTCCATGCGTATGCTGACAGGTTCCACGGAAACCCCGTAAACAGATTGCCACGGAGCCATTCCGAGAGCGAAAGTATGGCGCTGAAAGCGAGCAGCGTGGAAAGAACCTGCCCCGAGAAAAACCTTTTGGCCGCATACAGCGCCGCGGCAGGGTAGAATGCCAGCACAACGGGCAGCCCGGCCACGGCCAGCGGCCATGCCCAGCTGAATTCGTTGCCGTCGACCAGAAGCGCGTTCCCGATCCAGTAAAGCCCGAATACGAAATAGCCAAAACCATAGGCCCACCCCAGCACACCGGAATGTAAGGGCCGGATAGATCTGCTGTGCAATATATAAAGGACGGCGACCGCGGCCAGCATTACCGGCCACAGTCCGAACGGCGGCATGGCCAGAACCGCCACGCTCCCGGTGGCAAAAGCAGCCAGGGCAGATGCAGGCAGGCCGTGAAGGCGGATATCAGGGCGCATAGGCGGTGATCTTCCCGTTTTTAATCCGGACGTTGGACTATTTTAATCCTGATCAGGGATATTGCGAATCCTTAAACATTTAATTCTTCTGGGATCGGCATCAAGTACTTCGAATACCATACCGCTGTCGTGCGTCAGAACCTCGCCTCTTGCAGGGATTCTCCCGGCCAGCGAAAATACAAGCCCGCCGAGAGTGTCGATATCGTCTCTTTCATCTTCGGAAAGAACTTCACCGAACCGCTCTTCAAATTCATCGATATCAAAACGCGCGTCTGCCTTCAGGCTTCCGTCGGGAAGCTCTTCTATGACCGGCTGAACTTCTGTTCCGAACTCATCCTCCAGTTCGCCGATGATCGCTTCGATCAGGTCGCCGATAGTGATCAGGCCGTCTATGCCGCCATATTCATCAACGACAAGAACCATATGCTTGCGGTTCAGCCTCATCTGCATCATCAGATCGAGAACCGGCATGGCCGGGGAAACTATCGGAACCTCTCTGACCAGTTCTTTGATTTTAACCGGTTTCCCTGTCGCCATCCGGGCAAGGATGTCCTTGATGTGAATTGTGCCGATAATGTCGTCAAGGGTGTCTCTGTAAACCGGAAGTCTGCTGAACTGCTTTTCGGCCAGAAGCTTCATTAATTCGTTTTTCGAAATATTCACTTCGATTGAAACGATATCGGCCCTTGGGATCATTACGTCCCCGGCTGTAAGATCCCTGAGCTTGAGGACATTGCCGATCAGGTTCCTTTCCTGGGCGGAAATGGTGCCCTCCATGTTATCGTCCAGCTCTTCGAAATATTCTTCGAAGGCTTCCCTCAGGCTCGTTTCATTCTTGCTGACCAGCAGACCCTTTAATAACGAGAAAAGATCCTTGCCAGACCTTTCCTTTTCCTTGAGTTCTTCTTCTGCGGGAGGTTTGTTGTTCTCAGGATTTTCTTTTTTTGTCATCACCTTGCTCTTACCACGAATAAGGGTTCTTGTGACCCATTCTGCTCATTATCCAGATTTCTGTTTCTTCCATTGTCGAAGCCTCTTCCTCGTCGATATGATCGAAACCAAGTAAATGAAGCGTTCCATGGACAATTAAATGTAAAAAATGACTGTCGAATGGAATCATTTTTTCAAGCGATTCGCGGTGGACGGTTTCATAAGCCAGAACAATATCGCCGACATTAAGAGGCTGCCCCGCGACCATATCTTCCTGCGGCGACTTGCTGAAATAGTCTATCTGAGGAAATGACAGCACATTGGTCGCGCTGTCCTTCTTGCGGTATTCGCGGTTCAGCGTTCTGACCAGATCGTCATTTGCAAGCAGTACGCTTACCTCGATCGTTTCGGATTTCCTGATTTGCTCCGGAAGCTTCGCGCATAAAACAGTTTCTTTGACCGCCCGCGTTGCAAGACTGGCCGGCCTGCGATCGTTTTCGCTCCACGCCTGATAGGGGATGGAAACTTCGACGAGAATCTCAGGTGTTTCTTGATTTGGTTGCATATGAATCTACTATTTTTTGCACCAGCGAGTGGCGAACGACGTCCTTGCCTGTAAAATTAACAAAGCCTATTTCCGTGACATCCGCAAGAATTCTCACCGCTTCATTAAGCCCCGCAGGAGTTCCGCCGGGCAGGTCGCTCTGGGATGGATCTCCGGTAACCACGACTCTGGAGCGCTCGCCCATCCTGGTCAGAAACATTTTCATCTGCGATGGCGTCGAGTTCTGCGCCTCGTCGAGAACGATAAAGGCGTTGCTCAATGTCCGTCCCCGCATGAAGGCGAGAGGAGCGATTTCGATTTCGCCATGATCCATTTTCTTCTGAACGAAATCCCAGGGCAGCATGTCATGCAGCGCGTCATAGACCGGACGCAGGTAAGGATCCACTTTCTCTTTCATGTCTCCGGGCAAAAAACCGATTCTTTCTCCGGCTTCCAGGGCAGGGCGGCAGAAAACCATCCTTGCCACTTCCCCCTGTAGAAATGCCTGAACCGCCATTGCCACCGCAAGATATGTCTTGCCCGTTCCGGCAGGCCCAAGGCCGAACACCATCTCCCTCTCGATGATGGTCTTGATATAAGCGGCCTGGGTGGGAGATCTCGGGGCTATTGTCTTTTTCTTGGTTCGAATGATCGACTTGACGTCTGCAAATTCCTGAAGATCGCCCGGAGACCTTGCCGCCGTGCCGTTTCCATTGCCGCTGGAATTATTGCCATCGGGATGAGCGAAGCGAAGAGCCGCCTCGACTTCCGCCGAACCGATATCCTCCTGCCGCTTGATCTTGTCCCAGAGAGCGAGCAGAACGGTGTTGGCAATGCGCACTTCCTCATCGCCCCCCTCGATCACAAGCCTGTTGCCGCGTCCGGAAATGGTCACGCCAAGATTTCTCTCAAGGATATTAAGATTGCCGTTATGCTCGCCGAAAAGGACTGGAAGAAGGTCGTTGTCGTCGAATTCGATGTCTATGATGGACAATTTTTTACTACTCTGTCTGAACGCCGTTAAGTAATACTAATTCTAGCAGCTAAAATGAATAGAAACCATTAATCAGGCAAGACTGCAATCCTTCCGCGCACAGAATTGGCGAGCCCTTTTGTGATGATGATATCCACGATGTTTCCGGGTCTTAATCCCTGCGCCTCTATGTGAACCGCCTGATTATAAGGCGTTCTGCCGTGAAGTTGCGGATTTCCGTCTTTTCCGCTCCCTGTTCCGTCAAATAAAACAGGCATGATTTTGCCTTCCATAGACCTGTTGAACTCTAGCTGATGTCCGTTAATGAGTTCCTGGAGAACGGCGAGCCTCTCCGATTTGACCTCGTCGGGGATTTGGTTGTCCATTGCTGCTGCCGGGGTGCCTGGGCGCGGACTGAAATTGAACGAATAAGCCGAGGCGAACTTCACTTTGCGAATCAAGTCAAGCGTATCTTCGAAATCTCTCTCGCTCTCTCCGGGAAAGCCCACGATGAAATCGCAGGACAGCGCGATATCGGCTCTCGCCATGCGGATTTTCCCGACTGTCTCGATATAGTCCTCCGCCTTATGCTTGCGGTTCATGGCTTTAAGAATTTTGTCAGAGCCGCTCTGAACCGGCAGATGCAGGAAAGGCATAAGCTTCGGGTTGTCCCTGTGAGCGTCGATCAGTTCCTGTTCCATGTCCTGCGGGTGCGAGGTGGTATAGCGGATCCTTTCGATGCCCCCGATTTCCGACACCGCGTCGATAAGGCGGCCAAGCCCCCATGTCTTCCCGTCCGGTGTCTCGCCATGCCATGCGTTCACATTCTGCCCAAGCAGGGTTATTTCTTTGACTCCGCTTCCGGCAAGCCGCCTCGCTTCTTCAAGAATTGAGTCCGCACTTCGTGAATATTCCGCGCCTCTTGTGTAAGGTACGACGCAATAGGTGCAAAACTTGTCGCAGCCTTCCTGAACCGACAAAAAGGCGCAAACTCCTCTTGCCGCATGTTCTTCCGGGAGATAATCGAACTTTTCCTCTTCGGGGAAATCAGTATTGATAACGCGCTGGTTCGAGGCTTTGGCCACCATCTCCGGCAGCCTGTGGTAATTCTGCGGCCCGAACACCATATCCACGAACGGCGCTCTTTTTAGCAGAAAGTCGCCCTCCGCCTGCGCCACGCATCCTGCCACGGCGATAATCATCTTCCCCCCCGCCGCTTCTTTCTCGGTTTTGAACGGCTTCAGGCGGCCAAGCTCCGAAAATACCTTGTCTGTAGCCTTTTCCCGAATATGACAGGTATTGAATATGACAAGATCCGCGCCGTCCGGACTCTCCGTCCGCTCATAGCCAAGCGGCGCAAGGACATCGGCCATACGCTCGCTGTCATATACGTTCATCTGACAGCCCCAGGTTTTTATAAAGAGTTTTTTTCCTGTCATTTACGCGCTCACATTGACGATTGGGTTTAACCATGGTTAGCGTTAATAAATCAAGTTTTATAAAGATGGATATTTGATGACCCGCAAAATTTTAGCGCTGGGCAGCCTTCTGCCCGCCGAAATGTCGGAACTGGAACAGCATGTGGAAATAGTGCGGCTGTGGAAGGAACCTGACCCCGAAGCCGCGATCAGGGAGAACAGCCGCGAAATCCGTGCCATTCTTTCGACCTTCAACACCATGCGCGTAAGCCGCTCGCTTATCGAGGCCTTGCCAAATCTGGAAATAATAGTCCAGTACGGAGCTGGATACGACAATATAGATATCGAGGCCGCAAGCGACTATCAGGTTCCGGTGACCAACACACCTGACGTCGTCACCGACGATACTGCCGATATAGCTCTCGCGCTGATCTTGGGACTCTCAAGGCGGGTGGTCGAGGGCGACATGTTCGTCCGCGTTGGCAAGTGGAGCGGCGGCTCCCAGTTCCCGCTCGGCTCGAGCCTGCGCGGCAAGACGGCGGGTATTGTTGGTCTGGGACGAATCGGCAAGGCTATTGCCAGTCGGGCGGAGGCTTTCGGCATAAATATAATCTATCACGGCCCGAACGAGAAAAAGGATCAGCCTTACCCGTATTTCAGCTCTCTAATCGAAATGGCGCATGAAAGCGATTTTCTGGTCGCGGCATGTCCGGGGGGCGCGGAAACGGAAGGATTGATCGGTTACGAAGTACTCGAAGCTCTCGGGCCGCGCGGCTATCTGGTTAACATAGCAAGGGGAGGGGTAGTCAATCAGGCGGATCTGCTGATGGCTCTTAGCAACCGAGCGATTGCCGGCGCCGGACTGGACGTGTATGAAAACGAGCCGAATGTCCCCGAAGCCCTTTTTTCTATGGACAATGTGATTCTTTTGCCACATATAGGCGGAGCGACAACCGAGACTCGGACAAGAATGGGGCGTCTGGTTATCGCAAACCTCTTGGCTCATTTTGAAGGAAAGCAACTTTTGACACCGGTATAAGGTGTAGGGGGAGTTATGCGTAAAGTACTGATCTTGTTTCTTTTAATGGCCTTTTCTGGAACCGCTAATGCCGCAGAGGAAATCCGCAGTTGTTATTCTCTTAATGAAGCCGAGGCGGAGCAGGGGATCCGCATTCACAGCGAGTTGATGGTCATCGGCCTGAATTGCCAGCACATGACTCCAAGCGGACAGGAAAACCTTTATTCCCAGTACCGGAATTTTTCCAGCAGGTATTCCGACCTGATCGTCGGCTATGAGGAAACCCTGATCAACTACTTCCGCAAATGCGGCCATCCAAATCCGGTAGCATCTCTGAACCTGATGCGCACCGCCTTCGCCAACAAGATCTCCAACGACGCAGCGAAAATGCGGCCCGATCTTTTTTGCAAACGCTACTCGCCCCGCATTTCCCAGGTATCGGTAATGAACCAGCAGGAGATCCGGAAATGGGCCTCGACTATCTTTCCAGGCCACCCCGTATCCCAACCCATCTGCGGCCAATAAAATATCCGGCACCAATCCCCCTCTCCCGCCGGGAGAGGGATGGGCACGCGAAGCGGGAGGGTGAGGGCACTCGTCCGCAAAACGCCTTACCCTGTTGCCTGAAGCATCGATCTGTTAAACTGAACCGTTTCAGTCAATCTTCATGCTATAGGCGGGCAGGCGTTCAAGCGCAATCTTAAAATATACCCGCAAGCACCTGGTAACAAAAAGTCTTTGTAAAGTACCGCAAAGACCTGATCCTTTTATCCACAACTAATTATAAAACTGCATTCAGTATGCATTGCAAATGACTGATATGCATTTATAAATCAGTCTTACTTCCGAGAAAATCTAGCGATGGAGCTGCAAATGAAGAAAGTGTCAGCCGCAAGGCAGGCAGGTGGGGATACTGGCGCCGACGATTCTTCCCACACGGAGACCGGCGCGGAAGAAACAAAAAGCAGAACATCCGTCCGCTTGCCGCAGCTTCCGGAAACCCGTGACAACAAGACAAGTTTCAGGATTAACACGGCATCAGGGCTTAAAACTCTAAGAATTACTTCATCGGAAGACAAAACAACCGAGGAACTGCGCGCAACCCGGCCAGATCAGCTGGATCCCGATGAAGCCGACGCCGAACCGGTTCTTATGCTGGCCCCGATGAACACTCCTTTGCTTGAGCGTCCCGCCAGCCACAGATACGGCCAGGCTTTTGGACTTTTACTTACAATCGCCTGGGTAAGCTATTGTGTTTTCTATGCTTTCCGTTCTGGAGATCTTTTGTCTCTCAAGCCGGACGAGCTTGGCGGCTATATTGCCGGTATGCTGGCTCCTCCTGCGCTTTTCTGGCTGGTGCTTTCACATATCCAGCGTACGTCGGACGTACACATGTACGCTGAATCATTGCGCAAGGAACTGCACTCCCTGATTTTCCCTTCGGAAGAGCGCTCGCGGATAATAAGCCGCGATATCGAACTATTGTGCCGTCAGGCCGCCGAACTCTCGGCAAGCTCCAAGGCGGTTCTGAAGTCCATTCACCGGGCAAGACTGGGGCTGCGCGCCGAAATACGGGATTTCGTTGGCATATCGAAAAAGACCGAATTCCATATCGACCGACTTGCCGAAACCCTGCAAACCCGCGCCGCCAGCCTGATAGCGCTCACTTCGGAAATCGAGGCCAGAACTTCGAAAATCGCCGAAAGCACGGAAAAGGGCGTCCAGGTCTGGGATGAGGTCACCAGAACTGTCCTTGAGCGCTCCGGAGAGATGGAAAACTCTCTCTGCAAGGGAGCGGACAAGATCCTGGCCGCCGCCGACACCGCCCGCGACAAGATCGGCGGAATAGAGGCAGACCTGCAGAAGACCTACGAAAACCTCAATGAAGCCGTCGAAAAGATCGCCGAACGCCTTAAAGGACTGAGCGGCGAGTTTGACGAACATACCAGAGGCCTCACCGAAGCCACCGACCATGTCGCCGAAGAAACTTCCCGCATCGGCGAACAAATTCATGATCAGGTCAGCAGTCTTGAGGATATGACAGACAAGGTTGTCGAAGCCATGCTGCGCTCCAGCGAAACCATTCAGGATCAGCGCGAGGCGCTGGATCAGGGTGCAAGGGCCGTCGCGGTTCAGGCCGAGAACATCGCGCATGCCGTCAGCTCCAGCGTAAACAGACTTAAGGAAGCGGCAGATTATGCCGCAGGTCAGGCCGATGACGTAACCGGCCGTGTCAGCGGGGAAGCCGACAAGCTGCGAGAAACAGTAAAAATACTAACTAAAGAAGCAGGCGGAATTGAAGAAGCCGGAATAGCGGTCTCCAACAGGCTGACCGAAGCGCTTTCCGTCGCGCTGTCAGGGGCGGAAACAGTAAGCTCCGCTGTCCGGCGCGCCGTCGATAGCCTCGAAAAGTCCACCCAGTCCGCCCGTACGCAGGCCGAAGAACTGATCCAGACTGCCCGCAAGCACATTGATGAACTCAACGCTTCCGGCGAGGGCAATGTCGAACATATCAAATCGATCGTCGAACTGCTTGAACGCAGCCGCGACCAGATCGAGGAAGCCTCGAAACTTACCGATGTCCAGGTCGCCAAACTTTCTTCCGCCGTCGATGAGCAGGCTGAAAAAATCAGCGTCTCCACCGCAAGCCTTGCCGACCGGATCGAAACTGTACGCACCGCCCTTGAAGAGCCACTGAAGGCGATGATGCTTGCGGTCAGCGAAGCCGACGGCAAGCATGAAGAGATTGAGGACACCTTGCGCCGCCGCGTCTCCGACCTCAACGAGGCCAGCGAAAAAGCCACCGGAAGCGCCGAGCATATCCGCACCATTCTAAGAGGCCAGGCGCAGGAGATCTCGACCCTATCCGGTCAGATCGCCGCCCACGCCAGGGCGATCAACAACAACATGAGCGAACAGAAGGATACTCTTTCTCTTCAGGTCAAGGATTCGCTTGTCCAGATCGAGGCAGTCCGCAGCGCTCTTGAAATCCAGGCCGAAAACCTTAACAGGCTCTCCGGAAACGCGGTATCGCAGATCGCCAGACTTGAAGGTACTATCGCCTCGCGTTGCGACGAAATCGGCAACGTCAGCACGACAGCTCTGGAGAAACTGGAAAAGCTTGACGCTTCGCTTGAAGACCGCATTGTAACTCTCAAATCAGGCTGCTCGGCGGCCGAAACGTCGATCACCGCGGTAACCCGTTCGCTTGAAAGCGCGGCGGTCGAAATTGAGCCGGTCTATACAAAAGCTATCGAACGCGCCGGAACCGCGACCGAACGCTTCGAAAAACTCCGCGGCGAATTCAGCGACACCGCCGAAAGCAGCCTTGCAAGGCTTGATCACATCGGCTCCATCTTTGATGAACGCTTGCAAGACCTCAAGGAAGGATCGTCGCAGGCCTCCCAGATCCTCAAATCTTCCAGCGACCACCTGCAGGAGCGCGTGGGCGAGATCGAGGACGCCGCCCGTTCCGCCAGCGAGAAGATGCGGGAAATCGAAGCCTCTCTGGACAACCAGTCTTCGGATATCCATCTGGTGACCGATCAGGCTCTGCTCAAAATCGAGAATATCCAGAAGGCCATCAACGACCAGTTCCACGAGCTTTCCGCTTCCATCGGCCAGGCCATGGTTCAGCTTCAGGCCGCCGGCACCGAATTCAGCAAGTCCGCCGAAAGCGTCGACGAGACTGCGGAACGCATAGCCTCAAAATTCGACGAGATCGGTGACAAGGCACTGCGCCATAGCGAAAAACTCAACGATGCCTCGCAAAATACAGTGGAATCGACGAGCCTTCTCGTCACCCGCATTCAGAACGAGGCTGAAGCCTTGTTCGACAAGTCGAGTGAAACCCTGATCGAACTGAAAAAGGCCGGCGATACTTTTGCTGTTAGGTCGAGGGAAATAGCCGAGCAAATGAAAGCCTCGCTCCAGATAAGCCAGAACTACGGCAAGGAGTTGAAGGATCAGGCCTCTGCCGTCGCCCAGGCCTCGGCTGATTCCGCGGACACCATCGGCAAGGCGGTTTCTGTTCTTACCTCAAGGCTCGACGAAGTCGGCAAGACCGCTGGCGATGTCTCCGTCAGAATCGACGGCGCGCGGGAAAAACTCGACAAGGAGACGGATCGTCTTATCCTCGTGTCGACCAAGGCAATCGAAACGACGGAACAGGCCACTTCCGCTTTCCACCGCCAGTCAACCTCTCTTTTCAAAGCTTCCGAAGACGCAAGGCAGCATGCCGAGGAAATCCGGAAAGAGGAATCGAGGGTGCAGCGGGAATCCTTCCTGTCTTCGGCAAAATTCATTGTCGAAAGCCTGCATTCGCTCTCGGTCGACCTTACCCGCAATCTCGACGGCGAGGTTCCCGAGAAGACCTGGCGAGCGTTCCAGAAAGGCGATGTATCCGCCTTTACCCGCCGTCTGGCCCAGCTTGGCGATAATATGCCGGTCGACAAGGTTCGCAAGAAATTCGCCTCCGACACCGAATTCCGCACTTACGTCCAGCGCTATCTGCGTCAGTTCGAGGAACTGTACGACCAGGCCATCGCCAACGACCACGGCGCGTTGCTTTCCTCGACCTTCGTTTCCAGCGAGGTGGGCAAGCTCTACTGCTTCCTGTGCACCGCAGCTGGCCGCGAGCCGAAAATGGCCAGAGAAAGTATAAAAACGGGTTCGTAAACCGGTGCTTTGACACGGGGGCCATGTAGGGTTTTATGGTTTGATAAATGCCTGACTTTGTGCATTTTGCCGTTGATTGGATAGAACATGTGGCGATATTGTTGTCATGTTCGAACGAAGAGAAAAATAATTTACTAAACGGCAAATATGAAAACCAAGTTCTGCCAGGGGATTTCAGACATATCGGATACCTACATGGGGTTCATCCTGGATCAGTGGGGTGTAATGCATGATGGCAACAAGCCGTATGAGGGAGTTATTGATTGCCTGAAAGAACTTAAAAACCGTAAAAAGTTCATTATTGTCCTTTCCAACTCTTCTCTTCGCGAAGACCAGCTCAAGCAGCGTCTGAAACAGATCGGCATCGGCCCCAGCCTTTACAACAGAATCATATCCAGCGGCGAATTCATCTGGCAGGGCCTGAGCGAGAACAGCGGATTGTTCAGCGGTCTGGGCCAGAAGAGATGCTATCTCTTCAGTCGCGGTGGCGACATCTCCATGCTCGAAGGCACCGGAGTTGAAATAGTTGACGATATAAATCAGGCTGATTTTCTGCTGATCCTCGGTTCGGAATCGCCGGTTCTCTCTATCGCCGATTACGAACCGGCGCTGAGAACTGCCGTCAAGCGCGGACTGAAAGCTTTCTGTTCAAATCCGGACAGCAGGGCGCTGCTCGGCGCGACCTATGTAATGGGCCCCGGTCTTATCGCAAGGCGTTATCAGGATTTTGGCGGAGTAGTCCATTACATCGGAAAGCCGCATCAGCCCATTTACCAACATTGCCTGCGCCTGATGCAGGAAAAAAACGTATACCCCGGACAAACGGTGATGGTCGGCGATACGATGGGCCACGATATCATGGGCGGATGGGCCGCCGGGATCGATACCTGCCTCGTCAGGGGCGGCCTGCATTTCTCATCGTTCCGCAACGCAAAAACCATGCGGGATATCGATAACGCGCTTAACATCCTTGTTGCCCAGTACAACAACGTCAAACCGAACTACCTTGTCGACAAGCTGATCTGGGGCAGGGCACTGCCCGACCGGAAACACAAGAAACACAAAAAACACGTCCGCCGCCGCGGCCGCCCCGTGAAATCCTCTTCCGATGATTCGGAATAAAACTTCCCTCTCCCGGCGGGAGGGAAGACAGTGAGAAAATCCAGGTCAATACCTCAACTCAACGCTTGTAGTCCTGATGACCGGCGGGATGCCCGGTCGGGAGATTGTGATCGACCCTTTGTATATCCCGGGTGACCAGTTCCCTTTTTCCAGTGGCCGTTTCACGAAAGCTATCCTGCGCTTGCGGCTGTCCTCTATCATTCCGTTAAGGCTCATGAACTCGGTGCCAAAAGGATCGTAAACGGCCAGGGTGACCATATCTCCTTTTGTTACCCCTGTTAAATGACCCCAGAAAACCAGTTCGCCCACGCTTCCCGGTATCTCTACCAGCCTGGCAACTCCTTTCTTCAGGGCCTCTTCCGAAGGGACGCCTGCCGCAAATCCGGAATCCATGACCGCAAACGGCAGATAGTCGATTGCCTTGCCATCCTGCCACAAGGGCCTGCCTCCAAGTCCGCATCCGACCGACTGAGATCTGCCGGTAAACGGATCGAAAAACTCGTTTCCGTTCCGCAAATCAAAATGTAGTGCCGGCCAGTCTGTCTGCCCTGAATCTCCGGCCACACCTAAAACCTGTCCACTCGTAACGAACTGACCCGGCTTCACCGTGGCGCTTCCCGCGAGCAGATGGCAGTAACGGGTCTCCCAGCCACCTTCATGAACCAGCAATACGCCGTTCCCGCAAGCGCCGGCAGGCGTATTTCCTCCGCTTCCGCCGTCAAGCACCAGCGCCGCCACTCCGTCGGCAGCGGCAAAGACACGGTGTTTTTCCTTTAATGATCTGAAGGTAATCCGTATTCCGTTCGAACCATCGTCCGCCAGTCCGGAACATCTGTAATCGGCAACCGATCCTTCTCTGATGTCTACATCGACAAAACTTTCGATAAAACAATCGCCTCCGGGTGTACAGTCCACAGGAAACTGAAGCGCCGGAGCCTCTGCGAAAGCATCGGTTCCGCAAGGCCACAGAAAAGCGGAAAGGCACGTAAAAAAAACGGTTACTTTCAGGGCGCTGGACATTAGTATTTTATAACCTTTATAAAAGGTCTTTCCTAATTGATTATATCAGGATGCCGAATCTGAGACTTCAATCTTCCACACTTCAGATGTTCCGCCGCATGACGGCAGATTACCTGAAGCCATACAAGGTGGATCTGGCCTGGGCCATCTTCTTCATGCTGGTAGCTGCGGCTTCCACGGCGGGTTTCGCGCAGTTGATCGAGCCTGTGCTTGACGATGTTCTTTATGGCGATGATCAGCGGCTTGTGCTTCCGATAGCGTCGGCTTTCTTCGGTGTCTTTTTTCTGCGCGGTATTGCAACTTATATTCACGTAATCCTCATGAATAAAATCGGCCAGTCGATAGTGGCCGATATCCAGAACGACCTTTTTTCCCGCTTTATGGAACTCGACCTGACATTTTTCCATGCCAACCCTAGCGGCCAGCTTGTATCCCGTGTCGTCAACGACGTTAACGTAATGAGGATAGCAGTCTCCGATACCCTGACCGGTTTTGGCAAAAGCTTCCTGACCCTGGTCTTTCTGATCGCTGTAATGTTCGCCAAGGACTGGAAGCTTTCGCTGGCGGCGTTTCTGATATTCCCGCTGGCCGCCGGATTTGTCGGCTGGATAGGTAGACGTTTGCGAAAAGTGTCCGGCAATATTCAGATTAATTTGGGCTTCCTGTCCGACCGCCTTTCCCAGATTTTCCAGGGGATCAGGCTTGTAAAAGCCTATGGAATGGAGGAATACGAAAGAAAAAGGACTGCAACCGCAGTGGAATGCGTAAAAAACCTGATGATCAAATCCGTTCGCACAGGGCAGCTTTCAACCCCGGTCAACGAACTTCTCGTGGGGATAGTGGTTTTTGCGATCATCGTTTATGGCGGATTTCAGGTTCACGCTGGCAATACGACAGCCGGCGCGCTGATTTCGTTCATCACCGCCTTCACTCTGGCCTATGAGCCGATGAAGAAACTGGCCTCCCTTAATAATACCTTGCAGATGGGCCTGGGTGCGGCGGACAGGGTTTACGAAATGCTCGATCTCCGTCCCGCCATAGTGGATAAAAAAGACGCTCAAGTTCTCAAGGTCAGGGCGCCTGAGATAGTGTTCGAAGACGTATCTTTCCAGTATGCGGGCGAGAATAACCGCAAGGCGCTGGACAGGGTTTCCTGCGTCATTCCGCAAGGCAAGGTCACCGCGCTCGTCGGCCCTTCCGGCGGCGGCAAGACCACGTTGATGAACCTGATACCCCGCTTTTATGACGTTCAGGAGGGCAGGGTAATGATAGGTGGCACCGATATTCGCGACGTGACCCTCGAAAGCCTGCGAAATAACATTTCTCTGGTCTCTCAGGAGATTACCATATTTGACGATACCATAGGCGCCAACATCGCCTATGGCAGATCCGGGGCATCGGAACAGGAAATCATCGCCGCCGCTAAGGCGGCCTCGGCGCATGACTTCATTAATGAACTGCCTGAAGGTTATGCGACAAAGACCGGAGAAGACGGCGTTTTATTATCCGGAGGCCAGCGCCAGAGGATCGCAATTGCGCGGGCGATTTTGCGCGATGCACCGATCTTGCTACTCGATGAAGCGACTTCCGCGCTTGATAACGAATCCGAACGCGCAATTCAGGCCACTCTGGCCGAACTGCAAAAGGGCCGCACCACACTCGTTATCGCCCATCGCCTGTCCACAATCAATAAGGCCGACCAGATCCTGGTTCTTGGGGAGGGGAAGATAGTCGAGCGTGGAAACCATGAGGAGCTTATATCCTCAAACGGTATTTACGCACGCCTGCACCACACCAGCCTTTCCGATTAGAGCACTGGACGATCAGTTTGAATCAGTCTAATCGCAGAAGGCTCTGGCTGAAGCTGCGCCTGCTACAGAATGTCGCGGCAAAGGACGCCTGTCACATTTAGGAATTGATCCCCCGATATATAGTTCAAAGTATGCGGCTACTACAATATTTAGTGTTTTCTCTGCTCTCAAAGTAATCGATTAAATAATCACCAGAAAAAAATAAAGTTGAGAACGTAATCGATTAAGAGCATATTTCGCGAAATTTACCCGATTATATGAGGTTTAGTATGCCATGCAGAAGAGCGATGATCACAAATGTGATCTCAGTCCGGGCAGAACAGACAATCGAAGATGCGCTGAAAATCTTCAATGAATATGGAATAAGGGGAGTCCCTGTAATGGAAAACGGCAATATACTGGGCGTTTTCCACCTGCGGAATCTTCTCCAGAATCTGTTGCCGGTCAACGTCAACGTAGATCGCGGTGTTAACCTCGATCTGCGCCTTGACTATCTGGTCGATGTCGAACCCGATGTCGCCAAAAGGCTGCGCAAGCTGCTTCTGGTAAAGGTTCGCGACGTAATGGAATCGGCCGAGGACTTAAGGTTCGTTACTCCTGAAACTCCATTATGGGAGGGCGTAAGGCTGCTGGTTAAATACGATACGCCACTTGCGGTGGTAGAGGATCTTCATGGAACGAAACTGGCCGGGATCATCACTTCCCAGTCCATCGTAAAGGCCCTCCTCGAAATGGCCGACGAGAAATAATAACTTAAGGAAACGGAAAAATGAGTAATGCACATGGCGAAATAGCGATGGTGTCTCATGATGGAGTTGCGGAACTAGTTATGAATACTCCAATGATAGTGTCGGCATTGGTACTGGTATTCACCTTTGCTGCGATCTTTACCGAAGGCGTGCACCATATGCATCGTACCAAGGTTGCAATGGTCGGCGCCGGCATGATGGTGATTAGCGGCCAGATTTTCGGTTTTTACAGTCCCGAACTGGCAATCGAGGCGATAGACTGGAACGTGGTATTTCTTCTTGGAGCGATGATGGCGATCGTTTCCATCATGATACCCACCGGAGGTTTCCAGGCCGTGGCGTACCTGATAGCGCGCTTGAGCCGGGGGAACCATCTTGCGCTGATGATCATGATGGGTACGGCCGTTACGGTTTTCTCCCTGCTGCTTGACAACGTGACGACGGTCGTCATTTTCGGGCCGCTGATAATATTGATCTGTCAGGTTCTTAAAATATCCCCGATACCTAGCCTGCTGGCGGCTGCCCTGCTGTCCGATACCGGCGGCGTTGCGACCCTGGTCGGCGACCCGCCAAACCTGATGATCGGCTCGGCGGCGGACATCGATTTCAACACCTTCTTCCTGCGTATGGGCGGGATCGTTTTTTGCGCCTGGTTATCGATAATAGTTGGTTTGAAAGTCTTGTTCAGAAAAGAACTGTCTGGAAAATCCGAAAAGATGGAATTCGCTGAAGACGTCCAGCTTCAGGATCCCTTCACCTGGTTTGCCGCTATTGCCATCCTTGCCTGTATGGTGCTGCTGTTTATCTTCCACAGGGCGCTTGAGTGGGAAGCATGGGTCGTTGCGGTTCTTGGCCTGACGGCGCTGGTGATAATCTCACGCAAGCTGGTTCTCGACCATTACCTTGAAAAAGTGGAGCTATCGCTGCTGGTATTTTTCGTATCGCTGTTCGTACTTGTCGGTGGAGTGGAGCACAGCCAGTTCCTGATGTGGATCGGACAGCACATCAGGCCCTTTGTCGAAAGCGACCTGTTGATGGCGGCAATTGTGCTGATGTGGGTGGCTGCTGTGCTGTCGGCATTGATTGACAATATACCTTTCACGGCGGCGATGATCCCGATAATCCTGAGCATGGAAGCTCAGGGCATCAACGTCACCCCGCTTTGGTGGTCGCTGGCGGTAGGCGTAGGCCTTGGCGGTAACGGCTCGCATATCGGTTCAACCGCCAATGTGTTCATAGTTACCATTTCCGAGCGCCTTGCCAAAAACGAGATGAACCCGGATCTGGCGATCACTCCGGGATTGTGGTTAAGGAAAGGTACTCCGGCAATGCTTTTAACGCTCGTCGTGGCGTCATTGATCATGTGGGTCTTTTTCGACTTTTTTGCCTCTCCGATCCATTAGGCCGCCAGTGCAATAAACTGAAATCATTAAGCAAACCGCTTTCCTTGGTATCGGGAAGGCGGTTTTTGGAAATTCTTTGTCCGTTTTCGGTTGAAAAACTGAATTATCGAGAGCATAGTTCCCACCGAATTGTAAAGACATTGATAATAGAGGTTGGGAAATGCCTTGTAAAAGAGCAATGATCACGAAAGTAATTTCGGTTGATCCTGATAAGACCATTGGCGATGTGCTCGCTATGTTCAACGAGTACAATATCAGAGGCGTTCCTGTAGTTGAGAATGACGAGATCGTCGGTGTTTTCCACTTACGGAACATTTTGCAAAATCTGCTGCCTGTAAATGTCACGGTTGACCATGGCGTCAACCTTGACTTGAGGCTCGACTACCTGGTCGGGGCCGCTCCTGGAATAGCCAAACGACTGCGCAAGCTGTTGCTTGTCAAGGTGGGAGAGGTGATGGAACCGGTAAAGGATCTCCGTCTTGTGACCCCCGAGACGCCACTTTGGGAAGGTGTCAGACTGCTGGTGAAATACGACTCCCCGCTGGCGGTCGTCGAATCCCAGGAAAACAGGAAAATGGCCGGAATAATCTCCTCCCAGTCGATAGTCAAGGCTCTCCTTGATATGGCTGCCGAAGAAGAAAAAAACTTGAATAATTAAATCCCAGAGGCGAATGCAATGAACCACATAGATACCCAGCACGCAGCAGCGGGGCTAGATACTGCGTCGCATGGTCTGACAGAGATGATTATGGACACCCCGATGATAGTTTCGGCGATAATTCTTGCCGTTACCTTCGCCGCGATTTTTACAGAAGGCGTTCACCATATTCACCGTACCAAGGTGGCAATGCTTGGCGCTGCCGTAATGGTGATTACCGGTCAGATCTTCGGCTTTTATAATCCGGAACTGGCGATTGAAGCCATTGACTGGAACGTCGTTTTCCTGCTCGGAGCCATGATGGCGATCGTTTCGATAATGGTTCCCACCGGCGGTTTTCAGGCTCTTGCCTACTGGATAGCAAGGGTTAGCAAGGGAAAGCAGTTTCCACTGATGGTGCTTATGGGAACGGCGGTAACCGTTATTTCCCTGCTTCTCGATAACGTCACAACTGTGGTTATCTTCGGCCCGCTGATCATCCTGATCTGTCAGGTGCTGCGCGTTTCCCCGATCCCTTATCTTCTGGCGGCGGCGCTCCTGTCTGATACCGGCGGCGTGGCGACTCTCGTTGGCGATCCGCCGAACCTTATGATCGGCTCGGCGGCCGGGATCGACTTCAATACTTTCTTCCTGCGCATGGGCGGAATCGTCTTTTGCGCCTGGATAGCAATACTTTTCGGACTGAAAATCCTCTTCAAAAAAGAACTTTCGGTTAAAACTGCCGAATTGAAGTTTGCTGACAGTGTGGAACTCCAGGACAAATTCACATGGTATACGGCGCTGGCAGTACTCGGATGCATGGTGCTCCTGTTTATTTTCCACGGAGCGTTGCATTGGGAAGCATGGGTCGTCGCTGTTCTTGGACTGACCTCTCTGGTAGTCATCTCGCACAAGCTGGTTCTCGACACCTATCTCGAGCAGGTGGAACTGTCGCTACTGCTTTTCTTCATCTCGCTGTTCGTTCTCGTCGGCGGAGTGGAACATAGCCAGTTCTTGATGTGGCTGGGCGCCCATCTTCAGCCTTTCGTCGAGCAGGATCTGCTGCTTTCATGCATCCTGCTGATGTGGGTGGCGGCAGTGCTTTCCGCTCTGATCGACAACATCCCGTTCACCGCGGCGATGATCCCGATCATCCTGAGCATGGAAACGCAGGGAATCAACGTCGCCCCGCTATGGTGGTCGCTCGCAATTGGCGTGGGCATGGGCGGTAACGGCTCTCATTTGGGGTCGACGGCGAACGTCTTTATCGTCACCATATCCGAGCGTCTGGCCAAGAACGAAAAGAACCCTGATCTGGCAATTACTCCGGGCCTCTGGATCAGAAAAGGAACCCCTGCTATGATTCTCACATTGGCGGTATCCTCGGTGGTCATGTGGGTTTTCTTCGATTTCTTCGCCGCCCCGGTTCACTGATTAAGGGCGCTGGAAAAATAATTACTGGGAAGAGATATGTTCAGATTGTTGGTTCTGTCATTATTCCTGGTTACCATATCATTCCCCGCCCGGGCTGAAAGCAGGGGCGGGGACGGTTCTCTTCTGATATCCACTTCCGACGGACGGCAATTAGACTTCAATATCGATCTGGCCTTAACCCCCGAGCAAAGAGCCCAAGGCCTGATGTTCGTCGAAAACCTTCCCGAAGATAAGGGCATGCTCTTTTTTTTCGGGGAGGAGCAACTGACAGGCTTCTGGATGAAGAATACCCTGATTCCCCTTGATATGATTTTTATCAGGCAAAATGGACGTATCGTTAAAATTCACGAGAACGCGATGCCCCATGACCTGACTTCCATATCTTCGGGCGAGCCGGTGGCCGCAGTCCTGGAAATCAACGGCGGCCAGTCCCGCAAGCTCGGCATAGCGCCGGGGGATACCGTCCGCCATGAATTATTTGGTAATGTTCTTGCTCCCTGACAAGTTATCATGTAAATCAAAACGGCCACGGGGTGTAGCGCAGCCTGGTAGCGCGCCTGCTTTGGGAGCAGGATGCCGGGGGTTCGAATCCCTCCACCCCGACCAGCCTACGCCCTTACGGGCTTCGGCTGGCTTACGCCGCCGGAGCTTAAGCGGAGGGGACGGAAGACGGACGGAACCGTTAGGGCGGAGGCTGCGCTCCGAAGCTTTGCGGAGGAGCGAAAGCGGAGGAGAGCCACAGAACCATGAATTACGTTTACCTGATCCAAAGCATCCCCCCAACCGAATTGGCAGCTTGCTACACAATGGGTACTATTTTTATAAATGACCGATGAACCGCACATCCGTGCTGCGAGTAACTGAAAAAGAATGATTATCGATCTAAATAATTTTATATGAAGGCAATCATTTCAAAGCCAGCCAAAAATCCCATGCAATCGGGCAGAACAGACCGAGGATGGGTTCTGGAGTATATCCCGGTTACTGGAAGATTCCCGGAACCGCTGATGGGATGGCTTGGCTCTGGCGATACATACAACCAGGTAAAGATGCATTTCCGAAAGCTTGAAGACGCGACCGCTTTTGCTCGAAGGGAAGGTCTGGAATACGAGATTGTCGGCCATAGCCCGAGAAAAATTGTACCAAGAAATTATACAGATAACTTTCGCCATTTCCTGCAAACTGTATAAAATATATGCAAAGGCGGTTGCTTTTTCATCTGCCTGTCCCTTATAACAAACTCGACGATCCGGCGCCCGTAGCTCAATGGATAGAGCACCCGCCTTCTAAGCGGACGGTTACAGGTTCGAGTCCTGTCGGGCGCGCCATTTTCCCCTGCGGCAAAAAAAGAAAAAAGGTCCGGAGACCTTTTCGGATCTCCGGACAAACGGCGGTAATAGAGGGTGTGTGTATAAATATTTACCCCATCTCCAGAACCAATGCAAGAGCAAAATTTACATTTTTTAGTTTTAATGAGACTTGCGGGGAGTTTCATAAGTAAAAATTAATTTAATATCAAGAATTGAATATATTCATCGCCAAAAACAATAACAAAAGCATTTTTTTTGTATTTAAAAGAATAAGGTTTTCCCCGAAAAAGGGAATTTTTAAAAGGATCTATTTATGCAGTCCTTATAGCAAAGTAACTTTGCTAAAATTACTTGTAAGATTTTTGTAAATTCTTATCGCTCCTCAAAGCGACTAATATAACCTGAAATAGTACTATCCGGAAGGCTTGGCAACCGCGGTTTTCATGTCCATCTGGCCCCATTCCGACCACGAACCGTCATATACTTTAACGTCTTTCCTCCCCATTTCGTAAAGAGCCAGCACCAGGACGCAGGCGGTAACGCCGCTCCCGCAACTGGAAATAATCGGCTTGCTGTCGTCCAGTCCTGCATTTTTGATGATTTGCTCAACCTTATCCAGATTCTTGAGCTTGCCTGTCCGCAGATCGACCAACTCGGTGCAGGGAATATTTATACTCCCCGGAATATGCCCCTCTCTCAGTCCGGGGCGCGGTTCCGGTACCTTGCCGAGATATCTCTCGGCAGACCGGGCGTCGACGATGAAGCATGTATCGTTATCCGAAGCCATGACCACGTCGTCCATGGTTGCAACTTTCTCTGAACGGAACGCCGGCACGTAAGAACAGGGCACGGGTGTATCGGGAATATGCGTGTTCAGCGGATAGCGGCTTTTCTCCCAGAGCTCAAGACTGCCGTTCAGCACTTTTACATTCTCATGACCGAAAGTCCGGAACATCCACCAGATTCGGCAAGGCCCCATCATCAGATTATGCTGGCCGTAAATTACAATCTCGTCGTTTCTCGAAATCCCCAGCTTGCCGATAGCCTCGGCGAATTCAAGCGGCGAGGGCAGCATATGCGGCAGCCCTGTTTTTTTATCGGCGATGACGTCGATATCGAAAAAAATCGCCTTGCCGATACGCTTGCGCTGGTATGTCTCTACCGGATCCTCGCCGGATCCCGGCATAACGAATGTGCCGTCTATGGTTTTGATATTTTTATCGCTGTTCAGCTTTTCCAGAAGCTCTTCCGGCTCAATCAGTGCGCTCATCCCGTTATTTCCCTGACACATTCAATCAATCCCTTTGTACCCGAACCCGCCTCCAAAATCCAGCAAACCGCAACCGCGATCCCCTTCTCTAACAATCTAGCAGGATAAACGGGGAAGGGGAGCAGGCTTTTACGGATAGTGTAAGAAATGCAGGCTAAACCCCTCTCCCGCCGGGAGAGAGCGGGAGGGCGAGGAAGTTCCGGAGCTGAAAATCCGCTACCGTGCCTCTACCCGTCAATTTTGTTGAAAAGAATCTGGAGGCACGGGCCGGAATCGAACCGGCATACAAGGATTTGCAGTCCTCTGCATAGCCATTCTGCCACCGCGCCATCTCGACGAATTAAGATATATAAAATTTATATCTGTTGTAAGTCAAACACTCCTTTTAAAAAAACCTTGTTTCCGCTTTGTGGAAAAACTCTGGATAACTTTTGTTTATCTTATATAATCAAAAACTAGACACGAATTGTTCTCCTGCGCACTCAAGAAACCCATCCTTATGGTTAAATACTTAAAATTCCGCGATAACATGGTCGACAGCCAGATCAAGCCTGTCGGTGTCGACAATGAAAAGATTCTCTCCGCTTATCGCGAGCTGCCCCGGGAGCGTTTTGTCCCCGAAACTTTAAAGGGCGTAAGTTATATCGACAGGGATCTCGGCATTGGAGGCGAGAGATACATGCTCGCCCCGGCGCTGCATGCCCGGCTGATACACGAGTCTCGTCCGCAACCTGGCGAAGTTGTTCTCGATATCGGCGGGGGGAGCGGATATAGCGCGGCGATCTGGTCGCGGCTGGTCAGTACCGTGATTGCACTGGAGGAAGACCAGGAAATTCTGGATCGCGCCGCCAGACTGTGGCGGGAAACCGAAAGCTTTAATATTGCCGGTGTAATCGGCCCTCTGACCGCAGGAGCCCCTCAGCACCAGCCCTTCGACATTATTTTTCTTAATGGCGCCGTCTCCTCGCCGCCGGACGAACTGATCGGTCAGCTCGGCCCGAACGGACGGCTGATGACAGTCCTGATAGAGCCGGGCGAGCGGTTCGGCAATGCCGTACGGTACAACAAGAATGCGAATGGATACGTTTCATGCTTAAGATTGTTTTATGCCTCATGCCCCCATCTTTGCGGCTTTTTCCAGGAGCGTGGTTTCGTTTTTTGAGAATATAGATATGAAAATTATAGTCAAATTTACTCTGCCGATCCTGCTTGCTTGCGTATTGATAGCGTCTGCGGGAATCTCAAATGCGCAGGAAGCGGCCGGGGGCGTTGCCGCTCCTCTGACTCTGGCGGAGGCGCTCAAGATCACCTATTCTTCAAATCCCTCCATTCTCGCCGCCCGGTCAGAATACAAGGCGGTTCAGGAAAGATTGCCGCAGGCGCTGTCCGGCTGGAGGCCGACGGTGCTTGCCGGTGCCTCGGTCGTCTCTGTCGACATGGACAGCGATCCCGCAAGCGCATATGACGGAACCACCTCACGCGATTATGAACTGACCTTTACCCAGCCGCTTTACCGCGGCGGCAAGACTGTCGCCGAAACTGACGCCGCCTGGTACCTGATAAACGCGCAAGGGGCAGTTTTGCAGGGCGCGGAGCAAAACGTTCTTCTGCAGGCGGCTTCGGCCTATATGGGCGTCGTCCGCGCCCGCGCTATTCTCGACCTCCAGCGCGGAAACCAGGAACTTATCGCCCGGCAGCTGGAGGCGACGAGAGCCCGTTTTCAGGTCGGCGAACTCACTAGAACCGATGTGAGTCAGGCGGAGGCCAGACTGGCCAACGCGCAGTCTGCGGTAATCAGCGCTACCGGCGCCCTGAAGTCGGCGCAGGCATCTTTCGAGCAGGTAACCGGATTGCCCCCTGAAGGTCTCGCTCACCCGAAACTGGAGCTCTATCTTCCCGATAATCTGGAAGAAGCCATAACAATAGCCGAGAAAAATTCTCCGGAAGTAGTGGCCTCCGAATACGCCTATGAGGCATCGAGAAAAGGCGTGCGCTCGCTGTATGGCGACCTCCTGCCGCAAATAGGTCTTTCGGGTTCATGGAATAAAACCAGCGACCCCTCTCCCGGAATGCTGGACGAGACCACGACCAGAATAATTGGCGTCAGCGCCACTATCCCTCTCTATCAGGCAGGCGCTGCAAGTTCGCGGATACGCGAGGCGAAGCACCTTGCCAATCGGCGCCTTATGGATATCTCAACCGTCAGAAGAACGGCCAGGGAAAACGCCATCGGCAACTGGGAGGAACTGATGGCGGCAAGGGCAGGGATCAATTCACGAAAGGCGCAGGTCGAGGCAGCTGCCATCGCGCGCGAAGGCGTACGCGAAGAAGCCGAAGTGGGCGCAAGAACTATCCTTGACGTACTCGATGCGGATCAGGAATATCTTGATTCAGAAGTTGCACTGGTCACCGCGAAAACCAATGAAATTCTCGCGGCCTTCGCGCTGGCACGTTCTCTTGGCTTGCTTACACCGGAAAATCTGGGTTTTCCTGAAGTAATTATTGACTACTCGCAGGATCTTGAACAACTTAAGTGGAAATTGTTCGGCACCGACGTTGAAAATCCGGGACAAAAGTGAAGCGGGCTTTGACAACAATCTTTCAATATAAGAAACTGATTTAGTTATACCTTAACCGATCCCTTATCTAATGGCCGATAAAGAAAACGAACAAGAACCGTCAATTGAGGAAATTCTGGCTTCAATCCGCCAGATAATCGCAGACGACGAAGAAGGGGGGCAGGAGGCGCCTTCCGAACCGGAACCGGAAACGCCACCGGAGGACGAACCTATTGAACTTACCGAGAGAATTGAAGAGGAAGAGGATTTTAAAGAGTCTATAGAAGTAGACTTGCAGGACGCTGAAGAGGAAATCGAAGATATTTTCGCCGAACCGGAACCCGAGCCTGCACCGCCTCCACCTCCACCACCACCACCGAAACCATCCAGATCAAAGTCTGACGAGGAATCGATCTTTTCTGATAGCGCGAGGAACTCTGTGCTGGAAGGTTTTGGCCGCCTTGCCACTCAGATGCCAATAAACCGCGATGCATCAATAGGCGGGATCTCGCTGGAGGATATTGTCAGGGAAATGCTAAAACCCATGCTGCGGGAATGGATCGATGCCAACCTGCCCGACATTATCGAAAAGCTGGTTCAGAAAGAACTTGAAAAGCTTGCCCAAAAGGCTCTTGACGATTAAAAACATCTCCTGACAAAACACAGTCTCTATCGTGAAGACGATATGCGTCTTTTATTTGTTATTTGAAATCAAACACCGGGAACGAAAATGCTCGAAAAAACATTCCAGCCGGCCGATATTGAGCAAAGGCTCTATCAACAGTGGGAAGAGCAAGGCCTCTTCTCCTGCCACCCTGAAAGCAACCGCCAGCCCTTCGCTGTGATGATGCCGCCCCCGAACGTGACCGGCAGCCTTCACATGGGCCATGCTTTCAACGGCACGCTTCAGGACGTTCTCACCCGGTATTACCGCAGGAATAACCGCGACGCTCTCTGGCAGCCGGGCACCGACCACGCCGGTATCGCGACCCAGATGGTCGTTGAGCGTATGCTTGACAAGGAAGGTCTGCACCGCCGCGATCTCGGCCGCGAAAGATTTCTGGAGCGGGTCTGGGAATGGAAGGCCCATTCCGGCAACACGATTACCACACAGTTCCGCCGCCTCGGCACGACGCCCGACTGGTCGCGGGAACGCTTCACCATGGACGAGGGCCTCTCAAAGGCCGTTCGCAAGGTATTCGTTCAGCTTTATAAGGAAAAGCTCATATATCGTGACAAGCGTCTGGTCAACTGGGATCCGAAGCTTCACACAGCGATCTCCGACCTTGAAGTCGAGCAAAAGGAAACCAAAGGCCACATGTGGCTGATAGCCTATCCGATCGAAGGCGAGGAGGCCCGCACCATAACCGTCGCCACCACCCGCCCGGAAACGATGCTCGGCGATACCGCTGTCGCGGTTCATCCCGAGGATGAGCGCTATAAGGATCTGATCGGCAAATTTGCCCTGCTTCCGCTGACCGACCGCCTTATTCCGATCATCGCCGACGAACACGCAGATCCCGAGCAGGGCACCGGGGCGGTCAAGATCACCCCCGCGCATGATTTCAACGACTTTGAAGTCGGCAAGCGTCATAACCTGCTGATGATCAATATTTTTGACATCAACGCCTGCCTGAACGAAAACGCCCCCGAGCACCTGCGGGGACTGGATCGAATGGAAGCCCGCAAGCGTATCGTCAAAGAACTCGACGAACAGGATTATCTTGTGGAGGTAAAGGATCACAACCATGTTCTTCCCTATGGCGACAGATCGGGAGTGATCATCGAACCGTATCTGACTGATCAGTGGTACTGCGACGCTCCCACGCTGGCCAAACCGGCGATCGAGGCTGTCGAAACCGGCAAGACTGTATTCGTCCCCAGACAGTGGGAAAACACCTATTTCGAATGGATGCGCAACATCCAGCCCTGGTGCATCAGCCGCCAGCTCTGGTGGGGCCACAGGATTCCCGCATGGTACGGCCCCGACGGCGAAGTCTTCGTCGAGGAGACCGAGGAAGAAGCTTACGCCGCCGCCAGAGCCCGTTTCGGCCATGACGTCGAACTGAAGCAGGAAGACGATGTTCTGGATACCTGGTTCTCTTCGGCGCTTTGGCCGTTCTCCACTCTCGGCTGGCCTGAACAGACAAAAGAACTGGAAAAATATTATCCGGGCGATGTTCTGATTACCGCCTTCGATATCATTTTCTTCTGGGTTGCCAGGATGATGATGATGGGGATTCATTTTATGGGTGAAGTGCCGTTCCGGGTTGTATACATGCATGCCCTTGTCCGCGACGCCAAGGGCCAGAAGATGTCCAAGTCCAAGGGCAATATAATCGACCCGCTCGAACTGATCGACACCTTCGGAGCCGATGCATTGCGGTTCACCATGACCGCCATGGCCGCTCAGGGACGCGACATTAAGCTTTCTGAAGAACGCGTTGAAGGATATCGTAATTTCGCAACCAAGCTCTGGAACGCCGCCCGCTATTGCGAGATGAACAACTGTGTCGCTGACCCGTCCTTTGAACCTTCAGGCGCGTCATACATTCCCAATAAGTGGATAATAAGCGAAGTATCCCGAACCAGAAAGGCTATCGACGCCGCGCTTGAAAGCTACCGCTTCAATGATGCCGCCAACGCCATTTACCAGTTTGTATGGGGCACTTTCTGTGACTGGTACCTTGAATACACCAAGCCGATTCTATCCGGCAGGACTGCGGACGATCCGCTCGCGCTGGAAACCCGCAAGACTACCGCCTGGGTACTGGAGCAGATACTTAACCTTCTTAATCCCTTCATGCCCTTCATAACCGAGGAGCTGTACAACGAACTTGGCTTTAACCGTCAGGGCAAAACTCTTCTTGCCAACGACTGGCCTGAATACGGCCCCGAACTGACCGATGAGGAGGCAATCGCCGAAATGAACTGGCTGGCAAGGCTGATCACCGAGGTGCGCAGCGTACGCTCCGACATGAACGTGCCCGCAGCCGCCCAGATAAATCTGCTGGTCAAAGGTGCTTCAAATGAAACAAGGCGCAGGCTTGAAGTCTATGATGAAATCATACGCCGCATGTCGCGCCTTAGTTCAATCTCTGTGGGGAGCGAAGTCCCCAAAGGCTCGCTTCAGACCGTTCTCGATGAGGCCACGTTGATAATGCCTATAGCCGATATCATCGACCTCGATAAGGAACGCGAGCGCCTGCGCCGCGAAATCGCAAAACTTTCTTCCGACATAGAAAAAATAGATTCAAAGCTGAATAATGAAAGCTTTGTTTCGAAAGCACCCGCGGAAGTGGTCGACGAACAGAAGAAACGCCGCGATGAAGCGCAAAGCGCCCTGAGCAAACTAAGCAACGCCCTCAACCAGCTGGAAGCGGCGTAGATCCTTCCTGTCATGGAATCCGGATGCCCGCGCAAGGCGGGCATACATGACATTCTGATTTTGCGTGGATTATAGGAGTTTACTTCTTGCCGCTGTCGCTCAGGAAAGTGCCGTAGCGCTTTTCAAACTTCGAAAGCTGACCTCTTTCAACGACCTTGTGCGAACCGCCGGTATAGGCAGGATGCGACTTGCTGTCAACGTCCAAGCGCAGCGTATCGCCTTCCTTGCCCCATGTGGAATGCGTCTTGTACTGCGTGCCATCTGTCATTACCACGGTGATTTCATGGTAATCGGGGTGTATATTCTCTTTCATTTTCCCGCTCCTTGCGTAAACTCCGGCGTGTTGTAACCGCTTTACGAGAAAAATGCAAGCATGTGGTGGAATCCTGATGAATTTTCTAAAAAGACTTCCAACCTTGAAACCCGCGCAAAATTATTAAAAACGATCCGTAACTGGTTTGATACTCAGGGATTTATTGAAGTCGAGACTTCGATACTCCAGTTTGCGCCGGGAATGGAGGCGCATTTGCGCGCCTTTCGCACCGAAAAGCTGTCCCCCGAACTGGACAGATCGACCCGCCTGTTTCTGCATACAAGTCCTGAATTCGCGATGAAGAAACTTCTCGTCGCCGGTCTGCCGAAAATATTTCAGATATGCCACTGTTTCCGCAACGCCGAAGGCTCAAGCCTCCATTCCTGCGAATTCACGATGATAGAATGGTACCGCGCCAATGCCGGTTACCGCGACATTATGGACGACTGCGAGAAGCTGATCCGCCAATGCGCCCGGGAGTTGGGCGTAAAGCTTCTCGTTAATAAAGGCATGACTGCGGATCCTTTCGCCGACTGGGAAAGGATAAGCGTCCTCGAAGCCTATGAGCGTTATGCCGGAGTTTCAGTCAATCCTGACAGCGCCCCCGAAGTCTGGGAAGAATTGTTTTATGATACATTCCTGAACACGGTTGAACCGCGCTTGGGGCAGGGCGCGCCGACGATATTATACGACTATCCTGTATCGATGGCGGCCCTTTCCCGTCCGAAACCGGAAGATCCGCGATTTGCCGAGCGTTTCGAGATATATGTCTGTGGCATCGAGCTTGCCAACGCGTTCGGGGAACTGACAGACCCGGACGCTCAGAGAAAGCGCTTCGAGGCCGATCTGAAGCTGAAAAAAGAACTGTATGCGGAAGAATGGCCGCTGGATGAGGAATTTATCGCCGCCCTGGAACACGGCATGCCCGAAAGCGGCGGCATAGCCCTCGGCATCGACCGCCTCGCCATGCTTCTCTGCGGAACCGACAACATTGAAGATATTCTATGGTGCGGAAAAGTATAATGATCTTCCCTCTCCCGCCGGGAGAGGGAGGGGCCCGCGAAGCGGGAGGGTGAGGGCCCCCCGCCCCGGCCTACTCGATTTCCGTCGAAAGCGATTTGCCCGCTGAATGCAGATCCTGATACGCCTCGGTGATCCGCGCGATCATGCCCTTTTCCCCCTCGCGCATCCACTTGCGAGGATCGTATTGCTTCTTGTAAGGGGTATCGGTTTCCGGGTCTATCTGGTACAGGAAAGCGCGCTCGTTCTCTTTCACATACTTGCCGACCGGCGCGGAGAAGGCGAACTGTGTATCGGTATCGATATTCATCTTGAAAATACCGTATTTTAGCGCCTGCTCGATCTTGTCCTTTTCGGAACCGGATCCGCCGTGGAATACGAGATCCAGAGGATTTTCCCCGGTTTTATGACGCTCGCGAACCAGATCCTGAGAGTTTTTAAGAATCTCGGGGCGCAGCTTGACGTTGCCGGGCTTGTAAACCCCGTGCACGTTGCCGAAAGAGGCGGCCACCGAGAAATGGCCGATAGGCGACAAACAATCATAGGCGCGCAGCACGTCTTCGGGCTGCGTATACAGATTGGGATTGTCGATATTGTCTTCCGATCCGATACCGTCTTCCTCGCCGCCGGTAACGCCCAGCTCGATCTCGATGCTCATGCCGATTTTGGTTACGCGCTCCAGTATCCGGGCGGATTCGCTAAGATTGAAATCAATCGGGTCTTCCGAAAGGTCGAGCATGTGAGAGCTGTACAGCGGCTTGCCGGTCTCCTTGTAAAATTTCTCGCCTTCGGTCACCAGCGCCTCGATCCAGGGAATAAGCTTGCGGTTGGCGTGGTCGGTATGAAGAACCACGCAAACGCCATAAAGCCGGGCGAGTTCGTGAACATGGCGGGCGGCTGCTACTGCGCCGTATACCTTGGCCTTGAAGTTGTCGGGGCATCCCTTGCCGGCATAAAACTCGGCTCCGCCGTTAGAAAGCTGAATGATCACATCCGAGCGGTTGACTCGCGCCGCTTCAAGCACGGCGTTTATTGAATTCGATCCGACCACGTTGACGGCAGGAAGCGCATATCTTCCTTTCTTGCATTCAGCTATCAGCTTGAGGTAGTCGTCGCCGGTAACTACACCGGGCTTGATTTTTTCTGAGGCCATGTTCGCTCCAAACTGGGATTTTGCGTTACATATATAAGATTAACGCATTTATACAACAGGCATGTTCCTTTATGGAAGGAATCTATAATGGTTCGGGATTAAAAGTGGATGGTAACTGTGCTTCAGGGCTTCCGATCTTCATTAAATTAATGATCTTCAGCGCCTCCGAATCCAGCTCCAGAAGAGTTTCATGCACCATAATTATCGGCCTTTCTTAACAACCCTGTCTCCAGTATGTTGGCGATGGCGCGTGTTTCGGTCGATAGCGGGCCGCTATACAGCTCCTGTAAAATCTCCCGCTTCGTCGCTTTCTGCTTGTCCGCGACCGCCGCGATTATTTTCGCGTCTCTTAGGGAAGGCTTGATACCATATCTGCCGAAAAGTTCAATATACTGAAGCAGAAAAGTCCGCAATCCGTCATGCGAGCCGCCAAAGAAATCCAGCGCGAAGGCCAGATTGTTTCTGCTGTAACCTATCGTTTGCAATTTGACAGACCTCGCATCGTCGCTGCTCTGTTCCCGGTAAATGCACCCGTAATCAAACAACCAGTCGATGTCCCGGTTCAGTGAAGACTTGTCGATTTCGACCCGTTTCATGATTTCGCTCTGGTTGGTGCCCGGATACTGGTCGATATCGGCCAGCACCAAAGCCCGCCGCAGCGAAGACGAAGGATCGCCGCCGAGCGCATCGACCAGATGGTCGATGATCATGCCGATCTTGCCTGCCTTGGTTGCTGTCAGATCTTTGGGTAAAAAACGTGCTGCCATGTCGATATTATAAGAAAACTGAAACTTGTCTGCAAATATGTATGATTATTTCCATCAATCCCTATGGCGCGCCGTCAGGCGTGCTTATAGGCGGGGATCCGGTAGTGAGTGCAGCTCCGCTGCACACCTCGTTTTGTCGGATGCCCGCGCGAGGCGGGCATCCCTGATTCAACCTTACCGTTCAATGCTCTGGTTTGATTCGCGAAATCAATAGCCGCAGTCATGCATCTTCTTGGCCGTATCGAGCATCCGGCAGCTGAAGCCCCATTCATTGTCATACCAGGACATGATTCTGCCAAGGTTGCCGTCGATCACTCTGGTGCCGTCGGCGTGGAAGCATGAGGACAGCGGCGAATGGTTGAAGTCGCCGGAAACCATAGGCTCGTCGAAATAGCCGAGAATGCCTTTGAGTTCGCCTTCCGCAGCAGCCTTGATAGCGGAATTGATTTCCTCAGCCGTAACGGCGCGGGCTGTATTGAACTTGAGGTCTACCAGCGATACGTTCGGTGTCGGTACCCGGATAGCCACGCCATCCAGCTTCCCGGCGAGATCCGGAAGAACCTTCCCGACAGCCTTGGCGGCCCCGGTGGTCGTCGGAATCATGTTGACGGCGGCGGCGCGTGCCCGGTAGAGATCCTTGTGCATCGTATCGACGATTCTCTGGTCTCCGGTGTAGCTGTGGATCGTGGTCATGAACCCTTTTTCGATACCGCACAGACGGTTCAGCACGAAGGCCACAGGAGCAAGACAGTTGGTCGTGCAGGAAGCGTTGGAGACAACTACATGTCCTGCTTCGATCTTGTTGGAATTGACGCCGTAAACAACCGTGATGTCCTCACCCTTGGCCGGGGCGGAAATCAGAACTTTTTTGGCTCCGCCCTTTATATGCTTGTCGGCGTCCGGGCGTTCGGTAAAGCGGCCCGAACATTCCATTACTATATCGACGTCGAGTTCGCCCCACGGAATTTGCGCCGGATCCGGAATTTGAAAAACTTTTACTTTCTTCCCGGCGACGATCATCGTGTCTTCGCCCTGGGCTTCCACAGTGAAAGGCGATGCGCCGTGTACGGAATCGTACTTCAGCAGATGCGCATTGGTTTTGTTCGGTGCCAGATCGTTAATCGCAACTATTTCGATGTCGTTGCGGCCCGATTCAAACAGGGCGCGGAAAACAAGGCGGCCAATACGGCCAAATCCGTTAATTGCTACTTTTGCAGTCATGATAATAATCCTTCTGGAAGGTGTGATCTTTCGACGAATGTATTTAACAGGTAAGTATGGTTCCATAAAGGGAAAAAGCAATTCCCCTTATGGCCCCGTACAGAACTGAATTAAAGTTTGCTTCTCACGGCCTGAGCGGCTTTTTCCGGGGTTATTCCGAACAGGTCGTATAACTGCTTGTAAGGAGCTGATTCTCCAAAACCTGTCATGCCGATGAAGATGCCTTCAAGACCGATGAGCCGATCCCATGGCTGGCGAACCCCCGCCTCGATGGCGACCCTGACCTTGCACTCGCCGATCACCTTTCTCTGGTAATTGGCATCCTGCGCAAGGAAAAGCTCAAGGCATGGTACCGAAACCACCTGAACCGTGAGGTTGTCCTTCTCCAGTATCTTTTTGGCCTCGACTGCGATTTCAACTTCCGAGCCGGAGGCAAAAATGGTGATTACCGGCGTATGTCCGTTGCACGGAGCGATAACATATCCCCCCCTGGCGCATTTGTTCTCTGCGTCGGCTTCGCGGTAGGTCGGCAGATCCTGGCGGGTCAGCGAGATGACGCTTGGGCCGTTCGTGTTGTTGATGGCAAGCTGCCAGCATTCCGCAGTCTCCACCCCGTCACAAGGCCTGAATACCTTAAGATTGGGTATCGCCCGCAGTGCCGCGAGGTGCTCCACCGGCTGGTGCGTCGGCCCGTCCTCGCCCAGTCCGATAGAATCATGGGTCATGACATGAATGACCCGCTGCTTCATAAGCGCCGCAAGCCTGATCGACGGACGGCAATAATCCGAGAATTGCAGGAAAGTGCCGCTATAGGGAATAATCCCCCCGTGCAGCGCCAGCCCGTTCATCACCGCGGCCATGCCATGCTCGCGAACGCCGTAATGAATGTATCTTCCGCTGTAATCATCAGGCAGAAGCGAACCCATTCCTTTGACAATGGTATTCACCGATCCGGTAAGGTCGGCTGATCCGCCGATCATTTCGGCAACTGCCGGTACAAGCTTGTCCAGACACTTTCCGGAAGTCTTGCGGGTGGCCATTGATGGTTTCGATGCGGCAAACTCGGCCTTGATTTCCCTGATGACCGGCTCGATCACCGAAGAGACGTCACCGCTGATAGTCCGCTGGTAATCCTTCCCGGCGTTCATCGAGTTCTTCTTCCAGGTCTCATAGGCGGCTTTGCTTCTTGCTCCGGCTTCGCGCCATGCGCCAAGTATTTCGTCCGGAATTTCGAAAGGAGGGTAGGGCCAGTTCAGGAATTCCCTTGCCGCCTTGATCTCCGCTTCGCCGAGCGGAGAGCCGTGAACGCCTTCGGTGCCCTGCTTGTTGGGAGCGCCGTAGCCGATCTTGGTTTTGCAGCAGATAAGGCTCGGTGTCGGAGTCTTTTGCGCTGATGCGATTGCCTTTTCAATTTGCGCGAAGTCATGCCCGTCGATCTTCTGCACGTCCCAGCCGTAAGCCTCGAAACGCTTGCCGACGTCCTCGGTGAAGGAAAGCGAGGTGGGGCCGTCGATGGTAATGCTGTTGTCGTCGTAAAGAACGATCAGCTTCCCAAGCTTTAGATGCCCGGCGAAAGCGCATGCCTCATGGCTGACGCCTTCCTGAAGGTCTCCGTCTCCAGCGGTGACATAGGTATAGTGATTGACCAGCGCATCTCCGAATCGCTTGTTGAGCATTCTCTCGGCCAGAGCGAACCCGGCCGCGCTGGAAATCCCCTGACCAAGCGGGCCGGTGGTGATTTCGACACCGACTTCGGGGTCGTATTCCGGGTGCCCCGGAGTGCGGCTGTGCAACTGACGGAAATTGCGAATCTCTTCGATTGTCATCTTTTCATAACCGGCAAGATAGGCAAGCGAATAAAGCAGCGCCGAGCCATGGCCTCCGGAGAGAATAAATCTGTCACGATCGGGCCAGAAAGGATTTTGGGGGTCAAATTTCAAAAACCTGCTAAAGAGAACCGTCGCCACATCTGCCATGCCCATAGGCATGCCGGGATGCCCGGACTTCGCTTTTTCCACTGCGTCCATCGATAAAGCGCGAATGGCGTTCGCCATTTGCTGCATTGTTACTGCTGATAATCCTTCGCTTTTGTTAGATTGTGGTAACGACATGATTTGACCCTCAAATAAGTATAAAAGTAGTGTAGAATGCACTTTGTACCGGCCTCGTTTCAACGTCAACTGCCATCAGAAAAAAATTTGTGACTTAGTTGAAAAAAAACGACGATTGCGGCTTGACCTTGCGACGGCAGAATAGATAATAACCCGGTTTCCCGGAGTAAAATTTATTATAAATGAAAGGGGCAAAGTTGTGTCTTCAGCCATCAGAAATTCTTTATCCAATTTGAATCTGGCGATTGATCGTCTGGATAAGGCGCTTCTTGAAAATCAGAAGCTTCACAAGGAGCAGCAGCAGGAACTGTACGCTGCCCGCTCGGCTCTTAACGACAATGGTTTTGCGCAGGATTCGATTCCGGGGATAAACAGCGCCAACGCCGAACAATTTGCATTGCGTCTGGACAATGCCATCGACAAGGTTGAACGTTTACTGAGGGAAGGATAAGCAATGGCTGAAGTGAATTTGTCGATCAATGGCCGTAAATACGGCGTTGCCTGTGACGACGGTCAGGAAGGCCGGGTTCTTGACCTTGGACGTTATGTCGATGACAGACTGAAGGAAATCTCCAAGGCCGGCGCGGCAGCAAGTGAAACCCACCTTCTTGTCCTTACGGCTCTGGTTCTTGCCGACGAGATTTACGATTTGCGTGATCACATGGACAAACTGATGTCCAACTCCCACACCGCTTACCGCGATAACGCCGTTGGCGATCAGGAGGAGCAGTTGATCGTTCGCGCCATAGACAGTCTTGCAAACAGAATCGAATCATTAGCTGGAAGAATCCAGGAAGCCTGATATATAATATATATGAGGGCTTGCTGCGGAGTGCGTGATTGCTCTTTAATCCCAGAGGGCCGATATTTATTCGCAAGGGAGCTGTCCCTGCCATTACGAAGTGTTTCGCCGCCTTGTTATGGCATACGGCGCCCACCTGGTTACCAGGGCCCCTGCGCGGATAATGCAAGCACACGGCTCATGTGGCAACCCTCATTCATTTCTTTTTGATACTCGCCTTTATGAATCTTACAAAAGAAACAATACGTCTTGAGGCTTTGCGCCATCGTGACCGGATCGAAGCCAGTGAAGACGAACTTGACGCTGCTGCTGAACTGTTCATGGAAAAGCTTTCCCCTTCTCCCGGTCAGGTCGTAGGAGCCTACTGGCCGAAGGGAAAAGAAATAAATTCCTATCCAGTGATAGAGCGTCTTCTTGCCGCCGGGATTGACGTGGCCCTGCCGGTAGTAAGAAAAAAGCTTGGAAAAAGACTTGGATTCGCGTATTGGGACGGCAAGTCGAAACTGGTGAAGGGCGCTTACGGCGTGATGCAGCCTGAAATAAACGATCAAACCATATGGGTGCAACCGGATATTCTGATCGTTCCGCTTCTGGCTTTTGACCGTAAAGGCATTCGTCTTGGATATGGCGGCGGTTATTACGACCTGACCATAAGCGAACTTCGCGCCGGGAAAAATGTTATCGTGGCAGGCCTTGCCTATGCCGGGCAGGCATGCCTTTTCGATCTTCCAAGGGAGGAGCACGACGAGAAAATGGACTGGATAATCACACCCGTACAGGCATACAGGTTCTGAAAGAATAAATGAGAATACTGATAATCGGAGATATAGTCGGCAGATCGGGCCGCGAAGCCGTCGAGAAGCATTTACCTGCTGTCAGGAAAAGCCTTGAACTCGATTTTGTAATACTTAATGGCGACAATGCCGCGCACGGCTTCGGCATTACTGGAAGCATCTGCAAGGAATTTTATGACATGGGCGTAGACTGCATCACCGCCGGCAACCATGTCTGGGATCAGAGGGAAATCATCTCATACATCAACAGCGATCCCAAACTCCTGCGCCCCCTTAACCTGCCGAAATCCACTCCGGGTCGCGGCTTCCTGACGGCGCAGCTTCCAGACGGCAGAAAAATTCTGATCGTCCATGTTCTGGGTCAGATCTTTATGGAAGCCCTTGGAGATCCTTTTACGGCCGTTGAGGAAATAGTCTCGGCAAACAGGCTCGGAAAAGCGGTGCAGGCGATAGTAGTCGATTTTCACGGCGAGGCGACAAGCGAAAAATCTGCTTTCGCGAATTATTTCGATGGCCGTGTATCGGCGGTAGCGGGAACCCACACTCATGTCCCGACAGCAGACGCCCATATTATGCCGGGCGGCACCGCCTACCAGACCGACATCGGCATGACAGGCGACTATGACAGCGTAATCGGTATGCGCAAGGATATCCCGGTTCAGCGATACTTGCGCAAAATGCCCGGCGAACGGATGGTGCCGGCAGGTGGAGATGCCACCTTTTGCGCAACCTACATCGAAACCAGCGACAAAACCGGACTGGCAGAAGTCATCCGCCCGGTAATCGTCGGGCCCCATCTTTTTAATACCGGAATATAATACCGATATTCGATTATTCTTCTTCGCTTCTTCGCTGGATATTATCAGGATATTTTTCGAAATATCGATAGCAGGCATCTTCAAGAGCCTTGATAAGTTCGGCCCCGTACCTTCCTCCATCGCCGCTGACCTGACCCATTACTACCGCTCTCATCGTGGTATGGAAAGCCTGTACGATTTCAATCGCATCAAAGTCCAGACTTTCAATTACTTCCAGAAACTGGACAAGATGGTCGCCGATGCGCGTAATAAGCGGATAGTGAAACATGCCGCCATTGGCCTTGAGCTGCATGGCGGGGTAAAGCAGCCCCGCAATCAGTTGTTCGGTGTCCTGGGATTCTGTCTCCTGCGCCTTCTCAAGTCCGCGGGTCAGGGAATCCAGATACATTTCGGCCAGCGGACGAAAGTCGATTGCGGTATTTTCCAGCAGCGCCTGCGCCTTATCGAGAATCTCTTCACGCAAGCCACCCGAGCCCACTTTTGCTTTCAGTAAGTTCGGCGGTTTTATGAATTCAGCTTTGCGGCGCGGCTTTTGGTTGAAATGCTCCATTTTGTTCAGACCAGATCAATGTCGTCGGGATTAATTTTTTTCTTTCCAATATCGAACTTATCGCCCTTTTTTAGGCCCGCTTTCTCCCTGATTTCCTGAAGGCTGATATTGGCCTCCTTCTTTTGCTGTTCGATCCTCAGCCTTGCCAGTTCGGGGCTTCTCTGGTCTTCTTCCCTGCGCAGCGGCCCCTGGTATTCGGTTTGCCGCGTGCGCCGCCTGTCGGGGCCGAAAAAGTCCTGGGATCTGACGAATTGCCTGGGCCGCTCTATGATCTGGGCGATTCTTCTGTATAAATCTCTGGCGTTGAAAGGCTTTACTAGAAATTCTGTGACGCCAGCGTCTCTTGCCTGCACGACCCTGCGTTTTTCGCTGAAGCCGGTCATCAGGATAACCGGAACATAAGGGTTGGGCGATTTGGAATCGTTTCTGATCAGTCGGGTTAGCGAAATCCCGTCAAGCGGCTGCATCATCCAGTCCGCGAGAACTACATCAGGATTCGTCTCGCAAAAAATCCTGTATCCGTCATTACCGTCTTTTGCGGTCAGAACATGCCCCACGCCAAATGTCAGGAGCAACGACTTCGCCAGCTCCAGCATCGGCTGATTGTCTTCTACCACCAGAACGGTGATCGTGTGAAACTGATAGGACAAATAACTTCCGGCCTGTAAACGTGAAAAAACACAGCAAGGAAAATACCATATTTTATGGGGATCGCACAACGACCAGAAGTAATTCTCCCGTAGGGCCTGGGGATGAAAGATGTGTGATCCCTTTGGGCTTTAAGAAGGTCATCCCGGTTCAGGAGATATATCTTTAATATCCTGTACAAAGACTACTACTGACTGCGCTGGTATCATCATTCTTTTTCCCGGCTCCCCCTCGACGCTCCGTGGCCCCTTGGTGTCGGCCTCGACCTTTACGACAGGGCATGGCCTGACACGATCATTCAGCGCGTTTGAATACGGATCAAAACCGGAAGCGATTTCGGAAATATCGGTCTCGTTGTTCAGCGGGTAGGAGAATCTGCATGTATTAATGATCTCCTTCCATGGGCCTTCCCCTCCGTTGACGACCGGCAGGTTAAAATCGACCGATGCGCTGTGGGCGTTGAACACGACAAGTATTCTGGAATCTTTGGTAATTGATGAAAGTTCCGGCTCGATTGCAGTCTTGATTTCCTCTGGCATCGCTGAGTTATTCAGCAACATGCCGAACGAGTGGGCATTCTCTCTCCAGTGTTCGCCGTTCATCCTGTCGCCATTTGCATTCCACCATGTGAGGTCGGTTAGCTTGTGGTCGTCGAGAAGCGGTAATTTCTGACCAGGTTCCGGAGTGATTCCCTCAAGGTCTTCCCCGTGAGGATAATAAGGATTCCTGTAAACGGCTATGCTTTTTCTTAAGGACAAACAGACTTGAGTGAATGCCAGAATCTTTCTTTTCTGCTCGTTAGTAAACACCTGATGGCAGTCTTCGCGTCCCTGATTGTTGCTGAAAAGCCACTGCCAGGTCAGCCAGTTAATCGGCCCGTCCTGACAATAGGGATTGTTGTTCCCTCTTTGTGTGTGCCCTGCCTCGTCGCCTGCTTTATACATAGTCGGCCCGAAAGAAACGAAGAGCGAGGCAATCTGGTTGAAAGCCATGCGCAACCTGTATCTGGAGATGACGGGATCGTCCGTAGGCCCTTCTGCGCCTCCGTTGCAGGCAATGATCGGGGAGCCGTCCCTGTTCTTCTCGCCGTTCTCCTCGTTGTGTCTGTCCTCGTAGGTAAAGTTGTCCGCGGTAGATTGTCCATCATGAGAATTGGCATAATTAAGTCCTGCGAATTCTTCGCCCTTACGTCTGAAAATGGGATAGCAGCCTGCCAGAATCCGTGCCATCGGAGCGATCGACACGCCCTTTAACCAGAACTTTTTCAGGAGCTTGGGGAATTCGTCGTTCCACTCGATTATCCCTTTGGGAAGCCAGCCGGTTTTTCTGTCTCCGGGCCCGATATCCCATGGCTCTCCGGTAAGTTTTAGTTGCTTCAAAACCGGATGGCTTTTCAATTCCTGAAAAAAAAATGCCATTGGATTATATGCATAACCATGCTCTTTGTCTCTGCCGAGAGCATATGCCAGATCGAATCTGAAGCCGTCCACATTAAAGGTATCGGCGTAATATTCCAGTGAGCTAATGGCCAGTTTGCTAACTTCGGGATTGCTCAGGTCAAGCATGTTGCCGACACCGGTATCGTTCAGATAATACTGTGGCGCCATAGGGTTCAGGGCATAATATTCAAAATTATCAAGCCCCTTGTAGCTGAAGATCGGGCCTTGCTCGTTTCCCTCGGCAGTATGGTTGTAAACAACATCAAGAATTACTTCCAGACCTTCCGAGTGCATGTCCTGAACTAGTTGCTTAAGGTCTTCTTTGCAGCCATATCTGTCGGAAACCCGGAAAAAGTTGGCCGTATTGTAGCCCCAGTAATTGACCTTGTCGGATGTCTCGTTGATAAACCAGTGGACTGGAAGCAGCTCGATTGCAGTGCAAAGTTTCTTGTAGTAATTGGCAAGATAGGACAGACCTTTCAGTTTGCCCTTGTGTTCCTCGGGTACTTCCGGGTGAAGAATTGTATCGCTTTTAACGTGAGTTTCACGGATTACTGTCTGCGACCAGGGAATATTCGGCCTGGTATCGGGAGCTTTGCTGAAAGGTTGGGGATACCTGATGCGCGCCTTGGGAATGTAAGGGCCGCTGTCACTCGTATCCATTAATTCCGGATTATTGGCGTTGGCGGCATTCTCGGCCGGGTTGAATGGTGAACGCTTGTAGCAGAAAAGCTCCTGCCGGTCGTCTCTTCTGGCTTTTTCGAATTCATCTACTCCGACAAGATCGATGGCGTACGGATCGATAAGCGCTTTATGTACATTGAATCTATGCCCGTTATCGGGCTCGTAAGGCGCTTGTACCCGCAGGCAATATGTTAGTTTGCTAAAATCCTTCAGTCCCAGGCCTTCAATATCGTTTCTCGCCCATGAACCATGCCAGACTCCATTATTTTCAGAAATATCGCTTTTCGGTGGATTAAGGCGGGCGCTTCCTAAATAATTAGTTCCTGTCTCGTCATAGAAACAAACGTAAACTCCGGTTTTCCCGGTTGGATCCTTGCTTGCGAATTGTGCCGCGCTTTTTGAATATACGGAAAAATTTACGCTGTCTGTTTCCGGGTCGTACGTGCCCCCCATGATGGAAGGATTACCTACTTGCATTTGAAAGGCATGTTCAACCGGGTTTGACATTACGTAAACCTCCATGAATTTACTCTGATTTTTAAGGGGGGGCCTATCGGGGCCGGGATGCGCGCGTCGAAGCAGTCGCCGGAGAAGCGGCTCGAATGAAAGCGGAACAGTTGTTTCCTGCCACAAGGCTGCATTTCATCGCCTCTTTTTCCAAGGTGACGTGCAGAGATCAAACAAATTTGTGACTTAAAACCGCGAACCGAAGCACAAATTTTCTAACCGCCACCTAAGAATAGTCTTTTCCATATTTTGTACTGAATTGTATTTCCGTATGCAATATATGTCAAGGAGTGAATATTAGAAAAATATAACAATTAACAAGAAAGGATTGCTTAAATGATAATTTTATTGCGCCTGTTCCCGGCAATCTCCTTCCCAAAGGAACATATTGTAAACCTCTGCCCGGCTTCCCTATAATGCGTGGGCAATTCAGCCAACTGAAAACGAAGAAAGTGTCATGGCAGGACATTCAAAATTTAAAAATATAATGCACAGAAAAGGCGCCCAGGATGCCAGGCGTGCGAAAATGTTTACCAAGGTTGGCCGGGAAATAATGGTGGCCGCGAAAATCGGCGGCCCGGATCCCGAGACCAATCCCCGCCTGCGCTCCGCTATTACCGCGGCGCGCGGCGTCAATATGCCCGGCGAAAGAATCAGGCGCGCAATCGACAGCGCCACAGGCGCCGGAGCAGGCGACAATTACGAACAGGTTCGCTACGAAGGCTACGGCTCCGGCGGTGTGGCGGTCATCGTCGAGACCCTTACCAACAACCGCAACCGTACAGCCGCCGAAGTCAGGTCGGCCTTCACCAAATACGGCGGCAATCTCGGGGAGACAAACTCCGTTTCCTTCATGTTCGACCGGGTTGGCGAAATAGTCTATCCGGCCGGGATCGCGGGTGCTGATGAAGTCTTCGAAGCCGCCGTCGAAGCTGGCGCGCTGAACGTGGATTCGGATGAGGACGGTCACGAAATCATCTGCGAACCGGACGATTTTTCTTCTGTCCGTGAAGCTCTGGCCGAAAAGTTCGGCGAACCCGAAAAGGCCGGGCTTGCCTGGAAAGCCAATGTCGCCGGTCAGGTCGATGAGGATCAGGCGCGTTCGGTATTAAGACTTGTCGACGTTCTGGAAGACAATGACGACGTACAGAGCGTAACAACCAATCTCGAAATAGGCGACGACATCCTTGAAAGGATCATGGAGGCTTGACGCGGATACTGGGTATAGATCCCGGTCTCAGGAAGACCGGCTGGGGAATGATAGAAAAGCAGGGTGGCGCCCTTCGTTTTCTGGATTGCGGCATCATACGCACTGACTGCGATGCGCCGCTCTGCAGCCGGCTGGCCAAAATCGACAGCGCGCTCACTTCGGTAATCCGGCTGCACAGGCCCGATACGGCCTCGATTGAGGAAACCTTCATGAACAACAATCCCGCCTCCGCCCTTCTGCTGGGGCAGGCAAGAGGAGTCGCCGTTGTTGCTGCGGCAAGGGAAGGGGTTATGGTCGCCGAGTACTCGGCAAACCTTGTAAAAAAATCTGTGGTCGGCAACGGCCACGCCACCAAGGAGCAGATCGCCATGATGGTCAGGGTTCTGCTGCCGCTGGCCAAAGCCGCCACCGCGGACGAAGCAGATGCGCTGGCGATCGCAATCTGTCACGCTCACCACTCGGGAACAATCGCAAGGATGGCGGTGATATGATCGGCAAACTTTCCGGAATAATCGACAGCATCGACAACGGACGCCTGATACTGGACGTGCAGGGCGTTGGCTACGTGGTCTTCGCAAGCCGCCGCACGCTGATGAGGATCGGCCATCCCGGCGAGCCCGCAAGTCTGTTGATAGAAACACTGGTCAGGGAAGACGCCATCAATCTCTATGGCTTCCTTGACGTCGCCGAAAAACACTGGTTCAGGGTGCTTACCGGCGTACAGGGCGTCGGTTCGAAGGTCGCCCTCTCCATTCTGGGAGTCTGCCCTGTAGAGCAGCTCGGCGCTGTCATCGCCTCCCAGGACAAGGCGATGCTCACCCGCGCCGAAGGTGTCGGGCCGAAGCTTGCCGCCCGTATACTCACCGAACTCAGGGACGTCGCCGGAACGGTTGCTTTCAGCCAGGAAAAACCTGTACTCTCGAAGGTATCGGGATCTAATGATCCCGCCGGTCACGAAGGTGTTTCCGCAGACGCGGTATCGGCGTTGGTAAATCTCGGCTACGGTCGCTCCGAAGCCTTCACCGCCGTCGCCCATGCCCGCCAGAAAGCCGGGGACAGTGAGAAAGATAATCTTCAGGCGCTGATACGCCTTTCGCTTAAGGAACTTGCTGCGTAATGGAAAGCGCCGCTGGAAAAAACCCGGATCTGGAAAAGTCGGCCCTTGAAGATGAGCGGATCGAGGAAGGCCCTCTTCGTCCCGTGTCATTGTCGGAATTTATCGGCCAGACGCAGGTTCGTGAAAACCTGCGGGTTTTCATCGATGCTGCCAGGAAGCGGCGCAGTTCCATGGATCACGTGCTTCTTTGCGGCCCTCCCGGCCTTGGAAAAACCACTCTGGCGCAGATCATCGCGAGGGAACTGGGCGTCGGCTTCCGCGCCACCTCCGGCCCGGTGATCGCAAGGGCAGGGGATCTCGCCGCAATACTTACCAATCTGGAGGCGAATGACGTCTTGTTCATTGACGAAATCCACCGCCTCAGCCCTGCCGTTGAGGAAATCCTCTACCCGGCCATGGAAGACGGCAAGCTCGACATTATAATCGGCGAGGGGCCTGCGGCCCGGTCGGTGCAAATAGAACTTGCGCCCTTCACCCTGGTCGGCGCCACGACTCGCAGCGGCCTGCTTACCGGCCCGCTTCGCGATCGTTTTGGCATTCCCTTGCGCCTTGAATTCTACGAAGCTGAAGAACTAAAACTGATAGTGCAAAGAACCGCGAGACTTCTCGACATGCCGCTCACCGAAGACGGCGCTTTGGAAATCGCGAGACGTTCCCGCGGCACTCCGCGCATAGCCGGAAGACTTGCTCGCAGAGTGCGCGATTTCGCCGAAGTCGCGGGCAGCAGAAGAATCGACGCGCAGGCAGCCCACGCGGCCCTGACCCGTCTCGACGTCGACCGCTCCGGCCTTGACGGCATGGATCGCCGCTATCTTTCCTGTATCATTGAGAATTACGGCGGAGGCCCCGTTGGCGTCGAAACCCTGTCCGCCGCCCTGTCGGAGCAGCGGGACGTCATCGAGGAAGTCATTGAACCATACCTGATCCAGCAGGGCTTCATAAACCGTACCCCGAGGGGCAGAATGGTAAGTTCGAAAGGATACAGGCATCTGGGCCTGAAACCTGAAGTAAAGGATCATATGGATTTGTTTCAGCATTTCGACGAGGAGGAGGATCGTGGTGAAATTTGAAATCTCTCGCCCCGCGCTGGAGACGGCGCTGGTGGTCGTATGGCTTCTGATAATACTTGCATTCGCGGTAACCGGTTCCTGGGCATGCCCGGAGGATGCGAAAAGATGTGCGGATGGCTCTGCCGTGTCAAGGGTTCCCCCGGCCTGCGAATTCGCCCCGTGCCCGGACAGCCGGACGGTGCCCGATCCTGATCCGGGGAATGTGATGTGTACTATGGAAGCGAAAATGTGCCCGGACGGAAGCGCGGTAGGCAGGACAGGGCCTGACTGCCAGTTCGCTCCGTGCCCCGGAGATCCGCAGAAACCGGCCCCATGAAGCACATTTGCGAATACCGCGTGTACTACGAGGACACTGACGCAGGCGGAGTCGTGTATTACGCCAACTATCTGAAATTCGCCGAAAGGGGGCGCACCGAATTGCTGCGGGCCAGAGGTTTCGATAACAGTTCGCTGTGGAAAGATCAGTCCTGCGGCTTCGTCGTCAGGCGGATCGAGGCTGATTATAAAAAACCGGCGCGCCTCGACGACATGCTGCGGATCGAAACCGAAGTTCAAATTGTGAAAAACGGTTCTTTTGACATGGTTCAAACTATATTTTGCCAGAAGGATCTGCTCTTCTCTATAACTGTGAATCTGGTATGTGTCGGCTGCGACTTCCGCCCGATGCGAATACCTCTCCCCGTAAAAGAAGCTTTGAAGGAAGCGATAGGAAATGAATAACACCGAAGAACTGGCCGGCAGGGCTGTCGAATCCCTTGACCTCGGAGGTAGCTTTTCCGGGGACTTGAGCATGTTCGGTCTTTTTATGCAGGCCGATCTGGTCGTCAAGCTGGTCATGCTGGCTCTCGTCGCCGCCTCGATCTGGAGCTGGGCGATTATTTTTGAAAAACGCAATACCTTGAAAAAGCTGTACCGCCGCGCCGCCAAATTCGAGGATGCCTTCTGGTCTGGCGAGCCTCTTGACAAACTTTATCAAAGAGTCAAGAAAAGCCAGGACGACCCGATGCTGAACGTTTTCGCCGCCGGCATGGACGAATGGCAGGAAGGCGTCGAGGACGGACTTCCCGCCAAGCAAAGCATTCAGGCCAGCCTGCGCCAGCGCGTCGAGCGCGCGATGTCGGTCACCATCGGCAAGGAGATGGGCAGGCTCGAACGGGGCATGACCTTCCTCGCCAGTGTCGGTTCGACAGCCCCGTTCATCGGTCTTTTCGGCACTGTCTGGGGTATCATGAATTCCTTCTCTTCAATCGCCCAGACCAACAATACCTCGCTGGCGGTCGTCGCCCCCGGTATCGCCGAGGCTCTCTTTGCGACCGCGCTGGGGCTGGTGGCCGCAATCCCGTCGGCGATTGCGTTTAACGTTTTTTCAAGTTCGTTGAACCGTTATGCCGAACGTCTGGATACCTTTACTTCGGAATTTTCTACAATCCTCTCCCGCCATCTCGATCGTCAGGAAAGAGGCAAATAGCATATGGGCGCACTTATCAAATTCAAGGAAAACTCGGGAAGACGCCGCGGCAATTACAAAGCCATGGCCGAGATCAACGTCACCCCTCTGGTCGACGTGATGCTTGTTCTTCTGATAGTTTTCATGGTGGCGGCTCCGCTTCTGACGGCAGGCGTGCCCGTGGATCTCCCCAATTCCCAGGCGAGGCCCCTTAAGGACGAGGACAACAAGCCGCTGGAAATAACCATCACCGACAAGGGCCTGATTTATGTAGGCGATACCGAAGTCGGCTTTGATCGTCTGGTCAGCATGCTGGAGGCGATGACCAATTCCGATCCCGACCGGCGCGTCTACATCCGGGGCGACAGAAATTTGCAGTACGGTCAGATAATGGAGATCATAGGCGCAATTAACAGCGCCGGTTTTAGAAAAGTTGCACTTATATCTGAAGCTTCCATAAAGAAGCCATAAAACGGAATTATTTTTACCGGCATGTCTGCGGCGGCGTTGAGAGAGAACTATATTTCCGATATGGACTCGAATTTGAAAATTCCTCTGGTTTTTTCAATGCTCTTTCATCTGGGCGTGATGGCGTTCGCCTATTATGGAATACCTTATGTCAGACATGACCGGCCCATAATCCTTGAAAGCGTAACCGTCGACATTATTGGTGAAGAAAACACGACCGACAAACCGCCGGAGAGAAGACCTGCGCCGCCGGTGAAAAACGAAATGCCTGCGCCGCCGCCTGCAAGGCCGGTGCCTCCCAAAGTCACCGCCGATACCCAGCCTCCGCCAAAGCTTGAAGCTCCGAAACCGCCGGATCTTGTCGAGGATATTTCAAAACCGGTAACTCCTTCCGTGCCGATGCCAAAGCCCGAAGAAGTCAAAAAGAAACCTGAAGAGATTAAAAAGAAACCCGTGGAGGTCAAGGAAAAGCCGAAAACCCCGCCTCCTCCCCCGGCGGAGGCAGCCGCTAACGACTCGGAGAAGCAGAACGAATCATTTAATGCCCTTCTACGCAACCTGACTCCGCATGCTCCGGATACGCCGCAGCAGCGCGCCCCTCTGACGGCTCCGATTGGCGATAACAACTCTCCTCTCGCCCGTTTCGCCCAGCAGGTAAGCATGGGAGAAATGGACGCCCTCCGTCAGCAGCTCGCCGCATGCTGGAATATTCCGGCGGGCGCTAAATACGCCGAGAATCTTGTCGTTGATATACGGCTGGTAGTCAATCCTGACCGGACTGTTAATTCCGCGGAAGTGATCAACCCCAGGAACGACCAGTTCTTCCGTACGGCTGCCGAAAGCGCGATAAGGGCTGTATACAGTCCCCGGTGTAATCCTTTAAACTTGCCCGCTGGCAAATATGATCAGTGGAAAACGATTGTCGTCACCTTCGACCCAAGGGAAATGCTCCAATGAAAAGACAGATACTAATAATATGCCTGTTTCTGGTTACGGCCCTCTTCGCCACACAGGCACGCGCCGAGCTTAAAGTCGATATCACCAAAGGCAATTTCCAGCCTTTGCCGGTGGCGATCAGCACTTTCCATTTTAGCAACCCGCAGCAAAGGGAAATAGCCCAGCAAATTCCGCAAATAATCAGCACCAATCTTGAAAATTCCGGACTGTTCAACCCGGTAAATCCGAGAGCCTTCATTCAGGATCCCCGCTCTATAGCCGAGGACGGGCCGAGATTTGGTGAATGGCGCGCCATCAACGCACAGGCGCTCGTGACCGGAAACGTGATGCAGGGCGCGGACGGCAAGACCAGGGTCGAATTCCGTCTTTGGGACGTTTATTCGCAGCAGCAGCTCATCGGTATGGCCTATATGACCACGCCCCAGAACTGGCGCAGAATCGCCCATATCATTTCCGATGAAGTGTACAAAAGGCTCACCGGCGAAAGCGGATATTTCGATACCCGTATCGTCTACATTGCCGAAGAAGGCACGACCAGTGCCAGAGTGAAGCGCCTTGCCATCATGGATCAGGACGGCGCCAACCACCGCTATCTGACCGACGGCAAGGATCTGGTTCTTACCCCGCGTTTTTCTCCGAATGCCCAGGAAATAACCTATCTTGCCTACCACAGCAACAGGCCCAGGGTTTACCTCTACAATATCGACACAGGCCGTCAGGAAGTCCTCGGCGACTTTCCCGGTATGACTTTCGCACCGCGTTTTTCTCCCGATGGCAATAAGGTGATATTCAGCATGAGCCGCAGCGGCAACAGCGACATTTATGTAATGGATCTTCGCACCCGGCAGGTAAAACAACTGACCAATCACTCTTCAATCGATACCAGTCCGAGCTTTTCGCCGGACGGAGGGCAGGTGGTCTTCGAATCCGACCGCGGCGGCTCGCAGCAGCTTTACGTAATGAACTCTGAAGGCTCAAACGTTCACCGTATTACTTTTGATCAGGGCCGTTACGCCAACCCGGTATGGTCTCCCCGTGGCGACCTTATCGCTTTCACCAAAATCCTCGGAGGTAATTTTTACATCGGTGTAATCCGCCCCGACGGCACCGGAGAGCGCCTGATAACCAAAGCCTTCCACGTCGAGGGCCCGAGCTGGTCGCCGAACGGCCGCGTACTGACCTATTTCAAGGAACGTCCCATGGGCCCGAACGGCTCCCAGCGTCAGGCCAAGCTCTACACCATCGACCTCACCGGTTATAACGAGCGTATGCTGCCCACTCCGAAAGACGCCTCCGACCCCGCCTGGTCACCCCTGAACCCATAGCAATAAGCCCTCTCCCTCCAGGAGAGGGATGGGCCAGCGAATATGTAAAGCTTGCTTTCTAGCTCTTTGCATAATAGATTGCCTGTATATTTTGTATGGAGAAATAAATGACAGATCTCAGAAAAAAAAGAATTCTGTTCGTTTCCGATAATCCGGAATACCAAATGCCCATTATAGAAGAACTGGAGGAAATCGGTTACGAGGTTATTGTGGCTGATCAAACTAGAGGGGTAGCGGTGGACACAGCCATAAATACCCTGAAGGATGCCCCGCCGCCGGATCTGGTCATCACCAAAATGTACATGGCCTGCGGCCTGCAACATCTTGATCTTGTGGATACATATAATGGATGGAATACAGGCCTGGCATTCGTAAGGCATATGAGGGAAGAGGGATGCAAGGTGCCTTTTCTTTTTCTCGATATCCCGACAGGGTACTCTTACTGTCGTAACCTGATGCAGGCCGATAGCTTGCTGGCATTCAACGGGGAGCAAATTCCGTACTGTGATTCGTCAAGCTTTAATTCCATCATTAGAAAGATAAAATCCATAATCGGCCCCCCGGAATCCAGATCCCCCGGCAACATTCCCGCCCGGATCATACCGCGCGGAATCGAACCGGCATAGTCGTTCGCTCCGTTTAGAACGGCTGCTGCAATATGAATTTAACTTTCGCTTGCCTTGTCGTATATTCGAGCTACGCAACCCCAAGCTGGAAGTAACAAGTGCATAACAATAATAAAACCGTCAAAACCGGCGATCTTGAAATCGCCAACAACCTGCCTTTCACCCTGATCGCCGGCCCTTGCCAGCTGGAGACGCGGGAACATGCTTTCTTCATTTGCGGTGCGCTTAGGGAACTAACCGTAAAACTGGATATCCCGTTTATATTCAAGGCATCCTTCGACAAGGCCAATCGCACCTCGATCAAGGGCCGTAGAGGCCTCGGTCTCGAAAAAAGCCTTGAAGTCTTCGCCGATCTGAAAAAGGAATTCGGCGTGCCGGTAATCACCGACATTCACTTGCCGGATCAATGCGCGGAAGTTGCCTCCGTTGTAGACGTTTTGCAGATACCGGCGTTCCTCTGCCGCCAGACCGACCTGCTGATTGCCGCCGGAAACACCGGAAAGCCGATAAACGTCAAGAAGGGCCAGTTCCTTGCCCCCTGGGACATGCGGAACGTCGCCGAAAAGATCGCCAGCACCGGGAACGATAAAATCATGCTCTGCGAACGCGGAGCGAGTTTCGGTTATAACACGCTTGTCTCCGACATGCGCTCCCTGCCGATCATGAAGGAAACCGGCTACCCGGTTATCTTCGACGCCACCCATTCCGTCCAGCAGCCTGGCGGAAAGGGCTCTTCGTCCGGGGGCGACCGCGAAATGGTTCCCGTTCTCGCCCGTGCTGCCGTCGCAATCGGCGTCGCAGGCGTATTCATGGAAACCCATCAGGATCCCGACAACGCCCCCTCCGACGGCCCGAACATGGTAAGACTCTCCGAGATGCCAACGGTTCTGGAAACGCTTAAGGCTTTCGACTTCTTGTCGAAGTCAGTAAAACAATAGAAATGACAACCATGATTGACGAAAATCTTGACCCAGTCCTCTATGATGTCCCCATGCCGATCTGCACTCCGCGTCTTATCCTGCGCCATCCGATGCAGGGCGACGGAGAGGCTGTGCACGAGGCCAAACTCGAAACATGGGAAATGGTCAGCCGCTGGATGCCATGGGCCAGAGAAAAAGGCGACGTGAACGCCGATGAATCCGTCTGCCGTCAGGCGCATGCCCGCTACATGCTGCGCCAGGATTTCATGATCTTTGGCTTTGAGGCCGATACCGGAAAATTTGTGCTTTCTTCCGGCCTCCACAGGTTCAACTGGAAAGTTCGCCGCTTCGAAATCGGCTACTGGGTAAGAAAAAGCGCGCAGGGCAAGGGCTACGCCACGGAATGCGCCAACGCTCTCACCCGTTACGCTTTCAGCGTTCTCGGCGCTCGGGCTGTAGCGATAGACGTGGCCGAGGGCAATTCGGCCAGTATGGCGGTGGTGAATAAACTTGGTTTCCAAAAGGAAGGAATATTCCGAAAACATCATTGCCTGCCGGGCGGCGAAGTAGTCGACTATCACATCTGGTCATGCACTTCCCCCGACTGCCTCCCGCCGCTCGAAGTATCTTGGGGAAAGTGATGCTGATAGATCATGTAAATATTGTAGTTTCCGACCTTGATGAATCCGTAAGGTTTTACCGAATGCTCGGATTCGAGGTAACCCATCGCGACAGGCTGGAGGGAAGTTGGATATCCGATATTGTCGGCCTTCCCGAAGTAAAAGGAGAATACGCGAGACTGCTGTTTCCGCAAACGCAAACCGCCCTTGAACTTATGCAATACTACAATCCACCCGGAGGTGCTGACCCCGATAACGGAAAACCGAATCGTATTGGCCTGCGTCATATGGCCTTCAAAGTGACCGGCATCGAGGAAGTGGTTGAACGCCTGAAGAAAGAAGGAGTAAAGTTCTTCAGCGAAATACAGGTCTATGAACCCGCTAAAAAAAAGCTGGTTTATTTCCTTGGCCCGGACAATGTCGTTCTGGAACTGGCCCAGTATGACTGATATATAAATAACCAAATTCTGAAACGGTCGGAATGCATTTGGTTAAATCAGATATTCAACAATAGGAGATTATAAATGACTGCAATCATAGACATAACAGGACGCGAGATCCTGGACTCCCGCGGTAATCCGACCGTGGAAGTTGAAGTGCTTCTAGAATCCGGCGCGGTTGGCCGGGCGGCGGTTCCCTCCGGGGCTTCGACCGGCGCTCACGAAGCCGTAGAACTGCGCGACGGCGACAAAAACCGCTACGGCGGCAAGGGCGTCACCAAAGCCGTCGAACACGTAAACGGCGAGATCTATGACGCGCTCTGCGGCTACGACGCCGAAGACCAGCAACTAATCGACTATACGATGATCAGTCTGGACGGCACCGAGAACAAGGGTCGTCTTGGCGCGAACGCCATCCTCGGCGTGTCGATGGCCTGCGCCCACGCTATGGCCAGTGAGCTTGACCTGCCGCTTTATCGCTATATAGGCGGCATACATGCGCACCTGCTGCCCACGCCGATGATGAATATCATCAACGGCGGCGCTCACGCCGACAATCCTGTAGATATCCAGGAATTCATGATCATGCCGGTAAACGCTCCTGACTTTGCCGAAGCTCTCCGCTGCGGCGCGGAAGTCTTCCACGCTCTTAAAAAAGAACTCTCGAAGGCCGGTTTAAACACCAATGTCGGCGACGAAGGAGGCTTCGCTCCCGCCGTCAGATCTTCGCAGGAAGCTCTCGATTATATTATCAAAGCCATCCATGCCGCCGGCTACAAGCCGGGCGAAGACGTGATGATCGCTCTCGACGCCGCTTCCACCGAGTTCTACAAGGACGGCAAATATCACCTCGAAGGCGAGGGCAAGGTTCTCTCTTCCGACGAAATGGTTAAGTACTACGAAGACCTTTGCAAAAAATATCCGATCGTCTCCATCGAAGACGGCCTTGCCGAAGACGACTGGAACGGCTGGGTAAACCTCAACAAGGCCCTCGGCGATCGCGTGCAGCTTGTCGGCGACGACCTGTTCGTCACCAACGCGAAGCGTCTTGCCAAAGGCATCGAAATGGGCGCGGCAAACGCCATTCTGGTAAAGGTCAACCAGATCGGCTCGCTTACCGAAACCCTTGAAACTATTGAAATGGCCAAGCGTGCCGGTTACGGCATCATTCTTTCCCACCGCTCGGGAGAGACCGAAGACGCCACCATCGCCGATCTCGCCGTGGCGACCAATGCCGGCCAGATCAAGACCGGATCGCTTTCCCGCTCAGACCGGATAGCCAAGTACAACCAGCTGATCCGTATCGAGCAGATGCTGGGTGACGCGGCCCGCTATTCCGGCAGGAGCTTCATGCGTGGCGAAAAGCCTTCCTCGTCGCTGAAGAACGTAGCCTGATGAAACGTACACCCGTTGCGGCCAGAATATATCTGCTTCTGGCCGCATTCCTTCTGGTTCTTCCGACCCTGTCCTCCATGTACGGAGGATACACCGGCAAACTCCTGATTGCCGGTGACAGGGTCAAGGACGGCCCTTTCCACCAAAGCGTGGTCTATCTCGTCAGGCATGATCTTTTCGGCGCCCATGGCTTCATTATCAACAAGCCCCTCGACGGTTCTTACGAAAACGCCCCGACCCTGAAAGAAATTTACGGTGGCCCGGTAAGTTACCCCGGCAGAAGAAAGATAGTCGCCTTCAGGGAATCCGGCCTCGCCAGCCAAAGAGAGCTGACTTCGGAAGATGTCCGGGAAGTCATGGGAGAACAGTTTCTGATCAGAGGCTATGCAGGCTGGGGGCCTCTCCAGTTGAACTACGAGTCTCTTCGCGGCGTATGGAAAGTAATTGATTTCGACTACTCCCTCGTCACCGAAACCGAGCCCGGAGAAATCTGGGACAAGGCCGTAGCCAAACACCGCCTGATACACCCTCCCAAACCCGAAAAAGGCACATAGACCGAATTGCGCAGTGCTCGCTTCAGTATGACCGATATTAATTTTCATCATTCTGAAGAGAGATGGATTTACTGGATTTTCGAATCAACAGAATCACTTAGCTTCATTCGTTCCTGTAACGTTCTCCGGCAACCCATTGATTCACTTGTATTTTTTTCTTGACCTGAATGATTCGTTTGTGATTCGATGAATATATGAACAGACTATCTGAATACCGCTATATTCTTCGCAGGAACATGCTCTCGCTGATTGGATTCAGTCTCTGCTTTTACTTCTGCTACCATCTGGTGCAGGGGGAAAGAAGCTGCTTCAGGCTGTGGTCGCTTGAAAGGCGTATAGAGCGGCTGTCCTCGGAACATGCCAGGCTTTCGGCTTCCCGCCGCGATCTTGAATCCCGCGTCGTCATGCTTCGCCCCGGCAGCATCGACCGCGACCTGCTTGAAGAAAGAGTTCGCCATGTGCTCGGTTTTGTTCACAAGGACGAACGTATTCTTTTTGATAGCGGACATTGATCACAATCGCCATATGCCCTAAATCTAGAAAAGATAATCAATCAGCCGCCCGGCGGCTGGAACCTGTCACAGAAGAGGCTTGCGTTAATGGCTGCCAGAAACAAACAGCAAAAGGGCGGTGATGCGTCCGCCGCCGCCACTTCCGGCATCACCGGAAGTGAAATGAAAGATTTGTACCGTATGATGCTCCTGATCCGCCGCTTTGAGGAGAAGGCCGGACAGATGTACGGTATGGGACTGATCGGCGGTTTCTGCCACCTCTATATCGGCCAGGAAGCGGTGGTTACCGGCATCCAGTCAGTGCAGCAGCCGCAGGACACAGTGGTCACCGCCTACCGCGATCACGGCCACATGCTGGCTGTTGGAATGGATCCGAAAGGCGTCATGGCGGAACTAACCGGACGCGAAGGCGGCTATTCCCGCGGCAAGGGCGGTTCCATGCATATGTTCAGCAAGGAAAAGAAGTTCTTCGGTGGCCACGGTATAGTTGGCGCCAGTACGGCAATCGGCACAGGACTGGGCTTCTCCCATAAATACCGGGGCGACGGCGGCGTTGCTGTGGCCTATATGGGCGACGGCGCCGCGAACCAGGGGCAAGTGGCCGAGTGCTACAACATGGCCGCACTGTGGAAGCTCCCGGTTCTCTACGTGGTCGAGAACAACCAGTATGGCATGGGCACCAGCGTCGCCCGTCATGCCGCCGGCAAGCTCTATTCGAGAGGGCAGGGCTACGGCATCCCCGGCGAGCAGATCGACGGCATGGATATCTTCGCCGTTCGTGAAGCTGCTGCCCGCGCTTTTGAATATGTGCGCTCCGGCAAGGGCCCTTACATACTGGAAATGATGACCTACAGATACCGCGGCCATTCCATGTCCGATCCGGCCAAATACCGCACAAAGGAAGAGGTCGAGAAATACAAGGAAGACCGGGATCCGATCCTCTCTCTTAAGGCGATTATGATGACCGATGGCGGCGTATCCGAAGACGATGTCCGCGATATTGAAAAGGAGATCAAGGAAATCGTCAACGAAGCCGCCACCTTTGCCACCGAATCCCCCGAACCGGCCCCGTCCGAACTCTGGACGGATGTACTGGTGGAGGTATAACGAACGAAATGACAGGAACAGGAATTAGAGCATGACAATCCCTCTGCTAATGCCAGCCCTATCGCCGACAATGACGGAAGGCAAACTTGCAAAATGGCTCAAGAAGGAAGGCGACAAGGTTTCCTCTGGCGAGGTAATCGCCGAAATCGAAACCGACAAGGCGACCATGGAATTCGAGTCTGCTGATGAGGGCGTCCTTGGCAGCATTCTGGTTCAGGCGGGTACTGAAAACGTCGCCGTGAACACGCCGATAGCCGTTCTGCTCGAAGAAGGCGAGAGCAAGGCCGATATCGCCGCCATACAAGATCAGGTCAGGGAAGCCCGTGGTACTCCGCAACAGGCCCGGGTAAACGTAACGGATCCGCCGCAGGCAAGCACAGTTTCCGCCCCGCAGATCGAAGGCAAGGTCATTGAAAACCGCGATATCCTCTACGCGCAAGGATATGTGCTGGAGCCGCCACCCTTTGCCGAAGATAAATTTTTCAAAGCAACAAGAAAAATGTCGGTGCGCGAAGCTCTGCGCGATGCCATGGCCGAGGAAATGCGCGCCGACCCCGACATCTTCATCCTCGGCGAGGAAGTCGCGCAGTATCAGGGAGCCTATAAGGTTACGCAAGGATTGCTCGATGAGTTTGGCGAAAAGCGCGTGATCGATACTCCGATCACCGAACACGGCTTCGCAGGGCTCGCTGCCGGAGCTGCCTTTAACGGTCTCAAGCCGATAGTCGAGTTCATGACCATGAATTTCGCAATGCAGGCGATCGACCATATCATCAACTCCGCCGGCAAGACGCTGTACATGGCGGGCGGACAGCTTGGTTGCCCGATAGTTTTCAGAGGCCCGAACGGCGCCGCCGCCCGAGTCGCCGCCCAGCACTCTCAGGATTTCGCCAGCTGGTACGCGCATATCCCCGGCCTGAAGGTTGTCGCTCCGTGGTCTGCGGCGGACGCCAAGGGTCTTCTCAAATCCGCGATCCGCGACCCTAACCCGGTCGTCTTCCTGGAAAACGAAATCATGTACGGCCAGAGCTTCGAGGTTCCAGAAGACCCGGAATACGTGATCCCTCTGGGCCGCGCCAGAATTGAGAAACAGGGCAGGGACGTCACGATAGTCGCCTATTCGATCATGGTCGGCAAGGCCATGCAGGCAGCCGAAGAACTGGCTGCCGCGGGCATCGACGCAGAAGTCGTAAATCTTCGTACCATCCGCCCGCTCGACCGCTATACGATCATCGAAAGCGTTAAAAAGACCAACAGAATCGTTAGCGTCGAGGAAGGCTGGCCCTACGCCGGAATAGGCTCGGAACTGGCCGCTTTGGTAATGGAGCATGCCTTCGACTGGCTGGACGCCCCGCTGCTGCGCGTTTGCGCGGCGGACGTGCCGCTTCCCTATGCGGCAAATCTGGAAAAACTGGCCCTTCCGCAGGTAGGGCAGATAGTCGAGGCCGCCAAAAAAGTTTGTTACAAGGACTAGCGAAGAATGACAATCACCGTAACCATGCCGGCGCTGTCGCCGACGATGACAGAAGGCAAACTGGCCAAGTGGCACAGGAAGGAAGGGGACAGGATCTCTTCCGGCGATGTTATCGCCGAAATCGAAACCGACAAGGCGACCATGGAATTCGAAGCCGCTGACGAAGGGATTCTCGGCAAAATACTTGTAGAGGCGGGCACTGAAGGCGTGGCGGTTAATACCCCGATTGCCATCCTGCTTGAAGAAGGCGAAAGCAAGGACAATATAGAAAAAAGCCCCTCACCCCAACCCCCTCTCAAGAGAGAGAGAGAACCCGAAAAACCCCTCTCCCAAGGGGAGAGGGAGGTGCCCGCGAAGCGGGAGGGTGAGGGGACACGCATGTTCATTTCCCCGCTTGCCCGTCGTATTGCTGAAGAAAAGGGTATCGACCTCTCGCATGTCAGGGGCAGCGGCCCACGCGGACGCATCGTGAAGGCGGACATCGATACAGCAAAACCTGTATCATTTCCCTCCGCCGCTTCGCCAAAACCATCTCCGTCCGGCCCCTCGGCCCGGCAACTGGCCGATGCTTACGGCATGGAATACGAGGAAATCCCGAACAGCAATATGCGCAAGGTTATTGCAAGCCGCCTGCTGGAATCGAAACTTACTATCCCGCATTTCTACCTGACCATCGAATGCCGCATCGACGAACTTCTCAAGGCCCGCCAGCGGATCAACGATGAGGCGAAAGGCGAATACAAACTTTCGGTAAACGATTTTATTGTCAAGGCGGTGGCACAGTCTCTTAAAGTCTATCCTAAAGCCAACGTAGCCTGGACTGACGACGCGATCCTGCAATTCAGGCACGCCGACATTTCGGTTGCCGTCGCCACCAAAGAAGGCCTGGTCACCCCGATTGTCAAAAAAGCCGAAACCAAAGGTCTCAGGGAAATTTCCGCCGAAGTGAAACAACTGGCCGAAAAAGCCCGCGAAGGCAAACTCCGCCCTGAAGAATTCCAGGGCGGGACAATAACCGTTTCCAATCTTGGCATGTACGGCATAGACGAGTTTGCCGCGATCATCAACCCGCCTCAGGCCTGCATCGTCTCCATCGGCGCGGGGCAGGAAAAGACTTTCGTCGAAAACGGCGAAATCAAAGTCGGCACCTTCATGAAGTGCACGCTCTCATGCGACCACCGCTGCGTCGACGGCGCGGTCGGCGCGGAATATCTGAACGTCTTCCGCCGGTTCATCGAAAACCCTGTGAGCATGCTGGTATAGCCGAAAGGAAACTCATGACCGACAGCAATTTCGACGTGGTAGTCATCGGCTCCGGCCCCGGCGGTTATGTCGCCGCCATCCGGTCGGCGCAATTGGGAATGAAAACCGCCATAGTCGAAAAAGACAGCCTTGGCGGCATTTGCCTCAATTGGGGCTGCATTCCGACAAAGGCGCTTCTAAGGTCAGCCGAGGTTCACAGGCTCATTAGCCACTCAGCCGATTTCGGCATTAAGGTCAAAGGCATCGAGATCGATTTTAAAAAAATAATCGAACGCTCGCGCGCCGTATCGAAGCAGCTTTCCGGCGGCGTGAACCATCTTTTGAGAAAGAACGGTGTCACAGTGATCAAAGGCCACGGCATGCTGAAGGGAAAAGGCAGAATCGCCGTGAAAGGCACGGAAAACAAAGAGATTACCGGCAAGCATATTATTATCGCTACAGGCGCCCGCGCCCGCGTCCTTCCCGGTCTGGAACCGGACGGCATGGTTGTCTGGACTTACAAGGAAGCCATGACCCCGCAGGATCTGCCAGCCTCGCTGCTGGTGGTAGGCTCCGGAGCCATCGGCACGGAATTCGCCAGCTTCTACAACGCCCTCGGAACCAAAGTCACGCTGGTGGAGGTTGTCGATCGCATTCTTCCTGTAGAAGACGAGGAAATTGCCGCCTTCGCGCACAAGCAGTTCGTGCGTCAGGGTATGAACATACTGACCGGCATCACTGTGACCAGGCTGGAAAAAAGCAAAACCAATGTCCGGGCCACGATCAAAAAGGCTGACGGAAAAACCGAAGAAATGGTTTTCGACCGTGCGATAATGGCTGTGGGAATAGTCGCCAATACAGAAAATATCGGACTGGAAAATACCGCCGTCAAACTCGACCGCGGTCACATCATAACCGACGAATGGCTGCGCACCTCCGAGCCGGGCGTGTACGCGATCGGAGACGTCACCGGGCCTCCATGGCTCGCCCACAAGGCCTCCCATGAGGGAGTTATCTGCGCAGAGAAAATCGCTGGCCTCAAGGATGTTCATCCGCTGGACAAAAAGAACATCCCTGGCTGCACTTATTCCCACCCGCAAATTGCCTCCGTGGGCCTGACCGAAAAAGCGGCCAAAGAAAAAGGTTACGATGTGAAAACCGGGCGCTTTCCCTTTATCGGCAACGGCAAGGCAATTGCCCTAGGCGAACCGGAAGGGATGATCAAAACGATCTTCGATAAAAAGACCGGCGAACTTCTCGGGGCGCATATGATCGGCGCTGAAGTAACTGAACTGATTCAGGGCTTCGTCATCGCCCGCACGCTTGAAACCACCGAGGTCGAACTGATGCATACCGTCTTCGCCCACCCGACTCTTTCAGAAATGATGCACGAAAGTGTTTTGGATGCGTACGGTAGAGCTATACATTATTAATAGTCGTTTCTTCTGGAGCTTTAATAATGTTTGATATGCGTAAGAAATCGCCTTCAATTGTAAAATCAGGCTTTGCCGCTCTCGGTCTTGTCTGGAGTATTCCAATTATCCTTGGGCGCCTGACAAAACTTGTTCCTGAAACTCCCGAACGTTATGCCGGTCAGGAACTTCAATTTGCTTTCGGATACTATCTGACCCTTTTTTTTGCTCTTGCCATAATGCTCATTTGCATCAGGTTCTTCTATAAGAACTTCTTGTCGATCAAAGATGACTGAAAACTGGAAAGGGTGTCATGACATATAATCGCGAATTGCTGAAACGCGAAAAGCGGCATCCGGAAAAACAGAAAAATCCAGACCGCCCGGCGGGCAGCAAGCCCGAATGGATCAGAGTAGGAGCGCCTCAGGGCAAAACTTATGATGAAACTCTGGACATTGTAAAAAAGTTGCGCCTCACCACAGTCTGCGAGGAGGCCGCCTGCCCTAATATCGGCGAATGCTGGAACAAGCGTCACGCTACCTTCATGATCCTTGGTGAAGTATGTACAAGAGCCTGTTCATTCTGCAATATTGCCACCGGTCGTCCCGACAGCATAGACAGGATGGAACCTCTTCGGGTCGCCGAAGCAACTCGGAAAATGGGGCTGAAACACGTTGTCGTAACTTCGGTCGATCGCGACGACCTTGAAGACGGCGGAGCAATGCATTTTGTAAAGACCATCGAGGCCATCCGCTTCAAAGCCCCCGGAACGACAATCGAAATCCTCACCCCCGATTTCAAGAACAAATCAGGCGCAGTTGAACTTGTAGCAAAATCAAAACCCGATGTTTTTAACCATAACCTTGAGACCGTTCCCCGCCTTTATCCCTCGATCAGGCCCGGCGCAAGATATTTCGTTTCTTTGCAGCTGCTCTCGCGGGTAAAGGAAATTGAGCCGATGGCTTTCACTAAATCGGGAATCATGGTCGGTCTCGGCGAAACCTTTGAGGAAATAGGGCAGGTGATGGACGACCTGCGCTCTGCCGACGTCGACTTCCTGACCATAGGCCAATATCTTCAACCCACACCCAAACATGCTCCGGTAGACAAATTCTGGACGCCTGAAGAATTCGAACGGCTTGAGAAACTGGCCAGAGGCAAGGGATTCCTGATGGTCTCCGCATCTCCATTGACCCGCTCCTCCTACCATGCCGAGGAAGATTTCGCCCGTCTGCGCACAGCTCGCGAAGCCAGGCTCTCCCCGAAAGCGGCAGAATAGAGAAAAAGGATGCCAAGTCACGCAGAAAAGAAAATAGTCTCCTATACAACGCAACAAATGTTCGATCTGGTCGCGGATGTAAATGAATACAAAACTTTTCTCCCCTGGTGTCTGGAAAGCCGTGTTACATATCGTGACGGCGATGTTTTTTATGCAGATCTGGTAGTCGGATATAAAATGATCAGGGAAAGATTCACTTCCAAAGTCACTGCTCTGCGTCCAGATCATATTCATGTCGAATATACCAAAGGCCCGATGCGCTACCTTTCGAACCACTGGCGGTTCATCGAACAGTCGGACGGTTCATGCCTTATCGATTTCTATGTCGATTTCGAGTTCAAAAACCCGTTAATGAAAAGACTTATGAGCGTTTTCTTCAGTGAAGTGGTAAGACGTATGGTCGGCGCATTCGAGGAACGCGCCAGAAGCCTCTACGCCGCTGCGGATTCGGAGGATGCAGCTTCGGCAATTTCCTGATTTCTCTCGCCATCGAACCACGGATATCGGTAGCTCATCAGCACTGTTCTGCCGTCCGTGGTAAGGAAATCGGTGGTATCCGACCTGTCGACACGCATTTTGTCGTAACCGGAAAGATGCAGTATCCCCAGTTCCTCATGCGGCAGGAACGGCTCGACCCACCGTTTCCCGCTCTCATCCCAAAGCGGCTTGACCTCGCAAAGCCAGTGACACCATGCGGGAAGGATCTCGACCGGAAACTTCTCGATATGCGTCATCACGCCAAGCGTCAATTGCTCTGCCGTGAACGGCCTTCCTTTCTCCAGAGCTTTAAGAATAAGCTCCTGCCACTTCTCCCAGTGCGGCGCATCGGCGTGCAGGCAGAAAGCGCCGGCAAGCACGACATGATATGGGAAAATCTCTCTGGCCAAGGCGCCGCCAAACGCGATCCTGGCATTGGAATAATAAAAACTTCTTACCTTCCACGGCAGGCCGAGCAGCCATTTGACCCGCATGCCTTTCTGATACGCCCTGTCCGACTGGCTTGTGAGACAGATTTTTTTTCTCATTGCCCCTTCAATAAAATACTCAAGCGGCTTCCAGCTCTGAACCCATGTATCGGCATCCATCCAGAAATAAAGATCGTATCCGGGAAAATAATCTTTAAGGAACGGGCGGTTGACGCATGCCTTGATAAAATCCCGTCCACGGACGCGGTGAGCCGGAATTTTCTTCGGCCATTCGGCGGCTTTTATCAAGGTTACAAGCGGACGCAAAGTCTCTATCTGCTCGCCTGACATCCCGACATCCAGTATGCAGATATCCATGCCCTTGCTTTGCGGGAAGCGGCGCACCGAATGCACCCATTCGACCAGCATCGGAAAATAACGGGAGTCCGAAGAAGAAACAAAAGTTAAGCCTGGCAAATTTCAATACTCCCTGAGAAGAACTGTCAGATTGTTCAAAGCCGCCTCGACAGTCTGACGTCTGACATCGTCGCGGCTCCCCTGGAACCGGTGCTCAATGCTGGTAGGAGGACTGCCATTTATTGCATATCCTGTATATACAAGTCCGGCAGGCTTCTTGTCGTTTCCGCCGCCAGGCCCGGCAATGCCCGTCGCAGAGATCGCCACAGCGGCCCCTGTCGCCTTGACTGCTCCGGCGGCCATAGCCTGCGCCGTCTGCGAACTTACAGCGCCATATTCCTGAAGGACTTCCACGGGAACGTCAAGAAGCCTGACCTTGAGTTCATTTGAATAAGCCACCACACTGCCTGCAAAGAATTCCGACGAACCTGCAAAACTGGTGATGGCATGCGCTATCCCTCCGCCGGTACATGATTCGGCGGTAACCATCATCATTCCTTTTTCTTTCAGAATAGCGGCCAGCCGCTCAACCAATTCCTGCATACGCACCTAACATAAAAACGCAGGCCGCCGTAAATACGCCTGCCAGCAAATCATCGGCCATAACCCCCCAGTCACCGGGAAGCTTCTTTTCAACAAATGATATTGGCCAAGGTTTCAAGATGTCAAAAAACCTGAACAGAACAAAAGCGGCCAGAACAAGAATCGGATTTAATGAAGTCACCAGCAATGCGACCCACATTCCCGCCACTTCGTCCACTACTACAGCTCCACAGTCTTCAGTCTTCGTGGCCTCGTGGAACAGCCTCGACGCCCAGAAACCAAGTGGCAGTAATAAGGCAATCGTCGCAAGCAGAAGTGGCGCGCCACCGAGCTTGAGCAGAATCAATCCAAAGGGCAGGGCGCCCAGAGAACCCCATGTCCCGGAGGCAGGAATCAGAAGCCCGCAACCAAACCATGTCGCCACCAGAACATAAGGCTGCCTGTAATCGATTTCCTTTAGCCACGGACGCGCGGCAAATGATTCTTTGAACGTCTTCACCAGTGGTACCGGACTCCAAGCCTGACCTCGCTCGACTTGTCATTGGCCTCGTTAAGCTTTTGCGGTGCCGCCTGAGCGTTGTTGGAGAGATAGAAATGCGTTATTCCGTCCTCGACGTTACGCTGTTGGTAAGCGCCGTTGACGGTCAGGACGTAGTTAGGGTTGATCGCATAGGCGTATTCGGCGTCAAGCCGGTAACCATCGCCATCGCCTTCCTGGGCAAAACTGGGATCTTGCCGAAAATCAGGCCGAAGGTTCCAGATTCCCTCTCCTTCAAATTCAAGATCGTGATACTCTCCCCGGACTCTCAGTAGATGCCTCGATTTCTGCCATTCCGCCTCAAGCCCTAAAAAAGGCCCGAACCAGTCGGCCTGATATTCGGAATCAAGCCCGGCGAAAGCCCCCTGATGCGGTATGGTCTGATAACCATCCATCATCGTGTATACCTGCCTGTCCCATCCATAACCCGCCAGGGGCGTGAGTGAAAGATATGATTGTCCGGAACTGCGGCGCATGCTCTCCGGGGTAACATCAAAACGGTATCCGATCGCAGCCGATAGTCCGAGGCTATACCCGTCGTCAGCGGCGTTGTTGGATCTGGAGAATTCTTGCGTGCGATCATCGCCAAGAAAGTCGGAGTCCTGGACGTCTCCGGAGGTAACCATCCCCGCCTTGGCTGTGCCCTCGATATGCACCGCTCCTCTCAGGTACGGGATTTCTACAGGCTGTATATGACGGATGTTCGCGGTGCCCTCAAAAATCCTGATATCCTCCCATTGCAATTCGGAGGCAACATTGGGGGTGGAGTTTCCGGTTATGTCTGAGGCTATATTGAAATCAAAGTTGTTGTTTCTGATCCCCGCGCCAAGCGATATCGATGTATCCCCTCTTGTCAGAAAAGGCACATACTTTTTTCTGGCCACTTCTGCGCAAGCCGGGTAAGAGACTGCGGTTGTCAATAACAGGGCGATAAGGACAGAAACTTTCGGTTTCATTCTTTCCATGGTTTGTCATTTCACAGTAGATGGCGGACGCTGCAGCATTCTGGTCTGGAAACGTTGTTTGATTATTCTGTCAAAATAGCTTTCTTTCTCTCTCTCAGTTCCGTCTGACAGATCATAAGGCTCGTGCCTGACCAGTTCCCAGCCTTTGTAAGCCATGCAGCCTTCGACGTTTTTGTAGGGAAGATGTATCGCTCTTATCCTGTCGCCATCTGGATCAATTCGCTTCCTCCTTTCCCGCTCCATTGCCTCGGACGCAGCCTCTTCATGATATATATTCTTGCCATGATAGGTTTCTTTTTCGGACTGGCGGCGTATGGGTCTGTTATCGGGATTTACCGCTCTGATCGCGCCAAGCCTCTCAAGCTCCTGCAACTCGGCAACGCAGCCGGAAATATCGGTATTCAGCATCTGCTGTGCCTTCGGCCCCTGCAAAAACAAGGAAGATGAGGCGCCGGTTCTCTGCCAGTAATAGGCTCCGTGCCTTTCGGGCGGGGGAACGGGCGTGGCATGGCAAGCCGAAAGCGCCAGCAAAAAACAGCCGAATACTGCCTGCTTTTGAATCGATCTATTCATAAAAACTGACCTGAAACCTTATGAAATACACTGATAAGGCTATCAAGTAGACGATCCGCGCTCAATTGTCTAATTTCAATTATCCCCGCTATTGTTCGGGAAATTCGACACTTGCGCACGCCTGGGCGGCAATGCCCTCACCGCGACCGGTGAAGCCCAGACCCTCGGTAGTCGTCGCCTTGACGTTTACCCTCAAGGCGTCAATTCCTGCTATCTCCGCGACCCTTTCTCTCATTGTTTCCCTGTAAGGGCCTATTTTGGGGGACTGGCAGATAATCGTAATGTCAAGATTGACTATTCTCCCACCCCTGGCCGCAACAAGCTCGCAGGCCTTTTTAACGAAAACAGAGCTGTCCTCGCCTTTCCATTTTGCTTCCGAGGGTGGAAAATGCTTTCCAATGTCGCCTTCGCCTGCCACGCCAAGCAAAGCGTCGGTCAGAGCGTGCAGCGCCACATCTGCGTCCGAATGGCCTTCAAGCGCCCGGTCATGAGGAATGTCCACCCCGCACAGTCTTACAACCCCGCCATCGGATGGCCTGAAGGCATGAACATCGAAGCCGGTGGCGGTTCTGGTTTCGGTTTTTGGCGCTAAAAGCTTCTCTGCCATTACAAGATCGTCCTTGCCTGTAATTTTAAAATTCGCGTTATTGCATTCAACAAGCATTACCTTAATTCCCGAGGCCCTGGCGATAGTCGTATCGTCAGTGAATGTCATCCCTTTGGCGCGCTCGTGAGCCTCCATCAATCTCCCGAACCGGAAAGCCTGCGGCGTGTGCACAGACCACTTGTCGCTTCGATCGATGTATTCCTCAATATAATCGCTACCTGACAGGCTTCTCACCAGCGTATAAACGGCCCGCGTCGCCAGCGTCGCTGCCTGGTGATCCTGCATCGCGATGTAAAGGCGGCTTACGTCTTCAGGACTGGTTAGCGGCCTCGCGGCATCATGAATCATTACAATGTCATCATCTTTCGCATCTATTGTTCTCAGGCCGAAATAAACACTTTCCTGCCTGCTTCTGCCACCAGATACCGGTTCGTCAAGGCCGATACCCGAAACGGCCTTCTTGTACATTTCTGCATGCAGGGGATTGATAACGACCCTGATTTCATCAACGAAAGGAAGGGTTTTAAAGATTTCTACCGACCTGCGCAGTACCGGTTTGCCTGCAAGATCGAGATACTGCTTGGGAACACCGGAACCAAAACGCTCTCCGCTTCCCGCCGCCATAATCAGCACGATGCATCTTTTACTTGAAGTAATTTCCATAGCCATTTAGTATCCCAATCAAATGCAGAATCTGTGGATATTCTCAAAGTTTCAAGCCGTCAAGGAAGAGTTATCTGTAGTCTTTCCTGAAGTAATCGGTTCAACTTCGCGAAACAATGCTAGGCAAGGCGGGCGGCGAATGCGCTTGTCCAGTTTTTATGAGATTTTCCGCCAGAGTGGCTGGGAACGCAAGGTAGCTGTTATCCTTGGTCTGGCCACGATTATAAGCGGCTTTTCCACTTACGGCGCGTTAAAGGCGATGCCGCCATTTGGAAACGACCCCGAAACGATAATCTGGCTTCTTAATCTCGATCTGATAATCCTTCTGCTGCTGGTCTCGCTGATTTCCTGGCGTGTGGTGGCCCTGTGGAGCGGCCACAAGAAAGGCACTGCCGGCGCCAGGCTGCATGTTCGACTTGTTCTGATCTTCAGCTTCCTCGCAGCTACTCCCGCCATCGTCATGACGGTATTTTCGGCATACTTCTTTCATTTCGGCATCCAGACATGGTTCAGCGAAAGGGTAAGTACCGCCGTTCAGGAATCGCAGGCCGTGGCCGAAGCATATCTCGCTGAGCACCAGCAGGTCATCAGGGCGGACGTTCTGGCCATGGCCAACGACCTTGATCGTCAGGCCGCGATATTCATGGAGAACGAAGTCGCCTTCGGCAAGCTGATGCGAACTCAATCCGTCCTGCGTAATTTCTCGGAAGCAATCGTCTTCAACTCCTCCGGCAGGGTGGTGGCCGAATCAGGACTGAATTTCACCTTGGAATTCGATGCCATCCCCGATTACGCGATCGACCGCGCCGGGGACGGCGATGTTGTGCTTATGACCGCGGGCAGCGACGACAGGATTCGAGCCCTGATAAAACTCAATAACTTTTTAGACAGTTACCTGTTCGTGGGCAGGATGGTGGATCCCGTAGTCCTCTCGCATCTTCACGACACACGAAAAGCCGCCGAGGAATACGAGCAGCTTCAGGTCAGATATTCCGGGCTGCAATTCACCGCAATGATGATATTCGTTGTCGTCGCCTTGCTGTTGCTGCTGTCGGCGGTATGGTTCGGACTGGTTTTTGCGCGCCAGATCGTAACCCCCATTGGTTCTCTGATAGCGGCGCTGGACAGGGTACGAAGCGGCGACCTGACAGCAAGAGTGCTTGAATCTGATAACTTCGACGAATTCGAATTTCTCGCCCGTTCGTTCAACCGCATGACCAGCCAGATCCAGTCACAGCGTGACGAACTTGTCAGCGCCAACAGAAAACTCGATCACCGCCGTCGGTTCACCGAAACGATTCTCGCCGGGGTGTCTTCAGGAGTCGTCGGCGTCGACGAGCATGGCATTATTACACTGGTCAACAGTATGGCCGTGGAAATTCTCCATATTGAAGAGGAAGACCTCAACGGTAACAACATTAAAAGCGTCATTCCCGAAATTGGGCCTTTACTAGGGGAAGCGCTTGCTCGCTCCGGACGGATTACGCAGTCGGAAATTCCCTTCGCCAGCAGGGACGGCGTCCGCAGAACTCTTCTGGTACGCATTGCGGTAGAGCTTATCGGTGAAGAGGACAGGGGCGCGGTTCTCACTTTCGACGATATCACCGAACTGCAATCAGCCCAGCGCAAGGCTGCCTGGGCAGATGTTGCAAGGCGAATAGCCCACGAAATCAAAAACCCGCTGACACCGATTCAGCTTTCCGCAGAGCGTCTGAAGCGCAAATACATTAAGTATATCCCCGACGATCAGGAGACTTTCAGCAGGCTTACCGACACCATCATCAGGCATGTCGGCGATATAGGCAGGATGGTAAACGAATTTTCTTCCTTCGCTCGCATGCCCGAACCGGTGATGAATAAGGAAAATATTCTTCTGCTTGTGCGTGACATGCTCCTGCTGCAGCAGCATGCGCATCCCAGGATCAAATTCCGTTTGGATGGCCCTCTCAGGGGAGATCAGGAATTCGTCCTGACCTGCGATGCCCAGCAATTCCGGCAGGCACTGACCAACCTGCTTCAAAACTCGATTGATTCTGTCGAGAGCAGAATGGAAACATGTGAAGACAAATCCCCTGGCGAAATAGTGGTATTCATTTGCCGTAAAGATAATGATATTGTGATTGCCGTGTCCGATAACGGCCTTGGTCTTCCAAAAACCGAAGAGCTCTCGAGGTTGACCGAACCCTATGTCACAATGAAGGAAAAGGGCACGGGACTGGGGCTGGCGATAGTCAAAAAGATAATGGAAGATCATAAAGGTAAAATAATAATCGGCGTTCCGGAATGGTTAAGACGCGAAGCCGGATGGATTGATCCGGGAGGGGCGACAATTGTCCTGCGTCTTCCGGCTGAGTCGGAAAGCGCAAGCGGCAAGAACGCAGCGTGAGGGGAGAAACAGATGGCGGCAGACATACTTGTTGTTGATGATGAAGAAGATATCTGTCTTTTGATTCAGGGGATCCTGGAGGATGAGGGCTACACCACCCGTTCCGCAGGAAGCGCCGCGCAGGCATACAAACTCGTTTCCGAATCTGTTCCCGATCTTGTAATTTTGGATATCTGGCTCCAGAACAGCAATCATGACGGCCTTCAAATACTGGAAACTTTTAAATCCGAGCACCCCGATCTTCCTGTGGTAATGATCAGCGGCCATGGCAATATCGAGACTGCGGTCTCCGCCATCAAGCAGGGCGCCTATGATTTTATCGAAAAACCTTTTAAAACCGACCGGCTGATTCTTCTGATTCAAAGAGCGCTTGAAACCGCCTCGCTGCGAAAGGAACTGACTTCCCTTAAGCAGCGCGACCGGGAAACTGGCGAACTTGTTGGCGATTCCCATGCCATGGTTTCAATTCGCCAGATACTCTCCCGCGTTGCGCCGACGAACAGCCGGGTGCTTGTAACCGGCGAACCGGGAACCGGCAAGGATATGACCGCCAGAGTCCTGCACCAGATGTCGGCGAGATCAGAAGGCCCCTATGTTGTTCTCAACTGCGCCATCCTGCATCCCGAGCACTTTGAAGCGGAGCTGTTTGGCATCGACAGGGGAAGCGGCAGCGTTGAAAGCAAGGCCGGTGTTCTGGAACAGGCGAACGGCGGCACCCTGTTTCTGGATGAGGTTTCGGACATGCCTTTGGAGACACAGGGGAAAATAGTCCGTGTTCTTCAGGAGCAAAGATTCAGAAGGCTGGGCGGTAAGGATACCATCGAGGTCGATGTCCGCATTGTTGCCTCAACCAACCGCGACCTTCAAAAATATATGGAAGAGGGAAAATTCCGTCAGGATCTCTTCTACAGGCTTAGCGTCGTGCCTATCCAGATTGCTCCATTGCGTGAGCGCGTTCAGGACATCCCGGTTCTCGCGAATCATTTTATGAATCAGTACTCCAAAATGAACGGTATGCCTCGCCGGGAATTTTCGCAAAACGCTATTGCGGCGATGCAGAGTTACGACTGGCCAGGAAATATCCGCCAGTTGAAGAATATGATCGAATGGGTAATGATCATGCAGGGCGGCGGCGAATCCTCTGCAATCAGGGCAGAGCACCTGCCTCCGGAAGTATGCTCCCGCCCGACTGCCAGAGATGACGGCAGTCAGGGAATTGACGAAACTCTTTCCATGCCCTTGAGAGAGGCCAGAGAGTTTTTTGAAAAAAAATATCTGCTCTCGCAGATAGACCGTTTTAACGGTAATATTTCCAGGACGGCACAGTTTATCGGAATGGAGCGTTCGGCATTGCACAGGAAACTGAAATCACTGGAGGTCAGCCACTCCTTGCGGCATAACGCCAGTAACGAAACACAGGAAATTGCCACTGAAAGCCTTTCTAAAACCGGTTAGCTATAACCCATCGATAATGGAATCTGATGAGAGTAATTATTTGCGGCGCTGGGCAGGTAGGATACAACGTCGCGGCTTATCTGGCCCGCGAAGACAATGATGTGACCGTTATTGATAATAACCATAACGTCATCTCGGCTATCAATGAAGATCTCGATGTCAATGGAATTGTCGGCCATGCCTCTAACCCGGACACCCTGTTTCAGGCCGGCGCCAACGAAGCTGATATGATCATCGCCGTGACCCATTCTGATGAGGTTAATATGGTGGCCTGCCAGGTCGCCCATTCCCTGTTTAACGTGCCCAAGAAGATCGCCAGGGTTCGCGATCAGTCCTATCTCGATCCTGCCTGGTCGAATTTATTCAGCCGCGTACACATGCCGATAGACGTCATAGTCTCTCCCGAAGTCGAGGTGGCAAGAGCTATCGCAAGACGGTTGAGCGTTCCGGGCACTACCAACGTAATACCGATGGCCGAAGGCAAGGTGCATCTGGTGGGTGTAATTTGTAATGAACGCTGCCCGGTCGTAAACACACCCTTGCGCCAGCTGACCAATCTCTTTCCCGACCTTAAGGTTGAGGTGATCGCGATAATGAGGGACTCGCGCGCTCTTATCCCGGATAGCGACGAGCAGATACTTATTGGCGACGAGGTATATTTTTGCGTCGATACCAGGCAGCTGAAACGCTCGCTACTGGCCTTCGGACATGAAGAGCAGGAAGCCAGACGGCTGATCATTATGGGCGGCGGTACTATCGGTTACAATCTCGCCGGTATACTGCAAAAAGAACACAGGGATCTGCGCATCAAAGTTATAGAGAAAAATGAAGATCGGTCGATTTTCCTGAGCGAGGAGCTGGAAAACATAGTAGTCCTCCATGGAGACGGCCTTGATAGAGATATCCTTGAAGAGGCTGATATCGGACGCTCGGAAACGTTAATAGCTGTAACCAACGACGATGAGACTAATATTCTTGGCTCCCTGCTTGCCAAACAATATGGCTGCCAGCGTGTGATAACCCTGATCAACAAGAACGTCTATATGCCCATGATTACCCATCTTGGCATTGATGCCATCGTCTCGCCGCGCACCATAACCGTCTCGACCATCATGCAGCATGTGCGGCGGGGAAGGATCAAGGGCCTTCATAATATCAGGGACGGCTTCGCCGAGGTTATCGAAGCCGAAATTTCGGAAACATCATCGATAGTCAATACTCCGATAGAAGAACTGGGCCTGCCGGATAAGGTGATTATCGGCGCGGTTGTTCGCAAGGACGAAGTGATAATACCAAGGCCGGAAACAGTAATTCGTACCGGAGATCGCATCATAGTCCTGGCTGCTCAGGCGCAGGCGAGAAAAGTGGAAAAACTGCTGTCAGTCCAGGTGGATCTGATTTGAGAAAGGAAAAAGAGATAATTTCGCTACCTGAAGCAGTCCTTCTCGACTGGGACGGTACCCTTGTCGATAGCTATGACTTTCTTAAATCCGCTCACAATTATGTTCGCCATAAACATGGTTACGAAATCTGGGATGATGAAACCTTCAAGCAGGTAATGCGCCGCTCCACCCGTGAAGCTTTCGCTGATCTGTACGGAGAGCAGGCCGAGCAAATAAAGGACAGCCTGATTACTTACGTTGATGAAAATTACATCCATTCTCTCATGATCATGGATGGTGCAGAGGATCTGCTGAAAACTTTGAAGAACTCGGGATTGCGGGCTGGAGTTGTTAGCAACAAGCGTCATGAGAGGCTGGAGAACGACATCCGCCATTTAGGTTGGGACAAATACATCGATGTGGTTGTCGGTGCGGGCGCCGCAAGACTGGACAAACCTGCACCCGATCCAATATTGCTTGCCCTGGAAAAAATCAGAATTGCTCCGTCTCTTGTCAATGTATGGTATGCAGGCGATACCGCAACCGATATGGAAAGTGCACAGGCCGCCGGGGTAACAAAAATTTTGCTGTTGCACGGAGTTGGCGGCAAGGAGCTTGCGGAACAATACTGCCCGTCATACGTTTTTGATGATTTGAGGGAGTTCATAAAGGCGATTGACGGGGTTATGCTGCTATCAAAAGAACAAAAGGGACTTGCTTCAGCGCGCCTGGATGTTTAAATAACTTTAAAACTAAAATTAAAATTAGGAATTTCGGGATATGGCAGAAAAAACACAAAATGTTCAGGATGTTTTCCTGAATAAAATCCGCAAGGAAAAAGCTACAGTCACAGTCTTTCTTGTCAACGGCGTAAAACTTCAGGGAATTGTTACCTGGTTTGATAATTTTTGCCTGCTGCTTCGCAGGGACTCGCACATTCAACTGGTATACAAGCATGCTATCTCCACGATCATGCCTGCAGGCCCGCTGAAACTCTACGAAGAAGACGAAGAAGAAGCGGCCGGCTAATCTTGCAATACCAGAAATATATTTAAAGGTATGGCTGAAACTGCCTTGATTATTCAACCTGTGCTCCCCGGGGCCAGGCTTGACCGGCCTGTTGAATATCAGGTCGGAGAGGCAGCTGGGCTTGCGCGCGCGATTTATCTGGAAGTGGTAGACTGCAGGACATACCGGGTAAGCAGGATCAATCCTGGAACCTTGCTCGGCAGAGGAACCGTTTCAGCAATCGCCGATCTCATAGAAGAAAAAAAGCCCTCTGTTGTTATCGTCAACGGCACCTTGACGCCGGGCCAGCAGAGAAACCTTGAGAAGGCCTGGAACACTAAAGTAATCGACCGCACCGGTCTAATCCTGGAAATCTTTGGCGAGCGTGCTCAGACGAAAGAAGGAACACTTCAGGTAGATCTTGCGCAGCTCGAATATCAACGCTCACGGCTGGTAAGATCATGGACGCACCTTGAGCGCCAGCGTGGCGGCGCCGGATTCATGGGCGGCCCCGGTGAAACCCAGCTTGAAATCGACCGCCGGATAATTACCGATCGTATCGCCAGACTAAAAAAAGAGCTGGAAGACGTTCGTCGCACCCGCAACCTGGCAAGGAAAACACGTCAGCAGGTACCTTTCCCGATAGTTGCTCTGGTCGGTTATACCAATGCCGGAAAATCGACGCTTTTCAATAAAATGACCGGCGCCGGCGTCTATGCCGAGGATCTGCCTTTCGCCACGCTTGATCCTACCATGCGCCGCTTCGTCCTTCCCTCGGGACAGGACGTAATAATCTCGGATACCGTAGGATTCATTACCGACCTGCCAACTCACCTTGTAGCCGCCTTCAGAGCCACCCTCGAACAGGTAAATTATGCTGACGTCATCCTTCACGTTAGAGACATGCCCCGGCCAGACAGGGAAGCTCAAAAGGCCGATGTGGTTGCCATCCTTCACGACCTCGGAATCGAATATGAAAACGATAGCCGTATCGTGGAAGTGCTGAACAAAATCGACGCCGTCGAAAAGGATATACGCAAGGAAATAGAACGTGAAGCCAGATTCGCAGCCGGTAAGTCTGTGGCAGTTTCCGCACTGACCGGAGAAGGTCTGGATAAACTGACTGCAATTATAGAAAACACCGTTTGCCGCAACAGAAAAGTGATAGAATTATCTCTGTCTTCCACCGATGGCCGCGCTGTTTCATGGCTTTACGACCACTCGGAGGTTCTGGAACGCACCGATCTGGATAACAGGATACACTTGCGCATTAGCATTGAACCTGTAAATATGCGGCGGTTCGAAAGTAATTTTGATTTTGTGCTGAAGGATAAATGATAGTCGATAGCGCTGAAATAAATGAGAAAATTAAAGAGATAGCTGACCTCTACATTCTGCCCCGGTATAAAACCCTGCAACAGCATGAAATTATCTCAAAAACCGGCAAACACAACCTTGTGACCGCTGCTGACCTTGAAACCGAGCAGGCGCTAAAGGATTATCTGCTGCAAAAATACCCCGGTTGCACGGTTCTGGGCGAGGAGTCAGTATCGGCTGGAACGGCGGACATATCGGATTTGTCATCCTCTGATGGAATGATCTGGGTAATCGATCCTGTCGACGGAACTTTCAACTTCGTACATGGCAAAAGAGATTTTGCCGTAATGCTGGCCTGCCTGATTGATGGCGTCACGCATTATGGCTGGATATACGACGTGCTCGAAGGTCAGTTCGTCTACGCTGAAAAAGGGGAGGGGGCCTGGTACAAGGGAAAGCGGGCAAAGGTATCCACCCCCGAAAGCGTCAGAAGCGCCACCGGCCATATCAACGAAAAATACTTCCCCGATTTCGCCAGGGCGCATATCCGTAAATATGCAAAAGTGGTAAAGCGGTATTATTCGCTTGGATGCACAGCAAGGGAATATCTGAAAGTCGCCACCGGAGCCTCCGACTTCGCCATCTACTGCCGCGCAAAACCCTGGGATCATCTCGCCGGGACGCTGATGGTAGCCGAAGCCGGCGGCATAGTTAGGCGCTGGGACGAGCAACCCTATCAGGCAGGCGACTACAAATGCGGGCTGATAGTCGCATGTAACGAACATATATGGCACAATCTACACGATTTTTATATCCAGCCGATCATGCTGGAACAACTGAAAAGAATTGATTTATAATCTTAATCACCAACTCCAGTAACCACGAGTGAAAAGCACTATTACCGTAAGAATCTCCAGCCTGCCGAGAAGCATGCCGGCGCAAAGCAGCCATTTGGAGATATCCGGGAGAGTAGCGAAATTGCCTGCTGGCCCGATAATTGATCCAACGCCCGGCCCGACATTTGCTATCGCTGTAGCGGCACCACTTATTGCTGTTGTGAAATCCAATCCTGAAACTGTAAGGGCTAATGTAAGAAGTGCATTAAAAGTTATGTATAAAGAAATAAATCCCATAACTTTTGAAATAGTACTCTGATCCAGCGGTTTTCCCTGATACTTGCTTGCAGTAGCACGGTGAGGACTTAATAAATGTATTATTTGTTTATCTATAACCTTGAAAGCAATAATCACGCGCATAGTTTTCAGTCCCCCTGCGGTTGACCCGGCACTTGCTCCTATATAAGTAATAAAGAAGAAAGTAATTAGCGCAAACGACCCCCAAAGCGTATAATCGGTTGAAGCATAGCCTGTGGTTGTAATTATAGAGACGACATGAAAGGCTGAATATCGGATACTTTCGGCAAAACTGTAATCAGTTGAGCGCCATGCCCATATCCCAATAGATAAAATTAGCATCAAAACCATTATTATCATTGCCCTGAACTGTTCGTCTTGAAAAAAGCCGAATTTTCCCTGAAAAAAAAGTTTTATATAAAGTACAAACGGAATGCCGCTCAGAAACATAAAAATTGTTGCAGCAAGCTCCAGGGCGGGATTCTGAAAATAACCAATGGATGCATCATGTGTGGAAAATCCACCGGTCGGTATAGTGGTTAGTGCATGGTTTATCGAATCGAACAAATTCATTCCAAGAAAGTTATAGACGACAGCACAGATGACCGTTATGAAACAATAAATAACAAGAATATAAGTCACTACCGTTCCGGTTTTTGGCATGATTTTTTCAGATCGATCTGAAGATTCCGTTTGGAATAACTGCATTCCGCCAACACGCAAAAAAGGTAGAAATACAATGGCAAAACCAATAATACCGATTCCGCCAATCCACTGAATCATTGATCTCCAGACAAGAACTCCTTCTGATTTCGTGTCTAAACCAGTTATAACTGTGGATCCTGTAGTTGTTATTCCGGAAACGGATTCAAACAAGGCATCGGTAAAACTTATGCCAAGATCGGATAAATAAAATGGAAAAGCAGCGAACAGACTGATTATGAGCCAAATAAGGGAGGTAAGCATAAAAGCATGATGCAGATTCAACTTCTTATCACACCCCCTATTGGACAGGACTAAGGATCCGCCAAAGAACGAAGAACAAATAAAGCTGAAAAAGAAGACTTCCGCATTATAGTAATTTCCGTAAATAAATTCTACAAAAGCTGGAATTAACTCGGTAAGACCAAGAATAGTTAGCACAATTCCAATTGTAAGGTTTATTAATTGCATTAACCCCTCAAATTATATCAGTTCCTGGCTTGTTCTTTACTTTTTTCTTCAATCCAGAGTTCTTCCATCTTATTCAGGCTCGCCTCGGCGGGATTTTTGTACAATTTTTTGAGCTTGTTTTCCATTCCTCTGAATCGGCGTTCGAACTTTGCGTTGGTTTCTCTAAGTGCTGTTTCAGTGTCGATCTCCAGCTTGCGGCCTAGATTTACAAAGGAAAACAGCAGGTCTCCGAATTCTTCCCTAACGTGTTCTTCGTTACCGGAGCCAAGAGCCTCTCTGAATTCTTGCAGTTCTTCTTCGATTTTCCTGAAAACAAGCTCAACATTCGGCCAGTCGAAGCCGATTCTTCCTGCGCGCTTCTGCAATTTCTGGGCGCGCATGAGAGCGGGCAGGGAAAGGGCCACCCCATCGAGGGCGCTATGCTGATTCTTCTCGATCCGTTCGACATGTTTTTGCTCTTCCCAGACGCGGTTTATTACATCATCCGCCCCGGATGCCCGCTCGTCGCCGAAAACATGAGGGTGCCGGGAAATCATTTTGTCGCTGATGGCTTCGCAGACATCGTTAAAGTCAAAAAGACCCGCTTCCTCCGCAATCCGGCTGTGAAATACTACCTGAAGCAGAAGATCGCCCAGTTCCTGCTTTAATTCTTCGTAATCTTTTTGAATGATTGCTTCATTAACCTCATACGCCTCTTCGATAGTATAAGGGGCGATAGTCTCGAAACTTTGCTCCAGATCCCACGGGCAACCGCCGTCCTTGTTTCGTAACCGGGCCATAATCCTAATAAGGGTTTCTATTTTGCAGCTTGTTTTCATTCGATTGACTTTTTGTTTAAGAATATGCAAATTATCAACTCCGCAATAAAACATTCAAGAGGGAGTCCACATGGAAGACAAATTTAACAATGCAGCAACGAAAACCGATGAAGAAATTCATGACGAAGTAAAAAAAAGAATGAATCCAATGGTTGAAGAACTCAGAAGAATCCAGAAAGAATGGAATGACAACCCTCCTGCTGACGAGTATGTCCCCTATGGGCATGCCTGATCGGTAACAATTTCCTTAAAACTCCGGAGGGACAGGCCCCGAGCCTGTTCCCGCCGAAGGTTCGCAGATTTTTTTTGCATTCTTTTCGTCAGGCTTCCCATTTTGAAATTCTTTTGACAAGCTTAGCCCAACGTCTTCCAGTTTATTGCTGCCGGGATTGCATGAGTGACGGGTAATTAGTCTCGCAACGGCTGATAATATTTTTTCTTTCTTGATGAGTTCCTTAATTTGACTGGTAAGTGTTTGCTCTTCTTCCAGTATTGAATGTGAAACCTGCATCATAAAATCATTTATGCCACTAAGATAATTAATATAATCTTCTACTAAATCTTCTTCTTTGTCGGCAATCTCCTCAAGTAAAGCATACTCTTCTGAAAGTTTGTCTCTCACTACGGAGGCTACTGAGTACCAAAAAGAAATTTTCTCTTCGATATGATAGAATTTTGCTTTCTTTTCTTTTTTTATCTCCGCAACAGTATCTTCTAATAATTGGCCGTAATCCGGCCCATCAAGGTCAGGCAAATTAAATTCTTGCGGCATCAGAATACGGGGAAACGCAGCTGGCGAACCGGGTGACGGGGCAGGGGCCGATAATATCTTCATGATTTCTTTTTTCTCTTTTTCTCCAAGTGCCGATCCGCATGCCAGGGGAATCAGAGAAAAGCGAGCTTCTTCCAGTCTTCTGGTATATTCTTTGATTTCACTATGAATAATCCGGCTTCTCGCGATACGAACATCATGACTTTGCCCCCATGCGGTTAACTCTTCTGCATACTTATCAAGCAGATCGATGTCCGGCTGCTGCTTCGTGCGAAAATGCCGCAGGCTACTTCTGGCCCGGGCGGCATCTCTGATAGCGGCTTTGGCAATCCATCTGGGTTTAAACCATCTATACAGGTCGCCAATAAAAAACCCGATATCCCTCCATATCTCCTTCCTGAAGTTTTCACGCAGCCATTTATTATTGTTAACGTTGTAACTTAATCTGTTAGTATAAGAGGTGATTGAGTTAAACCTTAATAAACTACTGTAAGACATTCTTTTTATTTTTCTGCCCACCGCATAGCGCCGCATACTCTTGATTTCCGGGCGCTTGGCAATACCCCTCCTGTTTGATTTCAGAAAGCTCTCCAGAGATCCGGGCAGAATTGTCGGTTTTTCAATTGCGGCGTCGAACAACGGAGTTTTCTGACCTGCAGCTTCGAGTATGCCATCAGCGATGGCTGACGATGCCTTTGCCAATGCGATACCGTCTTTATTCGCTGGGCTGAAATAGCCCTTTGGCGTTGGAATAAAACTGGCAGCACTTAGAAAGCCCGCTGTATCTTTGTTCTTGCCGGTGACAAGCAGTTTCAGCACATCATTTGTGATGAAGGTAACATGCGAAGCATCATTTCTTAACGTATGTCTGCGCCTGGGATAAAAAGTTGATATTTGGAGCTCGAAATTTTTCGCCGTGATAATTACCTTTTGCATTTTGGTTTTTTGCCCTGAGCGGTCGGTTGCCTCAAAGCTTTCTATCGAATGCTCGAAATCAGGAAATCCGTTGCGATCAGCTATTTTTCGGGGAAGGCTATCGACGATAGACTGTAAAAGCTCTCTGGCGCCATCGTAATACGAATCCGATCTGGCGTCAGGGTAGGTTGACAAGACGATATCCCGAATTTTAAGGGCTGCTTTCCTCGTTCTCTGATAGTCATCAAGCATGTTCCAGAAATTTTCAATAAACCTGAGTTCTCTGGGAGCGAAACGGCGAGCGTTATCGGGCCATCTGTGCCGCGACAAAGAATATTGAAACAATTCAACAGTATTTAAAAATTTTTTGTTTCTCATTTTATCAACTTCATTACCGGAAAAAGACTACATGAAAAGGCATGACCGTCAATGCGTTTGCCAATAACCTGTAAGATGTTCGCCAGGCCCAGTAAAGAAGAAGGGGGGAAAATATAATGCAAATGTGTGATAATATTTATTATGAAAAGTCATATGTTAAGATTGTAACATGAAACGGCAGCTCGCTAGAACTTCACCTCTATAGACATGCCATCATACCCTGGCTCATAACCATCAGGCAATTCGGAACAAAGCGTTGAATAGTCCATTTCTTTGGTCATATGGACAATTACGACTTTCTGCGCCTTGATTCTTTCATTTAATATAAAAATCTTGTTAAGGCTGGCATGTACCGAGTGATTATCCCTCCAGTATCCTGAGCCGTCGACAATCCAGTTTTTGATACCATGAAGTAATTCAACGGACTCATCACATAAATCCACCATATCAACCGAAAAACCGGTATCGCCGATCCGTAGTCCAAGCGTTTGCATCTCTGGCCCGTGGCATTGGTCGAATAAAACAATTTCAAAGCACCCTACCCTGATCGATTTGCCATAACCAGTACCTCCTAAAAAAACTGGCTTCAAAATAGGTTTGTAACTGTGATTATTAATGCAGTCCGGAAAGAGATAGCTGTAGCGATGCAGCAATTCGTTTAGCGTAGCGTCGTTGCCATAGATTGGGATCAGCTGCTTCTGCCGGTAGCTGAGCAGCCGCAGGTCGTCAATGCCGTTGACATGATCTGCATGGGCATGCGTGTATAATACAGCATCGACCCTGTCCAGCCCTGTCGAATTAAACTGCTCTTTAAATTCCGGCCCAGTGTCAATTACCAGATTGGTCGTGCCGTCTGTTAATACGGCGCATGGGCGGGTGCGCCTGTTTTTTGGCTCCTGAGGATCGCAATCACCCCAGTCGTTACCAATCGCAGGGACACCTGTCGAGCCTCCTGAACCAAGAATATGAAGTACTGCTTTCATGGATTGACGACGGTCTCGCGTGCCCGGTTGAAAAGATTGAAGAAATTAGCACTGGTTACTTCCGCTATTCGCTCTGGGGAAACATGTTTGATTTCAGCAAGAATGCGCCCGGTATGAACCATCAGCGCCGGTTCATTGATTGCCTTTCGTAGCGGTTCGGGGGCAAGATACGGCGCGTCAGTTTCAAGCAACAATCGATCAAGCGGAATATCCCGCGCTATCTCGCGAAGCTCGATTGAATTCTTGAAAGTAAGAATTCCCGAAAAAGAAATGTAAAAACCGAGATCAAGCGCTTTTTCGGCGAGGATTCGTCTGGAGCTGAAACAATGCATTACGCCCCTAAGGTCACCCCCCTGCCCCTCTTCGCTAATTAATCGGATTGTGTCCTCCTCCGCGTCTCTGGAATGCACTACCACGGGCAGCCCGGTCTCCATACAGACTCTCAAATGTTTGCGGAAATTGGCATGCTGGTCTTCATGGGAAGAAAATTTGTAATAGTAATCCAGCCCTGTTTCGCCTATGGCAATAATTGCAGAATCACTTGAAGCAATTGCCGCAAGTTGCTCTGCCGTAAAAGACTTCTCGGCCTCATCCCCTGCCTCGTGAGGATGAGTTCCAAGCGTGCACCATGTATTAGACAGTGACCGCGTTGTATCAAGAATGTCCCTGAACTCATCACTAACCCTGCAGCAGACATTTAGAACTCCGTCAACTTGTGATCCCGCGGCCCGTGCGATAACTTCAGCCGCGCCACCCAGATGCAGCAGCCGTTCATGGTTGAGGTGACAGTGACTGTCTATCCACATTGGTTTCCCAATGCTTCAATGCGGGGAAATACGCCTTCAGGCTTGTCGATCATAGCGCCCGCAGTCAGCGCGTGATTTGCAGTCAGAAAATCGAAACTGCGCTCGTCTATCTTTATCATAAGCTGGTTCAGCATCTTGTCCGCCGAACCGGGCATGAAAGGCTGGATGGCAATCGCAAGACATCTGATAGTTTCCGCTAAAACGCCAAGAACCGTTCCCATTCTGGCCTCGTCGGTTTTCCTCAATGCCCACGGTGCCTGCCTGTCGATATATGCATTCGCCTCTGAAACAATGTTCCAGATTTCCTCCAGCGCCTTGTGGAGCCGCTGCTGATCCATTTCCTGGCGCACGGCAGGTAGCAACCGCACCTGCGCTGCTTCAAGCAAAGCCTTGTCTTCAGCTTCCAGCTTGCTGTAATCAGGTATTTTTTGCCCGCAATTCTTATAGATCATCGAGAGCGTCCTTTGCGCCAGATTGCCAAGGCCATTGGCCAGATCGGCGTTAACCCGGCTTAGCGCCTGCTGATGCGAGAAATCGCCGTCATTTCCAAATGGCACCTCACGCAGCATAAAATACCTTGCTCCGTCCACCCCGTAGCGATCGATCATATCCTGCGGATAGATAACATTGCCGATAGATTTTGACATTTTTTGACCTTCGGCAGTCCACCAGCCATGCGCGTAGACCTTCTTCGGAGGCTCCAACCCTGCCGCCATAAGAAAGGCTGGCCAGTATACACAGTGGAACCGTATAATTTCCTTGCCGACAACATGAACGTCTGCCGGCCAGAAACTCTTGAAATCGCTGCTTCCGGTATCCGGATAGCCCAGCGCCGTAATGTAGTTGGTAAGCGCGTCGATCCAAACATACATTATGTGCCTGTCGTTCCCCGGAACGGGAACGCCCCAGTCAAATGTGGTGCGGCTGACCGATAAATCCCTTAGCCCTGATTTGACAAAACTGACAACTTCGTTGCGTCTGGTGTCGGGCTTGATGAAATCCGGATTGCGATCGTAGAATTCCAGAAGCCTGTCCTGCCATTGCGAAAGCCTGAAAAAATAACTCTCTTCTTCCATCCACTGGCATTCGGCCCCCGAAGGAGCGATTTTCGTTCCGCCCGGCCCGTCTTCCAGCTCGCTTTCGTTATAAAATGCCTCGTCTCGAACGGCGTACCAGCCGCTGTACTTGCCGGCGTATATATCCCCTGCACTCTCAAGCCTCCTCCACAACTCCTGGCAAGCGGCCTTGTGGCGGGCTTCTGTCGTGCGAATGAAGTCGTCGTTGGAAACATTCATCAGAGGCAGAACATTCTTGAATTTTTCGGCTACCTCGTCGGTGAATGCCTGCGGACTCATGCCTTTGTCGCGTGCCGACTGCGCGACTTTTTGCCCATGCTCGTCGGTTCCGGTGAGGAATTTGACGTTATAGCCATCAAGACGCTTGAAACGGGCCATCGCATCACACGCGACCGATGTATACACATGCCCGATATGAGGATCCCCGTTTACGTAATAGATCGGGGTGGTAATATAAAAATTCTTTGTCATTTTTCTTTCATCTTCCTGAGAATTGACATTGCGCCAAGCACGACCTGCCTCTTGTCGAGATTGGCTGTATTGGCCTGAACGAAATACTGTTCAAGGTTTTCACAAATTTTCACGATATCCGCAAGAGAACAATCGGGCAATAATGGCCTCCGGCCCTCATCCCGTCCGGTAGCGCGTGCTTTTGCTGTCGCCTGCAACCGGGAAACAAGCAAGTTCTGAAAATCCAGATAGACTTTATCATTGCCGCCGGAAGCAAGAGTGTCTGCCAGTTGATGGACTCTCGCCCACGAGGTTCGAGAAGTGGCATTAATAATATCCATGGCAGTTTCATAAACTTCAATCGATCCGTTTTCCAGATACTGCAACGCTATTCCTGGACTGCCGCCCGCAAGTTCCATCAGGCTTTGCCGAGCTGAGGGTTCAAGTTCCCTGAACCGGTCTGAATGGTTCAGAACCTTGAGCATGTTTCCGTTATCCAGTCTGCGGAAAGTGAACATTCTGCATCGCGACCTGATAGTGGGCACAAGCGCCCCCGGCCTGTGCGCGATAAGAATAAGCAAGGCGTCAGGTGGCGGTTCTTCTAAAATTTTCAGCAAAGCATTTTGCGCATTACGGTTCATAGTATCGGCATCGTCGACTATCGCCACGCGCCATCCGCCGCCCGATGAGGTCAACCTCAGGAATGGCGCCACCTTGCGCGCTTCTTCAACGGGCAGGGTATTTTTGTCTTCCGGTTTTTCGATGCCAAGCAGATCCGGATGACCCGAAGCTGCTACCTGATGAAACACCTTGTCCTGCGGCGGGACGGCCAGACCGTCCCCTCTACCCTTCCCGCCTGACAGTAAAAACCTTGCCAGCCTGAAAGCCGCCGTAGCCTTTCCAATACCTCTGGGCCCGGCGAAGATGACGGCATGCGGCAATATTCTGCGGCTGAACAGATCGACCAGATTATCTTCGATTTTTTCGTGACCATAAAGAAATGACATTTCTCTGGGACGGCACAAACTCGCCGGTGCTTCTTTCACCGGCAGATCATCAAAAAAATCGTCGTCTTCGTTGTACTCGCTCATCTTAAAGGGATATTAGCTGCAAATTCGGGCGAGGACTATCCGTTTGATCTCTTCGTGAAGCTCTTCGATGCTGCGGCTGGCATCTATCACCACGCATCGTTCCGGATTATTTTTTGATATATCAAGATAACCATCCCTGAGCCGCTGATGAAAAGATATCTCCAGTCTTTCGAACCTGTCTTCGGTCTTGCCTCCCTGCCCTTGCGAATCTCCGCTGTTTCTTCTGTTCGATCGCTCAATCCCTGATCGAGGGTCTATATCCAGGATTAGGGTAAGATCAGGCTCAAACTCTCCAATTGCGGCCAGCTTGATCGCTTCAAGCGTCGAGAGAGGAAAGCCGTGTCCGTAGCTCTGATAAGCTCTGGTAGAATCCGTGAAGCGGTCGCAAATCACAATTTTTCCATCAGCAATCGCGGGTGCAATCAAATCTCTGACATGCATGTTTCTGGCGGCAAAAAACAAAAGACATTCGGCAGTTTCCGACCAGTTACCGCCATCCCGCTGAACCAGCAGTTCGCGAATTCTCTCTGCTTCTCTGGTTCCTCCCGGCTCGCGTGTGGTGATCACCTCATGCCCGCACTCCATCAGGCTTTCGGCCAAAAGCCTGATCTGTGAGCTTTTTCCGCTCCCTTCTCCACCTTCAAAGGTAATAAAATAACCAGTCCTTTTTTTCATTTCCCTGAGCCGAAAAAGAACAGGTGAGCCTTTGCCAATGTCCGAGGGAAAAACGCTTTTTGAGGAATGTCAGAAGCAACAACCAAAGGAATATTCATCGCCTCCATATTCGGAACTTCCACTATGAGGGTGCCCACTTCCTGCCCCCTGATTAACGGCGCAACCAAAGGCTTTTTGTAATTAGCGGTCAACCTGACCTCGTCGGTCTTGAGCGCCGGTACGGTGACGGCCAGATCACTGCTTACTGTCAACGGAGCTTGACTGCTCTTACCCAGTACCACTTTTGCTTTGGTTATAGTTTCGCCCGCCGCCGCAAGCTTGACGTTAGCAAAACCGCTAAGTCCCCAATCGAGAAGCCGTGAGGCTTCATTGGCTCTTTCCTTGTCATCGCTGATACCATTTACCACCAGGATGACTCTTCTGCCGTTCTTGGTTCCGGTTCCCACAAGACCGTAGCCGCCTGCTTCGGTGTGCCCGGTCTTCATGCCATCGGCACCGATGTTCCGGTACAGGAGAGGATTGCGGTTACGCTGTTTAATCGCGCTAAAGGTAAATTCGGTTACCGAAAAATAGGGGAAATATTCCGGATATTCGTGAATAACATGGCGTGCAAGAATCGAAAGGTCGCGAGCCGATGAATAATGATTTTCGTCAGGCCAGCCGCTGGCATTGGTGAAATTGCTGTTTTTCATGCCGAGTTTCTTCGCCTTTGCTGTCATCGCCTCTGAGAAAGCTTCTTCCGTACCCGCAAGACCTTCGGCTAATACGATAGTGGCGTCGTTCCCTGACTGTACCAACACGCCATGAATCAGATCCTCCACTCTTACCGTGCGACCTACTTCGACAAACATTTTCGAACCCTGCATCCTCCAGGCTTTTTCTGAAACAGGCAACTCGGTATCCAGCGACAGCCTGCCGGACTTCAGAGCATCGAACACCAGAAGCATCGTCATAATCTTGCTCATCGACGAAGTCGGCATTCTTTCATCGGCGTTCTTCTCAAGCAGTATGGTGCCGGTTTCATAGTCGATTAGAATTGCCTGTTTGGCCGATGTTGCATTCTGCTGAACTTGCGCCGCAGCAGGCTGAAGGCAGGTAAAAAGAATGAAAACTGTGATTATTAAATTCCGTGATAAAAGCATATTTTGTCACTGCCAGGTTGGATGTATGTACGGTAAAGGGTAGTAAAACAGGGTTGAACAGACTGCGTCAACTCCTGAGCGCAAAAAACTAGTCAACCACTATGATAGCGTCGTTGAATTGCTCCGTGGCCATGCGCGCGAGAATCCCGTCGGCTTGTTCCACCTGCTGGAAAGGCCCGATTCTGACCCTGTAAAACTGAACGCCCTTAATATTGACCGGATAGATTTGAGCCGCCCCGAAGCGGGATAGACTGGACGCGTATTTAAGCGCATTTTCTTTGATAGTAAAGGCTCCCGCCTGAATAAAAAGGCTTGTTGGCTGAATCGGCATTTGCGATACAACAGGGTCTGGCAGAAACACGCCTTTTTCTATATGTCCGGTCAGCGGCAAAGGCTCTGATGAGACAGGCTGGACACTTCTGGTGCCGGCGGCCTCGAATGAAGCCTGCTGAATTCCAGTATCGGCGGGCGGCGCAGGATAAGGCCTTCCCTCGTTCATGGCCACTTCCACTCCTCTGGTGTCGATGCCGCGCCGCGCCGCTTCGGCGATAGCCTTGCTTTCCCGGTTTAACACCTGAAGCTTGACCCTTGCTGTTCCATTTGCCTTAAATCCAAGCAATTCGGCAGCCTTTTCTGAAAGATCAATGATACGTCCCCTTTTGTAAGGCCCGCGATCATTGACCCTGACGACAAGCGACCTGCCGTTCTCCAGATTGGTGACCCGTACCAGTGAAGGCAGTTGCAAGGTTCTGTGCGCCCCTGTCAGTTCCCGGCAATTGAATATTTCGCCGTTGGCAGTCCTCTTGCCATGAAATTCGCTACCGTACCAGGAAGCTATCCCGGTTTCCACCAGATCATAGGATTCTTGAGGATAATAGCGCTTTCCTTCGACAACATATGGGGTGCCGACCTTAAAGTACCCCTGCTGCTTGGGCGCACTTAACTGCTTGGCGACATGAGCTCCAAGCTGGGCTTCGGTGCAGGCACAAAGGGCTAGAAGAAGTAAGACGGATAATAGAAAACGCATATCGTTAGTTCATCTTGTTCATCTTGATATAGCATCCGCCAGAAGGCCGACAGAAGTAGCGAAGTAAAGTGATTTGTTCCATGTCATAATAACCCGATAATTATCATACACCAGAAAAGCCTGGCCGCCTACACCATCAGGCAGTATCAGAGAGGCCTCCATTCCCGAAGCTGTCGGCAGAGGAGAGTTGTCCGGCAAACGCACCCCGATCCGGTTCCATTCGGCAATAAGCATCTTCTTGTCCAGACCGGCCATATCCGTATTGAAGCCGGAGGGAAGAATTACAAACCTCCCCCATTTCTGGTCTGCGATCCATCCGTTCCTGCTCAGGTAGTTGGCTGTTGACGCAAATACATCAGCTTCGGTTTTCCAGATATCCTTGCGACCGTCGTTATTGTAGTCCACAGCAAATCTGTAAAAACTCGAAGGCATAAACTGGTTTTGTCCCATAGCCCCGGCCCACGAGCCTTTCATGTCTGCAGCTCCGATATGGCCCTGATCGATAATGCGAAGAGCGTTTATAAGTTCGCTTTTAAAAAATTCCCCCCTTCTGCCTTCCCAGGCAAGAGTGGCCAGTGCTGGAACTACCTTGAAGCCGCCGGTATTCTCGCCGTAACTGGTCTCGATCCCCCAGAGCGCGACAATAAATTTTGCAGGAACCCCGTATTCCTTTTCCACTTGGGAAAGGATTTGCGCATGCCGCGAAAGCATCTCTTTCCCCTGCCTGATCCGGCGATCATTGATCACCCTGCTTCTGTATTCGGAAAATGTAAGTTTTTTTTCGGGCTGCGACCTGTCCAGCTCGATGACGCGCTGCAATGGCGAAATGCCGCTTAGCGCCTCTGATACGGTTTTTCCGGAAATCCCGCTAGCCAGAGCTTCCTGCCTGAAATGTTGCAGCCATTCCTCGAAAGGAACACCCGCCATTGCCGGGTTCATAGAAATGAAGTTCATCAATAATGCAAAAAACAGTACCCGACTTTGATTCATGCGCCCCCCATGGAAATCAGACTGAATTTACGAGTAAGGCAGTTTCAAATCCGGTGCAAGCTTAAGCGGAATGAAATCTAGTTCTTTACACGGCACCGTCAAAACAGCTATTAAAATACTCTGAAAAATCTCTTGCGGACGGGTGGCAGAGCGGTTGATTGCACCGGTCTTGAAAACCGGCGGGGGTTCACGCCCCCCGTGAGTTCGAATCTCACCCCGTCCGCCACTTCAGCTACAAGTTGCGTCAAAACAGATTTCTATTTTCTGATTCATGCTTATAATTATTTGCAGGAAGCAATGAATGGAAGAATTCTTATTGTTTGTTCTCGCAGGTTTTGCGGCCCAGCTTATTGATGGTTCGCTTGGAATGGCCTATGGGGTTACGGCGTCGAGCATTCTTCTGGGGCTCGGCTTGCCCCCGGCCACAGTAAGCGCAACTGTTCACGCAGCCGAATGTTTCTCAACTGGTGCCTCCGCCATATCCCACAGGGCATTCGGCAATATAGACAAAAACCTTTTCCGCAGACTTCTGATTCCAGGCGTAATCGGTGCGATTCTGGGGGCTTATATACTCACTACTATTGACGGCGATGTTATCAAACCTTTTTTTGCAATTTATCTTTTCATCATCGGCCTTGTGATAATCTTTAAGGCGTTCAAGGATTTCCCGCCCAAAGAGGTAACAAGGCATATTATCCCCCTGGGATTTTTCGGCGCGTTCGTCGATGCAATCGGAGGAGGTGGATGGGGGCCTATTGTCGCCTCCAACCTTATTGTACGCGGCAATAACATCCGTACAGCCATAGGCAGTGTCAACGCAGTGGAATTCTTCGTAACAACGGCCGCCTCGGTAACTTTTCTGGTTACTCTCGGCTTTACGCATGTGAACGTAATACTTGGCCTTGCTCTCGGTGGCGTGATCGCGGCTCCAATTGGCGCATGGTTTTGCAAGAAGTTTCCGCCCAAACCGTTCATGATTCTGGTAGGAACGCTGGTGGCCCTGCTTAGTATCTACAATTTCGTCAGGTTCGTCTTTTAATCAGCGGAATTGTCGTGCCTGCTCTTCCGGTTTTCTGGCCCATTTGTCGATAATATGGCCGAAACCATAACTGCGCGCCTTTATGCTTATCGCATCGAAAAGGATCGTCTGCGCGCGCGCATCGATGTTACTTAGAATCGACCCCATCAGTTTCAGCATGTACTCGGCCGAAAGCATGAAATCAACAGGATGATGATTAAGCTCCCATTCAAGATATTTGGGATATGGCGTAATACGCCCTTCAGAAGCAAAAATGAAATCAATTGCATTTATTATCGAGCGTGACGCTTCCAGATGTGGCGCCAGTTGCCAGTTCTCTCTTGACGCCCGCAAAGAACGGTAGAAGCCGGTGATATATGCGTCAAGATAACCCTCGCCAAAGAATATGCGCTCCTTTTCGGATAAACGCCCGAGCTTGTCCATGGCTGACTGAATATCCCCTGTCTTGTCAACTGCCGCTCTGGCATGGACATAGTCATAGCGTGTAGAGCCCATCCCGCTGGTACCCGATAAATCAAGCGATTTAAATTCTGAATGGGTGTAAATCGTGATTTCGCAGTTGGAAAGATCAAGACCTATGCCTGACAGTTCCTTTTCAAGAGCTTTTTTCTTCCCGCTTTTTACTATGAATACCGGATCGAGATTTCGTCTTCCATGAGTAAACCCCATGCCATATGATCCGCTCATGAAATACCCGACGACATTATCACTGCTTTCGGCGAGCATCTCGAACGCCTTTGCCTGAATATGCAGCTTGCCGGCCGGATCGGTGATGCTTGTGTCCATTACATATTAATCCAGATATGAGTTGCAATAGACGCCGCGAAACCCAGAATGATCACCGGCGTCCATTTTAAATGTTTTAGAAAAGTATACTGCCCGCGAGCCACGCCCATAAGTGCAACCCCGGCCGCAGAGCCGATAGACAGCATGCTTCCGCCAATGCCTGAAGTTAATGTGATCAGCAGCCATTGAGATGTATCCATTTCCGGATTCATTCCAAGTACAGCGAACATCACCGGAATATTGTCGACTACTGCTGAAACTGTGCCAAGCGCAATATTGGTAACTGTCGGCCCCCAGTCCTGATACATGACCTGTGACGACCATTCCAGATAACCCAGAAAAGCCAGTCCTCCAACGCTGAAGATAACACCGAAAAAGAATAAAAGCGTATCCCATTCTGCGCTTGCCACCGTTTCGAGAATATCGAAATCCTTGTCAACACCCCTTCCGGTATTTCTTAAAACATATGCAGTAAACATAAGCAGTGACAATCCCGTCATCATCCCGAGAAACGGCGGCAATCCCAATATTTGTTCGAATGAAACAGCCATGCCGATGGTTGCCAGTCCGAGCAGAATAATAAACTTGGCGCCCCTTTTCATACGCACTGATTCTTTCATGCTCCACGGCATGCCTTTCGGAACGAAAGGATACATGATCGAAAGGGGGACAAGAAAACAAACCAGTGAAGGCAGGAATAGTTTAAAAAAACTGAAAAAATCTACGTGACCAGCCTGCCAGACCATAAGAGTGGTAATGTCGCCAAAAGGGCTGAAAGCTCCACCCGCGTTCGCGGCATTGACAACATTAATGCAGGCCATAGCTACGAATTTGGGATCGTTGCCGCCCACTGCCATAATCACCGCTCCAAGTACAAGCGATGTAGTCAGATTGTCCGCTATCGGCGACAGGCAGAACGCGACAGTGCCAGTGGCCACAAAAAGCTGGCGCGTATTCAATCCGGCCCGCACCAGCCGCGAACGCAGCGCTGCGAAGACCTGCCTTTCCTGAAGCGCTGAGATAAAGGTCATTGCAGACATAAGAAACAGCAGCAGGCTCGCATATTCGTCTAGACCGTGGAAAATAGCGGCCCTGAGTTGTTCGTGCGAAACCCCGTATTCGGGTGAAATAATGGCAATAATAACCCAGATCAGGCCGGCCCCCAGCATAACCGGTTTTGATTTTCTTAAATGATGATGTTCTTCTGACAAAACCACAAGGTACGAAAATATGAATAAAGCAAGACATAAAATGCCCCCTGGATGAGTGCGAAGAGCTTCGACTGTAGGGCGCGATGACAAGATTTCTCCGGTGGAGGCAAAGGCTATACCAGGCATAAATATTGTCAGAATTGTTAACGGAAGCAGTTTGATAGGGGACATTTAGATTTTGCTCTACTCAGATTTAATGCCTATTGTCCTGTCAGGATTGATCGATGTCAATATGCAGGAAAGCAGGATGGGCGAGCTCATGAAGAAGATTGAAAGTTCAATTTCGGAAGGATTACCATCACAGGCGTTATACATATTGGTATTGGCCTGCCCTGTACTAACCGGAATTTTCCTTCATGCAACCATGCCCCGATTGGGCTGGCATGAGTATCAATTTGTCATATCTGCCTATGGAGCAGTGGTGGCGTTTTCCGCTATCGCTGCTGGTTTGTGCAATAAAGACCTTATGATGAGCCTGACCTCAAGCAAAACCGCCTCGGGCATATTGCTGCTGCTTGCTCTGATGATTCTGGCAGGGGCGTTGATACCGCCTGGCCCGGATCCGCATATACTCTCTGTTCACCGGACGTACTATTTTAGCGGCCTTCTCGGTCTTCTGGCAGCACAGCAGGTGCTTGCCGTTGTAGAAGAATTAAGAAACCATGACAAGGCCATGATTGCTTTTTTTTCAAAAGTTGCTGCTCACACGGGGATATTATTTATTTTAGTAGCTGCCGCGCTGGGAACTGCCTTTAGTCGTGAAGGCACGTACACGCTCTCAAATGGCGGAGAAAGCCGTATTTTTGCCGTTACCCATGGGCCTCACAGGAAACTCGCCGGGCAGACGGATTTGATCAGGAATTGTCATGTGGTAAAACTTCGCGGCGCTATCCAAGATCCTGGGCATACCGAATACTACGTGAATTGCTCGCCGGGGTTCAGCACTGCTGCTTTCGGCATGCTTCTTTTCCTGAGCGGAATACTGGTATCCTTTATCATGCAAGCCAAAATAAAAAAATGTGGCCGTTAGCTTTGCCAGCAGCTGCGGCCCTTGCCCATGCAATAGCCGTGATCTTATTAATTTTCAAGATTAATAAGATCGGACAAGCAGTTGGAATCACGGCTATAATCATAGTCGGCGTTTATATCGTTTTTTCCTGGCATGATCTGGCACGCCCGCCTTTTCGAAATTTATCTGAAACACTGACACTGCTGGCATTGTGCCTTGGAATAGTCGGATATCTTTCAGCTGCAATTTACGATAATTGTCCTATCCCTGCTTTCGCGTCAGCGATTTCTGCGATGATTCTGTTATACACAATTCTTATTCTTGACGGCTTCGGGGCATCTGAAATGCCGGCGGCTTTGCAAAGCATTTGGTTTGTGCCTCATGTCTGCGCGTATTTTACCGGCTACGCCTATGTCACGCTGTCAGGCGCCCTGGCCTTTGCCTATCTTATTATGGGAAAGGAAAGATTGATTTCACTGGCCGACAGCCTGTCGTCAGGATCATTTTTATTTCTTGCGCTCGGTCTCTGCCTCGGCTCGGTCTGGGCACATCAGGCATGGGGATCGTGGTGGAGTTGGGACTTGAAGGAGAGCTTTGCGCTCTCGCAGTGGCTACTCATCGCCTCTTACAGGCACATGCCTAACCTGTGGCGCAAGTCCCGGTATGGAGCGACCCTGCTCTCTTCTGCCCTGTTTCTGACAGCTTTCATGTATCTGGGATTGGATTTACTACCGGCGGCGGAGACCAGCCTTCATGTCTATGCAAATGATTAAACCGGCCTATATCGTTTCGATAGTTTTTATTGCCATTCTGGCGCTTGCCGTTGATTTTTATCCTAAAAATGAAACTGAAAAAACACTCCCGCTCCTGGAAATTGCCGCTCTTGATGATTCACCGTCTCGCGTCTTACCGAAACAAAAAGGCTTGCAGATAATCAATATTTTCGCTTCATGGTGCGAGACTTGCGCTGTCGAGATGCCGCTTCTTGTTGAAATGGCCGAAAAATGGCAGATAGAACTGACGGGCGTAGCATGGAAGGACGACCGTATGAAAGCCGCCGCTTTCCTTGAAAGGAACGGTAATCCGTATATATGGATCGGCATGGATACGTATGGCGTGAAGTTATCCACATGGAATGTTTCAGGGGTGCCTGAAACCCTTGTAATCCTTGATGGCCGTATCGTTTACAGACAACGCGGAGAACTTAGCCGAAGAATAATACAAGACATGATAGCCCCTGTTGTGTTAGATTCTCGTCATAAATAACTCTATCTGTTTTACTTGACAGGAACCGGCAGGTGTGTATATTGCCAGCCTGCTTCACTATAGCAATGGAATACGAAAAATGTTTGCAATTATTCGCACCGGCGGAAAGCAGTACAAAGTAACAAAAAGCTCGAAAATCAAAGTCGAGAAGCTCGACGCCGAAGCTGGCGAAAGCCTGGATATCAATGATGTCCTGCTTGTCAATGACGGCAAGGACACGAAAGTTGGCGCTCCTGTAGTCAGCGGGGCAAAAGTAGTCGCGAAGGTCGTCGATCACATTCGCGCTCCGAAAATTTTGGTTTTCAAGAAAAAGCGCCGCAAAAATTACCGCCGCAAGGCCGGTCACCGCCAAAACCTGACCGTGCTTGAGATAACTGAAATCAAAGCGGCTTGATCACCTTTAAGGAGGAACAATAAATGGCACACAAAAAAGCCGGTGGCAGCTCCAGAAACGGTCGCGACACAGCCGGGCGCCGTCTTGGCGTAAAACGCTATGGCGGAGAACTTATTCTCTCCGGTAACATCATTGTTCGTCAACGCGGCACCAAATACTATGCAGGCCGCAACGTTGGCCTTGGCAAGGATCACACACTTTTCGCGCTGGTAGACGGTCAGGTGCAGTTTAAATGCGGTCGCGGCGGCAAGTCCTATGTTAGCGTAATCCCAGCCAACGACCTTCTCGCTGCCGAGTAGGCCTTAAAGCATAATACACGAAGGCCCGCTCGCGAAGCGGGCTTTTTTATAACCGGAAGAATGAAAATGAAATTTCTCGATCAGGCTAAAATTTACTTGAAAAGCGGAGACGGTGGCGCTGGCTGCGTATCATTCCGTCGCGAAAAATTCATTGAGTTCGGTGGCCCCGATGGCGGCAATGGCGGCCGCGGAGGAGACGTCATTTTCCAGGTATGCGACACTCTCAATACTTTGATAGATTTCCGCTACCAGCAACACTTCAAGGCTCAGAACGGAAGACCGGGCAGCGGAAGGAACAAAAGCGGAGCCGGCGGAGATGACTGCATCATCAATGTCCCTGCCGGAACCCAGATACTTGCCGAGGATCAGGAAACTATTCTGGCCGATCTTACGGACGGCAGTCAGAGTATCGTCTTCTTAAAAGGCGGTGACGGCGGCTTCGGCAATGCCCATTACAAAAGCTCCACCAATCAGGCCCCCCGCAAGGCCACTCCCGGATGGCCGGGTCAGGAAATTGGCGTATGGCTCCGCCTGAAACTGCTGGCTGACGCCGGACTTGTCGGCCTGCCCAATGCGGGAAAATCTACTTTTCTCTCGGCGGTATCGCAGGCAAAACCGAAGATAGCCGACTACCCGTTCACAACCTTGCACCCCAACCTCGGCGTCGTCCGCAAGGGCGAATACGATTTCGTGCTCGCAGATATCCCCGGGCTGATCGAGGGCGCGCATTTGGGTCAGGGCCTTGGAGACCGGTTTCTGGGGCACGTGGAGAGAACCGCGGTACTAATTCATATTGTGGACGGCACGCAGGATGACGTGGCTCAGGCCTATAGAACGATCCGTAACGAACTCGAACAATATGGTCATGGTCTCTCGGCGAAACCGGAAATTCTGGCTCTAAACAAATCGGACGCTCTGGGGGATGATCTGTCTTCTTTTCAGGCAAAAAATCTGGAAGATGCCGCCGGGAAAGAAGTAATCGTAATATCCGCTGCAACAGGAAAAAATATTGATCCGGTTCTCTACCGGACAGGCACTATAGTGCGCGAAATGCGGCTAAAGGAGAGGCGCAAAGAGGATGAGCAGGAATAAACACGTCTCCGGGCTTGTAAGGGATTGCAGGCGCATAGTGATCAAGATCGGTTCCGCGCTGGTCACGGAAGGAGGACTGCCAAGAGAAAAGTGGCTTGCGGCTCTTGCTGAAGATATCTCGTCGCTGATGGCTAGCAGACATGAAATCGTCATAGTTACCTCCGGAGCCATAGCGCTTGGCAGAAAACCTTTAGGCATCGGCAGCAAAACCCCCAGATCGTTAATATCCCTGGAACTGGAACAGGCCGCCGCCGCTATCGGCCAGATCCATTTATGCCTGGCTTACCACAAGGCATTCGAAACTTATAATACAAGCATTGCCCAGGTTCTTCTCTCTCCGCACGATACTGAAAACCGCCGCTCCCACCTGAACGCCAGAGCGACGATACATGCCCTGCTCTCACGCGGTATAGTTCCGGTCATTAACGAGAATGACAGCGTTGCAACAGAAGAGATCAGGTTCGGCGACAACGACCGCCTTGCAGCTCGCGTCGGCCAGATGATCGAAGCTGATCTCGTCATCCTTCTCTCCACGACCGATGGGCTGTATACGGCTGATCCGGGCATTGACCCCGATGCCGTACACATTCCCTTCGTTGAGCGTCTTGAGAAGAAATACTTCGATATGGCAGGAGATGCACCAGCTGGAATAAGCACCGGCGGAATGCGCTCGAAAATCGAGGCGGCAAGGCTGGCGACCAACGCCGGGGCCTCGTTCCTGATCGCCGATGGCCGCAAGGAGCATGCTTTGGGCAATCTGCTTTCCGAAAGCAGTCAGGCCCGCTGCACCTGGTTTAAAGCCAGGGGCAACCCCGCGAATGCGCGCAAACGCTGGATAGAATCCCATATTCGCACAGCAGGGGTTATTACAATCGATTCCGGAGCCCAAAAAGCGTTGCTTGAGGGCAAAAGCCTTCTGCCGATTGGTGTGGTTAAGGTTGAAGGCGAGTTCGATCGCGGCGACCCCGTAACTGTCTGCAGTACGGGAAGAGAAAATATTGCAATAGGACTTGTTGCGTTCAACTCGGTCGAGGCCAGAAAAATAGCCGGTTTAAAAAGTTCTGATCTTGAAGCCGCGCTCGGTTATTCCGGACGTAGCGTTATGATGCACCGCAATGACATGGCTATAATCAGCGAGTAAGCTGAAATCCGCTCAGATTTCTGGCGAGGGCGGCTGGATATTAAGGCTTGCCGCAGGCCCTTCCTGAGCCAGCCCGTCTATAAAAAATTGCGTTCCGGGAGGCAGATTTTCGATACTCGACAAATACTCCGGCCCACATGTATCTTCTTGCCCGCCCTGCGCCTGAATTGCGGAATAGCCAATTTCTCCGGCGGCTTCTGCGCCTCTTCCGCTGGCAAATATTTTTACGCTCATCTTATTTCCCTCTTCAGTTAATCTTTTATAACAAATCTAAGTCTTTGTATCAATTTTCGTTCATTTTCATTGCTAACTATGGTTACCGCTTTTGCGTTCCTTAATTCCTCAAGCTCTTCTTTTGGCATTGAAAAATTAAGCTCCTCGCTGGATCCATTCTGGTAGAACAAAGTAAATTTAGCCGTACTGATCTGCAGTTCTACCCATGCCGGAATCTCCGCCAACTCCCTGTCAATCACTATGGCCAGTTTGCCTTCGTCAAGGACAGCCACTATCTCCGGCGTTATTGTCGGCGCCGCTGGCCCTTTGGTGACCTTCAAGGTTATCGGGTCAATAATGTTAAAAGACATCCAGTGCCTGACCTTGAACAATAATTCCATAAATTGTTTAAGAACAATTTAATGGTTTACAGTAGCCTTCACAACCCTTTAGTAGTATTAAAACGCTCCCTCCAACAAATATATAGCAGCTATGAAAAAAAATATTCCCGGCGCAGTTTACCTTAAAGATTACCGCCCGCCTGCATATCGTGCAGACAAGGTCGATCTGGACTTCCAGCTCCGCGATGACCGAACGATTGTCAAGAGCAAGGTCGCATATTTCCGGGCTTCTGATGAAGCCGACATCCTCGTTCTTGATGGCAGGGATCTGGAACTCGCCAGCATCTCTTTAAACGGAAGAACCTTACAGGAAAACGAATACGCACTTGACGAAAGCGGGCTGAAGATAAAAGGCATAAATGAAAATTCATTTAGTCTGGAAATTGAAACAATTATTTATCCTGCAAACAATACGGCTCTCGAAGGGCTATACGTATCAAACGATACATACTGTACACAGTGTGAAGCCGAAGGTTTCCGGAAGATCACCTATTTCCCAGATCGCCCGGATATAATGTCAACGTTCACCGTCCGCATTGAAGCGGACGCGCTAAGATACCCCGTATTGCTGTCCAATGGTAATCTTGAGCAATCCGGAACCCTCGAAAATGGTCGGCATTTCGCGTTATGGCACGACCCCTTCCCGAAGCCGTGTTACCTGTTTGCTCTCGTTGCCGGCAAACTTGAACATATCCACGATACCTTTACCACTTGCTCGGGACGCGAAGTCGACCTGTATATCTATTGCCGCAAAGGTGACGAGAACCAGTGCTGGCATTCTATGGAAAGCTTAAAAAAAGCGATGAAATGGGACGAGGATACCTTTGGCAGGGAGTATGACCTGGACATCTTCAATATCGTCGCAATCAGCGATTTCAACATGGGTGCAATGGAAAATAAATCGCTTAATATATTTAATACCTCCGCTGTTCTTGCTCACCCTGAAACTGCCACCGACACCGATTTTCTGCGTGTAGAAGCCATCGTCGCCCACGAATATTTCCACAACTGGACGGGCAACCGTATTACCTGCCGCGACTGGTTCCAGTTATCCCTGAAAGAAGGGCTGACCGTGTTCAGGGATCAGGAATTCTCATCAGATATGAATTCGCGGGCCGTTCAAAGGATTGAGGATGTAATTCATCTTCGTCGTTTTCAGTTTCCGGAAGACTCAGGGCCGCTCGCTCACCCGGTTCGCCCTGATAATTACATAGAAATCAACAATTTCTATACAGTTACTGTCTATGAAAAAGGTGCCGAAGTTATCCGCATGATAGCCAGAATTCTGGGCAATGATGGTTTCCGCAGAGGCATGGATCTTTACTTCGATCGCCATGACGGCCAGGCGGTTACCTGCATGGATTTCATCAAATGCATGGAAGACGCAAATGACACAGATCTGAACCTCTTCAGCCTTTGGTATGAGCAGGCCGGCACCCCTGAACTTGAAGCGAGCGGACAGTACGATACAACAAATCATACGTATAGATTGTCGCTTTCGCAGCATATTCCCGCCACCCCCGGTCAGCCCGTAAAGAAGCCGATGCATATCCCGGTCGATATCGGTCTGGTAGGCCCTGACGGACGCGACATGGCTGCGGAGACTGTAAATCTTGTTAAAAAAAGTGACGAATTCATCTTTAACGACATCCCCGATCCGCCTGTATTATCGATCCTGCGTGGTTATTCCGCCCCGGTTCGCCTGAAAACTGACCAGAGCGACGATGAATTGCGTTTTCTGATGATCAGGGATTCAGACGGTTTCAATCGCTGGGAATCCGGTCAGAAACTCGCTTTGAGACAAATTGGCAGGATGATTGACGCTTTCGAGCAGGGCGGAGGTATGAATGTCAGCCCGAAATATGTAAAAGCCTATTCCGCGCTTCTGGATCAGGCTTTTAACAAATCCGACAAGTTGCTCCTCTCCAAAGCGCTTGTTCTGCCGGAAATCGCAATAATCGCTCAGGAGCGCAAGGTCGTTGATCCAGCGGCGATCTACAAGGCAAGGCAATGCCTGATCGGCGCAATTGTACGCGATTGCCGGAGCTCACTGGAAAAAGTATATGAAGAAAATAACAAGACAGGAAAGTACAGCATCTCGCCTGAGGCTATCGCGTCAAGAACTCTGAAGAATACCGCTCTTGGATATCTGGCATTCGACCCCGCCTCTCCCCCGGTCAGTTTGCTCGAACGCCAGCTGCGGTCGGCGGATAACATGACTGATCGTATTGCCGCCCTGTCCCTGATGATCCAAACCGACGCTCCTGATTGGGAGCAGGCCTTCGGTGAATTCAGGGAAAGATATATCGATTATCCCCTCGTTATCGACAAATGGTTTTCGCTTCAGGCTTCAGCTGTCAGGGACGACACCGTCAATCGGATAACCGAACTAAAAAACCACAAGAACTTTACTCTTAAAAACCCCAACCGGGTAAGGTCGCTCTATTCCGCTTTTGCGATGAACAATCCGGTGAACTTCCATACGCCAGACGGAAGCGGATATCGCTTGCTGGCTGAGGCCGTAAAGCAGCTAAACGGAATTAATCCGGGCATCGCCGCCAGACTCCTGACTCCTCTGCGCGACTGGCGGCGTTATACGCCGGATCGGCAGGATCAAATGAAGGCCGTCCTCGAAGATATTGCCTCGATGTCCGACCTTTCAAAGGACGTATACGAAGTTGTCTCCAAGTCTTTGGGCTAGTATCAACCGGAACTGTTATCCACAGGACAAAACCACTGTTCTCACCATATAGGTTGGATGGTTCCTGCCTGACCGGGCATAAGCAGAGTATGGTATGTGCGAAATCACCCCGAAAGCGCCCCGGCTGGACAGTTGAGAGATCCCTGAGTGGAATTGTCTGCGGCATTGATGAAGTCGGTCGCGCTCCGCTGGCAGGCCCGGTAGTTGCCGCATGCGCCTATATTCCGGAAGAACGACGCCGGAAACGTGTCCTCTCGGCGGTCAACGACAGCAAGCAGCTTGGCCGAGAGCAGCGCGAGGCGATATACGACGACCTTCTCGGTCTGGCCAGTTACGGGATCGGAGAGGCAAGCGTCGCGGAAATCGACCGCTTGAACATCTATCATGCCTCATTGCTGGCTATGCGACGCGCCTATGAGAAGATGTGCGCCGATTTCTCGCTGTCTCCTGACTTTGCGCTTGTCGATGGAAATGCTGCTCCAGGTCTGGGTTGCCATACTCGAACGGTCATAAAGGGGGATGCGACATGCCTTTCGATAGCCGCCGCCTCTATCATCGCCAAGGTCTGGCGGGACAGGTTGATGTCCAGCTTGCATGAAGCCCACCCCTACTATGGCTGGAATACCAATGCAGGCTACGGCACGAGAGAGCATCTTGATGGAATAGAAGCCGCAGGCATAACCACTCATCATCGTCGCTCTTTCGCGCCGGTCAGAAATTACCTCGAATTCGGCAGTGTGAGAATTCAAGGCGAGTTGGATCTCGCGCTAGAAGCCTGATCTGACTCGATTTTCTTTATTAAGAAACAATCCCAAGCAACTGACTCACTTATACGATTCGCCAAAATCCCCTTGACGGCGAATCGCTAATGAATCATTATTCCAGTTCGCAATTTCAATGAGTCAATATCATGAGCAAAAAAGAAACGATTCAATCCCCAATTAATTCAATCATCCAGGGCGACTGCATCGAGGCGATGAGATCATTGCCTGAGGGCTGCGCGGATGTGGTTTTTGCTGACCCTCCGTATAACTTGCAGCTAAGCGGTGAACTGCAGCGACCTAACAACACTATCGTGGATGGAGTCGACGATGCCTGGGATCGTTTCGACGATCTGGAAAGTTATGATCAATTTACATTTGCATGGCTAGACGCCGCGCGCCATGCGCTGAAAGATGATGGTTCACTGTGGGTCATCGGCTCCTATCATAATATATTCCGTGTCGGAAAGATCCTGCAGGATCTTGGCTACTGGATACTGAACGATGTAATCTGGCGAAAAACCAATCCTATGCCAAACTTCCGGGGGCGCAGGTTTACCAATGCGCATGAAACTCTCATATGGGCCGCAAAATCAAAGGAATCAAAGTATCGTTTCAATTATGACGCAATGAAAGCCCTCAATGACGACGTTCAGATGCGCAGCGACTGGTTCATACCGCTCTGCACCGGAGGTGAGCGACTGAAAGACAAGGACGGACATAAGGCCCATCCGACACAGAAACCTGAAGCCCTGCTTTATAGAGTACTGCTGGCATCGACGCTAACTGGCGATACAGTCCTCGATCCGTTTTTCGGTACAGGAACAACCGGGGCCGTAGCCAAAAAAATTGGACGAAACTTCATAGGAATTGAAAAAGAAACTGAGTATGTGGAACTTGCTCGCAGACGCCTGATGAACACCACCCCCTGTATAGATGAGACACTTGTCCAGATTAGTTCTAAAAGGGAAGAGCCGCGAATTCCGTTCGGATGGTTGATCGAACATGGTCTGCTGCATCCGGGAGAAGAGCTTACAGACCCCAAAGGCCGATACACTGCCAAAGTCCATGCCGATGGAAACATAGTAGCAAGCAACGTTCTCGGATCCAGAAAAGGATCGATACATAAAATCGGCGCAACCGTCCAGGGCGCGCCGTCCTGTAATGGCTGGACATTCTGGCACTATAGGGAAAACGGTGAATATGTACCGATCGACACATTAAGGCAAAGACTGCGCGAACAAGTGACAAAACGCCAGTCAATCCAATAATGAACAATCGGGAAACGCAAAACAGGGATTTCTAAATGCAGGAAAACAAAACGGATAAAATTTATGTTAGAAATCTTAATCTGGAAATGTTTCTGGGTGTGAGAGAAAGAGAACAAAAAGACAAACAAAAGGTAGTCGTCTCAATTGAAGCTCAAATAAAAAGGCCAGAGGCTACTCAAGATCTGATATCGACTACAGTTTCATATACAGATCTTATTGAAAAAACACGTGAAATCGCTTCTTCTTCTCAATTCGGCCTGGCGGAAAGTTTTGCAGAAGAAATTGCAAGACGCTGCCTCGAGGATAAAAGAATTACTAAGATAACCATCCGCGTAGACAAACCCGAAGCCAGTCCGTGGGCAGAAACCGTAGGCGTGGAAATTATAAGGCCTCAATCCACTGAATCTAGTTGCCGGTAGTAAAGATGATTTTTTCACCTTCCTGATCTTCAAACACGTCATATCCTTCAAGGACTGCGAAGACTGAGGCAATTTCCTCACCTTGTGAGTTTCTTTCATAGCCTAGGAATTTTAAAATACGCACCCTGATTCTCACGTAGGCTTTTCTTTCATATAAACTCATTGTACTCGTCGACCGCAGCGTTTCAGTATCCTCTCTGTGCTGGTATCGGGTTCGGATAACAAAATCCTGAGCTTTTTCTGGACTTATCGGCACATATTGCAGCCTGAACGGTCTGCTAAGTGTTACGTTAAGGTTTCGGGGATATCCCGGCACCTTACCCGAAAAACCGCATACCTTGTCAAGTGTAGATCCCAGACGCATTTCATGACGTCTTGTTCCATTACGCAGATCATCTGTAATTACATAAAATGATTCAGTTTTAAAATTGTACCGTCCGAGGTCTATCTCTTTCATAAACGAAAATCTTCTTGGGAATTGTGACCTGTTATCCTTTAAATATTTCCTGGCAGTCTCAAGTATATTTTTCCATTCAAAGTCGTCATGATAATAATCAGTATAAATCTGGCATTCATTAATCATTAAATAGTAATCAATCGCCCCGATATCATCCAAATTAAACATTCCGAGGGCCCAATAAAGCTTAGATAAATTATCAATAGTAGGAACAAAATATTCTACTTTCTGCAAGCTTTCCTTAGCATATTCCAATGCCATCTTGCGAACTTCTTCTCTGGTGAGTCTAGCTTCGTCGGGTGTTTCTTCAACTTTTCGGGAATCGGAAGGCCTCTTTTTAATAATAGCTTCTTCAGCGCAAGCGTATGACGGCATGAACGTAACAAAAATACTGATAAGAATGATGAATAAGACCGGGAAGAACTTGCGACAATCCATGCTACTTATACCATTGCTAGTTTTCTACTATTATAACGAGGCTAACGAACGTCCACAAACTTTATAAAGCATATGAATTTAAATTAAAGGAGAAGCCTTGTCTTCCTGACACTATAAATGATAGTCATTAAATATAATGTCTCTAAAGCTTCTCTCAAATAGCATGCCGGCTCTGACCGGCAAGGTGTTCAGCCGCAAGTACGTCGCTCTCGGAAAAGTAGTGGCGTACTGGAAGGAAATTGCAGGCGAAGATATGGCTTTAAGGGCGAACCCCGTAAAAATCCATTACCGCAAACCAAAAGCAGGGAGCAGGAAGCCTGAAGCAATTCTGGAGATTGCAGCCTCAAGCTCGGATGCCGCTCTCCTCCAGTATCAGACAGGGCTGATCCTCGAAAGAATAAATCAGATTTTTGGCGACAGATGGATTACTGCGATCCGTTTTGTTCATATACCTGCCAATGTTCCAGTTCGGGAGGCGGCAAATAAAATTTATGGATTATCAAAAGAAGAAGAAGATTCTTTGACCGCAATGCTTGACGAAGTCCTCGATACTGAAATAAAAGAACGCCTGAATAGACTGGGGACATGTGTCCTCGGTAGACAAGCGAGAAAAAGATGAAGGTAACTGCTATAACACTCAGGGCCGGACATGTTATGGAGCATAACGGCAAACTCATGGTCGTCACGAAATACGAAATTATGCAGCCCGGAAAAGGCGCTTCGGTTATTCAGGTCGAGATGCGGGATATACGGACAGGAAACAAGGACAATGTCCGTTTCCGTACGCAGGAGACCGTTGAAAGAGTGCGGCTGGAACAACACGACTGCCAGTACATGTATGCCGACGGCGATGAATTTCATTTCATGAATAATGAAAGCTTTGAACAATTTACGGTCAACAGGGATATTATCGGCTACCCTGCCCGCTTCCTTCAGGAAGGCATGGTTTGCGTCGTCGAGACTTTCGAGGAAGAGCCGCTTAACGTCGAAATTCCCGATACTGTAACAATGGAAGTTGTCGAGGCAGAGCCAGTGGTCAGAGGTCAGACCGCTTCTTCTTCCTACAAGCCCGCAATTCTGGAAAACGGCGAAAAAGTGATGGTGCCCCCGCATATCGAAACCGGCACAAGGGTTGTCGTTCGAACCGAGGACGGCACCTACATCGAACGTGCAAAAGACTGATGGCTTATATTTCTGCAAATATGACGGTTATGACCAGGGCAGCCGAGAAAGCTGCCAGGTCGCTGATACGTGACTTTGGCGAAGTTGAGCAGCTTCAGGTATCAAAGAAAGGCCCTGCCGACTTTGTATCCGCCGCAGACCGCCGTGCCGAAGAAATAATTCATACCGAACTCTCAAAAGCCCGACCAGACTTTGCATTTCTTATGGAGGAAAGCGGCTCTCGCGGAGACGAAAGCAGTGAAAACCGCTGGTTGGTCGATCCTCTTGACGGCACCACCAATTTTCTGCACGGGATTCCTCACTGGGCAATCTCCATAGCTCTGGAAAGCCGTGGCGAAATAATTGCCGCTCTGGTGTATGATCCTATAAAAGATGAGATTTTCAGGGCGGAAAAAGGAGGCGGAGCATTCATGCGCAACCGCCGTCTGCGGGTATCGGGACGAAACAGCAGCGAGCAGGCCGTTCTCGCTTGCGGCGATGCAAGGAAAGACCGCAAGAAATATTTAAGACGTCTGGAAACAATTACTTCCGTACTTCCCGTTTTTCGCCGCATGGGCTCTGCAGCCCTTGATTTGTCTTATGTAGCTGCGGGCCGCTATGACGGCTTCTGGGAATACGACCTGCACCCGTGGGACGTGGCTGCCGGCGCGCTTATCGTAAAAGAAGCCGGTGGTTTTGTAACAGGAGTTGACGGCCGTTCCAACCCCGTCTATAGCGGAAATATACTTGCGACGAACGGTATGTATCATGACGGCCTGGTCAGGCTGCTCGGCGAGGAATGAAAGCTAGGAATTCAGTTGGCGGACTATTAATTTGCCTTATTGCTGCGGCGGCTGTGCATATATCAGCGGCAAAAGCAGATAGTGCTAAAAAACCCTCAGTGGAAATTGACAGTAGCGTTCTTGATACCTATCAACCACCTCCAATGTTCGGGGTTCCTGAAAAGCCAGTACTCTCAAGACCCCATAACCCTTACTGGATTCCGCATCTGACAGGGCAGCCGCTGCCTGAAAAACCACAGATTTCCAAACCGGAAAAACCGGATCCAGTAATCTTCACCGCACCGGCGAGGGAGAAAATGCCTACCTCCGAAGAATTGCTGAAGGCGCCATTCGCGGAAAGCGGCAAAGCTCCGGCGAACGTTCTGAAGAGAACCACCACTTTACCGCCTGCCGGAGAACCTGTGAAACGCCAGTGGGAAGAAGAACTCCCCAAACTAAAACCCGCCCCGGCACCCGCCGCTGTAAAGCCACAGGAAAAAAGGATCGAAGCAAATATACGCGCGCTTCCTCCACTCCCCGGTCGGAAACCGTCCAAGCTCGCGGCATCAACTGCAAAGTCTCAACAGCCGCCATCAAAAAAACCTGCTCCGTCTGCCGTCAAAAATGATCCGAAACCACCATCATCCTACGAAGTGATGGCGAAGCCTTCACAGCGGGATGTCCCCGCAATGCCGGCGGTGCCCGCAGACCCGGTTAATAAAGAACTTCTGCATGCCGGCGGAGGAGCTGATCCGGAAAAAGTCGTTCTTGAATACCGCCGAGGCGAATCCGATCTTGATGACAGAAACTTATCCATTATAGATCTCGGAATTGGCCCCCTGATCGGTAAAGAAGCTGTCAGGATCTCGATCAGGTCTTTTGCTCTCCCCTCTGACGATACTGTCAGCAGCGCCAGACGGGTATCTTTGAATAGAGCTTTGTCGGTACGCGCTTATCTTATCAAAAAAGGAATAGATCCGAGCCGTATCGAGATTCGCGCGCTGGGATCTGACACCAGGGACAAGCCCGTTGATCGGGTAGATCTTGTTTTTTACATCATCTGACGATTAGTTACTTTTGAGTGGAAAACCATAAATAACTGGTCACAAAAACGTGGAAATAATATTATCCATGCTTTAATCAGGAACCATTATGAAAAAATTGGAGCCGCCATGTCCTCTACAAAAGGAAATAAGTATTATATTATTGCAGCCTTTGTTGCATTGCTTACCACAATCCTCGCAGTTAACCTTGCGTTCCCCGAAAAAACAGTTGCTGTGGCTCATGCGGAAGAGATGGCTTTTGAGAGCAAGTCCATGGGTGATCCCTCAGCCCAGATTGTGCTGCGTGAATACAGCTCGCTGACCTGCGGTCACTGCGCCGCCTTTCACAAGGGCACGCTGCAAGAATTGAAAACAAGATACATCGATACAGGTAAACTGTATTACGTGTATACCGAATTCCCTTTGAACAAGCCTGCCCTCGACGCTGCACTGATTGCACGTTGCATGCCGGACACACGTTTCTGGAGCTTCACGGATCTTCTATTCAGCCAGCAGCATGAATGGGCCTTTAACAGTAAAGATTATCTCTTATCGCTGAAGCAGAATGCAAAGCTTGCAGGCATGTCAGAAAGCCAGGTCGATTCTTGTCTAAAAGAAGAAAAGACTAAAGATGCAATGATTAGAAATATGCAGGAAGCCGCCGAAAAGTATCAGATAGATGCAACGCCGACCTTCATTCTGGAAGCAGGCGGCAAGCAGGAAAAACTGATTGGCAATCAGTCGGTGCAATCATTTATGAAAACGATTGAAAAACATCTGGGACAGGAAAACGGCAGCAAGCCATAGATGATCCAGTTCAAGAAACTACGCCTAAGCGGCTTCAAATCATTCGTAGACAGGACGGAGCTCGACATTGAGCCAGGCTTGACGGGTATCGTCGGCCCGAATGGTTGCGGCAAATCGAATCTCGTGGAGGCCATGCGATGGGTCATGGGAGAGAATTCCGCAAAGCGTATGCGCGGCGAGGGTATGGACGATGTCATATTCGCCGGGACTTCAGGGCGGCCCGCAAGGTCGTTGGCCGAAGTGTCGCTGCTCCTGGATAACTCCAGTAAAAATGCCCCGCCCCAATATCACAGTTGCGAGGAAATCGAGGTAACAAGAAAGATAAGCCGCGAACAGGGTTCCACCTACCGGATAAACGGCCGTGTTGTCCGTGCGCAGGACGTACAGGTATTGTTCGCCGATATTTTGAGCGGCTCCAATTCACCAGCGCTTGTCTCTCAGGGCCAGATAACCCGACTAATAAGCTCCAGACCGGTGGAACGCAGGCTTCTGCTTGAGGAATCGGCGGGTATCGGCGGCCTGTACGCAAGGCGCCACGAAGCGGAATTACGCCTTAAGGCAGCCGACAGCAATCTTCTCAGGCTGGACGATATTACCGGAAGCATGGAGAAAAGGCTTGCCGAACTCAAGAAACAGGTCAGGCAGGCAAGCCGCTACCGCAATGTCAGCTCCCAGATTCGCCAGATGGAAGTAACAGTAGCGTGGCTTGAATGGAGAACCCTTAAGGAAAAACTGGCAAAAGCCATCTCCGACCTGGGAGGCATCGAAAGTGCCGTCGCTGTACGTACTCTTAACGTCGTCCATCTTACCAAGGCGCAAAATGAAGTCACGAGGGTTCTTCCTGAACTCCGCCAGGAGGACGCCGCCGCTTCTGCAAAACTTCAGAATCTACGCCTTGCACTGCAAAGAATGGAAGACGAGGTTCGGCAGGTTGAAACGCTTCTCGCCGACACATCATCCCAGCTGCAACAGGCGCGCAACGACAGGCAACATGAAATTCAGACTCAGGAAGACAATGCGCGTCAACTTGCGCGCATGGACGATGAACAGAAACTGATTCTCACCAGTCAGGACAAAGAAGCCGCCGAGCTTGAAGAAAAACAAAAGATCCGGGACGAACTTGAAGCCAGGGTTAACCAGATGGAGGAAGTCTATTCCACCATGATGGAAAAAGCCGCTTACCTCCGCGCCGGCAAGGAAAATGTTTCATTGCAGTTGAAACAGCATACCGCGCAATTTGAGAACGTAGAAAACCGTAAAGTTCAAACCGAAAGACTTCTGGCGGATAAACAGCAGGAGCTTAAGACCGGAAACAACCCCGATGAACTTAGCCGTCAAATCAGTGAATGCGAAGCGTTACTTAATAATAACAAGAAGATGCAGGATAAACTTCAGACGGATATTGAAGAATTGCGTATTGAGCATGCCTCATCCCAGTCAGCTTTAGCAGAAGCTGAGAAAGTAAAAGCTAATATATTAACTGAAATCAATACTATACAAGGTTTTCTTGAACTAGGTAACGATGACAGCTTTCGGCAGGTACTCGATGATATAGCTGTAATAGAGGGCTTTGAAACTGCACTCTCAAAGTCACTGGGCGACGCGTTAAGCGCCTCGATTGACCCGGCAGCCCCGAAAGTCTGGCAGGATCCCTCTGAAGTCGTTTTGCCGCCACTCCCCAAGGGGTGCAAATCTCTTGCTGAAACCATCAAAAGCACACCGGAATGCCTGAAGCCGGCCATGCTCATGGTAGGGGTCATAGACGACGCTTCAGACGGTGAAACGCTACGCAAATCATTACAACCTGGACAGTCTCTGGTAAGCCGCGACGGCGCTCTATGGCGTTGGGACGGATTGCACGTCAAGGCATCCTCGATAGACGGCAACGCCATCAGGTTGCAGCAAAAAAACCGGCTTGCTGAATTGAATCATAAGATACCTTCTATTGAGGCATCTCTAATAAAAGCAAAAGAACTTCACGACCAGAACAGTCAAAGTCTTGATGATTCCACGTCCCGCCTCAGAAGCGAGAAACTGGAAGCCGAAAAATTGGAATCATCCATAACCCGCTTGCGCCGTGATCTGGAAAAGGCCATCCACCAGCGTTCAATCTCCGAAAAGGAACTTGCCCGTCTTACCGAAGCTCTGGAAAACCACAAGGCTGAAAAGCAAAGACTGTCCGGCCTCGTCTCGCAAAGCCGGGAGGAACTGGCCAGACTGGAAAAGGAAGGCGTGGAAGACAAATATGAAAAGATTGAAAGCATAAAGTCTTCCCTTCTGGAAACCCGCGACAGCCTGAGATCCACCATAAGGTCATGCGACCTTGGCAAACAGCGTCAGGAAACGCGCAAGGCGCGCCTGCACGCTCTTGCCGACGAACGTGTGAACCTCCAGAACCGTACTATCCGCTCCCGCGAATGGGTCAAGACACTGGAGGAACGCGAAACCACGCTTGTTGCCAGACTGGAAGAATTGCAGGGCCGCCCGCAGGAGATACGCAAAGGACACCAGGAGCTGCTGGAATTGATCGCCGAAGCGCAAACTCGCCGCGACCGCCTCTCCAGAGACCTCGCCCAAAAGGAAGACGAAGCCGGACAGGTGGCAAAACAGCTCAGGAAAGCTGAAAACGATTTGGCGGCAATACGAGAGGAAAGAGCCTCGGTTCAGGCCACCGTGTCTGCCGGCAACCAGAGACTGGAGGAAATCCGCGCCTCCATAGAGGCAAAATTCGAAATGCAGCCTCAGGATCTGGCCGCCCATACAGGTCTTGAAACAGAAAAAATATCGGACAAGGATATAGAAGACCTGCGAGAACGCCGGGAACGTCTGGTCAGGGAGCGCGAGAGCATCGGCCCGGTAAACCTGCGTGCCGAGACCGAAGCCAACGAACTTGAAAGTGAATTGGCCAAGCTTGTAAGCGAAAGAAACGACCTGCTCCAGGCGATAGCCGAACTGCGTGAAGGCATCCGCAAGCTCAACGCCGAGGCAAGGGAAAGACTGCTGGCCGCGTTCGAGCACGTAAATTCCCACTTCGGCGGTTTGTTCTCCAGACTGTTCAATGGCGGTAACGCCCATCTCTCGCTGATAGACGCCGAAGATCCGCTGGAAGCCGGACTGGAAGTCTTTGTCCAGCCCCCGGGTAAAACATTGCAGTCTATATCCCTGATGTCCGGCGGCGAACAGGCGCTTGCCTCGGCGGCAATGGTATTCGCCATGTTTCTGACCAACCCATCCCCCATTTGCGTACTCGACGAAATCGATGCGCCGCTGGACGACGCCAATGTCGACCGCCTCTGCGACCTGCTGGAGGAAATAGCCGAAGCAGGAAAAACCCGCTTTTTGGTCATAACTCACCATAGGCTCACAATGGCAAGAATGGATCGCCTCTATGGGGTCACCATGGCCGAAAAAGGCATCTCTCAACTGGTCTCCGTAGATCTTCAGGGCAGCTTCGAATTTCTGGAGGCTGCCGAATGAGCATCGATGATCTGAAGCAACGCATCCTGACTGCAAAAGGCCAAAAACAAACGGGAAAGAAAGCAGACGGGCAGCACTCTCAGGCAAGCCTTGGGATGCAGATTCTTACCGAACTCATAGCTTCTCTGATAGTCGGCGCCGTTCTGGGTTATTGGCTTGACGTTCTCTTCGGCAGCAAGCCTGTGATGTTTATAATATTCGTGTTTATCGGAATAATAACGGGCCTTACCAACGCTTTTCGTGTAAGCTACGGGCTAAAGCCTCTAGGTGATCCTGCCAGGTTGCCAAGAAGAAAAAATACAGGTAAAGACGATATTGACTCTAGCGAGGGAGATCAACAGTAGTGTCCGATCCTAGCCACGGCCCAATTCACCAGTTCGTAATTACTCCTATAATCGACCTGCCTGAAGTCGCAGGGTTCAATATCGATTTCACGAATTCGTCTCTCTGGATGATGATTGCCATCTTCGTTTCCACAGTCTTCCTGAGCGTAGCCATGCGCCGCAGGTCTCTGGTTCCTGGCAGAATGCAGGTTACCGCGGAAATGATCTACCAGTTCATTTCCGGCATGACCCAGGACAATGCAGGAGTGGAAGGCCGGAAATACATACCTTTCGTCTTCACATTGTTTATTGTTGTTCTTATGGGTAATTTGCTGGGACTGATTCCTGGCTCCTTTACATATACAAGTCATATTATAGCCACAGGAACACTTGCCCTGATTGTTTTTTTTACAGTGGTAGTATTCGGTTTTGTCTATCACGGCTTCCACTTCCTGCATCTGTTCTTCCCGCCGGGCGTCCCGTTCTGGATCCTTCCGATTCTCTCGCCGATAGAAATAGTCTCTTATCTGAGCCGCCCTCTGACGCTCTCCATGCGATTATTCATTAACATGTTCGCCGGCCACCTCATGATCAAGGTTGTAGCCGGTTTCAGCGTCTCGCTCGCCACCCTCGGATTTTTTGGTTTTCTGGGCGGAATCGGAACTATGCTGCTTAATTGCGTGCTCATCGCATTCGAACTGTTCGTGGCATTTATTCAGGCCTATGTTTTCGTAATGCTCACAAGCACCTATTTGAAAGACACCATTGAAATCGGACACTGAGTATATTAAGAAGAAATAATCAAACCTCCAATGTTACCTAACCTGAAATAAAGGAAAACTAGAATGGATCTGGAAACTGTCAAACTGTTGGCTGCGGCACTGGCTCTGCTTCCAATTCCCGCAGTTGCGTTTGCGCTGGGCCGCATTTTTGGTACCTATTACGAGGCGATCAGTCGCAACCCTTCAATCGAAGGCGTCTTGTTCAAAAGCCTTGTTTTCGGTTTCGCTATTACCGAAGCTCTTGCTCTCTTCTCGCTCGGGGTTTCGCTGATTATTCTCTTTGTTTGATCGGGCTTACTCGGCATTGAAAATGAAACGGATTCTACTTCAGCTGTGTATGCCCATGATACTGGCAGCGGGAAATGCTTTTGCCGCTACCCATCATAGCGGGGAATCTGTACACGGTCATGGGGCGGAATCGGCTGGTGGCCCGGGACTACCGCAGTTTGACCCCACATGGTTTGCCAGCCAGATCTTCTGGCTGGTAGTGACGTTCTTCATCCTGTTTCTTTTCTTCAGCCGCAAAACGCTTCCCGTAATATCCGGTGTCCTCGAAAACAGACGCGACCATATTCAGGGCGATCTCGACACGGCAGACCGCCTGACTCGTGAGGCGGAAGATGTCCAGCATGCATACGAGAGCAGTCTTGAAAGAGCAAGAATCGAAGCCGTGGGCGTGATTACTGACACCGAAATGGCAATGAACGTCAAGGCCATGCGTGCTTTCGAAAGTTTTCGCGAGCGCACCGACAGGGAAATGGCGGCAACGGAGGCCCGGATCAAAAAAGCCAAGGCCGAGGTTCTTGCCAGAATCGACCATATAGCCGCTGAAGTAGCTATAGACGTTATTGCCAAATTATCGGGCGGCCGCGGCGCAAGTCACGAGAGCGCTTTGGCCCTGATCGAAAAACTGACCAAAGAAGAACAAAAAGGCGTAATCTGAAATGCAAGATCTTCTTGGAAATACTACATTCTGGTACTTCCTGTCTTTCGTCGTATTTGTGGCGATCGCCTATCGTCTCGGCGGAAAAGCGGTTACCGCCCAGCTTGACAAACAGATCACGGATATTAAAAAGAAAATAGAAACTGCAGAAGGATTAAGGGTAGAGGCACAGGAAATGCTGGCTCAATACCAGCGCAAACAACGCGATGCTCTGAAAGAAGCCGACTCGATTATCGAGAATGCCAAAAAAAATGCCGCAAAGATAAAGGCACAAGCCGAGGCAGAACTTGAAGCAACTATGGAGCGGCGCGAAAAACAGATAATCGAACGCATTGACCGCATGCAACAGGAAGCCGTCAGTCACGTTCAGGAACAGGCGGCTGAACTTGCCCTGAAGGCGGCAAGAATTCTGATCGCCGATCATCTGGATGCGAACCAGAATAACGGACTGGTGGAAGATACTCTTCGAGATATATCTTCTCAGTTACGACAGTAGCCATTTGAGGAAATTGAATAACCATGGGCCGAAACCAGACATTTCTGTCTGCTGTTGATATGATCGCAGAACTGGGACGCGAGGCAAGAGAAGCCTCGTCGATACTCGCCCGCACCGGGCCCGAAATCATTAATAGCGTACTGGCCGATCTGGCCGATGCGCTCCGCTATGAAAGCGAACGCCTGATTTTGGCAAACCGCGAAGACCTCTCCGGCTCAAAAGCGAAAAACCTTTCTTCGGCGATGATAGACCGGCTGAAACTCACACCGGAACGCATTTCCGCAATGGCCGACTGTGTCGAGAGCATAATCAACCTGCCCTCTCCGGTAGGCAGGATTCTAGGGGAATGGAACAGGCCAAACGGACTGCTAATACAAAAGATCAGCGTCCCCCTCGGCGTTCTCGGAATGATTTACGAATCCCGTCCTAACGTAACAGTGGACGCAGCCTCTCTTTGTCTTAAGGCGCATAACGCAGTGATACTGCGCGGCGGTTCCGAAAGCCTAAACAGTTCGCTTGCGCTCCACAGTCTGATCACCGGGGCACTGGTAAAAAACGGGCTTCCAGCCGGATGTGTCTGTATGGTGCCGGTATCGGATCGCACCGCGGTTTCGGCTATGCTTCAGGCCTCTTCACTGATCGATGTTATGATTCCCCGAGGCGGCAAGGGACTGACCGAGAAGGTTATGAAAGAGGCTACTATGCCGGTATTCGCCCACCTTGATGGAATCTGCCATACCTACCTTGACCGCAGCGCTGACCCGGAAAAAGCTGTAAAGGTAACCCTTAACGCCAAAATGCGCAGAACAGGCATCTGCGGAGCCACAGAAACTCTGCTTGTAGACGCAAGCCTCGATCCAAAAATCACCCGCGAAGTCCTTGATGCCCTGCTCAATGCCGGTTGCTCGATAGTCGCAACACCGGAAATCCGCATGCTTGACAAGAAGATTGGCGAAGCGATAGAGGCCGACTGGACAACTGAATATCTGGACGCCAAGCTGAGTGTATGCACTGTCCCGGATGTTAAGGCTGCGGTATCCCATATCAACAAATTCGGATCGCATCATACCGATGCAATCATCGCTGAAGATATGAAAGCAGCCTCATTCTTCCTTGAAAATGTCGATAGCGGCATAGTTATGCATAACACATCCACGCAGTTCGCCGATGGCGGTGAATTCGGAATGGGCGCAGAGATCGGAATTGCCACCGGTAAACTGCACGCCAGAGGGCCTGTTGGCGTTGAGCAACTGACTACCTATAAATATCTGGTCAGAGGCAATGGCCAGACAAGGCCCTGATTTTCAGCTGATGGTTTTTTCTTCTTCATCTATATTGTCGCCCCCTACCCTGCTGGACAGCCCGCGCTGGAGAAATATGCGCATTGGCCTGTTGGGAGGCTCCTTTAACCCGCCGCACAAGGGACATATCCATATCAGCTTGATTGCGCTGCATACTTTGCGTCTTGACTGCATCTGGTGGATGGTCACGCCCCGGAATCCCTTTAAAAGCATCAGGGAAATGCTGCCCTTCAAACAAAGATTCGAAATGTGCAAGGACATTGCCCGTCACCCGGGAATTCTGGTATCCGATATTGAACAAAGACTTGATTATATTCGCTCGATTAACACGGTCAGGGAACTGAAGAAAAGATACCCCTCAACGGAATTTGTATGGATTACAGGTATGGATGTGGCTCACCAGTTGCATCGCTGGTACAAGTGGCGCGATCTTCTGGATGAGATCGCCATGGTTCATATCTGCCGCCCCCCCGCTTATTCTGTAATCAGAAACAATCCTGTCCGCCTCCTTGGCGGCCGGAAACATATATATCCGTCAAAAGCCTCGTCCTACCCGCTTGAGCCAGGCAGATCATATTGGATACTGCAAAAGAAAATGATCGACATTTCCTCAACCAACATAAGACGGGGAGCATACAGTTCCGGTAAATGTTTTCGACACACGATCTTGCCAGTTTGAATAAATCATCCTAGAATAATACATATGGAGAATATTTTTTTCTCGCGTGAAAGTGAGGGTCGGTGGCATTAAATATGTCGCAGCAGACCTATTTAAATATTTCCCGAAAAACCGAGCCGATTTCGGTAGTAGCTTGCAGCACGCGAGACAAAGTTTTATGTTCAACTTTTTTGAAAGGAGGAATCCATTTTAACCACTGAGTCGAATGGGAACATAGACCCATCGGAGTTACGACAACTTATCGAGCGCTCGCTTGACGCAGATAAGGCGGAATGCATCGAAACCATAGACTTGCGCGATCAAACAGCCATTGCCGACTATATGATAGTAGCCACTGGCCGCTCCACAAGGCAAGTCATAGCCTTAGCCGAAAAACTTAAAGAGAGACTGGAAACCCGGGGCGTCAAAGAAATACGTCTTGAAGGGGTAAATCAGGGCGACTGGGTGATATTAGACGCCGGCGACATAATTGTTCATATTTTCCGTCCAGAAGTAAGGGAATTTTACAAGATTGAAAAAATGTGGCGCCCAAACGGTTTCGATCTTGTTAAATCACAGGCTCTGGCCTGAAAGCTAACGATCGCGTATGATCTGGTTTTCCAAGTTAGGAAAGCCGATGCTGGAAGTTAGAATTATCGCTGTAGGCAAAGTCCGTAAAACAGACTTTGCCGAACTTAACGACGAGTATACTGGCCGCATCAGATGGCCTCTGACAGTCTCGGAACTGGAATCGAAATCAAAAATCCCTCTAATTCAGAAACAGGAAGAATCGGACAAAATCCTTTCCATGGTGTCCGCGGACATGCACGTCATTGCTCTTGACGAAAGAGGCAGGGAATTATCAAGCGAAGCTTTTGCCAGCGAAATAAGTCGGCTGCAAGATATTGGCAAAAGAAAACTTGTTTTTGTCATTGGCGGAAGCGAAGGTCTGACCGATGAGGTTCGCGCACGCGCAGACATGCTTCTGTCTTTTGGTCGTCAGACATGGCCTCACATGCTTGCAAGAGTAATGCTTTTGGAGCAAATTTACAGAGCGCAACAAATACTCTCAGGCCACCCGTACCATAAGTAGACCATGACCTTATCACTAAAAACGACCGTGGCGACATTAATACTGGCGCTGGCTAGTCCGGCTGCTATGCCCGCTATCGCGCAGGAAGCCCCCATTCCCCAGAGTAAAGCTCTGGTTCTTGATAGATATAAAGAACAAATTTCCCGAGAAGAAATGAAGGAAAAGGATTTACGCCACAAACTGGGCAGCCTGAACAAGGAGCTTGAGGATACGCGCAAGGAACTTGTCACTCTCGCAAATGATGTGAAAAATAATGAGCAGGGACTTAGAGACCTGGAGAAGAAGATTTCAGTAGCGGAACAGGAACACGAAAAATTGCTTTCTAAGCTGAAAACAGACTACGGTAACGTCGGTAACTTGATACTCGCCCTGCAACGGATAAAACGTGTCCCGCCCGAGGCCCTGCTCGCAAAACCTGGGGGCCCGCTGGATATCGCGCAAAGCGCAATGTTGCTAAATAGTACATTGCCTTCGCTTCTGGGGCGGGCTGAAAACTTGCGATCTGATCTGGGCAAGATTAAAAGACTCCAGTCTTCCCTGAATGCGGACAGGGAGAAATTGCTGGACGAGAGCAGACTTCTGGCGGAGCGCAGGGAAAAGATGACCGTTTTGCTCGACAGGCGCAAAGACCTGTACGAAAAAACACAAGGCGAGCATAAGGAACAACAGGAACTGCTGGGTCAGATAGCCAGAAGAGCGCAGAGCCTGCAGGAACTGGTCGAACAGATCGAGCAAAACAAAAAGCGGGAAGAAGCCAGAAAACTGGCAAAGGCAGCGGTAATTTCCGCCCCGCGTCCGATGCCGCAAAAAATATCAGCCACGACTGGTTTGCCCGGCAAGGCGCTATTTCCGGTCGCAGGCAATATAAAAGTTAATTACGGGGAATACGACGAACTGGGAGCTGTCAGCAACGGCATCACCATCGACGCGCGAACCGGCGGCGTTGTTGTGGCACCGATGCAGGGAACAGTCAGATTCGCAGGGCCATTCAAACGCTTTGGACAATTGGTGATAATTGAACATGACAAGGAATATCAGAGTCTTATTGCAGGATTGGCCAGAATTGATACAGTAGCAGGCAGGACAATCCAGAAAGGCGAGCCTATCGGCTTGCTGGGAGATCAACAGGCGGCTCTTTATTATGAGTTGCGTCAAAATGGAGTTCCGGTCAACCCGTCGGTTAAGTTTGGCAACTGAAAAAGAAGGCAAGTTAATTCATGAAAGCTCATCAACTTCTTATTACTTTAGCATTTTCAGGTCTTATCACCCTCCCCGCATGCGCGCAGGAGCAACGCACCGCAGGCGCCCAACCTGTGTATGACAACAGCGAGACATACCGGCAACTAAGCCTGTTCGGCGACGTTTTCGAAAGAGTGCGCGAGCAGTACGTTGATCCTGTCGGGGATGACGAACTTGTAAAAACTGCTATCAATGGCATGCTCTCCAGCCTCGACCCGCATTCCTCTTATCTGGATGAAAATAATTTTAAAGAGATGCAGGTTCAGACAGAAGGTAAGTTCGGCGGCCTTGGAATCGAGGTGACTATGGAAAGCGGCTTTGTAAAAGTCGTCTCTCCTATCGACGATACCCCCGCTTACAGAGCAGGTGTGCAGGCAGGCGATTTCATCACCCATATCAATGGCGAGACCGTAATGGGCATGACCTTGAACGAGGCTGTCGATAAAATGCGAGGTACGGTTGGCGAACCGATAGAAATCACCGTGCGCCGAGAAGGCAGCGAAGAAGCTCTGACCTTCAACATCGTACGCGACATTATACGCATTAAATCGGTTAGAAGCCGCCTGTTTGATGATCAGATCGGCTATCTTCGCATAACGACATTCAATCAGAACACTTTCGACAATCTCAAGGACGCCATTAAAAATATTAAAGAAAAAGCAGGAGAACGCATTATCGGCTACGTTATTGATCTGCGTAACAACCCCGGCGGTCTGCTGGATCAAGCAATCCTCGTTTCCGATGCATTTCTCGACAAGGGAGAGATAGTCTCGACAAGAGGTCGTAACGAGCGCGATACCAAGCGCGACAACGCCACAGCAGGCGACCTGACCGATGGGCTGCCTCTTATAGTCCTGATAAACGGCGGCTCCGCCTCTGGCTCTGAAATCGTTGCCGGAGCATTGCAGGATCACCGCCGCGCCCTTCTGGTGGGCACAAAATCCTTTGGTAAAGGCTCCGTCCAGACTGTAATCCCCCTGATGGGCCACGGCGCAATGCGGCTCACCACGGCAAGATATTACACCCCAAGCGGCCGGTCTATTCAGGCTGAGGGTATCGAGCCTGACATCAAGGTTGAACTTGCCAAAATCGAACAGGTAAACGAAAAGCGTATGCGGGAATCCGATCTGCGCGGTGCTCTTGACAATAACAAGTCAAAAGATCAACCTGCAATTCCCGAGGAAAGCGCCGAGAACATGCCTAGATCCGAAGATGATATGGCGGATAAAATAGAAAATATTCAGGACTACCAGCTTCTTCGGGCGATAGACTTGCTTAGAGGCATTTCCATGTATGGAGACAGACTGGAAAATGTCAAAATTCCCGAACTGCCGGTAGCCGGAATGGTTGGCGCCGATCAGACTGTACCTGGCGAAGCCGCTACGAAAGAAATACGATAAATGTCCGATCAGCAGGTTTTGGCAGAAGAAAGCTTCGAACTGGAGAATTATATCTCCTGGCGAGCTTTCTTTGCCGGCCTGTTATTCTTTCTTTTTGTTTATGCGATCCTTGCCCTGTTCTGCTGGTTAAACGCCGAAGCTACGCTCCAGGCAAGATCCGGCAAGCTCGACTCTATTACCGTTCTTCTGGAAAGAACACCAGCCCCGGTCGATGATCTTAAACCGGACGACCTTGCCGAACCCGTTGAACCTTTAGCTACAGTAAAATCAATCGATTTCGCCGCAATCATTTCTTCATTTGAAAAATATGAAAACGGAATGGTCAAAGCCCCGGTACCGGGACTCTTTGTTGAAAGCAATCTCGGAAAGATTCCTGCAATCAGAGATGACGGCCTCACTTCGTTTCAGGTCTATAGAAAGCCGTTTAACGCCTCTGTCGTAGCCGCTTCCAGAGCTGTCGTCTCTTTGGTAGTCGTTGATATCGGACTGTCTGCTCCAGCGACCGAATCCGCTATCGCCTCTATGCCCGAAGAAGTGACCTTCCTTCTCTCGCCTTACGCCGCCGATTTAGATCTATGGGGTGAAAAAACTCGATCCAGCGGTCACGAGATTTGGCTCGGACTGCCTCTGGAACCTAGAGATCCGCTAACCTACGATACCGGCCCGCTGACTTTGTTATCCGATACTGCTTTGGAAATTAATCTCCAGAGACTGAACCGCATCCTTGGTATGGCCAACGGGTATGCTGGCGTTATCGCAACAAAGAATACGATTTTCTACAAATCGGAACTTGAATCCAAAGAAATCATCAAATCTGTTTTTACGAAAGGTCTCGGATACGCAGATGCCACCACCAGACTCCAGACCGTACCTCAGAGCGTCGCACTTGCGTCAGAAAACCCTTATGTTCATGCCGACATCTGGCTTGATGAGAACCTGGATCCGCAAGCTATTAACGCAAGACTTCAGGCATTGAGGGAAATAGCTCTGGATCACGGTTACGCTGTCGGCTTTCTGCATCCGGTACCTGCCAGCCTCAAGGCGACTGCTGAATGGATCAAATCGCTTGGAGAAGAAAACATTTCTCTTGCCCCGTTGTCGGTTCAGACCTGGAAGCGGCTGGATCAACATGGACAATAATAATTATCATTCACTTCCCTATCGCCCTTGCGTAGGAATGGCGATTTTCAATTCCGAAAGAAAGGTTTTCCTTGGCGAAAGAATTGATAATCCAGGCGCATGGCAACTTCCCCAGGGCGGAATTAATCCTGGAGAAAACATCGAGCAGGCCGTTCTTCGCGAACTTCAGGAAGAAATCGGCACTACAAATGTAGAGATATTGAAAATCCACGATCAGGTACTCAGATATGATCTCCCGGACTATCTAATTGGAAAAATATGGGATGGTCAGTATCGTGGCCAGGAACAGACCTGGGTAGCGTTGCGCTTTCTCGGCAGTGATCAGGAGATAAATATCTTTGCCCATAGTTCGTTCGAATTCAAGGCTTGGAGATGGGTGGATCTAACCGACATCCTGACCAAAGCCGTACCCTTCAAGCGCGATACCTATATGGAGGTCATCCGCGCTTTCGGAGAGTTTGCTAGCCGGTAATCAAGGTTGTCCACCCTATCCTGTTCGAAGTGAATAAACCGCTGTTTTGACAAACCAATCTCTAAACCAGCCTGCTTTGCTCAAGCGCCGCTTTGATAAACGAAACGAATAACGGATGCGGTTCAAACGGTCTGGATTTAAGTTCAGGATGGAATTGCACACCGACGAACCACGGATGATCAGGATACTCGATTATTTCCGGCAGCCTGCCATCCGGCGACAGACCGGAAAACGACAGCCCCGTTGCTTCGAGTTTCTCACGGTAGTTCATATTGACTTCATAACGGTGCCGGTGACGTTCGCTGATTACGGTTTTGCCATAGATCTCTGCTACCCTTGACCCTTCCTTGAGAATAGCGTCGTAAGCCCCGAGCCTCATCGATCCGCCCATATCGCCGCCTGCAATACGCTCCTGAAGCTCGTTGCCCTTCATCCATTCTGTCATCATCGCGATAACCGGTTCTGAACAATCGCCAAACTCGGTTGAATTGGCATTATCCATCCCGGCCAGATTTCTTGCCGCCTCGATAACCGCCATCTGCATGCCAAAACATATGCCGAAATAGGGAATTTTATGCTCTCTTGCAAATTGAACAGCCTTGATCTTCCCTTCGGTACCGCGGGATCCAAACCCGCCGGGAACCAGTATCCCGTTACAATCCTGGAGATGGTAACCGGGATCCTCCCCTTCAAAAACTTCCGATTCGATGAATTTTAATTCTACTGAAACCTTGTTGGCTATACCCCCATGGGTCAGCGCCTCATTGAGAGATTTATAGCTGTCCATCAGGTTGGTATACTTGCCGCAGATGGCAATCTTCACATAATCTTCAGGCTCCTTGATGCGCCGCACGATTTCCTGCCAGCTCGACAGATCCGGCTCACCCGATTCCATGTTGAAACAACGCAGAATCTGATGATCGATCCCCTCTTTATGATAGGTTAGCGGAACTTCGTATATCGACTTTACATCCAGTGCGGGGATTACGCATTCATAGTCGATGTTACAGAAAAGAGCTATTTTTCTTCTCTCATCCTCGTTAATTTCCCTGTCAGCCCGACATAACAGAATTTTGGGCCTTATCCCCGCCCCCATCAGTTCCTTGACAGAGTGCTGCGTTGGTTTGGTCTTGAGTTCTCCGGCAGTCGGAATGTAGGGCAGCAGTGTCGCATGTATAAACATTGCCCGCTGACTGCCAACTTCATTATGAAATTGCCGTATAGCCTCAAGGAAAGGCAGCCCCTCGATATCGCCGACAGTCCCGCCGATTTCGCAGAGAACGAAATCGGCGCTTCCGTCCTTCTCGCGGATAAAACTTTTTATTTCATCGGTAATATGGGGAATGACCTGGACAGTGGCACCGAGATAATCCCCTCTGCGTTCCCGCTGTAACACATTGGTGTATATCCTGCCCGTAGTTGTATTGTCGTTCTGACACGCCGGTCTGCCGGTAAAGCGCTCGTAATGTCCGAGATCAAGATCAGTTTCAGCACCGTCATCGGTAACATATACCTCCCCGTGCTGAAATGGACTCATGGTTCCCGGATCGACGTTGAGGTAAGGGTCAAGTTTGCAGCACCTGACCTTGAAACCTCTGGCCTGTAACAATGCTCCGATAGCAGCGGAAGCGAGTCCTTTCCCTAACGAGGAAACAACGCCGCCGGTGATAAAAATAAATCTTGTCATTACATAAAGGCTCTAATCGGAAATGGGTGCTGACGGAGGCGTAGCAGGTTCGGCCTGATTGTCATCGCCTTCGTTATCTCCCTTGATTGATACATGTGCGGGCACTTCACCCTTGTAGTTCTCCAGTATCCCCCCCTTGCCGGAATGCGTGCCCGCAAGATATGCAAGAAGAAGGCTGGTAATAAAGAAGCCCGCCGCGCAGAACGCCGTGGCCCTGGTCAGGGCGTTGGCTGTAGAACGTACGCCGGCAAACTGTCCAAGCCCGCCGCCGCCGATCCCAAGTCCGCCACCTTCGGAACGCTGTATCAGTACCAGTCCTATCAGAGCCACTGCCAGCATTAAATGAATGACGAGTATGACTTCTTCCATAATGATTGTCCTAATCTGCTTATTGAGAGGATTTGGCTATAGCAAGATATTGTTCAGTCTTGAGTGAAGCGCCGCCAATAAGAGCGCCGTCTACGTTATTAACGGCGAAAAGCTCTGCGGCATTATCAGGCTTGACCGATCCCCCGTATAGAATACGAATTTGTTCGGATTTCTCAAGTCGTTCGGCAAGTTTGGCACGAATAAAGCTGTGCATTTCCGCAACGTCTTTCGGTGTCGCCGTCTTACCTGTGCCTATTGCCCATACTGGTTCATAAGCGATGACCGTATTCTCGTGGCTGGCCGATTTTGGCAACGAACTCGCCAGCTGATCTCCAACCACATTCTTTTCGATGCCCGCCTCACGCTCTGCTTCCGTTTCTCCAATGCAGATAATAGTCTTGATACCATATTTATGGGCAAGAGCGGCCTTTTCAGCAATCAATTCATCGGATTCGTTATGATACTGCCTGCGCTCCGAATGACCTAGAATCACATACCCGCAGCCCGCATCCTTAAGCATCTTTGCTGAAATGTCACCAGTGAAGGCGCCGTCTTCGGTTACCGCGCAATCCTGAGCGCCAAACTCGACAGGCAAGCCGCTGCCTTTTATTATTTCGGCTGCCAGATGTAAATGAAGGTAGGTCGGACAAACCACGAAGTCGCATCGCTCCAGCATCGACGTGTCCGCCTTGATTTCTGTAATGATTCCATTAATCAGCTCGCGAGAGGAGCTGTAGGTTCCGTTCATTTTCCAGTTGCCTGCGATCAGCTTTTTCATAGTTTTCCTCATAATCAATTGCATGATGTTTAACGCCATGAGACGTTAATTGCAATCGCCTGTTGCCCTGAATCCAGCAGATCATTATATTTCCTTTGGTTTAAGTCTAGAAAAAAGGTTGGATTGATGCTTCAGGCAATGCGAAGCGGCGCTCACTCGCAAATTATTAAATTTGTTTTCTTTGGCCTGTTAATTATGGGCGTAAGCGGACTCGTGCTGATGGACGTAGGCGGTTACTTCCGTCGCGGCGTATCATCCACCGATGTTGCCAAAATATCTGGCGAATCGATAAGCCTGCGCCAGTTCGATATGAACGTTCGCACTATACTGCGTCGCCAAGGTCTCGATCCGCAGCTTGCCTACCAGCTTGGATATGTCGATCAAATTTTGCTCGGCGAAATTCAGGATCGCCTTCTCGCACGATCTGCGAACGACATAGGCATTAAAGTCGGAGATGATGAAGTCGCCGGGCGAATAGCACGACTCATGGAACCCATACTGGATGAAAATACCACACCGCAGCAGGCGCTTGACCGCGTCCTTGCAACGCAGGGCGTTTCCGAAAAGCAGTTCGTAAACTCCATTCGCCAGGAAATGACAAACGCGGTATTGAGAGGCGCCCTGACTTCAGGAGCTCAGGTCGTTCCTGCGGGCCTTGCCGAAGATTTGTATCTATTCGACCGGGAGAAGCGCATCATCGACTATATACAAATAAATGAGAAAGACTTCGCCAATATCGGTAACCCTGACGAGGAAACACTCAGAACTTTCTACGAAGCTGTAAAAGAAGAATACGTTATTCCCGAACGCCGCACGATCACTTTGGCAATCCTTAAACCCGAGACTATTGCCGGGAATATAGAAATTCCTGTTGAAGATCTGGAGCGAGTCTATAATGAAAATATAGAACTTTATACGGCCCCGGAAAAACGCAAACTGGCTCAGGTCATTGTCGATCAACAGGACTTAGCGCGAAAGATTTACGAAAAAGCCTCTGCTGGCAAGCCGCTTAAAACCGCAGCGACCGAAGTAACAGGATCCGCTGACAATTATCTCGGCGAGGAGGTTTTTGAAAAAGAAGGTCTTTTCAAGGATATCGCCGATATAGCTTTCTCTCTGGAAAAAGGCACAACGGCGGAGCCTGTCCAAACCCCTCTCGGCTGGCATGTCATCAAAGTGACGGACGTTATCCCCGCAGCCGTTAGCCCGTTCGACAAGGTAAAAGACACAATCCGCAAGGAACAGGAGCAAATGCTTTTATCAGATCAGCTTTTCGAAATATCAGGCGAAGTGGACGACCTGATCGCTGGCGGCGCAACTCTGGAAGACGCAATTGAGAAATATCAGCTGACCAGAATAGAAATTTCGGATGTCGATGCCTCTGGCAAGACTTCTGATCAAAAGAACCCTCTGGCCGAATTTGCCGAAGGCAAGGCAAACATTCTGGAAACCGCCTTTTCTGAGATGGAAGGCGATATATCCCCTGTCCAGGAACTTCCAGACGGCAGCTTTGCCATAGTTCGAACCGATAAAATCCAGCCGAAAAGGTGGACTGAATTTGAAAAAATTAAAAAAGAACTGGCTGAAAAATGGACGAGGCGCGAACAAAGGCTAAGTGTAGCAAGAAAAGCCGATGAGCTTATCACACGTCTCCAGCAAGGAGCGACAATGCAGGAAATATCCCGTGAAAGCGGCTATGAACTTCGCAATATAACCATCGAACGCAATGCTGAACCGGGAAAGATCTTCGACGCCAATGTCCGAATGAAATTATTTTCAATAGACGAAGGCGAATTCACTTATGCCACAACCGGCGAAGGACAGCTGATAGGCCGCATCAGGGAAATATCCTTCCCCGAAAAATCCACTCCAGGGGAGAAAGATCTTGAACTGTATATACAGACATTGCACCGTATATATCCCAACGAACTGCTTCAGGCTTATCTGGGATCCCTTGCCGATAGATACAAGGTTCAAATTAATCGTGAGCTGCTTCAAAGGGCCTATGGCGGCAAGGGCGAAGAATGACGGCCGCACATGATATGAAACGGCCTGATCCGGTTGAATTCGAAAGAAATTTCAATCAGGGTAAATCGCAGATCGTCTGCCTGGAAGTGATAGCCGATATGGAAACCCCAGTTTCGGCTTACCTGAAACTTGCCATGAACGAGCCTTACGCCTTCCTGCTGGAATCCGTTGAGGGGGGCGAGGTTCTTGGCAGGTATTCAGCCATTGGCCTTGACCCTGATATAATCTGGAAATGCACCAGAGGCGAAGTCACTTTAAATGACCGCAGCACAACCGAAACCCCTGTTTCTTCACTGCGCTCGCTTATCTTATCAAGTAAGATCGACGCCTTGCCCCGGAATTTGCCCCCGATGGCTAAATCCGGCCTGTTCGGCTATCTGGGTTACGACATGATCAGGTTGATTGAGAATATTCCAGACACTAATCCAGACACCATCGGCATCCCGGACAGCATCATGATCCGGCCAACGGTCATGGTTATTTTTGATAACGTCAAGCATACCGTTCTGCTGGTAATACACGTATTCGATCACGCCTCCAGTTGCAGCTTAACCGCCGGACAGGTCTATAAAGTTGTTACCGATAAACTATACAATACATTTGACCGGCTTGAAACAGCGCTGGACATCCGCAAGCATAACCGCGAGTCGGCGATAGCCCTGCCGCTCCCCGTAGAATCAAATATGAAAGTATCTGACTTTCATAAAATGGTCGAAAAAACCGTCGAATATATCCGCGCTGGAGAAATTTTCCAGGCTGTAGTCGGTCAGCGGTTTACTGCCCCATTCGATCTTCCTTCTTTCGAGCTTTACCGGGCATTGAGGCGTGTCAATCCGTCCCCGTTTCTTTTTCACCTGAACCTTGAAGATTTTGCCCTTGTCGGCTCCAGCCCCGAGATCATGGTTCGTGTCCGCGACCGCAAGGTTACAATCAGACCCATAGCCGGAACACGTCCAAGAGGCTCAACCGCGCAGGAAGACAATTTCCTCGCCGGGGATCTTCTGGCCGATCCCAAAGAAAGGGCCGAGCACCTGATGCTGGTGGATCTCGGCAGAAACGATGTCGGCAGGGTCGCCAGGATCGGCACCATGAAGGTAACCGAACAGTTTATTATCGAATACTATTCACACGTCATGCACATAGTCTCGAATGTCGAAGGTGAATTACGCGACGACCTGGATGCAATCGACGCCCTGTTCGCAGGCTTCCCCGCAGGAACGGTCAGCGGAGCGCCTAAAATCCGGGCCATGGAAATAATTGACGAACTGGAACCGGTAAGGCGCAGCTATTATGCAGGATGCGTCGGTTACATTTCGGCAGAAGGCGATCTTGATACCTGTATCGCTCTGCGCACTGCTCTGGTCAAAGACGGTAAACTGATCGTGCAGGCCAGCGGCGGTATAGTCGCCGACAGCGTTCCGGAAAACGAATATCAGGAAAGCTGCAATAAAGCCAGGGCGATCATTCGGGCCGCGGAAGAGGCGTTGGAGAACTCGCGTTTACAACGGCGCCATTCATCATAGGCGTTATGACCACCGAACTGACCGGAACAAGAACGATGCCTTTCTCCTGCAGTGTCGGCAACCATTCATATAGCGCCATAATGGTGTTCCTTTTCGGATGCCCGATGGCTACCGCCACCCCTTTTTGATGAGCGACTTTTTCCACTCTCCGCAGACTCGCCATTACCGATTCGTAACTCGAATCATGATCAAGGAAAACATCCCTGCTGACATTGGCAATCCCAAAGGCGGCTGCGGTTTTCCCGGCTACTGAACTATCTATTGTAACTGAATCGACGAATAACAACCCTCTGGCCCTCAGTTCCTCCATCACCAAAGCCATGGCTTCCGGATTCTGGGTAAGTTTGCTTCCCATATGATTGTTAATGCCAACATAATTCTCATAAGCCGCAAGATTGTCTTTAAGAATTTTTAGAAACGCCTCTTTGCTCAAAGCGGTGGTCAAAGCATCCGGCCCCGCATCAAGCTTTGAATTCAAAGGCTCCATCGGCATGTGCACCATGAGTTCATGACCACGCGAGCTTGCCTTCCGGCTAAGCTTGCGACCGCTCTTTGCGTAGGGAAGAAAGGCAAGGGTAAGCGGGCCTTGCAAATCGATTGCCGCATCGGACATTTGTTCGTTCACTCCCATATCGTCCAGAACAATTGCGACTTTGGCCATTCCTTGCGGTACCTGCACTTTTACGGCATTCTTCTGCCAGACAAGCGGCTGGGCGATATCATCTGGCCTTGACGGGATGAACCTGATAAATGGTGCGGGCGATTGAGGCGAACTGAAATCTATGGACTGTATCGATGACTTTAAATCCTCTACCTCGCTGAAACCGATATCGTGAACGAGGCCTTCCTGTGAATCGATATCCTCGTCTTCCGGAGCAGGTGCATCAAACTCCTCACTGTAATCTTCAAACGGTGGAGGTGGAGGCATCGGCAGTTCTTCCTCCGGCATTTGAGGAATCTCTTCGGGAATATCATCTTTATTATTTTCGGGCAGCATTTCCCCGGCATCCGGAATTGTGCCCCGGAAGGATTGAAGATAAGGGCGCGTTCCTCTAAGCATTATCTGATCGATAAACAAGAGGATCGCAACACCGATGACTAGGAAAGTTAGCCTCTCACGGGCTGAAGGGCCGGTATTCATGTATCAAGATTATCCTCAATCACAGTTGCGTACAACGAGCTCATAGGTCATAAAACATATATGATAGTGCTAATCGATAATTACGACAGTTTCACTTTTAATCTCGTCCAGTATTTCGGCGATCTTGGACAGGAAGTTGCTGTATACCGCAACGACAGGATCTCTGTCGATGAAGTTATTAACCTGAAACCGGATGCCGTTGTTATTTCTCCTGGCCCTGGCGATCCGGATCATGCAGGTATCTGCCTGGAAATGATCGCTCGCGCTACTGCCCGCTCCCTGCCTCTGCTTGGAGTCTGTCTTGGCCATCAGGCTCTGGGGCAGGTTTTCGGCGGAAAAGTAATCCGCGCCCCGGCTCCGTTGCACGGCAAGATCTCCAGCATCTATCACAACGGCAATTCGCTTTTCAAAGGCCTGCCCAGTCCGTTTTCCGCAACCCGCTATCATTCACTGATAGTGGAACGGGATACCTTGCCGGAATGCCTCGATATTACTGCCGAGACCGGCGACGGCCTTATCATGGGCCTGCACCATAAAGAGCGCCCTGTGTGCGGAGTTCAGTTCCACCCTGAAAGCATAGCAACGGAGAACGGCCATAATATTCTTAAAAACTTCCTGAACCTGATCTGAGCTCATGATCGAATACTTAAAAAAAATCCAGCAAGGCCTTGCCCTGACAGAAGAAGAAATGGCCGGAGCCATTAAGATCATCATGGAAGGTGGCTCGTCAGAGGCTCAGACCGGCGCTTTCCTGATGGGCCTTTCGCAACGCGGCGAGTGTTCCGGTGAAATTGCCGGAGCCGCCAGAATTATGCGGGAAAAAGTATTGCGTATCCACGCCCCTGCCGACGCTGTGGATTGCTGCGGTACCGGAGGCGACGGCTCGGGCACTTATAATATCTCTACAGCTGTCGCTTTTGTCGCTGCCGCTTGCGGGGTTCCGGTGGCGAAACACGGCAACCGCGCCTCCAGTTCAAAATCCGGCACCGCCGACGTTCTGGAACATCTGGGCGTCAATCTTGAAATGCCTGCCGCCCGCCTCGAACAGGCCTTAAGACAATTTAATTTTTGTTTTCTCATGGCGCCTAGGCATCACTCGGCGATGAAGCATGTTGTCGCGGTTCGCCGCCAGCTTGGGTTCAGAACGATTTTCAATCTGCTTGGCCCGCTCGCCAATCCGGCCGGAACCCGGCGGCAGCTTATCGGCGTTTTTGACAGAAAATGGGTCATGCCTGTTGCTATCGCCCTGAAAAATCTGGGCAGCGAGCGCGCCTGGATAGTTCACGGTCACGACGGCCTCGACGAAATAACCCTTACAGCCCCCACCGAAGTCGCCATCCTCGATAGAGGCGAAATCGCGCAGATTACTTTGGAACCTGTTAATTTTGGTATGGATAAAATAACCCCCGATGAAATCAAGGGTGGCGATGCCGGCTGCAACGCCGCCGCACTGAAAGAAGTGCTGGAAGGAAAACACTGCGCCTACCGCAGTATGGTAGTGGCAAATGCCGCTGCTGTTCTTGCCGTTCACGGCTCCGAGGAAGATTTGATAAAAGGTGTCGCCAGAGCCGAGAGAGCTATAGATAGCGGCCAGGCGTTTGATCTGCTGAACGACTACATTAATTATTCAAGGCAAGTGCATGAATATACTTGAAGAAATCATTTCTTATAAAAAAGAACATGTCGCCGGAAGAAAGCAGATAATTTCTTTGGCCCAGATCGAACAAATGGCAGGAGCCGCGGATCCCGTGCGCCCCTTTTCAAGAGCGATAAGGGGTCATGGAACCAGAATGCACCCTGCCCTGATAGCGGAAATCAAGAAAGCTTCTCCAAGTAAGGGGCTGATCTGCAAGGATTTTGACCCGGTAAGAATAGCGCAGATTTATGAACTTGCCGGAGCCTGCTGCATTTCCGTTCTTACCGATAACCCGTTCTTCAAAGGCATGGACGAGGATCTGAAGCAGGTGCGAGCGGCAGTTAAACTTCCCGTTCTTCGCAAGGATTTTATCATTGATCCGTACCAGGTATACGAATCCCGTGCCATGGGCGCTGATTGCCTGCTTCTTATCATGGCGGCGCTAAGTGATTCTCAGGCAATGGAATTACATCAGCTGGCGCAGCATATCGGTATCGATGTACTGGTCGAAGTTCACGATGTCCTTGAACTTGAACGGGCCATGGAACTGGCTCCGACTATGATCGGCGTCAATAACCGCAACCTGAAAACTCTGAAAGTCGATCTTCAGACTTCCAGAGACCTTGCGATGCTTATCCCGTCCGATATCGTCAAGGTTGCTGAAAGCGGAATAAAAACTCATGAAGATATCAAAATGCTTCAGGCCGCGGGTTTCGTAGCCTATCTGGTCGGCGAGTCGCTTGTTTCGCAGGAAGATATAGTCGGCGCAATAGGCAATCTGCTCGGAACAAATTGACACATTTCATGAACTAAAGTAGAACATAATAGTGATTCAAATCGAATCCTTTTTAACGGGAAGGACATTATGCTCACAAAAAAGCAACGTGACTTGCTTCTTTATATTCACGAACGAATGAAGGAAGGCGATATTGCCCCTTCATTCGATGAGATGAAAGACGCTCTTGAGCTGAGATCTAAATCGGGCGTTCACCGCCTGATCACCGGACTGGTCGAACGAGGATATCTTGAAAGGCTCCCTCATCGCGCCAGAGCGCTAGAGATAAAAAAACTTCCCGAAGGTTACCATCCGGCAATCGGAGACAATTCCAGAATCGCGGAACATTCAAAAAATATAAACAGTGTATATGCATCGTCGTCAATGCACGAACCGATTCCTCTCTATGGGCGCATCGCCGCCGGAACTCCGATAGAAGCATTGCGTGACGAAGGTCAGGCTATCGACGTGCCTACCGGATTTCTCGGTTCTGGCGAGCACTACGCCCTGACCGTGGACGGCGACTCGATGGTGCAGGCTGGCATCAACGACCGCGACACTGTCATTATCCGCAAATGCAGCTCCGCCGAAGATGGCCAGATAGTAGTCGCCCTCGTTGGCGGCCAGGAAGCAACGCTCAAGCGCCTATACCGCCGCAAAGGCAAAATCGTACTTAAACCTGAAAACGACGCCTACCCGGAACAGATCTACGACCCCGGTCAGGTTGAAATTCAGGGGCGCCTTGTAAGCCTCCTGCGAATATATCATTAGAGTATTCTGCTCAGCGCGAAGCGGTTCCATGCCATGGCCTCTTTCCTCTTGCATTGTCGACGCTGGATATAAAAATGTTCCCCTTTTGAATAGTTACGCTATGAACGCCTTTCCGCGACAAGTCAAAGCGATCGATTATATACGTTGAATTGCAAGCCTTTTTATCGACCGGATGACGCGAAACCAGAATTTCCGCCCACCCGCAATCCTCAAGCAAAGCATAAGGCTCGTAAGAAAAGCCGATTTTCCGCCCATTAAGCACAAGCCGGCATCCTTGTTCGCCGCAAACAATATCCCCTTGCGCATCGGCCCCCTCTTTCGGCCATTTTCGAACATTCTCCATTGGCACCCCGTACATTTGCGCCCAGTTCTCAAGCTCGTACCTGTCAGATGTTCTTGACGATGCATATACAGCATGCCCGGACTTGTATGCCGCAAGCTTGCCGGATGAAGACACCAGCAAATCAGGCTGGCTGTAACTGTAAACTAAAATCAAACCGCTGAAGAAAGCGGCAAGTCCCGCATACCTCAAATAGCCTTGCCAGAGGAATAAAAACAATACTCCGCCCGCCAGAAGCGCGAGACCTTCCGGCGGCCAGTGTGGCGCTAATAATACTGCCCCCTCTAGCGAAGCCGTCCAATGTGCGATTTCCCTCATCCATTCGACGCCGGCCCCTGCCAGTGGAAGCGTCAAAAACCCAAGCCCCAGCGGAATGCTGATATAAGAAAGCACAACCGCCGGCATGATCAGGAAACTCATGATCGGTACAGCCAGCAAATTGGCCAGCACACCGTAAAGTGCCAATTGCTGAAAATGATACAGTGAAAACGGAGCTGTGGACAGTGTCGCGATCACTGTAGTAATACAGATGCCCAGAACATAAATAGCACCTTTACGGAACCATCCGGCCCCCCTGTAAAGCGACGATATTCGCGATCTGAAAGCCTCAAAAAAACAAATGAGCGCCGCCACGGCGCTAAAAGACATCTGAAAACTCGCCCCGACCAGACTTTCCGGGGCGCAAATCAAAATCGCAAATGCCGAAAGCGCCACCAGTCGCATCGAAAAAGCCTTTCGATCAAGCAGTACGGCGACGAGTACTACCCCGGTCATCAGCAAGGCTCTGAAAACCGGAACATTTGCACCTACGAAGAAAGTATATGCATAGATAGTAAAAAACGCGAGAACCGCAGAATATTTCTTAATCGGATGCCTCAGGGCGAAAGCGGGAAACAACGCCATTAAAAATCTTGAAGTAAAGAAAACGAACCCCGCGATAACCCCTACATTCATCCCCGAAAGCGCCAGCATATGCGCAAGACCGGAATGCCGCATGGCCTCCATGTCCTTCTCCGGAATCGCGGTAAGCTCCCCTGTCATGAGTGCCGTAACAACTGATGCGTCAGGTTTCGACGCAATCTGCCCGGCTATGTGTCCGGCCACAATCTGCCGCAGATTATCCAGCGATAGCGTGCTGCCTTCCACATTTTCGCTATAAGCCTCGATCCTCTTATATGCAAAACCTACCGCGCCAATCTGCTTGAACCAGCTGTATCTTTGAAAGTCAAACGCGCCGGGCGCAACCGGAGGCGAAGGCGGATTAAGTTTTACCAGCAACTTAACCCTCATACCGCCTCTAAGACCCTGACCGTCATGAAGCTTCACCCGGATCTTTCGCGGTGTCTTCTGCTTGTCCAGCTTTTCAATTGTAAGATCAGATAGAACAATCCTGATACTCTCTCCCCGATCCAGCCTGTCTATATTTTCAATGCGCCCTTCCACGATTACCGGCCCAAGCTCCCTCTCCAGCACGGGCGCGGCAAGATATCTGGTGCGCAACTGGGCCGCAGTAAAACCTGCACTCGCCCAGAAGACCGCCGAAACCGCAAGAAACGCAAGAAAAGAGCGTACACATGATTCTCTCCCCGGAAACAGCAGCGCCAGAATGCTGCCTGCCATCAATACAAACACTGCTGCCAGCGCCACCGGTGGTTCGAATCTAAGAGAAAAATAAATAGCAATGCCGCTTCCGGTCATAACCGGCAGCCACAATACCAACCTGGCTTTTTGCGCCAGCAATTCCTCGCTCGCCGCTAGCAACAAGGCCTGCGGATTGAAAGCCCCTCGCGCCCGGGCAATATCAGTTGTTGCAAAAGGTAAAATCAATCTATATTGGCCCCTTTGACCCTGAAGCAGTATTGACTTATTAATAGGCTCGAAACAAGCCTGCCAAGGAGTTTGCAAATGAAAGTAGTTACCAGGTTTCCTCCTTCGCCAACCGGCTTTATGCATATTGGCAATGCCCGGACAGCTCTGTTCAACTGGCTTTTCGCGCGTCATCACGGCGGGCGCTTTCTTCTGCGCATAGAGGACACCGACCGCGAGCGCCACTCGAAAGAAGCCGTGGAAGTAATCATTGAGGGCATGAAATGGCTAGAGCTTGATTGGGATAACGAAGAGATCCCCTCACAATATGAAAACCGCTTCCGTCACGCGGAAATCGCTTTAAAACTGCTGCAGGAAGGCAAGGCCTATTACTGCTACTGCTCGCCCGAAGAACTGGAAACAATGAGGGAAGAAGCAAAAAAGGAAGGAAGAAGCACGTTTTATGACCGCCGCTGGCGCGACCGCCCGGCCTCCGATGCCCCAAAGGATATCAAACCGGTCATACGTATCAAGGCGCCTCTCGAAGGTCATACGATAATCCACGACAAAGTCCAGGGAGAGGTCAAAGTCGACAACAGCAACCTGGATGACTTTATTCTGCTCCGCAGCGACGGTTCACCGACCTATATGCTGGCCGTGGTCGTCGACGACCACGATATGGAGGTAACTCATGTGATCAGAGGCGACGACCACCTTAACAACACATTCCGCCAAAAAATTATATACGATGCTATGGGCTGGGATATTCCCGTCTTTGCCCATCTGCCCCTGATCCATGGGCCGGACGGCTCAAAATTCTCAAAGCGCCACGGTGCCCAGAGTGTCTCGGAATACAAGGAAATGGGCTTTCTGCCGGAAGCTTTACGCAACTATCTGCTCCGCCTCGGCTGGTCGCATGGAGATGAAGAAATTATATCGACCTTGCAGGCGGTAGAATGGTTCGACCTCGAAGGGATCGGCAAATCTGCCTCAAGGTTTGACTTCGCCAGGCTTGAAAGCCTTAACGCTCACTACATAAAGCAATGCGAAACCGGACGCCTGCTGGAGCTTATACAGGCAGAATATCAGAAACACGGCATAACGCTTTCTGCCCAAACCAGGAAATGGCTTGAGCAGGGCATTGAGGATTTGAAGGATCGCGGTAAGACAATTCCTCAACTTGCCGAAGCCGGCAGGTTTTACGTCTGCGGCATTCCTTCGGCATACGATGAAAAAGCCAAAGAAACGCTCCTTTCTGATACGGAAGGCTTCCTCCCGGCCATCAGGGCTCGAATTGAGGCGACGAACGAACTGACGCATGACGCCCTGGAAACCATTTGCCGCGAACTTGCCGAAGCATCCGGCGCGAAACTGGGCAAAATTATCATGCCCTTGAGAGCAGCGATTACCGGCGCAACAGTTTCTCCGCCAATCTTCAAGGCCGCTGAAATACTTGGCAAAGCCGAGGTTCTGGCAAGAGTGGACGCCGCGCTTGCTTTCAGGTCGTCCACGCAGGCCTGATTGATAGGCGCTGATGAACTATTTATATTAAAAGACAGGACAAAGGGGTAAGGGCATGGGAAATAAAACTTTTACACTGACCGACGATCAGACCGGCAAAAGCTGGAAACTTCCGGTTCTTGAAGGTACGATCGGCCCGTCGGTTATCGACGTTCGCAATCTCTATTCCGAGACCGGACATTTTACATTCGATCCGTCCTTTACCTCCACCGGCAGCTGTAAATCCAGCATCACCTACATCGACGGCGATCAGGGCATACTGATGCACCGCGGCTATGACATCAAGGAACTCGCGGACAAAAGCAACTTTCTTGAAGTCTGTTACCTGCTGCTCAACGGCAATCTGCCGACGGGAACCCAGCTTGAGATCTTTAAAAGGAAGATCAAGGATCACAATATGGTCGACGACCAGATGACCAAGTTCTTCCAGGGCTTCCGCCGCGATGCCCACCCTATGGCGGTCATGTGCGGTGCGGCAGGCGCATTATCGGCCTTCCATCATGACTCTCTCGACATTTGGGATCCCGAGCAACGGGAACTGTCTGCCCTCCGGATGCTTGGCAAAATCCCGACTATTGCGGCCATGGCAATGAAATACAATCATGGCCAGCCATTCATGTATCCGCGAAACGATCTGAGCTTTGCCGCCAACTTTCTGCATATGTGCTTCGCCAAGCCGACTGAACCTTATGTAGTGAACCCGGTACTTGCCGACGCTATGGACAAGATTTTCATCCTCCATGCGGATCACGAGCAAAACGCCTCCACATCTACTGTTCGCCTTGCCGGATCGTCGCTGGCCAATCCTTTCGCCTGTATCGCTGCCGGTATCGCCTCGCTCTGGGGCCCGAGCCATGGCGGCGCAAATCAGGCGGTTCTGGAAATGCTTTCGGAGATCAAGACCAAAGAACGCATTCCGGAATTCATCAGGCGCGCGAAAGACAAGGATGATCCGTTCCGTTTGATGGGCTTCGGCCACAGGGTCTATAAACATTACGACCCGCGCGCCGAGGTGCTGAAGGCCTCATGCGACCAGGTTCTTGAAGATCTCGGCATTTTTAATGACCCGCTGCTGGAAATCGCTATAGAACTGGAGCGCATCGCCCTTGAAGACGATTACTTCGTAACCAAAAAGCTCTATCCCAACGTTGATTTCTACTCCGGAATAATCCTCAAAGCCATGGGATTCCCGGTAAGCATGTTCACCGTGATTTTTGCCGTGGCCCGCACAGTCGGCTGGATTTCGCAATGGAAAGAAATGATCGAGGAAACACCCTTGCGCATAGGCCGCCCAAGGCAACTCTATATCGGCGAAAAGCCCCGCCCCTACACCCCTCTTGAAGAAAGAGGCTAGAGGATAAGCGACCTTATCAACTCGCCGGACGACTCTCGATTGTTTCCCTGATAAAAGCCGCAGCTTTTGCCGACGGCCTCACACTGGAACTGGCGCCAATAAGCTCTCTCACTTCATCAAAAGCGCTGTTGAGCAGCTCTCTGTCTTCACGATCATCGATTAGCTGGCAGACTTTGCACGTTATCGCCTCCGGCTCACATCGTCCTTGTATGAATTCGGGAATTATCTCTCTCCCCAAAAGGATATTGGCAAGGTGAGCATATTTGACTTTTACCGCCCGTTTTACTATCTGCCAGGTAATTTCATTCATCCTGTAAGCGATAACATGCGGCACTCCGCACACCGCCAGTTCCAAACCCACAGTTCCCGAAGTGGCCAGCGCAATATCAAAAGCGGCAAAGGCGTCATATTTTCTTGCCTGATCGCTATCGATAATAAAATTGAAATTATATTTTTCAGCATGTTTACGAACTGCTTTTTCTAAATGAGGCCATGTCGGAATTACTATCAGAACATCGCCGTACCGGTCATGGATTTTGTCGGCTGCTTCAAACAGAACCGCGCCTGTTCTGTCGATTTCCCCCTCCCTGCTGCCCGGCAGAACACCGATAATCATTTTGCCTTGAGGAATATTGTTCCTCTGTCTGTAGGCCTGCGGATCAGCCTCAAAGATTCCGGCCTCGATCATTGAATGGCCAATAAATCGGGCCTTCAGCCCCTCTTTCTCAAAGTACGGAGGCTCGAAAGGAAGCAGACACAACAACCCGTCTAGAAAACTCGCAATTTTCTTCGCCCTGCCAGCGCGCCAGGCCCAGACACTGGGAGCAACATAATGAATAATTTTAGGTTTATAACCAACTTTCGAACGCTCTTTGATTCTCCGCGCGACCCTGAAAACGAAATCCGGCGCATCAATAGTAATCACCGCATCCGGCTTCAACTCCAGAACAGCCGCAACCGTTTGCTCAATCCGCTGATTTAAATGCAATATTCTTGGCGCAATTTCGGCTATGCCCATCAGAGAAAGCTCGGTCATAGAAAACAGGCTATCGCCAAGCCCTGCCGACTTCATCGCCGTCCCGCCAATTCCGTAAAACCTTGCTCCCTCTCCGAACTCGTCCCGAAGGGCTCCGATCAACCGGGAACCAAGAACGTCGCCAGAAGCTTCACCGGCGATCAGGAAGAAAGCGGGCTTTCCTCTATCCATGCTTGGCAAGATCGACACCAAGCACGAACAGACCGTGCTTGTTGGCGGTATCCGCGATTTCCTGCGGATCTATCAACAGACTGTGATGCGCCTGAACCACGATCCCCGCAAAACCTGCTTCTGCGCAGAGCGTAATAGTCCGCGGCCCAATAGTCGGCAAATCGAGGTTTTCGTCCTGTCTGGGCTTGGATGTTTTGACAAGTACGCCGCCTCTTCCGGTTCTCCTCAGCTTCGCACAACGGCGGATTAATTCGTCAGTCCCTTCGGCAGCCTCAACACCAAGAACTATGCCTTCCTGTACCACCGCCGCCTGACCGATATCTAGCGCCCCCATCATCCTGGATATCTCGATCCCCCGGTCAATATCCACCCAGTCGGTGCGCCTTGGCTTGTGCCTTCCAATCGCTCCCTCGCCCGCGAGAAGATCATGCGCGAACTCCTGGATACCGTGAATAATGAAACCCTCCGCTTCCAGTTCCTCGCGAATCGCCCTTAATAGACCGTCGTCCCCGAAAGCTCTAAGTCCTAAACGCGCAAAGAACCGGGCAGTACGTATATCCGGCTTTAGCTCTGGAAGTGATGGCCTTCTCATACTGCCAATCAATACAAGATCACTAATTCCATGAGATTTAAGTGTATTGATAATCTGACCCGCTGCGCCGATCCTTGTCCATAAATGATTTCTGCCCTTACAGATCATCGGGTCTGTCTGTCCCTCAAATCCGATAACAAATGGCTGAATGCCGCGACGATCACATGAATGAAGCAACCTTTCCGGAAGCGCTCCGCCACCGGCTATAATGCCGAGAGTTTCTACTTTTTGGTATTCTTCCTCTGCGGTTGACATATAGGAAACCCTGTTTTTGCTCTGATAAAGTGTACTATTTTTACAACCAGTTCGCTATCGGCAAATTTCCCGGATACTTCCTCGATCCTCTCCTCGAACGTTCCTCTTTCGTTAAAAAGATCCTGGAAAGCTTTTTGAGTTACCTTTATTTGATCCCGCGAGATGCCTCTCCTCTCCATGCCGACAAGATTGAGGCCGGCCAGAAACGCCCTTTCGCCCTTTACAAGTCCGAAAGGAATAACATCAGCCTCGACCCCGGACATACCGCCGATCATCGCATGAGCGCCGATACGCACATGCTGATGCACCGCAGCAAGACCGCCGATTATCGCAAAATCACCAATATTAACATGGCCGCCAATAGTGGCATTATTAGCCATAATTACATTGTTGCCGACAATGCAATCATGTGCCACATGCGATCCAACCATGAAAAGACAGTTATCTCCTACAATAGTTTTCATACCGCCGCCCTCGGTGCCTGGATTCATCGTTACATGCTCGCGGATAGAGCAGTTAGATCCAATCACGAGTACCGATGGCTCGCCATGATACTTTAAATCTTGCGGCGCCGATCCAAGCGAGGCAAAAGGAAACACATTTGTTTTGCTTCCAATCGTCGTACGCCCACTGACAACGACATGCGAATACAAACGGACATCGTCGCCAAGGGTTACGTTATCTTCAACGACACAATAAGGGCCGATCTTTACGCCTTTACCAATCGTCGCCTTAGGAGAAACTATGGCTGTGGAGTGGATATCTGAATTCATGAGGTTAATTTATTCGCCTCTGTTCACAGCAACAAATCACGCTTTGTTGCGAAAAGTTTCATCATTTATGTGAGTATTCGCCTAACGCCTGTCCATAATCATTGCGCTATACGTGGCTTCGGCTACGACTTTGCCGTCGACCTTCGCCTCTCCTTTAAACTTCCAGACGTTCCGGCGATCCTGAAGCCTTGTGACATGAACATGCATCGCATCTCCCGGAACGACCGGCTTGCGAAAACGGGCATTATCCACGGTCATAAAGTACACAAGCTTGCCTTCGGCGTCTTTTCCAAGAGTCTTCACAACAAGAATCGCGGAAGTCTGCGCCATCGCCTCGATTATCAGCACCCCGGGCATCACAGGAAAACTTGGAAAATGCCCTTGAAAATGAGGTTCTCCCATCGAGATGTTCTTTAATCCGACTGCCATCTCGCCCGGCACGAATTCAAGAATTCTGTCCACCATGAGAAACGGATAACGATGCGGAATCATTTCCATGATCCTTGTCACATCTAAATATTCTGCTTGGTCGCCCATACTTAGCCTATTTGAATGATTGTTACTTATCTTTGTTATTAATCATTTTTTTTAGTAAAGCAACTTGCCTCAGAAAAGATTTTATTGGCATTGCCGGAGATCCCATCACTTCTTCGCCCGCAGGAACATCTTTCATTATACCAGATTGGGCGGCAATCCTGGCTCCTTTGCCAATCCGCAAGTGACCGGCTATGCCGACCTGCCCGCCAAGAACCGCAAAATCCTCAAGAACAGAACTCCCTGCGATCCCTGTCTGCGCAACGATTATGCAACCTTTGCCGATTCTGACGTTATGTCCGATTTGCACCAGATTGTCTATCCAGGTTCCCTGCCCGATAACAGTGTCCGGCCCGGCCCCACGATCGATACATGTTCCCGCGCCTATCTCGCAATTGTCTTCGATTATCACTCTTCCGAGCTGCGGAACTTTGATATGTCCATTTGGATCAATCGCAAAGCCGAACCCGTCCTGTCCGATTCGCACTCCCGGATAAAGCCTGACATTGCTGCCAATCAGGCAGCATTCCAAAGTCGCGCACGCCCCAATCCTGCAATCATTGCCAATCGTCACGCCGCGTCCGATCACAGCGTTCGCCTCTATCCGGCAGCGATCTCCAATCTCGGCTCCCGCCAGGATGACCGCGCCATGCTCGATAGCGCAATCCCGTCCGATCTTCGCACTGTCGTCAATAAAACAATGCCTGCTGATTTCAGGCTCCTGCATTTGAGCCGGATAAATGTACGACGCAACTAATGCGTATGACTTATAGGGAAATTTGGTAATCAGCGGAATTGTGCCTTCCGGTGCAAGATAGGCCATTTCTGCGGTTACAAGACATGCCCCGGCCTTTGTCGCCTTGAAGGCCTCTTTATATTTTGCGTTGTCAAGGAAAGAAATATCCTCAGGCCCGGCCTTGTCCAGCGATGCGACATCCTTGAACAGCCTTGCGGACGGAGCACCTTCAGGCAACAACGCACCTGCGACTCCGGCTATCTTGCCAAGTTCGACGGGTTCAGAGCGTAAAAAAAAACGTTTATCCGGCATTCGATCCGATATCAGTGCTTATTTGCCCGAGACCTTCATACTGAGTTTAGGCATGTTCTTGTCGAGAAGGGCCAACACCTTGCTGGTAATATCCGCCTGGCCGTCAAGCACAACGACATATTGCTTTGACAGAACCAGGTTGTATTTCTCGCTTTTGGCAACTTCAGTCGAGTCTTTGATGATCTCTTCCCTGAGTTTGGCAAGAGCCTGATTAAATCCTTCTTCAAGATCGCGTTTGCGCTTTTGAACGAGTTTTCGTGTATCAAGCAGCTTCTGCTCGAACGCCTCCCGCCTATGCGTGAACTCCTCAGGAGTAAGGCTGTTCCGTTCGGCTACAAGCTGCTGCTCGGCTTCCTTCAGTTCCCTTTCATATTTCGAGAACTCAGCCTGTGATTTCTCTCGTTCCTTGTTCATTTGTTCCTGAATATCTTTTGCCGCCTTCGACTCGCTCAAAAGCTTTTGTACATCGACTACAGCAATGCGTGTCTCCTGCGCATGGCTGATGGATGGCGCGAGTACCCCGATGACTAAAAAAGCAATAGTAATAGCTAGGACTCTCATGGTATTAACTTTCCCTAAAATCTGGTACCAAAACTGAAATGGAAATTCTCTTCCTTGTCGTAATTTTCTTTAACATAGGGCACCGCATAGTCGATCCGTATAGGCCCGAGCGGCGAGCGCCATGACAAACCTAGACCGGCCGAAGCTCGAATCGAGCTCTCATCAACCACATTCGGCCCCGTAGCATTATCAACATCCCATACCGAGCCGGCATCATTAAATGCGTGACCTTTGATTCCAAGCTCATCCGGAAGACCTATCGGGAATGAAAACTCCATTGAACTTCTGTAGAACAAATTACCGCCAAGAGAGTCGTCAGAGCTTATGTCACGCGGCCCCAGACCGGCACGCTCGAACCCGCGCAGATTGCTGCCGCCAAGAAAATAACGTTCGTTAATGACGACATTTTCATCGCCCCATCCTGTAATTGCGCCACCTTCACCCATAATGTTGAAGACGATTTTCTCAAATACCGGATGATACCAGGATGCCCCCAGCTTGCCGGAGATGTACTGCGCATCGCCGCCTAAACCAGCCACCTCGGTATCCAGCCAGCTGGTAAGACCTTCGGTCGGAAAAATCTTACTATCCCGCTTGTCGTAGGTAACTCGCTGTGAAAATGCAGAAGTGCGTCGTGTCCCTTCTTGTTCACGGATAAACCGTGAAGCGTCGAGATCAACATTATCAATAATGTTTCGCTCATACCGGTAACGAAGCATTTGACTCCAGTTTTCCGACAGAGGATATCCAATCCTTAAAGCACCGCCGGTTCTTTTCTGGTCGAACGAAGCCTCATCCTGCAAGTCCCTGGTGATATGAAACAGATCGAATCCCGCTGCCAGTTTACGGTTCATAAAATACGGCTCGGTAAAGGAAAGATCATATTCAGTTCTTTCACCCGCATATGTGGTAGCCAGCAGCAGATCCTGCCCCTTGCCAAGCAGATTTCTCTCCCGTATGCGCAAGTCGGCCAAAGGCCCGTCGGATGTCGAATAACCTGCTCCGATAGAAAGCTCCCCGGTTGATTTTTCGCTTACCTGAACATCAATGATACTTTTGTCCGGAGCGCTTCCCGGCCTTGCAGAAACATCTACTTTCTCAAAGTAATTCAGATTTTTAAGATTACGATCCGAAGCCACAAGCTTGGAGCGAACGAAGGGATCTCCTTCGACCAGTTCAAGTTCACGCCTTATAACCTTGTCCATTGTGCGGACATTGCCGAAAATATTGATTTGCTCGACAAACACCCGTGGAGATTCGCTAATATCAAATGTGATATCAACTGTATCTTTTTCCCGGTCGCGCTCTATTTGCGGCTGAACGTTTACAAAAGCGTACTGCCGGTCACCCAGCTCGTTTACCAGATTGTCTATACTCGTCTGCACCTTTCCGGCATCGTACCACTCGCCGGGTTTGATAGTGATCTCGGGTCGCAAAACTTCGGCATTAAAGTTTCTCAGGCCGGATCTGATCTTTATTTGATTAACTTTGTAACGGTCACCTTCATCGACAGTAAAGGTCAGGTAAAACTGCTCTCTGTCATTCGACAGCTCCGCCACTGCCGAAACAACCTGAAAATCCGCATACCCGTTCGATTGATAAAAACGGCGCAATACTTCCTGATCATAGGCCATCCTGTCAGGATCATACCTGTCATCGGACGAATAGAAGCGGTACCAGCGGCTTTCCTTGGTGGTGATTTCGCTCCTCAGCGTATCGTCATCATACTTCTCGTTGCCGATAAATTTCACGCTACGAACTTTTGTAACCGGCCCTTCATTGATTTCAAAAACCAGATTAACCCTGTTTTGATCAAGTTTGATAATTTTGGGTTCGATGCTGGCTGAAAAACGGCCGTTACGCCGATACACCTGATAAAGCCTGTTCACATCGGCCTGAACCTTGTTTCTGTTAAATACATGCCTTGACCGTAGCTGTACTTCTGCGTTCAGCTCTTCGTCCTTGATCTTGTCGTTTCCTTCGAAGGAAATCTGGTTGATGATTGGGTTTTCAATAACGGAAACTTTGATGACGCCGTTGCTGGCATCGACCATGATATCAGAGAAAAGCCCGGTTCTGTATAGCTGCCTGACTGCATGTTCCAGGGTTTCCTGCGTAAGCGGCTCGCCTCGTCTGACATCCATGTATGAGATAACAGTATCCGGTTCGATACGCTCGAGTCCCGTTATTCGTATATCCTCCACCCTAGACTGCGCTAGAGCGGAAGCGGCTGAAGTCATAAGAAGCGCAAGCGACAATGCCGCGGCAAGACAGATCTTTTTTCCGGTCATAATGGAGCCACCAGATAAATTTAGTTAGGAATCTCCCTATCCGTCACCGGATAAGCTGAACGATATCATTCAGATTAGCAAATAGCATGATTCCAACAAGGATTGCTAGCCCCAAACGAAAAGCGTACTCCTGGATTTGTTCGGAAATAGGCGAACCTTTTATGACCTCCAGAAAATAGAACATGAGATGGCCGCCATCCAGCATCGGAATGGGGAAAAGATTGATCATTCCCAGATTGATCGACAGCAGCGCCGTAAACGTAACAAGTGCCAGAAATCCGGCACTGGCCATATCTCCGGCCATGGCTCCGATTCTGATAATGCCCCCAAGTTCCTCGGCACTGCGCACCCCGGTAACCATCTGGCCCAGAGCCTCAAGCGTACTGGCAGTAATAAGATAGGTTTCCTGTACGGCCTCGATCAGACCGCCGGAAACACTGTATTGAATAAGCTCCTCCGTTATTACCGGATCTATCACCAGGGCGTTAAAAGTAGGTGAATCAGGATCCGCAATCCCTTCATTCATTGTGCCCAGCGGCTGTACAATCAGATTCTCTATATACCCCCCACCGTAATCAATACCGATTTTAACAATACTGCCAAGACGGTCTGTAATTTCGCTTCTGATGCCCTGAGTATCGGATTCCTCGAAAGTACGTCCGTCCACGGTTCTGATATTCTCAAGAGCAAAAGCGTTCCCGGGCCCGAGAGGCCCCAGAATTCCAAGCATGCCTTTCGAGTGCTTGAACCCGAAACGATCCTCTATCTCCATCCTCTCCGGCTTTGCCGAAAGAGTTAATATTTCGCCATCTGTCCCGCCACGCCTGACCGTAAAAGTCATCGGCGTATCCAGAGCAATCAAAACCGCCCTGCGGATATCCTCGAACCTGCGAACTTTATCTCCATTAATCGTGAGAATCTCGTCATTGGGAAGAAAACCGGCAACTTCGGCGGCACTCCCGCTGACGACAGCAGTTGCAATCGGAGGAGTTACGGGCTTGCCGTAAAAAATATAAAGTCCCGCCAGCAAGGCCACGGCAAAGATAAAATTGATAGCAGGCCCGGCAAAAACGATTGCGGCCCGCTGATACACCGGCTTGGCGAAGAAAGCCACTTTCTTTTCATCTTCGGTCATGGGACGAGGCGGCTCTTCGCCCTCCTTGATCTCGTCACTGTGACGCGCACTGGCGGGATCAGAATCGCCGAAGAGCTTCACATACCCCCCGAGTGGAAATAATGAGAATTTCCACCGAGTACCGTGCTTGTCGTTAATACCGAAGATTTCCTTGCCAAAGCCGATGGAAAATGTCTCGACCCTGACCTTGCAAAGCCGCGCGACGATGTAATGTCCCCATTCATGCACAAACACCAGAATTCCAAGAACCAGTAAAAACGTCCCCCCGTAAAGCCAGATATTCGCGGCAAGCAAATTTATGTAATCAAATAATGTATTCATTTTAGCTCCAGGTAAGTTGTTTTACGCGGCTTTTTTATTGATACAGGCTTCAGCAAGTTTGCGGACTTTATTGTCTAATCTGATAACATCATCAATCGATTTCAAGTCGCAAGACTCGGTCTTCTGAAGTACATTGTCGGTAATTCCGGCTATATAAGTAAAACCTATCTTCTTATTCAGAAACGCTTCAACAGCAACTTCGTTCGCAGTATTTAGAGCCACACAGGCATAAGGCCCGGCATCCAAGGCCTGATAGGCAAGAGATATGGCAGGAAACCTGGCAGCATCCGGCGTTTCGAAAGTAAGTTTTCCCATCATATCCAGATCCAGTCTCCTGCCCGGTGTTTTCATACGGGAAGGCCAGGCCAGAGCATATGAAATAGGCGTTTTCATATCTGCTGCTCCAAGCTGAGCCAGAATCGATCCATCTGAATATTCGACCATTGAATGAATTATTGACTCAGGATGGATAATGATTTCAATTTTTCCTGCAGGCAAATTAAAAAGATGATGAGCCTCAATAACTTCCAGAGCCTTATTCATCATCGTCGCACTATCGACAGAGATTTTCTTCCCCATGACCCAGTTCGGATGCGCTATCGCCTGATCCGGAGTTGCACCGCTCATATCGATCATCGACCATGTTCTGAACGGGCCGCCTGATGCTGTAAGAATTACCCGTACGATCGCGTCCCGGTTATTTTCTTCAAAGACCTGAAAAATTGCGTTGTGTTCGCTGTCCACCGGCAGAATTCTTGCCTTGTTTCTATGCATCGTTTCGGTGATCAGATGTCCAGCGGCAACCAGAGGCTCCTTGTTGGCGATAGCCACAATGCCACCATGGCATAGCGCTTTCATGATTGGCTTCAATCCCGCCATACCCACGATGCTAGCCATAACCCAGTCAGCCTGCAAGGCGGCGGCATCGATAATCGCCTGTTCCCCGCAAGCGACATCGACGCCGGTTCCTTTAAGAAGCGTTTTAAGCTCATCATAGAGCGATGGATCTCCGATCACTGCAAGTTCGGCTTCCAGACGTTTTGCCTGCTTGGCAAGAAGCTTGACGTTACGGAAAGCAGTAAGCGCAACAACTTTAATATCCTCAAGCGAGGAAAGTAGCACTTCGACGGTGCTGCAACCTACCGATCCTGTCGAGCCCAGTACTGTAACTTTTTTCATGAAAATCCAATCAGAACACTTATCGCAAATACCGGTGTAACCAGCAGAAGAGAATCAATCCTGTCCAGAAGACCGCCGTGACCAGGTATCAGATTCCCGGTATCCTTAACCCCGCTACGCCTTTTGAAAGCCGAAATTGTCAGATCCCCGGCCTGCCCGACAGCTCCGAATATAAGCCCTACAAAAAAAGCCAGAAAATAATCCCCGGCGTCAAACTCCAGCGGCAAAGGGGTAATATCAGCAAAAGCAAAACACAAAATCATTGCCAAAGCCGCTGACACCATCGCTCCGCCAAATCCTGCCCATGTCTTGTTTGGACTGATAGCCGGCGCAAGCTTCGGCCCGCCAATTGCCGTTCCTGTAAAATAAGCTCCCGTGTCGGCAGCCCAGACCGCAAGAATCAAGGACAGTGACCATAACAATCCAGCCTCAAACCATTCCCTTAACGCATAAAAGGACAGAAAACAGATTGGCAGATAAAACATACCAAGCAATATATCCAGAAGGTATTGGTTCCCTGATTTGGCCATCCTGTTCCACTCATAAAAAGCAACAGCCAGTGCCGCCATCATAAAAAACGCAAAAGGCCAGCTGCCAATAAACAGGATAGTAAGCACTGCGGGGCCAAGAACAAATCCCGACATCAAACGTTTTTTTAGTTTGTTGTCAGCAAAAGAAATCAATTCTCACCCCCGCTAATGAGCCTTACGCCACCATATCTGCGATCTCTTCGGGAATAGTCCTCAATGGCCGCCGCCAGATCCTCAGGCATGAAATCCGGCCACAAACGTTCCGAATAATAGAACTCGGTATAAGCGCATTGCCATAGCAGGAAGTTGCTAATTCTCCTCTCGCCACTGGTTCTGATCAAAAGATCGGGATCGGGAATACCGCACGTCATAAGATAATCGGGAAAAACTGCCTCAACCCTGGCAAGATCCGGCTCGATATTTCTCTCGGCCAGATCTTTGGCGACTCGGCATGCCGCCTGCAGAATATCGTTGCGTCCGCCGTAGTTAATGGCAATTGAAACGTTTATCTTCTTGTTTAGTTTTGTCAGATCTTCCGCATGCTCGATCATTCTCACGATATCGGCGTCAAGACCATTTCTGTCGCCAATCATTCGCAACTTTACATCGTTTTTATGCAACTCGCTGGTTTCAGAACGCAAATAGAAACGCAGAAGCCGCATCAGCTCCTTCACTTCATCGGCGGGGCGGTTCCAGTTTTCCGACGAGAACCCAAAAAGAGTGAGGTATTCAATGCCAAGATCGGCCGCCGCCTTTACTGTGCGCCGTACAGCCTCAACGCCCTGCTGATGCCCGGCAGAACGAGGCAAGCCTCTGCGTGATGCCCAGCGCCCGTTTCCATCCATGATGATGGCAATGTGCCTCGGCTGACCTATTATTATATTTTTACATTGCATGAATTTCCAGAGCGCCCTCTTCTCTTATACGGTCATAATGTCTTTCTCTTTCTCGGAAAGCATATTATCAATCTTTCCTATGTACTGATCTGTAAGCTTCTGTACTTCTTCAGACAGCTTTCTCGACTCATCCTCGGAAGTATCACCCTCTTTTTCTGACCTTTTTATGGCGTCCATTCCGTCACGCCTGACATTTCTAACTGAAACCCTGGCAGCTTCGGCATATTTACCGGCAACCTTGGTAAGCTCCTGACGGCGCTCCTCGTTCAGTTCCGGTATGGGAACCCGGATTGTCGACCCTTCCGGCTGGGGATTAAGCCCGAGACCGGACTCGCGAATACCCTTCTCGACAGCCTTGGTGAGAGACCCGTCCCAGACCTGAACCATAAGCATCCTCGGTTCCGGGACGCTGACATTTGCGACCTGTTTAAGCGGTACTGTCGTTCCATAGGCATGCACCTGCACAGGCTCCAGCATATTAACCGAAGCGCGCCCGGTACGAAGGCCTGCAAATTCCTTGTGCAATACCTCTACCGCACCTTCCATCCGGCGCTTGATATCTGCGAAATCCACTGCTGACATAAGTTTATCCTCTTTTTCTTCTATCGGGTTACAATTGTGAATGGGCCTTCGCCACGTATAGCCCTGGCAAAATTTCCTTCTTCCATAATCGAAAACACCACAATCGGAATATTATTTTCTCTGGCAAGAGCTATGGCCGTTGCATCCATAACTCTAAGATCCTGCGTCAAAACGTCAAGGTATGTCAAATGGTCAAAGCGCTTGGCGTTAGAGTTCTTTTTCGGGTCGGAACAATATACTCCATCAACCTTGGTGCCCTTCATCAAAGCATCGCAGCCCATTTCAGTAGCCCTTAACGCCGCAGGGGTATCAGTAGTAAAAAACGGATTACCGCTGCCCCCCGCAAAAATAACCACCCGGCCCTTTTCCATATGTCTTAGCGCCCTTCTGCGAATGAACGGTTCGCAAACAGCCTGCATTGGAATCGCTGACTGCACTCTCGTAGGCACGTCGATTTTCTCCAAAGCGGATTGAAACGCGAGAGCGTTCATGACAGTGCCGAGCATTCCAATATAATCCGCGGTAACTCGTTCCATCCCAGCCGCGGCGCCGGACACACCGCGAAAAATATTACCTGCGCCCACGACAATGCAGACTTGCACGCCCATATTGACGGCTTCCTTGACATCTCTTGCAATCCGGTCGAGCCAGGCGGGATCGATGCCGTATTCGCGGCTGCCCATCAGCACCTCGCCGGACATCTTGAGCAACACTCTTTTGAACTTCGGCGTCGACACAGTTTCCGAAGCGGCCACAGCTTTATTTTCTGACATCTTGAATTCCCCTAATCAAACAACCCGGCTCACTGTAATAACAGCCGCGCTGGCGTGCAACGCGGCTGTTGATATTTCGTTACACTATTGAAGCAGTTACCCGTTCGCGACGGCTGCAACTTCCTGAGCAAAATCGCATTGTTCTTTCTCTATTCCTTCTCCAAGCTGAAAGCGAACAAAACCCGTAAGTTTTACCGGAGCCCCGACATCCTTGGCGGCATTTTCGACCAGCTTGCCGATCTTGGTCTCGTTATCCATAACGAAGACCTGCTCTATCAGACAAATTTCTTCGTAGTATTTGCGAATACGGCCATCGACCATCTTGTCAGCGATTTCAGCCGACTTGCCGCTTGCAATCGCCTGATCGCGAAGTACGCTTCTTTCGCGTTCCAGCAAAGTAGTATCAACGCTTGCAGGATCAAGGAACTGCGGGAAAGCGGCGGCGACATGCATCGCGATCTTGCGTCCGAGTTCTGCAAGCTTCTCTTTGTCGCCCGCAGACTCCAGACCGACGAGAACGCCGATCTTTCCGAGATTTGCCGCAGTAGCGTTATGCATATACCCGGCAACCGTTCCATCACTGACCGTCAGCCTTTGTACGCGGCGAAGATTCATATTCTCGCCGATTGTGGCGATCTTTTCGGTCAAGGCTTCCTGTACGGTTTTTCCGTCTGAAAACAGCTTCCCGGCAAGATCTTCAGCCGTCTCGGCTTTGCTGGTGAGGGCGATTTCGGCAACTTTCTTGACGAATTCCTGGAACTGCTCGTTTCTTGCGACGAAATCGGTCTCGGAATTAACCTCGACTGCCACACCCTGATTCCCGGCAAGAGCGATAGCAACAAGCCCCTCGGCCGCAGTGCGGCTCGACTTTTTGGCGGCCTTGGCCAAACCTTTTTTACGAAGCCAGTCTACGGCTTCTTCCATATTGCCACCGGTTTCAATCAGTGCTTTCTTTGCATCCATCATGCCTGCGCCCGTTTTGTCGCGCAAAGCCTTGACATCTGCTGCGGTAATATCAGCCATTGTCATTTCCCCTTTTCTAGTAAAACGGAATTAAATAGAACCAATCAGCCCTGAGCTGCTTTCCTAAGTTGCTCTTCCTCAACCTCTTCCGGTGCAGTTTCGGAAGATGTTTCGGGAATGATGACCTGAACTTCTTCTGAAGCTCCGATATCCTGACCGATCGCGGCCATCTCGGCCTGAATACCGTCCAGAACAGCCGCAGAAACCAGCTCAAGGTAGAGATCGATAGCGCGCAAAGCATCGTCATTGCCGGGGATCGGAAAATCGACGCCATGCGGGTCGCAATTGGTATCGATAACCGCGAACACCGGAATTCCAAGCTTGTTGGCTTCCTTGACCGCCAGTTCTTCCTTGTTGGTATCGATAATGAACAACGCGTCAGGCTGACCGCCCATTTCCTTGATACCTCCGATAGACAGCTCAAGCTTGTCTCTTTCGCGGCTCAGCATGAGCAGTTCTTTTTTGGTAAGCCCCTTGGTATCGCCAGCCAGGAGCTCTTCCAGTTCCCGAAGGCGTGCAATGGAATTGGAAATTGTCTTCCAGTTTGTCAGCATGCCGCCAAGCCAGCGGTGATTGACGTAGTACTGACCGCAACGTTTCGCCGCTTCCTTGACCTTGTCCTGGGCCTGACGCTTGGTTCCGACAAAGAGGATACGCCCGCCGCGCGAAGAAATTTCACGAATCTGGCGAAGCGCCGCATCAAGCATCGGTACGGTTTGTTGCAGATCAAGAATATGAACGCCGTTACGAACGCCGAAGATGAAAGGTTTCATCTTGGGATTCCAGCGGCGTGTATGGTGACCGAAGTGAACGCCAGCCTCAAGCAGTTGGCGCATGGAAAATTCAGGTGTAGCCATATGGTTTTCTCCTTTATCCGGTTTGGCCTCTGCAGAAAATGTGGTTGCTTTGCAACACCGGAAGGGCTGTTAACTAACCCTGCTTTCTGCATGTGTGTTAAGTTTGGGTGGTACGATTACACTTAAATAGTGTTCCTTGCAAGGAAAAGCTTGCGCGCGCGGTTAAAAAAGCCGCTTTTTTCCTTCTTTTCAGAAGATTTTTGTTTCTTCATCTGGCTGCCGTCAAAATCCAGAACCTGCGACAAAGGCCGCCTGTCGGAAAATCTCGGTTTTCCGCCATATCCGATACGAAGGATGATCTGCGCCCTTCCCGGATGCTTGATCTCGTCGTGCAGCCTGATACGAAGGTCGGGCGTCTCACATGCCTGATTCAAGGTGGATATTGATAAACCCTCTGACTGTGCGCGAAGCCATAACCTCTGCAAGGCCTGTCCGACGTGCAACCGCTCCAGATTACCTCCCGCCTTGCTCCCGAGAACGGCAATCGCTGGCGATCCTTCCTCAAGTTCCCGGTCATTGGCTGGTCTGCGCTCTTCCATCTCGAATCGTCTGATAGCAAAAGGGCCCAGAGTGTTCATTACATCGTCATAGGAAAGATGCTCTTGCGGCAACCCGTCGCCGGAAGTGATCCTGCGCGGATGTATCCATCCGGCAAGTTCTCGCCTGAACTTTTTCTGGCTGACCTGGATATGATCGCCTTCAGCGGTGAGTCGAACCAGAAGGCTTTTCTCGATTTCGCCCGGCAAGTGCAGCCAGGCGCCCTCTTCGGCCGCCTCGTCTTTCAGACTTCGAAGTAATTCTTCCGGTACTTTCTTCTCCGCAAAATGGCCGCGATCGCCATGACGGTGAGGTATGGCGTCAAATAACTTTAAATCCTCGGCACTCGCCGGCTTTTCATCTCCCAGCCTGATCCTGGCCATAAGATCCCCGTCCGCCGGATCGGGAATTAATTCGACAAGATCCTCATATCCGAATGCATTGATGGCCAGACGCAGATTGTATAAGGCGCAGCCGCATGCGATTACCAGTTCCCTGTCTTCGGGATCGATCACCGGCAGGCCGTAACGACGATCCGCATAGAGATAGAGGGCATTGTTCTGAATGGAAAAATGCCATGGCTGTGAGTTATACGTCGACGGTGCCAGAACAGCATATCTTACACAAAAGGCCAGCTTTTCAGCCGCACTGCCGTTACGGGGAAAATCCGCCTTATTGATAATCCACGCTTCAGGTTTATTAACCATCTCACAATCTCCGCTGGTTCTTTTTATGTATTACAAGCCTCCACCGGAAAGTCAATCTAATGGGACACCTTACCGCATCCTGAGATCAAGCAGTCCTGCGCCTTTGCTGATCGCGCTTCTTGCCGCCGTACTGAAATTCCATCTTCCGGGAAGTTCGATCTCGGCGATTTCCTCATCGTTGATATCAACAATCAGGCAAACCTTGACCCGTCCTTCGCCTTCCGCTCTAAGCAGGGTATGCAGTGTCCGGACAGTGTCGGCGGCTGCGATATGCAGGCTTACCTCCTGAAGATTTTTTTCAAGCCGCTCCTCCAGAGCCTCGATACTCTGAGCGGTATAACGGATTTGATCCTCTCTTTGCTCGGCGCTGACATTTAGTAAAAGCGTCTGCCCTGGCTCCAGAAACGAGCGAGCCTGCGCAAGAGTCTCTGAAAAAATTGTTACCTCGAAAACGCCGCAGGGATCTGAAATCTGCAAAAATGCGTATTTTTTGCCAGACCTGGCCGAGACCTTCTCCTGCTTCTTGATTAGAACCCCAGCCATCCTGCAAGCTACCGCGCTTCTTTCGGCAAGCACCTCCTCGACCTCGGAAATCGTCATCACGCCAAGCTTTCGCAGCAGATCTGCCTTCATGTCGAGTGGATGAGATGAAATATAAAATCCGATGGCATCGAATTCTTTTTGCAAACCCTCAAGAGGATCCCATCTGCTCGCTTCTTTCAAAACCAGATCCTGCCCACTGGATATCGGGCCGCCGAACAGACTGTTCTGCCCGCTCTCCCGCTCCGCGGCAAGCGCATGGGCGTGAGAAAGTATCGCCTCAATCCCGTTAAACATTCTGGCTCTGCTAGGCTCGATACAATCAAAGGCTCCTGCGCAGATCAGCTTCTCCAGTTGCCTGCGATTGAGAATCTTTGAATCCACCCTGGCGGCAAAATCTCCTGGGGACTTGAATTCACCGCCAGCTTCTCTTTCCCTTACAAGCTGTATCATCGCCTGTTCACCAACACCCTTTACAGCGGACAGCGCATATCTTATTGCTTCACCCTCTACTTTAAAATCATGGGCTGACTTATTGATATCAGGGGGATAAAGCGGAATGCCAAGTGACTGCAAATCTTGTTTGAATATGCTTAGCTTGTCTGTATTATGTATGTCCAGAGTCATCGAAGCCGACATAAACTGGACAGGATAATTAGCCTTCAGCCATGCAGTCCAGTAAGCTATCACCGCATAGGCTGCGGCGTGGGACTTGTTGAAACCGTAACCCGCGAATTTGGCCAGCAGATCGAAAATTTCATTGGCCCTGCCCTCGTCCATACCGCTATGCTCGAAAGCGCCCCTGACGAATTTCTCGCGCTCGGCGTCCATAGCCTCCTTGATCTTCTTGCCCATCGCGCGCCGGAGAAGATCCGCTCCCCCTGGCGTATATCCGCCTAGAACCTGCGCGCATTGCATGACCTGTTCCTGATAGATCATGATCCCGTAAGTTTCCTCAAGGTAAGGCCTGAGCTTGGGATGATGATAATCAGGCTCAACCCGTCCTTCCTTGCACTCGATGTATAGCGGAATGTTATCCATTGGCCCCGGACGATACAGCGCCACCAGCGCAATGATATCCTCCAGCCGGTTCGGCTTCATCTTCCGCAATGTGTCCCGCATCCCGGCGCTTTCAAGCTGGAACACCCCGGTTGTCTTGCCCTCCGTCAAAAGCTGGTAGGTTCTCGCGTCATCGAAAGGTATCTTCAGATAGTCAATCTTGTCGCCAGTGGTATCCTCGATGATATCAACGGCTTTCTTGATCACCGTCATTGTCTTGAGGCCGAGAAAGTCGAATTTAACCAGCCCTGCCTGTTCGACATATTTCATATTGAACTGTGTGACAGGCATCTCGGAACGAGGATCGCGGTAAAGCGGCAGCAACTTGTCAAGCTCGCGGTCTCCGATAACCAGCCCCGCCGCATGGGTGGAAGCATGCCTGTACAATCCCTCCAATTGCAGAGCTATGGAAATTAGCTTGTCAGTAGTCTCGTCTTTGTCCCGTTCGGCGCGGAATTCCGGGTCTTGCTCTAGCGCTTCTTCAAGTGTAACCGGATTTGCCGGATTATTGGGGATCATCTTGGCGATACGATCAACCTGCCCGTAAGACATCTGCAGCACCCGCCCGACATCCCTGACCACGGCTCTCGCCTGGAGCTTGCCAAAGGTGATTATCTGCGCGACCTTGTCATGGCCGTAACGATCCTGTACATAGCGGATCACCTCTTCTCTCCTGTCCTGACAGAAATCGACGTCAAAATCAGGCATCGAAACCCGTTCCGGGTTCAGAAAACGCTCAAATAGAAGATTGAACCGAAGCGGATCCAGATCGGTGATCTGCAGCGCCCAGGCCACCACAGAACCCGCCCCTGATCCCCTTCCCGGCCCGACCGGTATATTGTGATCCTTGGCCCACTTGATAAAATCCGAACAGATTAGGAAGTAACCGGGAAATCCCATCTGAATGATAACCCCGATCTCATAATCGAGCCTCTCCCGGTAAGGTTTGGCCAGATCTTCCCTCTCGCCGCCGCCCTCGTTCTCAGGAAAAACGAAGTTCTTCAGTCGCCATTCAAGCCCGCGCCGCGCCTGCGTCTTCAGCTCCTCGACCTCGTCCCTGCCGCTCCCGGTCGCAAAAGGCGGAAGGATGGGATCGACGGGTTTGAGCAAATAATGACAACGCTGCGCTATCTGAACCGTATTCGCTATAGCTTCGGGAATATCACTGAACAGATCGCACATTTCCTTGGGCGACTTGAAGAAATGCTCTGGCGTCACCCGCCGCCGGTCTTCTTCATTTATATATCTGCCATCGGCAATGCAAAGCAGGGCATCATGGGCTTCGTGCATACTTCTGCTGAGAAAATAACAATTATTCGTGGCCACCAGAGGAATGTCCTGCGCATAAGCGATTTCAACCAGCGCCCCCTCAATCGCTTCTTCTTGCTGAAGCCCGTGACGTTGTAATTCTATATAAAGCCGGTCGCTATATATCGACTTCAGCCTTGCGGCCATCTCCGAAGCGGCCTCTGCATCGTGCTTGAGTAAAGCCTGAGAAATCGGCCCTTGCACTCCGCCGGTAAGGCAGATCAGGCCTTCCGGGTAACGCTCCAGTTGTGCAAGGTTGGTATGCGCCTGATGCGAAGGATCAACATCGAGGAATGAACTACTGATAATCTTGCAAATATTACGATAGCCAACTTCGCTTTGAACCAGCAGAACAATTTCATTCGCCTCATCGCCCAGACGCATCTGACAGCCAAGAATCGGCTGCAATCCGCTGAATCGGGCTTCGAGCGCAAACTCCATAGCGCCAAAAAGATTGCCGGTATCCGTAATTGCGCAGGCAGGAATTCCGTTATTACGACAATGCTTGACCAGTTTTTTAACTGGTATGGCACCTTCCGCCAGTGAATATGCCGAATGTACGTGAAGATGGATAAAACGGTTTTCGCTCATGATTAACAATGGGTATCAAATGCCGGCCTATAAAGCCAGTACCTTGCCTTGCTTGAGTTCAAGAACCCTGTCCATTCTGTCGGCAAGTTCGATATTATGCGTTGCGATAAGCGCCCCTATTCCCCGGTTACGAACCTGAACCAGTAACTGCGCGAAAACCTTGGAAGACGTTTCCGGATCCAGATTGCCTGTCGGCTCGTCCGCCAGAAGCAATTTAGGAGAATTCGCAATTGCCCTTGCAATCGCGACCCTTTGCTGCTCCCCGCCTGACAGCCGCGCCGGGCGATGATCAAGCCTGCCCTCAAGCCCGAGATTTTTCAAAATGCCTGATGCCTGCAATTCCGCCTGGGATTTGGTTTTTCCCGCGATCATTTGCGGAATGACGACATTTTCAAGCGCGGTAAACTCAGGTTGCAGATAATGAAACTGATAAACAAATCCGATAAAATTTCTGCGTAACTCGGTTCTTACCTTGTCATTGGTATTTGTCGCCTCGACGCCATTGATAGTTATACTGCCCGAACTGGCCTGATCAAGCAGACCTATAATCTGTAGCAGGGTTGATTTGCCCGACCCGCTCGGGCCGACAAGGGCGACGATTTCTCCGGCATCCACTGTAAGATTGATACCATTCAGAACATTCAGCCTGTTTCCGGCCTGCTCATATGTCTTGTGAAGTTTTTGCACCTGCAAAATAGTGTTACTCATAGCGCAATGCCTCCACAGGATCGAGCCGCGCCGCTCTCCACGCGGGGTAGACAGTCGCAAGAAACGATAGCAGAAAAGCGATAATTATCACGACCGCGACCTCATGCCAGTCGATTTCGGCGGGAAGCTGCGAGAGAAAATAAACTTCAGCCGGAAACAGTGAGGTATCGAAGGTTTCCTCGATCCATCTTCGCATGGCTTCAATATTTAAAGAGAATGCAATTCCGGCCACGGCTCCAACAATAGTACCGGCCACGCCGATACTGGCGCCGGTAAGCATGAAAATTTTAAGCATGCTCGTTCGTGTCGCGCCGATCGTGCGCATGATGGCGATATCCCTGCTCTTGTCCTTGACCAGCATGATCATTGAAGAAATGATATTAAACGCGGCAACCAGTATAATTAGAGTAAGTATTAAAAACATTACATTACGTTCTACCTGCAAGGCGCTGAAAAAACTTGAATTAGCCTGCCTCCAATCCCTGACGTAAGCCATCCTGCCCAAAGCCAGGCTTATGCTCTCCGAGATATGTGAAACCCTGGAAGGATCCTCGGTAAATATTTCCAGCTCGGTTACCGCATCCGGCACCTGAAAGAACGCCTGAGCAGATTCCAGAGGCATGAAAATAAAACCGTTGTTGTATTCATACATGCCGACATCGTAAATCAGTCTGACCGTATACCGCCGCTGCATCGGCACCGATCCGAACGGCGTAGCTTTGGCTTTGGGAGAAATAAGTATAATTTCATCACCCGGCAAAATCCGCAACCTGTCAGCCATCGCGACGCCAATAGCGACATTGTTGCCATTAAATTCCTCGACCGATCCGTGCCTGATGCTTTCCGACATTATAGGCTTGGATGCAAAATCCTCTGCCGATAACCCCCTGACCAGCGCCCCCGAAGAAACACCGTTGACCGTCATCAAAACCTGACTTTCGATTTGCGGAATAACTTTGGTAACGCCCTGAATTGCGGAAATCCTGGCGCTCATTGCCTGATAATCGGGAATTACCGTTTGGGAAAATACGCTGAGATGCCCGTTAAGCCCAAGTATCCTGCCGATCAATTCCTGCCGGAACCCGTTCATAACACTCATCACGATTATTAGTGTCGCCACACCCAGCATAATTCCGAGAAACGAGAACCCCGCAATCACGGACACAAACCCCTCGGCCTTGCGCGCCCGCAAGTACCTCCATGCCATCATTGTTTCAAATGGTGAGAACATGTTTTATACCGGTTGCCTAATAAGCTCTACCCACCAGCACAGACCTGCCCTCATCATCAAAAGGCATGCATCTGGGGGTCAGGGAATAGTCCTTTTTGATCCTTTCAAAGTCAGAATGGCCCAGCAACGATACAGGCATTTTGACAAAACCTTTGGACACACTTTTAAAATATTCTTCAGCCTCAGATAGTTGGTTTACAGATTTAATGTTAGACATTAGAAGTTCACGCGATCTCATGTACATTGCCTGATGAATATCCTCAAGCAACCCCGGAGCTTTGTTAACGAATTCATCGACAGTACATGTTTCCTTTGAGTCCTTGCCAAGATCGCGACGAACATGGGTAAGCTTCCTCTCCTCCATTTCACGCATACCTACCTCGACCCGCAAAGGCACGCCCTTCTTGATCGAAGCCCACATCTTGTTCGGCGTCCTCTCTTCACTGTCGTCGATATGAGTGCGGATATCTTTCGCCTTGAGCCTGACGGATATCCCCCGGCAATATTCGATTACCGCCGCCCGGTCGCTCTCGTCGCGGATTATGGGGATTATCGAAACATGTACCGGCGCAACTTTCGGCGGCATGATCAACCCGTCATCGTCGGCATGGCTCATGATAACCCCGCCGATCAACCTGGTGGAAATGCCCCAGCTGGTGGTGTAGGCGAAATGTTCCTGCCCGTCGCGCCCCTGGAATTTAATGCCGCACGATTTAGCGAAGTTCTGGCCAAGGTCGTGGGAAGTCCCGGCTTGCAAAGCCTTTCCGTCCTGCATCATCGCTTCCATCGCAAAAGTTGCTATTGCTCCCGGAAAGCGCTCATCCGCTGTTTTCTCGCCTTTGATAACAGCGATAGCCAGATAATTCTCGACAAAACTCACATAGGCATCCAGCATCTTCAATGCATCTTCCCGCGCTTCCGCCGCGGTCTCGAAAGCATTGTGCCCTTCCTGCCATAGAAATTCCGAAGTCCGCAAAAACATCCGCGTCCGCATTTCCCAACGCATGACATTGCACCACTGATTAAGCTTGAGCGGCAGATCCCGGTAAGACTGCACCCACCTTGCCATAGCGTCGCCGATAATGGTTTCGGAGGTCGGACGGATAACGAATGGCTCCTCCAGCGGCGCTGCCGGCACAAGCTTCCCGCCTTCCCCGGCCTCCAGCCTGTGATGGGTGACCACCGCGCATTCCTTGGCGAACCCCTCGACATGCTCGGCTTCGCGACTGAGAAACTCCAACGGTATAAGCAAAGGAAAATAAGCGTTCTGAACTCCGGCGTCCTTGATCATACCATCGAAGATCCGCTGCATGTTTTCCCATAAGGCGTAGCCATAGGGTTTGATAATCATGCAACCGCGAACCGGCGAATTCTCCGCCAGATCCGCGGCCCGGATTACCTGCTGATACCATTCGGGAAAATCTTCTCCTCTTGTAGGATTAATCGCTGTTTTTGCCTGTTGCTTGTTCATATTGTCCTTCTGGCGACCAATTTAATCAGGGAACCTATTCAGGATATGAACCATAAAGGGACTGATTGCTTTCATCAAGGAGTTGTTGCGGCGGTGCCTGAGGTTCTTCGCGCAGAATATCTTCAGATGAAAGGCTTCCTCGCCGCAGCCCGCAATAAACCGCTGCCTCGTCAGTCAGTTCCCTGCCGTTCCAGAAAACACGACCATCATTCGAAATGCGAAAGAAACCCGGTTCAGGCTTCAATTCTACCCCTTCCTGAACAGGAAGCTTGAAAAACTCACTTAGCTCGATATTAAGGGGAATAACGATGTCCCCTGAAAAATTCATAGGATTCAGGTTAATATCGGCAGGAATTACCGCTTCTCTTGCAGGACTGTAGTTAACATCCTGATCTGGCAGGTGCCTGCTCAATATCCCACAAAACACAGGATCATAAGAACTCACCGATAAGGTTTCCGCATAAGCCGGGGCGGCCAAAATGGTTAAGCTTGTCAAAACATGTATTATACACCTCATACCCTCACCACATGGACGCTTGTTTTAGGTTTCAGACCAATAACTTGCAAGCAATACCTGCGAACGCCTATACGTATTTCTTCAGCCACGAAATCATCGTCTTCCAGCTCCTCCCAGGTCATCTCCTCAAGCAAATCCTCTATCTCCCCGGCAAGATCCTCTTCAAACCCGTCAACATCAGGGTCGCAAAGACCCTCGGTAGATACTCGCGGTTCCCGGATGAGCCTTCCTCTGCCATCGATGACCAGTGTGATATGAGCCGCGCCGGTGAACTGAAGCTTGCGCCGGGAATTAATCGATGGATGATCGGCAGGAATAAGCCGGTTCTGGTCGATAGCGATAATGCCGGTCTCTATATGATCGATGATACTGGGATTCCCCGGCGCAAGCCTGATCACAGATCCGTTATTCGGAACGATGACATCCCCTATCCCGTTTTCTCTAGCAAGCTCCGCCTGCGCCTCCAGCTGAATCCTTTGCCCGTGCACCGGCACGACGATTTTCGGCTTGAGCCAGCGGTACATATCGAGTATTTCTTCGCGGCATGGATGCCCGGATATATGAATTCTGTGACTGGTATCCTCGGGCGTGATAACCCGCACCCCGGCAGAGACAAGATTGTTCTTTACTGTATTGATATCCTTCTCGTTCCCAGGTATCGGCTTTGCGGAAAAGATAGCCGTATCGCCTCTTCCAAGCCTGACGTCGCGCATTTCCCCTTTTGATATCCGTGAAAGCGCCGCCCGCGCCTCACCCTGCGACCCGGTGACAATCATGACCAGATTGCCCGCTGGCATCCTGTCCATATCCTCGATATCAATGAATTCAGGCAGGCCGTCCAGATATCCGCACGACCTCGCGCATCCCGCCATGGTATGAAGCGAACGCCCAACCAGAACGACACTCCTGCCGGTAGCCTGTGCTGCCATTGCAACGCTGCGCATCCTGCCGATGTTGGAGGCAAACATGGTCACCGCTATCCGCCCTTTACATTCGGCGAAGACCTTCTCAAGCCCTTTCTCGACATCGGATTCCGTACCCGAACGACCGGGGATCATGGCGTTCGTTGAGTCACCGATATAGGCCAGCACGCCGTTATCTCCAGCTTTCTTAAACGCGCCTTCATCCGTAGGCGCTCCTAAAACCGGCGCAGGGTCGAGATTCCAGTCCCCGCTGTGAACTATCCTCCCTAGATCGGTTTCAATAACAAAAGATCGCGTATCCGGGATTGAATGCGCCACATGAACAACCCCCACGCTAAAAGGCCCGATCTGCTTGAAACTATTCCCCGGCCTGATTATCTGTACATTGACGTCCCTGTTCAGACCTGCTTCGGTCAGTTTGTGTTGCAATACCGCTGCCGTAAACGGAGAACAATATACCGGACACTTCAGCCTAGGCCACAAATAGGCGACCGCACCCACATGATCTTCATGCGCATGCGTAATCACCAGCCCCTTTAACTTCTCACGCCTGTCTTCAAGAAACTGAGGATCCGGCAGCAACAGATCGATTCCCGGGAATCGCTCGTCTGCAAAGCCAATGCCGCAGTCAACAGCAAGCAGACTGTCCTTGTAAGCATATATATTTAAATTAACACCGAACTGTTCGCTACCGCCCAGCGGTATGAAGCAAAGTTCATCAGGATCGAGTTTGTCCATAATTCCTTAGGAAAGATTTTTTTTACCAAGCTGATATATGTGGTAAAGCCCTTTGATTGTCAAATTCCTGTCTACTATCTGAATTGCATCGACGCTGCCCTCGAACACAGGGGCAAGACCGCCGGTCGCGATAACGAAAGGCTCGCCCTCGCCCAGTTCCTGCGCGATTCTCTTAACCGTTCCCTCGATAAGACCGGCATATCCCCAGAAAACGCCCGAATGCATCGCCTGAACGGTTCTCCTGCCGATAACCCTGTCCGGTTTTGTGACGCTGATCCTGGGCAACATGGCTGCCGCCTGGTGCAAGGCGTTCAATGAAAGATTTATACCTGGCGAGATCACTCCGCCGATATAAATCCCCTCGCGGTTAATGACGTCGAAAGTTGTCGCCGTTCCAAAATCGACGACGATCGCAGGGCATTTATACTCGTGCATCACCGCAACCGCATTGACCAGCCTGTCCGCACCTACCTCGTGAGGCGCGTCGACATCGACCTTGAAACCCATATGGTTCACCAGGTCATATGTAATAAACTGGGGCTCTACCTCCATATACTGCCTGCAAAGCCCCTTCAGATGGTGATTGGCATCCGGCACTACGGAGGAAACAATAACATCGCTGATATCGCCCAGCTTCAGATCGAATTGTTCCAGCAACGGAATAAGCCACGAGGCATATTCATCGCGCGAACGTCTGGAATCCGAACGTATCCTCCACGATCCCAATACCTGATCCCCATCGTAAAGTGCGAAAACGACATTCGTATTTCCTGTATCTACAACAAGCAGCATGGACTTTTCCGCTATTTGAAATTGATTTGCCCGGCCTTGATATGACGCTCGTTTCCGCTTTTGTCTTCCATAATCAGCCAGCCTTGCTCGTCAACCCCCTTGAAGATGCCGCAAACCTCGCTGTCCGGCAGACAGGCGACAATATGCTGGTTGATGCCATGCGCCTGCCTGACCCATGATTTGCGCACAGCCTCGAATCCGCGGGTCTGCCACAATTTGTACTGGCGCGCGAAATTCTCCAGAACACTGTCCCGAAGACCATCAACGGAATTCTCCCTGCCATTGGCCTCATTAAGGCATATCGCTCCCTCAGGCGCCTCGCAGATGTTAATGCCGATCCCGATCACGATATGATCGATACGGCCCCGGACAAGCGATGTCTCGATAAGTATGCCTGCTATCTTCCTGCCTTCGACAAACACGTCGTTCGGCCATTTCAAGGTCTTCGCAACTTCCTGCGGCAGGTAATTATCCAGTGCGCCTGATACGGCAAGCGCGGTAACAAAAGCCAGTTGCCCTGTATCGTCGGCCAGACAGTCCGGCCTCAATAACATGGACAGATACAAATTTCCTTTCGGCGAATGCCATACCTTGCCATGACGACCCCGACCGTTCCTCTGCTCAAGCGCATGAACGACAATGCCTTCCGGCTCGTTCTTGGCAGCAAGTTCCTTTACAATATCCTGGGTACTGTCAACGATCTGAACGGTTTTGATAGTAAATCTCATGTCTGCCCGGCCCCTTGGTTAACCCGGAAAGATTAAGCTAAATAATCCATTATGCATATTGTTTTTTGGCAATTTGCCTCACCCCGAAAGAAGTGTCGCCGCCGCACCGTCCATCAGAACGATAAGTGGCTGAGGATAAAACCAGAACAGCAGCGCGAACAGTGATGCCGCCAGCATTGCCGCCCGGCAGGAAAACGACTGCGTGACATCCAGCGAATCCAGAAGCTCATCGAACATTATTACCTTAACAACCCTCAGGTAATAAAAAGCAGCCACTACAGTGGTCACAACCCCGATCACAGCCAGAACATAGAAACCCTCGTCTATCGCCGTCTGAAAAATACTGAATTTGGCAAAAAAGCCGGCAAGCGGCGGAATCCCGCTGAGCGAAAACATCATTATCACCATCGCATAGGCGGTAAATGGCCTCGACCCGGCCAGCCCTGAAAGATCCGCTATATCCTCCAGCGGAAAATTATCCCTGCGCATAACCAGAATTACCGCGAAAGTTCCCGCCGCCATTACCGAATATATCGCCAGATACAGCAATGTCGCGGTAACTGAATCCTGCGTGCCTACAGCAACCCCGATCAGAGCGTATCCGATATGCCCGATCGCGCTGTAAGCCATCAGCCGCTTGATATTGACCTGAACCAATGCCGCAAACGCACCAACAAACATCGATGCAACCGACAGGAAATAAACGATCTGTCCCCAGACCTCGTAAAAATCCTGAAAAGGATCAAACAGCAGCCTGATCAGCACCGACATCGCTGCGACTTTCGGCACAATGGCGAAAAAGGCCGTGGCCGAAGTTGGCGCACCATGATAGACGTCTGGCGCCCACATATGGAAAGGGGCCGCAGTGATCTTGAATGAAACCCCAGCAAGAATAAAAACCAAAGCCAGCAATATCGGAAAACTGGCGCCCCCTTGTCCATGCTCCGCAAGACCTCTGGCCAGATCCTCAAACCCTAGCGAACCGCTTAACCCGTAAACCAGAGAAATACCGAACAGCGTCATCCCTGAAGACAAAGCCCCAAGCACGAAGTACTTCAGTCCAGCTTCCGCCGAACGGATCATGTCACGATGAAAGGCCGCAAGCGCGTAAAGACAAAGCGACTGCAACTCCAGCCCGACATAAAGAGCCAGAAGATTGTTCGCCGACACCATCAGCATCATGCCAACCCCGGCGAACAATACCAGAAACGGGTATTCAAAACGGTTGATCCGCTCCTGATACAGATACCGAATCGACATCCCCAGCGATACAGCCACTCCGGCCAGAATTACCAGCTTCATAACTCCGGCGAACTCGTCCATTACGAACATGCCGCCAAACAGAACCGTCCTGTCCCATTCAATTCCGGCAAGAATCAGGCCGGCGACAACAACGCAGTATATCGCTATCTGGCTTATCATTCTTGTGGCTCTGTTTCCGGTAAAAGCTCCGGCAATCAATAGCGCAAGCGCTGAAACCACAAGAAAAGCCTCAGGCAGAACAGGCAAATAGTCATTTAATACTGAAGGAGTCATCTGCTTCTATCCCCCGCAAGCGCTACCGAAGTTTGATAACGATCAACCAGTACCTTTACCGATGGCGAGATTTTATCCATAACCACCGCCGGAAACACCCCAAGCCAGAGAACCAGTAACGCAAGAATAACCAGCAACGCTTTTTCACTGGCCTCAAGATCGGTAATTTTCGCCAGAACCGGATTGGTAACCGGCCCGAAGAAAACTCGCCTGTATAATACAAGTATATACGCTGCCCCCAGTATCACTCCGGTGACCGCAAATCCTGCAACATAGATATTTCTCTGGAAAGCGCCCAGCAAGGTGAGAAATTCGCCGATAAACCCGCTGGTTCCCGGCAAAGCCGCAGAGCCAAGCATAATGATCATTATTAGCGTAGCGAACACCGGCATCCTGCTGACCAGGCCGCCAAACCGCTTTATATCGCGGCTGTGAAACCTGTCATACAATACACCGACCGACAGAAAGAGCGCCGCGGATATCAGGCCATGGCTCAGCATCTGGAATACGGCTCCTTCCACTCCCTGCACTGTCGCCGAAAAAATCCCTATCGTCACAAATCCCATTTGCGCCACTGATGAATAGGCGATAAGCTTCTTGATGTCCTCCTGCACCAGCGCCACCACCGAAGCATAGATAATCGCTATCACCCCGAGCCACAGCATCAAGGGCATGAAATACTCGCTTGCAAGCGGAAATACCGGCAACGCAAACCGCAGAAAACCGTATCCTCCCATCTTCAGAAGCACCGCCGCCAGAATCACCGAACCCGCAGTCGGCGCCTCGACATGCGCATCGGGCAGCCATGTATGAAAAGGCCACATCGGGATCTTGACTGCAAAACTGGCGAAGAAAGCCAGAAACAGCCAAATCTGAAGATGAAACGGTAAAGAGCTGTGCATCAGATCGGGAATACTGCTGGTTCCGGTAACCGAGTAAAGCGTAAGCATGGCCAGCAACATGAAAACCGAACCGGCAAGAGTGTAAAGAAAGAACTTGAATGCCGAATAGACCCGCCGCTCCCCTCCCCAGATACCGATAATCAGGAACATAGGTATCATGCCCCCTTCGAAAAACACAAAAAACAAAAAAGAGTCCAGTGTGCAAAAAGCTCCGATCATCATGGTTTCCAGAACCATGAAAGCCGCCATGAACTCCTTCACTCGGAAAGTCACCTCGTTCCAGCTTGCGACGATACAAACAGGCACCAGAAAACTGGACAGCAACACAAAGAACAACGATATCCCGTCTACCCCGAAATAATACGAAATACCCCATTCAGGCAGCCACTCGCCAATCTCCTCGAACTGGAATCCTGAATTCGCCGTATTGAAGCGCCCCACCAGAAACAACGCCAGCGCCAAAGTAAACATCGACGAATAAAGAGCGACCTGCCTCGCATTTCTGTAAACAGCCTCCCTCTCGCCGTTAATGGTAAGAATAAACAGCGCTCCCAGAAGCGGTAAAATCATCATCAGGCTAATAACAGGAAAATCGCTCATTTCATCCTGCCCGTGTCACGTAAATGAACCACAGCACAAGGCCGATCAGCGCCGAAAACATTACAAAGGCATAATGATAAATACGCCCGCTTTGAATAACGCTAACGAGACTTCCGGTCTTTCTTGCCGCAGCCGATAGTCCGTCCGGCCCAAACCGGTCGATTATGCGCCTGTCCACAATCGTAGAGAATATCACTCCCATAGCCTTGATCGACCGCACCACGAGCATTTCGTAAATAACATCGAAATACCATTTCCTGGAAAAGAACAGATAGACAGGCCTGAAAGGCAAATTCCCCGAGATCAATCCCGGTAACCCCCTGCGCCGCACATAAAACAGCCAGGCCGACACAATCCCCGCAAACGAAACCGTAACCGGCAATAACTTGACCCATAACGGAGCATGATGAGCAGCGGCGATAGTGTCGTTCTCATCCTGAACCCTGATGCTCTCCCCCCAGAAATAATCCTTGTTCCAGATGCTTATATACTCCTGGCCACCGCGCACTATGACATCGCCAGATGCCTCCCCGACAAATCCTCCGTAAAAGAATGACCCCGCAAAAATTGCCCCCATCGCAAGGAAAGTCAGCGGCATCAGCATCACATTGGGCGATTCATGGATATGGGCCATAACCTTGTCGTCAGCGCGTTGCTCGCCGTGAAAAGTAAGCACGATAAGCCGCCATGAATAAAACGCCGTCATGAAGACAGTAATAATACCAAGCCAGAACGCCATGTCCCCGAACCACGTACCGTCAGCCCAGGCCGCCTCCAGTATAATGTCCTTGGAATAAAACCCGGCAAAGAACGGCAACCCTGAAAGAGCCATGGCCCCGACCCAGATCGACACGTAGGAAACCGGAATAAGTTTCCAGACCCCCCCCATGCGCCGCATGTCCTGTTCGTCTGACATGGCATGAATTACCGATCCGGCCCCAAGAAACAGTAAAGCCTTGAAAAAAGCATGAGTCGTCAGATGAAACATGGCCGCTCCGTAAGCGCTTATGCCAAGAGCTAAAAACATGTAACCAAGCTGGCTCATCGTTGAATAGGCTATCACCCGCTTGATATCGAATTGCGTCATCGCGATGCTGGCTCCCATGAAGGCAGTAATCGCGCCTGAAACACATATAATAATCCTTGCATCAGGCGCGTATTCATAAAGCGGAGAAAATCGCGCAATCAAAAAAACACCCGCTGTAACCATTGTCGCGGCATGGATCAGCGCCGAAACCGGCGTAGGCCCTTCCATGGCATCCGGCAGCCACGTATGGAGCCCGAGCTGCGCCGACTTGCCCATGGCCCCGATAAACAGCAATACACCGATCAGATTTATCGTTGCATGTCCCCCGTCTGCCGCCAGTCCGGAAACGTTCCTGAATATCTCGTCAAATTCGATGCTTCCGAAAAAAACAAAAATGGTGAATATTCCAAGAAGAAATCCGGCATCCCCGATGCGATTGACAATGAAGGCCTTGTTGGCCGCCAGAGCAGCGGATTTTTTATGGTTCCAGAATCCGATCAGCAGATAGGAGGTCAGCCCCACTCCCTCCCATCCGAAAAATAACTGCAACAGATTATCGGCGGTAACCAGCATCAGCATCGCGAAAGTAAACAGATTCAGATATGCGAAGAAGCGAGCTTTCGAAGGATCGCGGCTCATATACCCGATCGAATAGACGTGCACGCATGCCGAAATGACATTGACCACGCACATCATGACAACGGAAAGCTGATCAAGCCTGATCGCCCATTGCACCGTCAAGTCCCCGGAAGAGAACCACTGGCCAAGCGTTAGCGTATGAACCTGCTGGTACAGAACCACTTGTCCGAAAAGAATTACCGATGCGATTGCCGATATTATGACGGCAGCGCAAGTAATGAATTGCGCGCCCTTGTCACCGATCTGCCTGCCGAGAAGACCGGCGATCAGAAACCCTGCGAATGTGGGAAAAACTGCCAGTAATTCCATGTAATTCAACCTTTCAGGCTGTTTATTTCGTCTACTGCAATCGAGCCTTTATTACGGAAGAATACTACCAGAATCGCAAGACCTGCCGCCGATTCCGCAGCGGCCACAGTCATAATGAAAATCGAAAACACCTGACCCGCGATATCCCCGAGCCACACGGAAAAAGCGACAAAATTGATATTCACCGCCAGCAGCATCAGTTCCATCGACATCAGAATAACGATCACATTCCTGCGGTTCAGGAATATCCCGAAAACTCCCAGGGTAAACAGAATGGCGGCAACCGCAAGGTAATGAGTAATTCCGATACCTTCTATCTCCATGATTCAAACCCCCGTCCCGGGCGTAACCTTGCGCAGTTCCACAGCGTCTTCACGCCTGACCGCCAGTTGATCACCCACATTCTGGCGGCGTACATCGTACCTGATGCGCAGCGTAAGTACTATCGCACCCACCATGGCCGCGAGCAGAATCAATCCTGAAACCTGAAACGGATAGATGTAATCAGTATAAAGAACCCTGCCTATTGCTTCAGTATTCGTCAGTTCGCCATCAATAGCGCCGGCGGGAGAAGCAACCGGATCTCTTGGCCATGCCCTGAACATTACATATAGCTCTGATAAAAAAACCGCCCCGAAAGCAAGCCCCAAAACAATATGCTGCCTGGCGCCTTTCCTTACAGCGGCAAAGTCGATATCGAGCATCATGACGACAAACAAAAACAGTACTGCAACTGCGCCGACATAGACGATAATCAGCACAAATGCCACAAACTCCGCACCAAGCAAAATAAAAAGACCGGCTCCGTTAAAGAATGCCATAATAAGAAAAAGCACTGAGTGAGCCGGGTTGCGAACGCTGATTACCAAAGCGGCGCTGACTAGTAATATTCCGGCGAAAAAATAAAATGCGAATACCTGAATCATGACCTCTTAGATCTAAATCACACACCGCCTCTCCGCAAGCCCGCTACGACTTTTTTCAAGCAAAATCATACATTAACCAGTTTGTTTTTAGCTGTTTTTTTCTATTGCTTTTTCCCGGCCTTCTATCAAAATCGTTTATTACTGAATTGATTCCACACGTTTCCTTTAAAAGGTTCTCATCAGTGATCAGGTATAATGCTGCCCTGCTTGCATCTGCGCTTCTGCTGGCCGCCGTCACAGTAGCCGCTTTCCCCTCCCCGGCGATTTCTAACAGCGATAAAGACATGCTGGCTTTCTCGCTGGGCTATTTCGACGCCTTCGACGATAACGAGGCTTTCGATGCAAGACTGGAATACCGCTTTGGCAGACCTCTGATTTACGACATAAGGCCATGGCTCGGGATTGAGATTACCTCGGATGGCGCCGCCTATGGGGCCGGAGGCTTGCGCTACGACTGGAACTTTGCGGATAACTTCTATATCGTGCCCTCGCTTGGGGCCGGGATCTTCAGCGATGGCGGAGGCAAGGATCTCGGCACTACCCTCCAGTTCCGCACCCAGATTGAATTTCAGATCGAGCTAAAGGACGCCAGCCGCTTCTCGTTCGCCTTCAGCCATATCTCCAACTGCCACCTCTCCGACGACAACCCCGGAACTGAAATCCTGAGCCTCTACTACAGCATCCCCCTGGAAAAGATTTTCTGATCCAATCCGCTGTCAGTATTTTCCTCCGGAGGGAGATGGGCGATCTAACGGTAAATCGAATCTTTTCTGATGTTTTCCATCAACAGCGCTTCCCACCTGTCGCCGTTCGCAAGCAGCTTTTCCTTGTTATAGAAAAGCTCCTCACGCGTTTCCGTAGTGAATTCAAGATTAGGCCCTTCAACAATCGCATCGACCGGACACGCCTCCTGACACAGACCACAGTAAATGCACTTGGTCATGTCAATGTCATAACGCGTAGCCTTTCGCGATCCGTCCTTTTGCATCTCTGATTCGATCGTTATCGCGAGCGCCGGACAGACCGCCTCGCATAACTTGCATGCAATGCATCTCTCCCGCCCGTTAGGATAACGCCGCAGCGCATGCTCTCCGCGAAAGCGGGGCGAAAGAGGGGTTTTTTCATTAGGATAATCGATCGTGACCTTCGGCCTGAAAGCCGTACGCAGGGTCAGCATCATGCCCTTGACGATTTCCGGCATAAGAAATATTCGAATTAACCTTCTGAACCTCATCCAATCTCACTCCGGCAACGAATCAAAGGCCAGCAGAACTCCAGCGATCAGCACCACCCATCCCAGCGTGAAAGGCAGGAAAATCTTCCAGCCCAGCCTCATCAGCTGGTCATAACGGTAGCGCGGCATCGAAGCCCTTACCCATATGAAGTAGAACAACACCAGTGTTGTTTTAAGGGCAAACCATACAAATCCGGGAAAAATATCAAGGAACTGAAATCCGAAAGGCGGAAGCCACCCCCCGAGAAACAGGATTGTCGTCATAGCGCTCATCAAAATCATATTCGCGTATTCGCCAAGAAAGAACAGCGCGAACGGCATCCCCGAATATTCGACCATAAATCCCCCGGAAAGCTCCGACTCGCCTTCGGGAAGATCGAACGGCGAGCGGTTGGTCTCCGCCAGAATCGAAACCAGAAAGATCACCAGCATCGGCAGCAGCATGATTTGCAGCCACCAGGGCCTGTGGGCCATGACGATTTCGGTGAGATTGAGCGAGCCGGTGCTCAAGAGCACCGCGACTATGACCAGGCCCATGGACACTTCATAGGAAACCATTTGCGAAGCCGAACGCAGCCCCCCGAGAAACGCGTACCGCGAATTCGAAGCCCAGCCGGCCATGATCACCCCGTACACGCTCATCGACGATATGGCAAACAGATACAGTATTCCGACATTGATATCAGCCATTACCATGCCAAGATCCACCGGAATCACCGCCCAGGCCAGCAGGGCCAGCGTAAAGAACACGATAGGCGCCAGTATGAAAACCACCTTGTTGGCCCTGCTGGGAATGATAATCTCCTTCGACAGCAGTTTCAGCCCGTCCGCCACAGGTTGGAGCAGCCCGAAAGGCCCGACCAGCGACGGCCCCTGCCGCCTCTGCATCGCTCCGAGTATCTTTCGCTCGGCATATGTCAGATACGCGACTGCTCCGACCAGCAGTCCGCAAACGAACAGAATCTGCGCGATCATCCCGGCAAGCGGCCAGACATATATCGCCATTGCATCAGACATTGAAACTCCGGTTAGCGATTTCGCTGATAATATTTCTGCCGTGAATGAAAGCTTGCGAACATTTCTGCATGTTGAGAGAAGCTCTGCAAATTGAGTTGGTTAGATAAAAATCCTCAACCGGATTATTAAAATCGTCCTCAAGAAAGGCAAGCTCGCTATCCGCTTTCTTCCACGGTGCATGAACCGCTTCGTCGCGTTTCGCGAAATGCGGCCATTCGCCTTCGATCCTTTCCCTGATCTGACTCAGATTGTCATATGGCAGCTTCCTGCCAAGAGCTTCGGACAGGGCGCGAACGATCTTCCAGTCCTCTTTAGCCTCGCCCGGCGGAAACGCTGCCCGCCTGCCCGCCTGCACTCGCCCTTCGGTATTTACATACAATCCGTCTTTTTCCGTATAGGCGCAACCAGGCAAAATCACATCGGCGCGACTTGCTCCGAAATCTCCGTGATGCCCCTGATAAATGACGAATGTCTTCCAGCCGATTTCCGCTCTGGCGTCGAACTCGTCCGCGCCCAGAAGATACAGCGCCCTGATCGACCCTTTTTTCGTTCCCTCGATAATCTCTCCAAACGTCTTGCCCTTATCCCCGGGGATGAAGCCGATATCCAGCCCGCCTACCCGCGACGCTGCAAACTGCAATACGTTAAAACCGTTCCATCCCTCCTTTACAAGCCCGAATTCCTCTGCCGCCTTCCTGACCAGATTGTGTATGGCAAGCCCGTCCGGACGGCAAAAAGCCCCCGAACCGATTATCATCAGCGGCTTTTCGGCCTGCCTGAAATCCCTGGAAAACCCGTTGCTCTGACCGGCCAGTATCTCAAGATCCTTCGGCCCTGTGCCAAGATGCTCATATGGATAGGTAAGATCGACCGCCTTGCCTATAAGTCCGATTTTGATCCGCTTGTTCAGCCACGTCTTCCTGATCCGGGCATTGACAAGCGCCGCTTCCTGCCTTGGATTTGTGCCGACAAGCAGAATGCAATCCGCTTCCTCGATACCCTCTATACACGAATTAAACAGGTATCCGCTGCGCTCGGATGCATCAAAAAGACTTCCGTCCGTTCTGCAATCGAGATTCCTGCAACCAAGCGAACTCATCAGATCCTTTAGCGCGACCATCGACTCCACTTCACAAAGACTGCCCGCAAGCGCCCCGATCTGATTGCCCTTGATGTCTTTCAGGTTCTCCGCGATAAAATCAAAAGCCCCCTCCCAGCTCTCGGGCCGTAGCTTCCCGGTCTTCCTGTCACGTACATAAGGCCGGTCAAGTCGCTGGCGGATCAGTCCGTCATAAGAAAACCGCGTCCGGTCGTCGATCCATTCCTCGTTTATCTTCTCGTTAAGTCTCGGCAAAATCCGCATCACCTCGTTGCCGCGGGTATCGATCCTGATATTGCATCCCAATCCGTCATGAACATCCACCGACTCGGTCTTGGCGAGTTCCCAGGGTCTTGCCCGGAAAGCGTATGGTTTGGATGTCAATGCACCGACCGGACATATATCGATCAGGTTACCGGACAGTTCCGTCTTCACATATGCCCCGCCATAAGGCCAAATCTCGGTATCCTCGCCCCTGGCAAGATAACCAAGCTCCGAAGTCCCCGCAATCTCGTCGCAGAAGCGGACACATCTTGTACACTGTATACACCGCGTCAAATTCGTTTTGATCAGCGGCCCGAAATCCTTGTCAGTGATAGCGCGCTTTGACTCGTAATACCGGGAACGGTCGAATCCATACGCCACTGTCTGATCCTGAAGATCGCATTCCCCTCCCTGATCGCAAATCGGGCAATCAAGCGGATGGTTGACCAGCAGCATTTCAATAACCCCGCGCCTCGCCTTCCTGACAATTTCCGAATCGGTCTTGACTACCATTCCGTCAGTCGCCGGCAGTGCGCAAGAAGGCTGAGGCTTAGGCGGCCCGCCCGCAATCTCCACCATGCACATCCGGCAATTTGCGGGTACGCTGAGCTTGTCGTGAAAGCAAAATCTCGGAATTTCGATACCCAGCATCTCCGCGGCCTGCAACACCGAGGTTCCTGGCTCAACCGTAATTTCTATTCCATCAATTGTAAGTTTAGGCATTTGGCAACATCATAACTTTATCAAACCACTGAAGCAGCCGCTTTGCGGTACTCCATTATCCTCTTTTCCATCTCGCCACGAAAATGCCTGATCAACCCCTGAACCGGCCACGCCGAGGCATCCCCGTGTGCGCATATCGTATGCCCTTCGATCTCCTTCGAGACATCCCAAAGCATGTCAATTTCCTCTACCGACGCGTCTCCCTTCACCATCCGCTGCATAACCCGCCACATCCAGCCGGTGCCCTCCCTGCAAGGAGTGCACTGCCCGCAGCTTTCATGCATATAGAAATATGACAGTCTCGCAATCGCCTTGATTACGTCGGTGCTTTTATCCATCACAATCACCGCTCCCGTGCCAAGCCCCGAGTTCAGGCTTTTCAGCGAATCGTAATCCATATTGGCGATCTCGCAAAGATCCCTTGGCAGCAGCGGAACCGAAGATCCGCCCGGTATTACCGCCTTGAGATTCGACCATCCTCCCCGCACTCCGCCTGCATGCCTCTCTATCAGCTCGCGCAAGGGAATGCCCATCTCTTCCTCGACGTTGCATGGCTGGTTGACATGCCCGGATATGCAGAAAAGCTTGGTTCCCGTATTCTTTTCATCAGGCCCGAGCGAAGCGAACCACTTCCCCCCTCGCCGCATGATATCCGGCACGCAGGCAATAGTTTCGACATTATTGATAATCGTCGGACATGAATAAAGCCCGGCAATCGCGGGAAAAGGCGGCTTGTTTCGCGGCTCGCCCTTGCGCCCCTCGATCGAGTTCATCAGTGCCGTTTCTTCGCCGCAGATATATGCGCCTGCCCCGCGATGGATGATAATATCAAAATCCCACCCGCTCCCCGCCGCATTTCTTCCCAGCAGTCCCTCCTCATAGGCTTCGTCAATCGCCTGTTGCAGGACTCTGGCCTCGTTGTAAAACTCTCCCCTGATATAGACGTAAGCCGTCCGCGCCCCGATAGCGAATCCGGCGATCAGCGCCCCTTCCAGTAATTTGTGAGGCTCGTTACGAATTATATCGCGATCCTTGCAGGTGCCTGGCTCCGACTCGTCAGCGTTAATGCAAAGATAATGAGGCTTTTCTACGCTCTCGACAGGCATAAAAGACCATTTGGTCGCCGTGGGAAATCCGGCCCCGCCGCGCCCTCTAAGCCCCGAAGCCTTGACTTCCGCGATGATCCCGGCGCGCCCCCTTGCGAGAATATCAGCCGTCCCGTCCCAGTCGCCCCGCCTGCGCGCCGCATCAAGGGAACGTGGCTCCCATCCGTAAATATTGGTGAATATGCGGTCGCAATCCTGCAGCATTTCCTAATTTTCTTCTTCAGGGAGATCTTCCGACTCTTTTTTTCGCCAAAAGATAATAAGTCCGAAAGTAACGGTAACAATAAAAAAAATAATTCCTGCAATCATGCTTATCAGACCTTCAGAACCATCGGCAGGATGAGCTTCAAAATAAAAGAACAAGGCAAAATAACTGACTGCCAGCACCGTCAGGCTTAAAAACATCCAGAAAAATGCCAGTGTTAGAAATACGGCCAGCCTTTCATAATTTTCCTTCAATATTTCAGCTTTCTATAAGTGCGATGCGAAACCCTCTGGTTCGCAGGTTAAGGATATGTTTGACTACCCAGATATTAACCGCAAGCCCCCATAATCCTCCCAAAATCATGTTAATCTGTTTCATTGTATCAGTACTTACGCCATAAGCCGGGAGCAGCAAGGTAAGCACCAGACCTATGACAAAACCGCCGAGCGTTGCATAAAGCAGTATCCTCCACATCAGATGGAACCAGACGAGTAACGCTCTGCCCCAGGTCACCTCGCATTCATGCATTTAAACCCCCGAAATCTTTGCTTTGTCATACAGTGAAGTAGGCCCGCTCATCGGCATCGTCGATTTCCTGCCCATTTGCGAACCGGATTTAGGTATTTTGCCTGTGGAAAGGGCATCAAGAATCGCGATTATGCTCTTCGCCGATACGTCCTCGTAATAGTCATCATTAATCTGAACCACAGGTGAACTGACGCATGCGCCAAGACATTCCACTTCCAGAATAGTGAACATACCATCCGGAGTCGTCTCTCCCGGCCCGATTCCAAGCCTGTCGCAGCAAGCACCCATAACACTGTCAGCGCCCTGCAGCCAGCATGGAGTAGTGGTGCATATCTGGATCAGATATTTCCCGACCGGAGCCAGATTGAACATCGAATAAAAAGTGGCCACCTCCAGGACATGAATCGCTGGCTGACCTATAATCGCCGCCACTTCGTCGATCGCGGCGGCCGGTATCCACCCTCCGAACGGCGGAACAGCCTTTAGCCCGTCTTCGGCCATCTGCATTTGCACCAGGTGCAATAGGGGCATTATCGCGCTTCGCTGACGCCCGTTCGGATATCGCTCAATGATTTCCCTGACTTTCTCTTCATCACGGAACCTGAAATCTTTCGGTTGATAACGGGCCTTTCTGTCAAAAAATTTTTTCATCTATCTGTCTATTTCCCCGAAAACAATATCCATTGATCCAATGATCGCCACCGTATCAGCCAGCAGATGCCCCCTTGACATAAAGTCCAGACCCTGAAGATGCGCAAAACCTGGCGCCCTGATTCGGCAGCGATACGGAGTGTTGGTTCCATCAGATACCAGCCACACGCCGAACTCCCCCTTAGGAGCTTCTACGGCAGTATAAGTTTCCCCCGCAGGTACATGAAATCCTTCAGAAAAAAGCTTGAAGAAATGAATAAGCGCCTCCATGGATCGTTTCATTTCGGCTCGCGGCGGTGGCACGATCTTGAAATCGTCAATAATCACCGGCCCTTGCGGCATTTCTTCAATGCACTGCTTTATGATCCTTATTGACTGTCGCATCTCTTCCATACGCACCAGATACCTTGCGTAACAATCTCCGGTCTTGCCGACAGGAATATCGAATTGCATCTTTTCATAAATATCATAAGGCTGCGCCTTGCGCAGATCCCACGGCACGCCCGATCCGCGTAGCATCGGCCCGGTAAACGCCCAGTCCATGGCTTCAGCCGCAGTTACAACGCCAATACCAATCGTTCTTTGCTTGAATATCCGGTTATCGGTCAGAAGAGTTTCCAGATCGTCGATTACAGCAGGCACAGACTTGTCCGCCCACTCATAAATATCCTCTGCCAATCCTTCCGGCATATCCTGATGCACACCGCCAGGCCTGAAATAATTAGCATGCAGCCGCGCGCCGCTTACACGTTCATAGAAATCCATCCCCCTCTCGCGCTCGGCGAACCCCCACAGAGACGGAGTAATTGCCCCGACATCCAGCGCAAAGGTGGTAACGCTTAGTAAATGATTGAGTATGCGCGTGATCTCGGCAAATAATACACGTATATACTGTGCCCGGACAGGTGCCGTGACCCCCAGAAGCTTTTCAATAGCCAGCACAAAAGCATGCTCCTGATTAAGCGGACTGACATAATCAAGCCTGTCGAAATAAGGTATTGCCTGAAGGTAAGTCTTGTACTCGATAAGCTTTTCAGTCCCGCGGTGCAGTAGCCCTATATGCGGGTCAGCTCTCTCCACCACCTCCCCGTCCATCTCCAGCACCAGACGCAAAACGCCGTGCGCCGCCGGGTGTTGCGGCCCGAAATTCATGGTATATGGCTTAATATGCCGCTCCCTGATAATATCGGAAGCTTCCTCGATCTCGTCGCCCGGCTGGAAAATACTGTCGTTCACATCCCCTCCTTGCCGTCAGGCGCACGCCAGCCGTGTCCTGGAGCTGTCGCCTTTTCGTCGCCCGGAAGCTGAACGCCTGTCATACCTTCCCACGGAGAAAGAAAATCGAAATTTCTGAAATCCTGAACCAGCTTTACTGGCTCATAAACCACTTTTTTCTGCTCGATATCGTAACGCACCTCGACATATCCGCTCAGCGGAAAATCTTTTCTGAGCGGATGCCCGTCAAAACCGTAATCGGTGAGGATTCTGCGCAAATCGGGATTATCCTCGAACAGAACGCCGTACATGTCCCATACCTCGCGCTCATACCACAAGGCCGAACTGAAATAAACTGTCGCCGTTGGCACCGGCTTATCCGAACCCGTCCTAACTTTTAGCAGAATTCTCAGATTCTGTGACGGGGAAAGCAGATTATACAACAGTTCAAACCGATCTTCTCCTCGATCAGGATAATCTGCGGCGGTTATATCGACGAGCATCCTGAAACGGCATTCCTTGTCATCCCGCAAGAACTGCAATATCTTGCTTAACTTTTCACGCAGTCCGGTAAAGACAAGCTCGCCCTTTGTTATTTCGTAACCTGTGATAGACCCTTCAAGGTTCTCTTCAACATATTCGGCCACATCTTTTTGAAGATCTATCGACATCCGCCAGCACCGGGAAATACAAATAATGCCTAACCAATATAGTTACGCAGAGGTGCTTTTAAAAGTCCGATATACGGATTCCTGCCCTGCTTATTGCACTGCTGGCGCGCCTGCTTCAGGTTTCAGGACATTGCGCGGATTCATAATCACAGTTGCGTCAGGATACATATTCTGCAATTTGATCAATTGTTCGTCCTTGATTTCTCTGTAAGCCTCATTAACAGCCTTGGTCGCATCGACCTTAATGGAACTCTTGTCAGCAAGCGCATTCGGTGATTGAGCAGCAAGATCAATCTGCTCCTCGGTGATCTTTTTCAGGTCGGATATCGCCTGCTCTTTAATATTTGCCTGAAGCTCCTCAACATTTTCAAGATCGTTGGCCGCATCCTCAATACCGACAAAATAACTGCTCAATACTTCCTTGTATTTGTTTTCCAGTGAATTCTGGGGATATTTGTTGTCAAAAACAGACTGTAGCTGCGGAGTAAGCTGGTCGGTATCCAAAGCATGTCGCGAGAAATAGTAGAGCCGCATAGCCTTGGCAGCCTCAGGATCCTTCATCATATTCTGATCAAAAGCAGGTTTTATGGAGACCTTTCCATGATTGTCAGTCTTCTCGACCACCCACGCGCTGCCCTCGGCAGGGCTTTCCAGCGCCTGTTTGGCGCTGGCGATAATCTTTTCTGCACTGCGCTTGGGATCCGTGAGCGCTTCAAAATAGTTATCAAGTATCTTCTGGTATCTTTCAGAAATAATATTATCAGGTTTCTTTTCGGTTGAGACTGCCCTCAAAGTATTATTGTAATCTTCTAACATCGCCCCCTTGAGGCTATGCGCAAGCTTTGCCACGGCACCTGAAGGAAATTCCTTTAGTTCCTCCTCCCACTTGCCTAAAGGCGTACTGTACAATTGCATGCCCAGGTTTTTTAGCTCTCTTGGGCCTACTTTCGCCGAAGCATTATTAAATTCGGTTCTTGCCATTTCTATATTCCCGAAACATAAATTCCATAAATCAACTAAACACTAACCCAATATCATAAAAAAAGCATTAAAAGCTCCCAATTGTTTGAATAAGCTCAGTAATTTTCGTGAGATCATTCGTCGCCCGGGAATTACCCTTGAAAAGGTAAATACAGCTAGCGCGCAATTACGGTCTTCTCTTTTGCAATCTTTTTCTGCAGTTGAAGAAGCCCGTACACAAGAGCCTCCGCCGTAGGAGGGCAGCCCGGAACGTAAATATCTACCGGAACGATACGATCGCAGCCACGCACGACGGAATAGGAATAATGATAATAGCCGCCGCCATTGGCGCATGAACCCATGGATATGACCCACCTTGGTTCGGGCATCTGATCGTAAATCCTGCGCAAGGCCGGTGCCATCTTGTTGCAAAGCGTACCGGCAACTATCATAACATCAGACTGCCGCGGACTTGGCCGCGGGATCATCCCGAACCTGTCGAGATCATACCGGCTCATATACGAATGGATCATCTCAACGGCGCAACATGCCAGCCCGAAAGTAAGCGGCCACATCGACCCCGTCCTCGCCCAGTCGAACAGAGCATCGGCAGTCGTCAGTAAATATCCCTTGTCGCTGGTATGCCGGGCAATAGCCGCCGGCAGAACATCCTGCTCATGCAAGGTACCGGTCTGCGGAATAGAATCCGGAGCAATAAAGACTTTACGGTCATGGGTCATTCCCAGTCCAACGCTCCTTTCTTCCATTCATAGACGAAACCAACGGTAAGAACGCCCAGAAATACAACCATAGACCAGAAACCGAACAAACCGATTGCTCCCAGCGAAACAGCCCATGGAAATAAAAATGCGATTTCCAGATCAAATATGATGAACAGGATAGCCACAAGATAGAATCTGACGTCAAACTTCGACCTTGCCTCGGAGAAAGCTGGAAACCCGCATTCATAAGCCGCCAGCTTGTCTTTGTACGGATTTCGTTTGCTGACGATAAAAGCAGCAACAATCATCATCGCCGACAGTCCGAAGGCCACGGCAAGAAAAACAATGATCGGCAGATAATCGGCTACAAGATCTTCGGCAAGCATCACGCTCTCTTGAATAAACTCATCCGATTTAAAATAGAGCATGCCCGTTCCTGCGGCAATATTCTTAACTTAAGACCTCTCCCCGAACGAACAGAAGACAAGAAAGGCGCGCGTGGGGTGGGGATACACGCGCGCCAGTCGAGACCAGGGTCAATATTGAGGTTACCCCTCAGATTTCCTCAGGCGGCTCTCACCTCACTGAGAAACTTTACTACTGCCTCTTTCAGATCCTTCGATTGACGCGCAAGACCGTTTGAAGCCTCTTTCAACGTGTTCGTAGCTTGCGCGCTGTCGTTAGCAGCATCCTGAATGCCCCGGATATTCCGGGATATTTCATTAGAGCCTCTGGCCGCTTCCTGAACATTCCGCGATATTTCCTGAGTGGAACTGCTTTGCTCTTCGACAGAGGCGGCGACATTTGCGGTTTTGTTGTCAACCGTTTCGATTTGGGAAAGGATATCGTTGATAGTCTCGATTGTTGCCCTGGCGCTTTCCTTAACCATTTCAACCTTGGTCGAAATTTCATCGGTCATCTTGTGGGTCTGATTGGCAAGTGACTTGACCTCGCTTGCTACAACCGCAAAGCCTTTACCAGCCTCCCCTGCCCTTGCCGCCTCGATAGTGGCATTAAGCGCCAGAAGATTTGTCTGTTCAGCGACTTCGTTGATCGCCTGAATAACAGAATCAATTTCGCTTATGGCATTTTGTAAAATATCCAGTTTTTCCTGTGAAATCCTTGCTGATGCTGCGCAGCTTTTCGCAGTCTGCGCGGTATCGGCCACGCTGCGCGAGATTTCCTGAATCGAAGCCGTCAACTCTTCCGTTGCGGATGCGACAGTCTGTGTATTGGCATTGGTCTGCTCGGCGGCCGAAGCAACGGAATTGCTCTGGTTGGTGGTTTCCTCGACAGCAGATGCAAGTTGTGTCGACATTGCCTGCATCTCGCCTGCGGCTTTGTTGACGGCCTCGACAATGCCGCCGACCTGCGAATCGAATTCCTTGGCCAGTTCAAGCATCGCCTGACGTCGTTCTGCCGCTGCCCTTGCCTCGGATTCCTTCTTTTCGGCTTCCATTCGCTCGACTTCCTGTGCATTTCTCTGAAAGACCTGCAAGGCCTTGGCCATCAGCCCGATTTCATCGCCGCGCTGCGAGCCTTTGATATCGAACTTGTTGTCGCCTTTTGACAAGCGATCCATCTGCGAAATGATGAGCGTGATGTTCATCGAAAACACCCGGCCGATTATGAACGCGCATGCTGCGGCCAGGGTAGCGATGGTAATACCAATAATAAGCGAGCTGTTGGATATGCTGTTCATGGTCTCGACAGCTTGCGGGCCAAGAGTATTCTGAACTTTTTCCGCATCGTTGGAGATTTCGGCAAAGCCGGACAGCATCTTCGGCCCGTGTGTAACGCTAGTAATGGTGTACTGCTCGTTACGCTTCAAAATTGATTCGGAGATCTGACGAAACAGTGAAGAATACTCGTTTATGAATTCTCCTGCTTTTTTCGCCATTCGCTTGCGCTCGGGATTGTTTAGCCCGGCCATCAGCTTCTCAAGCGCCTCGTTCGAATTTTTGAATTCAAGCTCGGCCCTGTCCGCATCCTCCCTGTTGTTAACCAGCAGAAATTCGTTTGAATATTGCCGGGACAGCAGAAATCTTTCCTGCAACGCACCGGCGTGATAAGCTCCGTCCACATCTCCAGCGCTATATGACTGCTCCATTATGTCGGAAATCGTTCTGCGGGCATTTGATCCGGCAGCAGTCATTTTCTCCATGAGATCATCTTGTAAGGCCTGCTGTTTTGATGCCTCCTCGAACGCTTTCCTGTACTCGACCGCAACGTCCTGAAGCTCGAGAATTTTTCTTCTGCTCTCAGGATCCGCGATTTGTTTCTCGATCTCGCCTTTGGCCGCAATCAGTTCATCTATGTTTTCGAATACCGCCTCCCGCTGTTCAGGCGCATTGGTGAGCCGGAACACGAAAAGCGCTATTCTTGCATTGGTAAGTGATTCGGTAAGATTGCTGATAGCAAGGCTCTGCCTTGCTGTATCCCTGTACCCGTCGAAGGACTCCCTGATCGACGATATTCCCATATATGAAATTATCACCATAACCAGAACAAGGCATACTATCAGACCAAAAGCTGCATTGATCTTGTGAACCAGCTTCACGTTTTCAAGAAAAGCAAATGCGGACATTTCAAAACCCCTCTTTTAAGCATCATGGCTAAAAAGAGATACTATGCGGGTTAAGGTGATCTTTTTAATAAAAACAATGAAATATACGTCCGTATGCAATATCCATACGGACGCATTGCCTAAATCTGACTATACATGCTTGCAATGACTCTAGACTGCCTTTTTCTTCAGAATCGGTTCGGATTGCTGAACATTGAAAGGACGTATTTCCAGTTTGTCCAATAACTCTTTCGGAACGACATGCCAGAACTTGCCTCTGGCCACGTTCCAGTTGTCAAGCAGGGATGTAGACCATTTAGAACCGGTCTCGGCTGCATGCTCTGCAATCAGTTCTTTGACCACATCCTCATAATGGTCTGCGCAAAGCCGGTCGTAGATAACGCTGTCCGGATTGATATTGACGGGAATCAAATCGTCCGGATCGTAAACGAAAGCCATGCCCCCGGTCATGCCAGCGGCGAAATTCGGCCCTGGCGTACCGAGAATGACGGCAATCCCGCCCGTCATATACTCGCAGCCGTTCGACCCGCAGCCTTCGACAACGACCTTCGCTCCGGAATTACGCACTGCAAACCGCTCTCCTGCCTGTCCGGCAGCAAACAGCTTGCCGGAGGTCGCTCCGTACAGCACAGTATTGCCGATAATCGTGTTCTTGTGGGTTTCGAGCGGCGATTCATTCCGCGGCCGCACTATAATCTTGCCGCCCGAAAGCCCCTTGCCCACATAGTCGTTAGAGTCGCCGAAAACCTCGATCCGCAGACCTCCGCAAGCAAAAGCCCCCAGTGACTGCCCTGCGCTCCCGGTCAACCGGATAGACACATGATCTTCGGGCAATGCGTCCTGCCCGAACTTGCGGGTGATTTTCGAGGACAGCCGCGTGCAAACCGCCCGGTGAACGTTTTGCACGTTATAGGAAAGGGCAATCTTCTGCCGCTTCTCGAACAAAGGCGCCGCGTCTTCCAGAATCGTCTTGTCCAGCGTGTCCGGAACCTCGTTACGTCCGTCCCCGAGAGTACAGGTCATCCGCGGACTCATGGGATCCGCCTGCACCAGAAGCGGGTTCAGATCGAGGTCATCGAGATCGATCCCGTGGCTGACCTGATAAAGAAGCTCTGTGTGGCCGATTATCTCCTCAAGGCTGTTGTATCCAAGCTTGGCCAGATATTCCCGAACCTCTTCGGCGATAAAAGTCATTAGATTAATGACTTTTTCGGGAGTCCCCATAAACCGCTTGCGCAGTTCCTCGTTCTGCGTGCATACACCGACCGGACAGGTGTTCGAGTGACACTGCCTGACCATAAGACATCCCATCGCAATCAGGGAAGCCGTGCCTATCCCGTATTCCTCGGCACCCAGCAAAGCCGCGATAATTATATCCCTGCCCGTCTTGATACCCCCGTCGGCACGAAGCTTGACCCTCTGACGCAAGCCGTTCATGGTCAGCACCTGATGAACTTCCGAAAGTCCGATTTCCCAGGGAACACCTGCATATTTGATCGAGGTCTGCGGACTTGCCCCGGTGCCCCCTGAATGTCCGGAAACCAGAATTACATCTGCTTTCGCCTTGGCCACCCCGGCGGCAATCGTGCCTATCCCCGTTCTCGCCACCAGCTTGACGCAAACTTTCGCCGTAGGATTAATCTGCTTCAAGTCATAAATAAGCTGCGCCAGATCCTCGATGGAATAAATGTCGTGATGCGGCGGCGGAGAAATCAGCATTACTCCCGGCGTCGAATGGCGGAAGCGCGCTATCATTTCGGTAACTTTAAGTCCGGGAAGCTGCCCTCCCTCGCCCGGCTTGGCGCCCTGCGCCATCTTGATTTCGATTTCCTCGCATTTGTTGAGATATTCGGCGGTAACTCCAAACCTGCCCGAAGCCACCTGTTTGATTTTCGAATTCCAGTCATCCCCTGCGGCATCCAGCTTGTATCTCGACGGATCTTCGCCGCCCTCTCCGGAATCCGACTTGCCTCCGATGCGATTCATCGCCACCGATAAAGTCCCGTGGGCTTCCGGCGAAAGCGCGCCGAGTGACATCGCAGGCGTTACAAAACGCTTGCGTATCGACGTAACCGGCTCCACCTCGCGATCGGGCGTTTGCGTGCGCTCGGTGTGAAAATCCAGGAGATCCCTGATCTGGTTTGGCGCAGATGTGCGCAGCATCTCCGAATACTGCTTGAACATGCGGTAATCGCCGCTATTACATGCTTTCTGAAGCAGATGAATAGCCTCTGCCTCCCAGGCATGCTTCTCGCCATCGTTGCGATACCGATAAAAACCTCCGACCGGAAGCGACAGGACTCCCTCATTTTCAAAAGCCTTCGTATGCAGCATCAAAACCTTGTTCTGCAATCCGTTAAGACCGATGCCGGAGATTCGGCTGGGAATATTGGGAAGATACTCGGCCACCAGTGATCTCGACAACCCGATAGCCTCGAAACAACTGCCGCCGCGGTACGAACTGATCACCGAAATGCCCATCTTGGACATGATCTTCAGCAGCCCTTCGTTAATCGCTTTCTTGAAATTTATCATACAGTCCGACAGTGACCGGTCACCGTATATACCGCGTACACGCTCAGCCTCGATCGACTCCTGCGTCAGCCATGCATTGACAAGTGTAGCACCTACTCCGATCAATACTGCGAAATGATGAGCATCCATACATTCGGCTGTTCGGACAGTAATGGTTGCGTCGCTTCTAAGACCCTCGCGAACAAGGTAGGTATGCACGGAACCCGCCGCCAGAATGGCGGGAATAGGCGCCCGCTTTGCCGATATTGAAGTATCGCTAAGCACTAGATGTCCCTTGCCGGCTCTCACCGCCTCCGCTGCCGCGCATCGAATTCTCGCAAGCGCCTGCCTGAGCGCATCCGGCCCCTCGGACACATCGAAAGTCGTATCTATTTCCGAGATGCTTTTGCCAAGATAAATTTTAACAGCTTCGAACTCGCCATTGGTGATAACCGGACTTCTGACAGCGAGCATCTGACACTGGCTTTTCTCTTCCGCAAGTATGTTGCCAAGATTGCCGAGCCTCGTGTAAAGGCTCATCACGCGCCTTTCCCGCAGCGAGTCGATTGGCGGATTGGTAACCTGACTGAAGTTCTGGCGGAAGAAATGATGCATTCCGCGATACTTGTGAGATATGACGGCAAGAGGAGTATCGTCCCCCATCGATCCAACCGCCTCCTTGCCCTCACTCACCATCGGCTTGAGGATAAGATCCATATCCTCGATCGTGTGCCCTACAGCAAGCTGCAAGCGACGTAGTCTGTCAGACTCGATGCTGGCCTGCTCTTTTCCGGCGGCTTCCTTCATCGTCTGCTCAAGCCATTTGCCATGCTCTACCCATTCCATATAAGGATGACGAGAGGCAAGCCGATCCTTGATCTCCCTGTCCTTGTATAACCTGCCCTCCTTGAGATCGATGGCGATCATTTGCCCCGGCCCCAACCGTCCTTTCTCGACAAGCCGCGATTCGTCAAGCGCCACCATCCCCGTCTCCGAACCGAGGATTACAAGCCCGTCCTCGGTGATTGTATAACGGCAAGGCCGCAAACCGTTCCTGTCCATCCCTCCGAGAACCCAGCGCCCGTCAGTCATCGCCAGCGCCGCAGGCCCGTCCCAAGGCTCCATGACGGTATTACAGTACATATAAAACGCCTTGTGCTCGGGTGGCATGGTCTCGTCCGTAAGATGCGCTTCGGGAACCAGCATGCTTTTAACCATCGGCGCTTCGCGCCCTGCGCGGCACATCAGTTCGAAAACGTTATCAAGCTTTGCCGAATCCGATCCACCGTCCTGAACCACCGGCTTCAGGTCATCGAAGTACTGATCGAAGTCAGGATGGCTCAGTTTCGTTTCATGAACCTTCATCCAGTTGAGATTGCCCGAAAGAGTATTGATCTCCCCGTTATGTGCCAGGCAGCGGAAAGGCTGCGCCAGAGACCAGGTTGGAAAGGTGTTGGTCGAGTAGCGCTGATGAAAAATCGCAAAATTCGACTCGAAGCGGTTGTCCTTCAGATCGGGATAGAACTTTGAAATCTGTTCGGCAAGGAAAAGCCCCTTATAGGTGATCATCCGGCAACTGAGCGAACAAATATAAAAATCGCCGATACTCGCCTGCCTCATGCGCTTTTCAATACGCCTGCGAATAATATAAAGCTCCCGTTCGAATATGTCCTCGGGCTTCCCGTTGTTGCCGATCATGACCTGTTCGATTTCCGGCCTGGTGCGCGCCGCCTTCTCCCCGATCACGGAAACGTCGATCGGCACCTGCCGCCAGCCATAAATGATATAGCCGAACTTCAGGATTTCCGTTTCCACGATTGCTCTGGCGGCCTCCTGCGAGTCTATGTTTATCCTCGGCAGAAACACCTGACCGACACCGATAATGTCTTTCTTCGAACGGTGCCCGGTACGCACTGCATGGTCATGAAAGAATTCCTGCGGCACCTGAACCATGATACCAGCTCCGTCGCCGGTCTTGCCGTCCGCATCGACAGCCCCTCTGTGCCAGACATTCTCAAGCGCGTTGATAGCCGCCCAGACCACTTCCCTTCTCGGCCTTCCGTCGATACTGGCGACAAACCCCACTCCGCAGGCATCATGCTCATCTTCCGGCCGATATAATCCAAATTCTTCCATATCCGTCTTCCCTGAAAACCTTACATTTCAATCAGGCCGCAGCATCTGCGCGCAGCGCCTTTGCCTGCAAATATCTATGCATCGAATAAGCCGCATCCCGCCCGTCCCTGATCGCCCAGACAACCAGCGAGGCCCCTCTTACAATGTCGCCGGCAGCGAACACACCATCCAGATTGGTCATCTTCGAATGATGATCGGCCAGTAACGTTCCCCACGGTGACACTTTGAGCTTCTCGCAACCGAGTACCTTTCTCGCGTCTTCCGGCCCGAAGCCGAGGGCTTTGATAACCAGATCGCAGGGCAGAACATAATCCGATCCCTTAACCTCCCTGGGACGGCAGCGCCCGCTGATATCCGCCTCGCCAAGCTCCATCTTCCTCGCCTTGACTCCCGCGACCGTATGAGACTTTTCCCCGATAAGCTCAACCGGCGCCGAGAGCCAGACGAATTCCGCGCCCTCTTCCTCGGCATGCGCTACCTCCCGCGCAGATCCCGGCATATTCGCACGGTCGCGGCGGTAAAGACATTTAACCGACTTCGCCCCTTGCCTTATCGCAGTCCGCACACAGTCCATGGCAGTATCACCGCCGCCAATCACAATAACGTTTCTGCCAGATGCATTCAGCTCCCCCTTATCGAACTGAGGCACGCTATCCCCAAGTCCTTTGCGGTTTGCCGCGATCAGATAATCGAGCGCCGCCACAACCCCGCCCAGATCCGCCCCCGGTATCTTCAACTCTCCGGCCTTGTAAACCCCGGTAGCGACAAGAACCGTATCATGCCGCAGGCGAAGCTCCTCAAGATCCCTGATATCGCAGCCGAGCCTGAACTCCACGCCCTGAGCCTTGAGCAATTCGACGCGCCTCAGAACTACTTCCTTGTCCAGCTTGAAATTAGGAATACCGTAAATCAGCAGCCCGCCAGCGCGGTCATGCCGGTCATATACCGTGACTTTGTACCCGAAAGCCCTCAGCTTTTCCGCTGCCGCTAGCCCGGCTGGCCCCGCGCCGATAATACCCGCAGACCATGCAAGCTCCCTCGAAGGCTTGCGCGGCTTGACCCAGCCTTTTGAGAACGCGGTCTCGGCGATGTATTTCTCTATTGACCCTATGGTGACAGTGCCATGGCCCGACTGCTCGATAACGCACCGGCCTTCACATAACCTGTCCTGAGGACATATCCGCCCGCAAATTTCCGGGAATGTATTCGTCGAGGAACAAACTTCATATGCCTCCTCCATCCGCCCCTGCGCCACCAACCTTAGCCAGTCAGGAATGTTATTGTGCAAGGGGCAGTTCACATGGCAGAAAGGCACGCCGCACTGGGCGCATCTGTTTGCCTGAACAGCGGCGGCAGAAGGCTCGAACTCGCTGTAAATTTCACTAAAATCCCCTCTCCGCTCATCCGGAGATCTTTTATCAGGCAATCTCTTGCCATCCTTGATAAAACCCTGCATACCGCCGGTCATAATACCTCCCGCTCTCAGCCATAACCGTGCTGCAACCCAGCCATAGAAAATCCTGTTATCCGGAAAGGTGCAGCTTACAACATTATTCAAGCCAAGTTGTAGCAAAAAATGGCCCCTGCCCTTTGATAGATACAAGAGCGTGAGAAAAACGTGCCACCAAAACCCCTCTCCCGGGAGAGGGAGGGGCACGCGAAGCGGGATGGTGAGGGATTGCGGAGCAGGAAACCCACCACCATTCAACCTGATCGTCCAGTGCCCTAACCGTTTTTTAACTCGAATCTGTCAGTATAAAAATGACTTCCCTTCATAAATTTATTTGGACTTGTACAATTTCTATTTTAATAAGATAATCTCTACTCACCTGACTTGCCTTATCTTTGTAAAGGCAAGGCTCTAATCTTGTCTATTCTCAACCGGAGTTTGGTAATGACTGGGTATAAAACTATCGTGGTTGATGACCACATGATGGTAAGGAAAATGGTTGAGAATAACCTGAATGATCTGGGCATTAAGGTTTGCGAAACTGCCGTCGATGGTCTTGATGCCCTGGAGAAAATACAAAAGGGTGGCTACGACATTGTTCTGGCCGATTGGCGCATGCCCAAGCTGTCCGGCGAAGAACTGTTAAGAATGATCCGGGAGGACGAAAAAAATAATAATATTGCTTTTGTGATGGTCACCGCGGAATCAGAGCCGGATAATATCCTCAAGATTATGCAGTTGGGAGCCACAGCGTATATTACAAAGCCTTTTACTGATCATGATTTCCGCATTGCGATGGAAAAAGTTGTTAAATGGCTGAGTAAGAGATAATGGCGATGGAAAACAGTCTTAAGACGCAAGCCCTTGAAGTCATCAGGCGTGAGGTTAAAAACCTGTTCGCGACAATGTTCTCGATAGATGTCGAAGTATGCGATAACTGCTACGAGAATTTGGACGATGATACCATCGTTGCAAAATGCTCGCTGTTTCAGGATGACGTTATATTCGTTTTGCGCTTTGCTTTTCAAAGGCACGTTATTTCTCCCATGATAGTAAAATTGTATGATCCGATCATGGCCATGCACGAGTCCACGATAGAGGATGCCGCCTGCGAGATATCGAATATCGTCTGTTCGGGATTAAAGACTTTTCTTAATCAGTCAGGGTATAAACTCCGGATCTCCTTACCGGAAATAGATCCGGGCTTTAAGTCTTACAGTGATCGAAACCCTGAAAGCATAGGCATCTATTTCATTGTCCAAGGCAACATCTTCCAGATTGGCATTGAAGAAAGTGCCTGTAACATTAAAAGCAGGAGTAATTAATCATGCGCGCTCTATCCTTAAACATATCAAAAACCATTTCTGATCAGGAACTGGGCAAAATAAAAGATCTTGCCCCTAATCTGATGTTTATGTTCTTTTCATCGAATCTTGAAGAAAGCAAACCACTGATTGATGAAATTGGCTCGAGATTTTCTGATGTCGCTGTAATAGGTTGCTCTACTGCCGGAGAAATTTCAAACGACCGCATAAACGACGATTCACTGACTCTGCTGGCTCTCAGGCTGGAGAAAACTGAAGTCAGGACTACAGGTTCCACCATCGAAAGCAGTTCGGATTCATATGAAGCGGCAAAGCGCATCGGGCAGAAGCTGAATGATGACAAACTTAAAGCCGTTTTTGTTCTTTCTCCTGGCGTCCAGGTTAACGGCAGTGACGTTGTGAGAGGAATCGAAAGTGCTGTTGGCAAGGGCATAACAGTTTTCGGGGGGCTCGCCGGAGATGGAGCAGCATTCCAGAAGACATATACTATCCTGAACGGCCGACTTGACAGCAAAGAGCTGGTTGCCGTTGGTTTTTATGGCGACAGCTTCATGGTGAAAACAGGTTCCGAAGGGGGCTGGGCTCCATTCGGCCCCGCACGCCGCATTACCAGATCCGATAATAACGTCCTGTTTGAATTGGATGGCAAGCCGGCTCTGGAACTGTACGAGACATATCTTGGCGACAAGGCAAAAGATTTGCCGGCAAGTGGTTTATTATACCCGTTCGCCCTGCTCAATGAAGATCATAGCCCCATTGGCATGATACGTACGATACTGGACATTGACAGGGATGCCAAATCTCTGATTCTCGCAGGCGATATTCCTAAAAATAAAATGGTTCGTCTGATGCACGCCGATACCGACGAACTTATATCAGGAGCGGAAAAAGCTGCCGCAGAAGCCAGAATTGGCAATCCGGATAACGCAGCCGCAATATTGGTCAGTTGCGTAGGACGAAAAATTGTCATGGCCGAAGACGTTGCAGAAGAAATAGAAACAGTAAAAGAAATTCTTGGTGAAAATACCGCGGTTGCGGGTTTTTATTCATATGGAGAAATATGCCCCGTAGCCGGAACCGGTAAGACAGAGTTACATAATCAGACAATGACTATCGCTCACTTTTACGAAGACTGACAAGGCAAATGTCACGCGCCGCAAAAAAGCTTGATCGTCAGATAGAGAAATATCTTGCGGGGATCGACCTTGAGGGACATTTCTTTGAGGATTTTTTTGCCTCGATCGTCAATACCTACGAACAATATGAAGATAAGAACAAAATGGCTTTGCGCAATCTGGAGTTAAGTTCCGGAGAGCTTAATGAGCTGAACCTTAAATTGGAGAAACTGAACAGCTCTATGGCCGCAATTCTGGATAACCTTGGCCTGGCGCTGTTATTCTTCGATAAAAATGGGGTTTGTTCATCCGTTTATTCAAAATCCTGCCTTGAAATCCTGCGGAAAGACCCGGCTGGCAATCATATTTGGGAAATCCTTGAACTGGGGGAGATGCAAAGGAAACGGTTTCACAGCCTGATCGATTTCGTATTCTCGAATGAATCAGCCATGGGATTTGAAGACCTTTTTAAGATGGCTCCCACTGAAATAGAAACCAGGGATCGATACCTGACTGTTACCTACAGACCAATTTATAATATTGAACACCGACTGGAGAACATACTTGTAATTATTTCGGACGACACTGAAACCATCCGGACAAAGAACCTGCTTGAGGAAAAGCAGAAATCTGTTGAGCGTCTGGTCAGAGTTATAAAATACAGAAACGATTATGTGAACTTACTGTCCGATATTAATGCATATTTCCTGGATGAAAACTCTCCCGGATTTTTAAAAATTAGCAGTATCAATGAACTTAAAGGCAGCATACACACGCTAAAGGGCTTGGCGGGCAGCTTTTGTATGGACGGCCTTTCATTTATTTTTCATACCGTTGAGGAGAAATTATCCGCACCCGGGACGAGCCTTGAAGCTGCCAGAAACTATATTCAGGATCATTTCAGTGAAATCGAAAAGTTCTACAAGGCTGAAATTTCAAATGCCCGCCTGATTCTCGGAGAAGATTTTCTTCAGGACAAAGATGTATTTCAGGTCTGCTTCGATTCTTTAAATAAATTTTACGAATCTTTGCAGGCTAGCGATACTAAACTCGCTGAAATATTTAAAAACGAATTTCTCAACGTCTCCCTGATTAAAAGCCTGAAAATGTTGGACATGTACAGGGAAAACGCTGCCTGCAAGACCGGAAAGAAAGTAAGTCCATGCATCATAGAAGGCAATGATATTAAAATACCGCATCTGAAATATGATCCCCTGATTAATTCATTTGTGCATTTGATTAGAAATTCGGTTTTCCACGGCATTGACCTCCCCGATATCCGTGAGGAAAAAGGTAAAAACCGCTACGGCAGAATCAGTGTGCATGTCGACAGTTTCGTCGAAAACGGCATCACCTTTGCCCGGTTGACCTTCAGTGACGACGGTGCCGGATTCGACATGAAACAGATCAGGGCTGCGATTGCCGGAAAAGGATACGATGTCGCCGTAATGAGTGACAGCCGGATTTTAGGCACATTGATCGAAGAAGGCGCTACCTCCTGCAAGGAAATATCGCAAATCGCCGGCCGGGGAGTGGGTTTGGCCGAAGTCAGGAAGCAGGTAGAGGCTCTTGATGGAAAGCTTATAATTCCTGATCAGCCAAAGGTTGAAGGATCAAGAATTATTATAGAATTTCCGTTGTCCAGGCCGTAGCAAAATCCCCTATAGCCGATTTTGATTCTTGCACGAAAGAAACCAATTGCTTTTCAAGAAGCAATTTTGCATAATATCAAAAAAAGTTGATAGAGGGAAAATATGCAAACAGCGATAAAAGCTTTTGCCAGCGAATCTGCACCTGAAAAACGGCCAGTAAGACTGGATCAGAACGAAAACCCCTATCCGCTTCCGACAGAAGTAGAGCAGGAATGCAACAGGCGCCTGTCCGCAGCATTAAAATCCATTAACAAATATCCCGACGAATTGGCTGTAGAGCTTTGCGAAACCGCCGCAAAAGCCTACGGGGTACCCTCGGAAAATGTACTGCCGGGAAACGGCGGATCTTCACTTCTCTCACTGATTTTCAACACAATTGCCTGCGGACGAAAAGCGGCAATGCCATACCCCGACTTTGTCCTGAACGGCGAACTTGCCTCCCGCAGCTGCCTAACGGTTCATCGCGAACCATGGAAAAAGCCCGAATACGATCTGCCAGTCGAAGAGCTGTTAAACAGCGGTTCGGAGATTATAATTCTTTGCGACCCCAATAATCCCACAGGAACCGTAAGCCGCCCTGAAGATCTCGAAAACCTGCTGGAAAACTTCAAGGGCCCGGTGATTATCGACGAAGCCTATTCAGATTTCTGCGGAAAGACCTCGGTGCCTCTGCTCGGCAAGTATAATAACCTGATAATTCTGAAAACACTCTCGAAAGGCTGCTCGGCAGCCGGGCTGAGAATCGGCTTTCTTCTTGCCGCAAGCAACATTATTCAGCAATTCCGTTTGGCCCAGAAACCACGCGAAATGAACATGCTGGCTATGGCGGCGGCAATCGCGATCATGGATAATCTCGATAAATTTGGAAAATCTCTTCAAGCCGTATCCAGACAAAGGATGGCCGCCGAAAGAGAGCTCGGCAATCGCGGCTTCAAAGTCTTACCTTCACATGCCAATTTCGTACTCGCCTTTACGCCCGAAGGAACTAATGGAGAATTCTGGACGGAAGAGCTGAAGAAAAGGAACATTTACGTCTGCTATTATAAGAACATACCCGAGTTATCAAACGCCATCAGAGTATCGATTGGCACCCCGGTTCAAATGAACCTTTTCTTCAAAGCGATCGACACAATCAAAAAACTGGATACGCACAATAACTTGCAAGTTCAAAATCACCTGATACCTGAAGAACTGCGAATATAAAAATTATCCCTGAAGCCCCAATACAGGTTCAGCGTAATATCCAGATCTTGTGAAAAAGCCAGGGAAGTAATGGCGCGAGCGACGGGACTTGAACCCGCGACCTCCGGCGTGACAGGCCGGCGTTCTAACCGACTGAACTACACCCGCGCAACTCAATGAGCAATATGAGTAATGAACTCGGTCGATAAAATCAAGTGCATAATCGGCATATAGTTCGATTTGTTGCTCCTGCCACAAATGCATCATTAGTTTTCATCCATTTTTTCACAATGCCTCTCTTAAAAAGCCGTTTTTGCTTGCTACTTTTCAATAAGAGCAAGAAGGAGCTTGACAAATGAAAGGTCGCCGCAAAAAAAATTACGACACAAAACCTTTACCCGTCCCATCCGACACCGAATTCATGGCCAGGGATATTTATCTGATCAGCTTGATCAGCGATCTGAGACGGCTAAACGCCTGCAATCCTCTCCGGATGCGCTCAACAGAGTTATAATCCCGGTTACACGATCCATTGGGAACACAAGTCTGGTGCCGCACGTAAGTCCACGGGATGAAAGGTATCAAAGCCCTCACCCGGTTTAAAATGTCATCACCGGCATGGCTGGAGATTTTGAAACGATCGATAAAAAGCTATTCGGCTTACAATGTTCCCTTAATATCAGCCGGAATAGCCTTTTACTCGCTTCTGTCAATATTCCCGGGCATCGCGGCCGCTATATCCATTTGGGGGATATTCGCCGATCCTGAGAGGATTTCGGAAACTATCGACCGCTTTAACGAAATACTGCCCGAACAGGCTCTTGCGATAATCCAGAATCAGTCAAGAAAACTTGCGGAAAGTCAGACCAGAACTCTAGGGCTGGGCTTTCTGATTAGTACGGCGCTAGCATTATTCGGTTCATCCAGAATAATAAAAAGCTTTATTGTTGCGTTAAATAATATTTACCGAGAAAAAGAAAAAAGAAATTTTATAATTATATCGATTCTGGCCTTTGTAATGACATCAGGCCTGTTGCTATTACTTTTGATTGTTGTGGCCGCAATAATCGTTTCCCCCGGCCTGCTCGGCTGGCTGGGAATTAACGAATCAATACTGCCGGTTTATCAGATCTTGCGTTGGCTGTTCCTGATAGCATTTTCCACACTTGCTATTTCGATACTTTACCGTTTTGGCCCCTCAAGAAGAAAAGCCAAATGGCGCTGGATTACTTTCGGCTCCCTGCTCGCAACGTTCTTATGGGTAATAATTTCAGCCGGTTTTTCTTTCTATGTCTCTAATTTTTCAAATTACAATGAAACATACGGCTCTCTTGGCGCAGTAGTGGTTTTGCTGATGTGGCTGTGGCTATCGGCGGTAATTGTTCTGCTCGGTGCAATTATCGATGCTGAAATCGAACTGCAAACCGATAAAGACACCACAATCGGCCCCGACAAGCCCATGGGCGAACGCGGCGCATACGTAGCGGACAATGTCATAGGTAAAAATTAGTTATTATTTTTTCGAAAGCCCTTCTTCTTTCCCGCAGTCCCAGGCGACCCCCAGGACGGAGGGTCGCTAGCAGGAAAAGTTTCTTCCAGCGCCCTGTCAATATCACCGTTTCCTTTTTTGCGATTCTTCCTTTTGTCTGAGATCATCGGAAAATTAACATGTAAATGACAAGAAAGTTCCGAATCTAGCTCAAGACATTTCCAAAGCGCCCGACCGGCTTTGGCGGCGATCCGACAAAGACTTTATCTCATTGGCCATACGTTTTGCCCACCGGCCTTCCCTGAGATTGGTATAATCAAATAAGATTAAATCGATATCATTTAAAAATTTATCTCTATTATTTATCGTCAGTCTTTTAGAAAGCCTGTTATATATTTGACTAAGCTTTGGAAAACGTTCTTCGAAATAAATCTTGAACGAGGATGTAGGATCATCGGTAAGCTCATGGAAATACTCCTCAGGCCGCTCCTTCAGCTGGGTAATAACTCTGTTCAGGCGGCTGATATATTTATTATTCTCATATAACTCTCTTCTGATACCTTCAACAAATTTTCCAAGTTCTTTTGAAAAACCAAAAAATTCAGCAAGCCTGTCTCGCAGATACGCGTCGGCGATACAATCCCTGTTCACCGGTGAATGCATTATTTCTAGCAGCTGCAAGATTCGTGGAGAAGACTGAAGAGTGATTCTTTCAAGCGGATCGACAGACAATGAGTTATTAAGTTTTCTGAAAAGCTCGACAGCAGCTGAGATCTCCGGATTTAAGCAAGGGTCGAAATGCCAGAGAATTTGTAAAGACGTATTTAACCCTGATATATCAGCATTAATATTGCTAAGATCGTCCAGCGCCAAACGGCCTTCCTCAGGCAAAGAACTGCGATACAACCGGAAGGCCTTGGTTTTTGATAGTCTGGCGATTGACTCGACATCATCCAGGCCAGGATTGAATAACGCCTGATTAAGATCATGACCAGGCCTGTGAATTGCTTTTTTTATGAGATTGGCAAACAGCTTGCGAATTGCCTTGATTGCCCCTACCGGGTCTTCCTTTAGAGATCTGTCGATGCTGTCCAAAAAGAAATCACAACCATCCAGTAACAGATTTCTGCCACATTCAATTCCAGCTGTATATCTCATGCGCCCTCTTACCTTGTTTTAGTATTTCCGCATGAATATATGATGTACAGAAATAATTTTCAAGATTTAATTTTTGTTTTTTAATTGCCGCACGCATTAAATCTATATATTATGTTTCATTAAAAGTATGCCTACTAAGAACTTATAGTATTACTAGTTTTTATTATTATAATATGCTTTATTTTTAGCAATACAATAGCCTATCACTTGCGCAAAACATAGGGCCAGTACGCCGTTGAAAGCGGCGACCTGACTTTAGCAATGAACTGTTATTGATTGATTTAGATATCCACGTCCTCGACGAACCTGGCGTTTTCCTGAATGAAACGGAATCTGGGTTCCGCATTGCGACCCATCAGACGCTCTACCAGGTCATCGACATCCTGATAGGAAGTCTTTAGCGAAATCTCCGTATTTTCTTCAATTCCCAGAGTACCGGAAAGCCCCAGAGAAGCAATTGCGTCCGGCAAGGTAATCCGCAGCAAAGACCTGGTTTCGGGATTCATGGTGGTTTCCCGAAGCTGCGCCGCCGGCATCTCACCAAGTCCCTTAAACCGGCTTGTCTCAACCTTGCTCGTATTCTTAAATACACTGTTTAACAGTTCCTCGCGATGCGCTTCATCCCGGGCATATTGCGAAACGTTGCCACTTACCAGCCTGTATAACGGAGGCTGGGCCAGATAAAGATGGCCGTTCTCAATAAGTCCGCGCATTTGCGTGTAGAAAAAAGTGATCAGGAGCGCAGCGATATGAGCACCGTCGACATCGGCGTCAGTCATTATGATAACTTTTTCATATCTTAAAGCGTCCAGCCGGAAATCCTTGCCCGACCCACAACCAAGAGCCTGCGTAAGATCCTGAATTTCCTGATTAGCCCTCATTTTATCTTTTGACGCGCTTACAACATTGAGAATTTTTCCCCTGAGCGGCAGAACCGCCTGGATCTCACGATTTCGCGCCTGCTTGGCGGAGCCGCCGGCACTGTCGCCCTCGACGATAAAAAGCTCGGTTCCTTCTGCCTCCGTCCGGGAGCAATCGGCCAACTTGCCCGGAAGCCGCATTTTGCGAACTGCCGTTTTGCGCGCTAGTTGACGGTCTTCGCGTTTGCGCTGCCGTTCCTCTGCTCGTTCAATAATGCTGTCGAGAAGATCCCGGCTCGCATTCGGGTCAGCCGAGAGCCAATGATCGAAATGATCCTTAATTGCGACATCCACCCATCTCGCCGCTTCGGACGTGGCAAGCTTTTCCTTGGTTTGCCCCTGGAATTGAGGGTTCCGCAAAAACACCGATACAAGCACAGCCGCGCCGTTCATAACGTCATCAGCGGTAATCATCGGCGCGCGCCTGCTGCCAATCATCTCGCCGTAACCCTTGAGAGAACGAGACAGCGCCGTCCGCAATCCTGTCTCGTGCGTTCCCCCCTGCGGAGTTGGAATTGTATTGCAATATGAATGAATAAAACCTTCGCCATCTCTGGGCCAGGCAATTGCAAATTCCACTTTCCCGGCATGGTCGGGCAAATTGGCCTCCCCGTAAAACGGCGATTGGGTGACCATCTCTTTGTCATCAAGTACCGACTGAAGAAAGTCCATCAAGCCATTGGGAAAATGGAATGTTTCTTCAGCAGAAATTTTGCTCTCTGGTTTCAGGAGAGATTGATCAACCTTCCATCTGATTTCAACTCCTCGGAAAAGATACGCCTTTGATCTCGCCATCTGATACATCCATGACGGCTTTAGTCTGGCCGATTCACCAAAGATCAGTGGATCGGGATGGAAGCATACAACTGTGCCCCGACGGTTGCTGACAGGCCCGAGATTCTCGAGCTTTGATATGGCAAGGCCTCTGGAATATTTCTGCCTGTACAGTTTTTTGTCCCTTGCAACTTCTATCCACATCCAGTCGGATAGCGCATTGACAACCGAGACTCCGACACCATGCAGACCACCGGATGTCTGGTAAGCCTTGCCACCGAATTTTCCTCCCGAATGTAAAGTGGTCATAATGACTTCAAGCGCGGATTTGTCAGGATATCTTGGATGTGCGTCGACGGGAATCCCTCGCCCGTTGTCGCGTATGCAAACTGAATTATCCGCCATCAGTTCGACTTCTATCCGACTGGCATAACCAGCCACAGCCTCGTCCATCGAGTTATCCAGAATCTCGCCGACAAGATGATGAAGCGCTCGCTCATCAGTACCGCCGATGTACATTCCCGGCCTGCGGCGAACTGGCTCCAGCCCTTCAAGAACCTCTATATCCGCGGCCATGTATGAATCATCACGAACCGCGGCATTGCTGCTAAATAGATCTGACATGGCCACTAGTTATGTTATTCTGCAATGTATATGGCAATATTGTTAAACCATCATATCACCTGTTTACCAGCTTTATTTACGATTTCCTGTAGCTATGTAATGTCAGTTTAAATATGCGCTCGGGGTAAACTTGGATTACAATGAAATTAGTTTCAATCTAAACAGCTGAATGAGAGATTGATGAGTATTGTTTCTGTGAAAAAATTGTTTCTGGTTTTGCTTGCCGTTTTGGTCTTGGCTCCCCCAAGCGGTTTTTCTATGGAAATTAAAGAAATTCCTCCGCTTCCCGAATACGCGCCTCTAAGCGATGAGGAATTCAAAAACTCTACTAATATAGTAGAAATCGAACCAAAAGAAGATCCTGAACTCGCCTTCCGCGTCGCTATTCCCAAAGAATGGCAGGTACTTGAAGATATAAGCCTCAGAAATTACATAATTAGCAAAAAAGTCGTTGGTGAAATTGCAAGATATTATAGCCCTCCAATGATCGACCTGCGAAGCAGCTTCTCCGTTTCGGCCATGGAGATGGAGCATAAGATCACCGGAAAAAATTGGTTTATCCACTACGTCTTTACCAATGGTTATACTCTTGAGGGCTTGAAAGTCTATTCCGACGATAAGGTTATCGCCCATTATGTTCTGATAGAAAATGATATCCCCTACTCGGTCAGGGCGGTAGCGCTCACAAATGGCAGAAGAATAATTCTTGCACAGTATTATGTTCCGCTGAAGCACGCTCAGGCAGGCGGCCCCATGCAGTCAAAAGTAATTGAATCCTTTGAACTGTTAAATCCTGCCTCAGAATACGCGGAAGCCACAGACACTTATATTTTCCTTGATCTTGTGGAATTTGACTATCCTCTATCCTGGGAACTTCGCACTCCCATGATCAGGGATATCGTCCGGATGCATGCATTTCTTGTTAATATTGTTGGCGAAGATCGTCTCTACGGTAAAGTTGATGTCCATGCTGTCGACAAATATGATACCGATCTGGCCACTGAGATTAAAAGAGTTAACGACTCTCTAAAAAAGTCCACTGGTTTTGAGGTTGGCAACCTGCGAGAAACTATTAGCCACTACGAATTCGGCCCGCATATAGAAGCCGCGAATGTTGAAGTTTATGATATCTCCTCAAAAAATTTTCGCAGTTTAAGATATGAATACTGGTTTGCCGTATTATCAGAAAAAGAGCAGTATAATTACATAATTACTATGGTAACTCCATCGCGCGAAGATGACTTTTATAATTGGGCTCAAAACATCGAGGTTTTCAGATTTGTATCAGAATCTGTCAGACCTGGCACCCCGGCCTATGAAAGATTTGAAAACGAATAAGACATCCTGTTTCGCGCTCCGATAACATTTTTGAAAACAAAAAGGCCCTCTATCCGAGGGCCTTTTCCTGATATCATTCAATTAAGATGAATAATACATGTAATATTCAATTGGATGAGGCATCGTTTCGAACATCTCTACTTCCTCAAGCTTGATGTCGATATAGGCTGCGAGCGTATCGCTCGTGAAAACATCCCCTTTAAGGAGGAAGTCGCAATCAGTCCTGATTGCTTCAAGCGATTCCCTGAGCGAACCGCATACCGTTGGAACCTTGAGCAATTCTTCTTCCGGCAGTTCGTAAAGGTTTTTGTCGATGGCATCGCCCGGATGAATCTTGTTCTGGATACCGTCGATACCAGCCATAAGCATCGCTGCAAAAGCCAGATATGGATTGGCGCAAGGATCCGGAAAACGAACTTCCACGCGCTTTGCTTTCGGCGAAGTGCCATGCGGAATACGACATGAGGCTGAGCGGTTCCGCGACGAATAAGCCAGAAGCACCGGCGCCTCGTAACCGGGAACCAGACGTTTGTAGCTGTTGGTTGTCGGGTTGGTGATCGCATTCAGCGCGCGGGCGTGTTTAATGATCCCGCCGATATAGTAAAGTGCGTTATCGGAAAGCCCCGCGTATTTGTCACCTGCGAATAGCGGCTTGCCAGCCTTCCAAATCGACTGGTGGCAGTGCATCCCCGAACCGTTGTCGCCAATCATGGGCTTCGGCAGGAAAGTGGCGGTTTTGCCATAAGCCTCGGCAACATTGTGAACCACATGTTTGTATATCTGGACGTTATCGGCACTGTCGACCATCGATGAGAAAGAGAGTCCAAGTTCGCACTGCGAGGGTGCGACTTCGTGGTGATGCTTTTCAACAGGCAGCCCCATGACCGCCATAACACTGAGCATTTCAGCCCGGATGTCAGATAGGCTGTCAATCGGCATTTCAGGCATGTATCCGCCCTTGACTTTGGGACGATGCCCAAGGTTGCCCTCGTCATATTCGCGACCGGAATTATAAGGGGCTTCCTCGCTATCGACGAAGAATCCTACCTTGTTGGGTTCGGTGCTGATGCGCACGTCGTCAAAAATGAAGAATTCCGGTTCCGGCCCGAAATACGCGACATCGCCTATGCCAGTGCTGCGCATATATTTCTCCGCCGCCTTGGCGATAGAGCGCGGGCATCGCTTGTATGGCTTGCCATCAGTAGGCTCTATAACGTCGCAAAGAATTTTGATGGTCGGCTGCGCCGCAAAAGGATCGACCATGACCTTGGAAATATCAGGCTTCAGGTTCATATCCGATTCATTGATCACCTTCCAGCCGAGCATTGACGATCCATCAAAGAAGATGCCATCTTCCAGCAGGCTTTCATCAACCGTCTTGACGTGCTGGGTCATATGCTGCCATTTACCGCGGATGTCAGTAAAATTCAGATCCACGTATTGGATATTATTATCCTCTACGTATTTTAAAAGCTCAGCTGTACTCTTAACTGTGATTGGTTTTTCTGACATCTTTTCCCTCAAGATAAATGGTTAAATAAAGGAGATATGTTCTGATAGCATAACGGCCATGCAATTTTCAACTAACAAATCGCTTTTCAAAGTATGATTCTTTTTGAACAAATTCCAAAACACATTTTAAATATATTAAGCTTGATTCTGTGCCTGATATAAGGCATTTCATAAGTGCATTTCTTACGGCGGCTGTAGCTCAGTGGTAGAGCACTCGGTTGTGGTCCGAGTCGTCGTGGGTTCGATCCCCATCAGCCGCCCCATTTAATATGGTTTTGATTGCAAAACAATTAATTCCGGTTAATTTCATTAGTAATGATTTAACCGGGATTAGATATGCCGCGTATTTTTCCAGTAGAAATAATCAGCGCAGAACAGATGCGGGAAGCAGATCGCCTGACCATAAATGCGGGCATCGACAGCTATTCTTTGATGCAGAATGCTGGTCGCGCTGTCGCTGAAGAAATCACTGAATACCTCGATAATCGCAAGGCATTGGTTCTTTGCGGCCCCGGCAATAATGGCGGGGATGGCTTTGTCATTGCCCGCATATTGTCGGAAAGCGGCTGGAGAGTAAGGCTCGCCTGCTTTAAAACCATTTCTGAACTTGGCGAAGACGCCTTGCGCGCGGCTCATGAATGGAAAGGTGAGATTCTTCCATTTGATAATATAGAAATTGATGAAAACGAAGTGATAGTCGACGCTGTTTTCGGCACTGGATTTAGAGGCACCCTCCCCGCACCTGCGGCCAATCTATTCAGCAGGCTGCGGAAAGCGAGGCCAGTCGTAATCGCAGTTGACATTCCAAGCGGCGTGAACGGCAATACCGGTCAGGCGGACGAAAACACCTTGAACGCCTCCATGACCGTCACTTTTTTTCGCAAGAAGCTGGGCCAGGTGTTGATGCCAGGTATGGCATATTGCGGGCCGATAGCCGTTCATGATATCGGCATCCAGACTTCGGTTCTGACAGAGACTGGTGTAGCCGCCTATGAAAACCATCCAATGCTCTGGAGAAACAAAGTCAGGCGCAAGTCATATTTCGATAACAAATACACCCTTGGTCACCTGATAGTTCTGGGGGGCCCGGATATGACCGGCGCTGCTCTGCTTGCCGCACATTCGGCCATGCGAATAAGAACCGGGATCTGCACGATAGTTGGCCCCGGTAATACGGCAGACGTATATCGCTCTTACCTTCCTGGCCTTATATTTGAATCATATGAAACCCTTGATTCCTTTTCCTCCCATTTGCAGGATGACCGGCGCAACGCAGCAATTCTTGGCCCGGGCGCAGGTCGCAAGGATAAGGAAGGTTTGCGCAAGGCGGTGCTGGATTGCCTGGCGATGGGCGAAAACAAGTCACTTGTTCTGGATGCTGATGCGCTTAACGTTTTTCAGGGTCAGAGGGAAGAATTCTTCGAACTGCTACATAAAAAATGCGTTTTAACCCCGCATGAAGGCGAGTTCGAACGTCTGTTTGACGATCTTGAGGGCATAAAGCCGATAAGAGCCATCGAGGCGGCAGCCCTCTGCGGCGCCGTTATCGTATTCAAAGGTGCCGACACGATAATAGCAACACCCGATGGAAAATGCATTGTAAACACCAACGGCCCGCCCTTGCTTGCGACCGCCGGTTCCGGAGACGTTCTCGCCGGAATGATAGCCGGACTTATGGCTCAGGGCGTACCGGCATTCGAGGCATCATGCGCATCCGCCTGGATCCAGGGAGAAGCCGCCTATTCTTTCGGCCCTGGCCTGATTGCTTCCGACTTGCCTGACTTAATTCCGGCAGTTTTGAGGGAATTAACTTGAATTTTCCCTGAAATTCTGTTTTGTGATTACGGCTTGGCGGGCGTGGCGAAACTGGTAGACGCGCTAGACTTAGGATCTAGTGGGGTATCCCGTGGGGGTTCAAGTCCCTTCGCCCGCACCATTGATGAAATTACTGTCACCTTTAGAAGAAGACACTGTCATGCAAGTAGAAGAAATTAGAAACGAGGGCCTTAGCCGCGAATACACCGTCACCATTCCAGCTAATGAACTGACCGAGCGTTGCGACGCTAAACTTAAAGAATACTCCAAGACCATCAGAATGCCGGGCTTCAGGCCAGGCAAGGTGCCATTGAACATTATGCGCCAGCGTTTCGGCAAATCGGTTCTCGGCGAGATCCTTGAAGGAGCCGTTAACGACAGCAGCGAAAAACTCATTAAAGACAAAGGCATACAGCCTGCCCTCAAGCCAAAGATCGAAATTAAGGAATTCGATGACGGCAAAGATCTCGTATATACACTGTCCATGGAAGTCCTGCCCGAATTCGAAACAGGCGATTACAAGGGCCTGAAGATCGACAGGCCCGTCGCCAAAGTCTCCGACCAGCAAATCGACGAGACACTGGAGCGAATCGCTTCGCAAAGGCGAAGCAGTAAAAAGGTCGAGGAAGATCGCAAAACCGTAAAAGGCGATATTGCCGTAATTGATTTCCACGGCCGCACAGCTGACGACAACAAAGAACACCCCGGCATGCATTCACACGACCACCACCTTGAACTGGGCAGCGGACACTTCATCCCCGGCTTCGAAGAACAGCTTATCGGAAAAAAACCAGGGGACAAAGTCGAGGTCAAAGTAACTTTTCCTGCCGAATATCAAAAAGACCTCGCCAACAGGGACGCAATATTCGACGTGGAAATCAAACAAATTCGCACCCCTGAGAAAGTCGAAATAAATGAACAGCTGGCAAAGGATATGGGCTTCGATGATCTTGCCGGCCTCAAGGAAGCCGTGCGCGAGCAGATACAAAAAGAATACGATATGTTCAGCCGCATGAAACTGAAGCGTGCGCTGCTCGACATTCTCGATGAAAGAAACAAGTTCGAGGTTCCTGCCGGAATGCTAGAAATGGAGTACCAGTCGATAGTCAGGCAGATTGAGCAGGAACAAAAACAAAATGAATCTGATCACAAGCTAAGCGACAGCGAACTGGAAGAACTGCGTGTCATCGCCGACAGGCGCGTAAGGCTTGGACTGGTTCTGTCCAAAATCGGCAACACCAACAACATCAGCATCAACGAACAGGAACTGCGCACAGCGGTAATCCGCGAGGCCCAGAAATATCCCGGACAGGAACGCGAAGTATTCGAATACTTCCAGAAAAACGCTCACGCTCTGGAATCTCTTCGCGCACCTCTTTTCGAGGAAAAGGTGATCGATTTCATACTCGAACTCGCCATCCTTAACGAAGTGGAGGTTACTCCGGAAGAACTGACAGCCGAGGAGGAGGAAGAAGTTAAGGTAGAAGGTGAAAGCAAGCCAAAGACCAAAAAGAAGCCCTCATCAAAGGAAGCCGCCTCCGGGAACAAGGAATCCGCAAAAGAGGCTAAAACCGAAAAAACTCCCGCTAAAGCATCCGCTGGAAAGGCTGCAAAAAAATCCTGAACGCCACAACCTTTCACTTAAAACTTGAACAAACCGTATCCTCGCGATACGGTTTGTTTGTCTGGAATCTGTATTTTTAAAGGAAGTAACTAAATATGACCGAACGCGATCCCCTTGACGTATATATGAATACACTGGTTCCGATGGTCGTCGAACAGACAAACCGCGGCGAACGTTCCTATGACATATATTCCCGACTTCTCAAGGAAAGGATCATCTTTCTTACCGGTGAGGTCAACGATTACGTCTCCTCGCTGATCTGCGCCCAGCTTCTATTCCTGGAATCGGAAAACCCGAACAAGGACATCGCCTTCTATATCAATTCACCTGGCGGGGTCGTGACAGCCGCACTGGCCATGTATGACACCATGCAATATATCAAACCAGCTGTATCGACTGTATGTATTGGCCAGGCAGCTTCCGCCGGGTCGCTGCTTCTTACTGCCGGTGCCGCTGGCAAAAGGTTTTCTCTGCCCAATTCCCGCATAATGATCCACCAGCCTTCTGGTGGCGCTCGGGGAATGGCATCTGACATCGAAATCGCCGCCCAGGAAATTCTCAAATTACGCCAGCGCCTCAACGAAATCTACGTCAAGCATACCGGTCAGAAACTCGAAACAATCGAAAAGGCGATGGATCGAGACAAATTCCTTTCCGCTGAAGAAGCAAAAGAGTTTGGCCTGATCGATAATGTTGTCGAATCAAGGGCCGAAGCATTTAAAACCGATGATAAAAAGGATAAATAGCAAGTTGCGGCTTCAGGCACCCTTGATTTTTATCGGTAAAATTACAGATGAAAGTTAAAACAGCATAAACTCAGGGTTTACATTTCCCCGATTATTATCGGAACTCAATTTAACTACAGGTATCGGAGCATATGCTAGGTTCACCCAAAAAACATGAGACCGCTCTTGCGATTCTCCCCCTGCGCGACATAGTGGTATTTCCTCACATGATTGTTCCTCTGTTCGTCGGACGTGAAAAATCCGTTCGCGCGCTGGAACATGTTATGCAGGAAGACAAACAAATTCTGCTGGTCACTCAACAATCGCCTACCGTTGACGATCCGGGCCCGGATGATCTCTTCTCCGTAGGCACTATCGGATCTATTCTCCAGCTTCTCAAGCTTCCAGACGGAACTGTAAAGGTTCTCGTCGAAGGCGGGCAGCGCATGAAAATCCAGAAAGTTTCCGAAGCCCAGGGATTCCTGACAGCCGAGGCGGAACCACTGAAAGACGAATCCCAGCCGAACGAAGAGCTGGAAGCTCTTGGACGCGCGGTCATGGCCCAGTTCGAGCAATACGTCAAATTGAACAAAAAAATCCCGCCAGAGGTAATAGTCGCCGTCAACCAGATCGAGGAACCGGCCAAAATGGCCGATACCATCGCCTCGCATCTCGCTCTCAAGATCGAGGAAAAGCAGGAACTGCTTGAAATCGCAGACACCTCCGAGCGTCTGGAACGGATATACGGCTGTATGGAAGGCGAGATCGGCGTCCTGCAGGTTGAGAAACGTATCCGCAACCGCGTAAAGCGCCAGATGGAAAAAACGCAGCGAGAGTATTACCTTAACGAACAGATGAAAGCCATCCAGAAGGAGCTCGGAGAAGGTGAAGGCTTCGACGAACTTGAGGAACTCGGCAAGAAGATAGAAGAAACCCGCCTTACAAAAGAGGCCAAAGAAAAAGCTCAGCACGAATTGCGCAAGCTTCGGCAAATGAGCCCCATGTCGGCCGAAGCCACAGTAGTGCGCAATTATCTCGACTGGATACTCTCGGTTCCATGGAACAAACGCAGCCGCGTAAAAAAGGACATCCGTGAAGCCAAAAAGATACTCGACCACGATCATTACGGTCTGGAAAAAGTAAAAGAACGTATCCTCGAATATCTGGCAGTGCAAAATCGCACCAAAAAGGTAAAAGGCCCTATTCTCTGCCTTGTCGGCCCGCCCGGCGTCGGCAAGACCTCTCTGGGGCAATCGATTGCCAGAGCCACAGGAAGAAGCTTCGTCAGGGTTTCGCTAGGCGGCGTGCGGGATGAAAGCGAAATAAGAGGACACCGGAGAACCTATATCGGCGCCCTGCCCGGAAAAATTGTTCAGGGTATGAAAAAGGCAAAAACCAGCAACCCGCTTTTCCTTCTCGACGAAGTCGACAAACTGGGTTCTGACTGGCGCGGCGACCCGAGTTCGGCCTTGCTTGAGGTGCTTGATCCCGAACAGAACAGCAAATTCCAGGATCATTATCTGGAGCTGGATTACGATCTGTCCGATGTCATGTTCATCTGTACAGCCAATACACTGAACATGCCGCAACCCCTTCTGGATCGTATGGAAACTATACGCATATCCGGATATACAGAGGACGAGAAGCTGGAGATCGTAAAGCGCCATTTGCTTCGAAAACAAATGGAAAGCGCCGGTCTTAAGAAAGGCGAGTTCTCGATTAATGATCAGGCATTGCGCAAACTCATCCGGCTTTACACTCGCGAAGCAGGCGTGCGTAATCTGGAGCGTGAAATCGCCAATCTTTGCCGCAAGGCTATCAAGGAAGTCCTGATGAAAGGACGCCATAAGGTCACGGTTACCGATCGCAATCTGGAAAAATACGCCGGGGTTCCTAAATTCCGTTATGGCGAAATCGAGGAGCAGGATCGCATAGGACTGGTCAACGGCCTTGCTTATACCGAGTTCGGCGGAGATCTCCTTTCGATTGAGGCCGTTACGATACCCGGAAAAGAAGGCAAGGTAACTACAACCGGCAACCTTCGTGAGGTCATGAAGGAATCGATTACAGTCGCGGAAATGCTGACTAAATCGCGGGCCCGGCAATTCGGCATCGACTTCGAGAGGCTGAACAAGACCAGCATTCACGTCCACGTTCCGGAAGGTGCAATCCCCAAGGACGGCCCCTCTGCCGGCGCAGCCATGACTACTGCGATCATATCCGCCCTTACCGGCATCGAAGTCCGCAAAGACATCGCAATGACCGGCGAGGTCAACCTTCGCGGATACGTTACTGCAATTGGCGGGCTCAAAGAAAAGCTGCTTGCCGCTCATCGTGGCGGGATAAAACGTGTCCTCATCCCAAGCGAAAACGAGAAAGACCTTCCTGAAGTGCCTGACAAGGTCAAGAAACATCTTGAAATTATCCCGGTTCGCACCATAGAGGAAGTGCTTAAACACGCCCTGACCACCATGCCGGAACCTTTGCCGGCTGAAACGGAGGAAGAAATTTCACAAATCGCTTCAAAAACAGCAGAAAACAAGGGCGATGAGCTAATTCGCCATTGATCTTCAAAAAAAAGCAGGTAATGATTAATTCTTCCGGATGCAAAGGATATCTAGGGGTAACAGGATATTTGCTACGGAAGGCCGTAAAAGAGTTTGATTTCGGCCTTTATTTTTTTTACAACTTCTAACCGAAGGGGGTTCCCGTGAACAAGCAAGAACTGATCGATTTCGTCGCAAAGCAAGCAGACCTTCCCAAAACGAAGGCCCAGGCCGCTATTGAAGCCATTTTCGATGGCATCAAGGGCACGCTGAAAAAAGGCGGAGAAGTACGTCTGGTCGGTTTCGGCACCTTCAGTGTAGCTCAACGCGCCGCCACAACTGGCCGCAACCCGCGCACTGGCAAGCCGCTTGATATTCCTGCTTCAAAACAGCCCAAGTTCAAGGCTGGCAAGGAGCTCAAAGACGCTGTAAATAAGAAGTAATACTTGTATCAGAAACCGGAAGCCAGAGCCCACATAGTTCTGGTTTCAGGTTTCTGAAACATCGGGCGGTTAGCTCAGCTGGGAGAGCATCTCGTTTACACCGAGAGGGTCGGGGGTTCGAGCCCCTCACCGCCCACCATTCTGATCAGGATTAACACTGCAATTCAGATAATCCTTTTGAGTAGTAGCTCATATTCTTTTTTTTGATTTCGTGTTAAACAAACACGATGAAAATCGGAAAATTTCTAATCTTCCTGTTTGCTGGTTTCGTTTTTGTCGCATGTCTTCTAACTGCGACAGCATCGTTTTATTTTCCTGCAATTTTGAAGTATCAGCTAAAAGAAGCCTTTGCCGGACTCGGCTTCACCGATATTGAAATAGGCAAGATTGTTATAGGTGAAAATAAGATTATCTTCAGCGATATCACACTGGATAATGATGGTTTCAGTACCCTTAAAAGCATTTCGGTAACCTACAACTGGCAAACCGTTACAACCGAGGGCAAGTTCGACAATCTGCATTTAGATGGCATGACACTAACTGCTATACTCGAATCAAATGGCGATTTTTCTATGGCAGGATGGTCAATACCTGCTTTTGAACCATTTGTGATGCCCGTAAAGACCATCAGCTTCTCGAATATAATCCTTGATGTAGATACCATACATGGGGCCATCCGGTTCCAGAGCGAAGGAAACGGGATCGTCGACGATAAAGGTAATGCCGATATTCAGGCGCTGGTCTGGGGCGAGCAGAACCAGCTTCAAATCAAATCCACATTTAACGGAAGTTTTAACCCGAATGGGACATGGGCGCTTGACTGTCAGATCGACGAGGGTCGCCTGAACCTCACCGACATCACAGCCTCACGCCTCGGTGGCTGGATCAGCATGGGCATGCAGGAACCATCCGGACAGATCAGACTTGGCGGCCAGCTGGCCGCCGGAATGCTCTCTTTCGGCTCCATGCCGTTTCAGAATGTTGTCGCCGTACTGAATGGCACTCCGCAAGCATACCGGATTATAGTCGATGGCACAGGCGGCGGCAGCCGTAGCCTGAACTTTCATATTGAATTCGGGGAAGAAAAAAACACGTTTTTCGGGCAGGGCCGGATAAATGTAGGCAACTCGGCCGATTTGGCCTCCTTCATTACAGCCTCAACCCTGTCCGACAGTGTATCACCTGTAACATTATACATAGCTGCGCTGCCCCCGATGACAGTCAACCTGGCTTACCTCGACGATCAGAGTAAGGGAAAGATGCACCACCCGATATTCCTGGAGCTATCAGACCAGAATAACCTGATCAATATGTCGAGTTTAATCGAGATCGATCTGCAAAAAAAAGCGTTACTGGGCTCCTTTTCCCTTCCCCGAACCTCGCTACCCGATATAAGCCGCACTATACCGCTGGCTAAAATTGCCGGGTTTGATATAACCAAGGGATATATCAAGGCCGATGGACATTATTTCATTGATTTTCAGGCGGAAAATCCCTCGCTGGAAGGGCCGCTTGAAATAGAGTTAACCGATATAGCCGGCGGAAACGATAAGCTTCAGATCTCCGGTCTTGGCGGCAAGATGAATTTTAGTACCTTGAAACCGCTAATTTCTTCAGGTAAACAGACAATCACAATTGAAACTATCAATTCCATACTGCCTCTCTCCAAAGGCCGCATCACCTATGACTTAAAAGGGGATGGCAACCTGAATCTGGATGGTGCAAGCGCCGTTTTTGCAGGAGGTAAAATTATGCTCTCGCCAATGCAGATCTCCTTTGGCTCCCCCTCCACCGATTTGCCAGCAACGATAAAATTTGAAAAAATAGATCTTACGAAATTCGCGGAATTAACCGGCCTTGATAAAAGTGTCAGCATTACCGGAAAACTAAACGGCGAAGTCTCGTTGAATACGGCAAAGAACAAAATTGAAATCCGGAACGGGCTGCTCCGAACACACCCCCCCGGTGGACATATAAGATATAATCCTGAAACCTATCCTGCTTTTCTAAGCGGCAACGACACGCGCATGGAGATTGTACGCGGAGCGATAACATACTTTGATTATGATGAAATAAGTATTAAATTCAGCGGCCCTTTATTCGGCGAAATGCAGGCTGGCATGGAAGCCAGAGGCTATAATCGCAAGGTTTTTGGAGATCGCCCCGTTCATCTGAACCTGAATCTTGAAGGCGCTCTGCCGGTTTTGCTGACTGGCACAACAAATTATTAATAAATTATTGCTAGAATGGTATAATAAACCTGATTAGTATTGTGTTTCCATGAATCATATGAAGTTAAGTCTCCTTTTGGGAGCTGCCGTTTTGGTAATATTTATAAATGGTTGTACGCCGACGGTCAGGGTCGAAGCGCCAAGCGAACCGATTCAGATAAATATGAACGTTAAAATACAACAGGAAGTCAGGGTAAGAGTTGAACGTGACCTTGAAAAAGAATTTGCGTCCAATCCGGAACTGTTCGGTATCCCCATGCCTTCCAACCAAGGGACAAATTAATTAGGGCAAAACAATGGTGCTTGTACATCTGGCCTTGGCAGCTATGCTCATGTTCGGATCTCAGCCGATGGAAGCTGTGGCTGCGCAACTCGACCTTTATTCCGCCAAACAACAAGGGCTTATCGGCGAAACGCCGACAGGCACCGTCGGCATAGTAAATCCGCCAGGCCCTCCTGACCTGCAAAACCTCGTTGAGACAGTCAATGGCGGCAGGATGCAAAGCTACCGTCAAATCGCCGAAAAGAGGAGCATTCCACTTGCGGAGGTTCAGAAACTTGCTGGCGTGAACCTGATTGAAAAGACTCCGCCTGGTCAGTATGTTCAGACTTCTGAAGGCAAATGGATACTTAAAAAGTCCCAATAGCCCGAAGATTCACGGATAAGCGCAGCTGTCATAAGTAATATCGACATATGAAACCGCCCCTTCGGAAAGGGTAAAGCGGTACTCCCTGTCGTTCAGAATAATCGAGTGATGAATTGGCAAAGTTCCTTCTTTAACCTGCGTTTCTTCACCTGCGACCTTGAAAGTAATTGCCACCGGCAACGCAGAATCGTACCAGGCTTCAGGCTTTCCCGTCTCGCTTATAGAAGATTCGCCACTTGCCGAAATCATTATATTTCCATCGGCGACACTGATCTGGCCACCTGCGCCATTATAAGCTTTTGTCTTTACGATAACCTTGCCTGCCAGAGTTTGAGAGCATTTTTCCGGAGGTCTGGCCGATCTGATCACAGAGGCAAGGCGTTCAGGCATTACTCCCTTATCGAGCTGCGCTTTAACCAGGGTCATCAGCTCTGGTAAGGAACCGCTTCCCATTTCTTCGGTATAGTTTTCCTTTAATTGCTCAAACCGGAGATTGGCTGCCTTGGCCTCGGCCTTTAATTGAGTCAGAAGCTCCATTGTGCTGGATCTCTGCGTTTTCAGGAAAACCAGCTCCTCCTTCATCGTTGCATTCAGGTACTTCGAATTTTCTTGCCCCAGCCAGTAACCGATGCCCATCGACAGAACCACAATAATTACTAGCCCAACAAGGTTGACAAGCCTTCCGTACATTCGGCTCCGGTAACGTGAATAGGGATTGTAATCATACAAAGGCATTTTATTAACTATTTATAATCCATAGTAAAATTTTGCGAGTAAAATATACGTAATCCAGATGACTATCACAAGAGGCACTCCTCCCTTGAAGAAGTCCATAAAGCGGTAATGCCCCGGCCCCATAACCAGAAGATTCGTTTTATAGCCCATTGGCGAAGCGAAAGAGCAGTTCGCGGCGAATATGACTAGAATGGCAAAAACATAAGGATCTACGCCAAGATCCAGAGCCAGATTAACAGCAATCGGCGTAAACAGAATTGCGCATGCATTATTTGATAAAATATTGGTCATGATAGCAATAAGCAGAAACAACATACTTGCCATCAGTAGGGGCGTATCAAGAAATTTCAGGCTCAGAATAACTTCCGCCAGATAACTGGCCCCTTCTGTAACCTGCATTGCCGTCCCCAAAGCCAGCATGGATCCAACCAGCAGAAAAATTTTACGATCAATAGATCTGGTAGCCTGCCTGACATTAATACATCCCGTAGCGATCATCGCTACTGCACCGGTAATAGCCGCAACGGCAATAGAGAGAACACCGGTGGCCGCAAGAATTATCGTCCCGAGAAATACTACCCAGGCAATCGGCGCTTTTTTAGGTAACGGCAATTCTCTTTTTGATCCGGATAAAACGATTAGATCACTGCTGTTTCTCATGAAATCAATCTGCCCCAGCGTTCCGGACACCAGCAGAACATCCCCGGATTCCAACCGTATGCGCCCCAATCTGCGCCTTACAACTCTAGCTCGTCTCTGAATTCCGAGAACAATGACACCAAACTGGCGGTTCAGACCGGCCTGATCGAGGCTCATTTCAATCAGCCGGGAAGCAGGTGTTATCATTACTTCTGCAAGAGCTCTGGTCTCAAGAACTTTCTTGTCCAGATCGGGAACCCCCTCATCCGCCAGCAATGCCTCATTCTGTCCAGCATCTTTCGACTGCGTGGTTTCAGCCAGAAAAAAGCCGTGGAATTTATGAAGCATTTCGGTAAGAACGCTTCTCTTTGCGGCAACGATCAGAATATCCCCCGCCTCTATTCTGTATCCTTCGAACGGGGGCAATACCAGGTGACCTGATCTTTGTATAAGCCTTACATCAAGATCTGACAAATTTGCAAAGCGACCTTCATGACACTCAATCCCGATGAGCTTGCTATCTGGGGCAACGTCGATCTCGGCAATGAATTCTCGCTCGCCGCCCATAAGCTGGCGGGCAAGTGAAGAGCGATCGGACAACATCCAAGGAACAACTGCGATGGTATAAACAAATCCTACCGTTGCAAGAATTGAACCCGGAACCGCAAAATCAAAAAAACCTATCGGTTCATAACCCAGATTCAGCATCGTGCTTGACACTAGAAGGTTCGTAGAAGACCCGATAAGAGTAATCATACCTCCCAGAATTGCTGCATAGCTCAGCGGTATCATAATCCGGCTTTCGGAAACCCCCGCTTTGACTGCAAGCGCCTGCAATATAGGTATTGCAATTACCACGAGCGGAGTGTTGTTAAGGAAAGCGCTGAAAGAAAGCACCAGCAGCAATATTCCGGTAATTGAAATCCATGCTTTACGGCTGTTATTACGAACAAAAACATTTATTATCGGCCTTAAGGCATCGGTTTGAATAACCCCTTGCCCAAGCACAAGCAGCGCCAGTACAGCAATTAACGCAGGATTGGCAAATCCCGCAAGCAGCGCCTCGGAGTCAAGGAGATTTCTCCCCTCGGGGCCATAAAGCGGGAACACCTGACCGAACAGAAGTAAAACTGTAAGCAACCCGACACTAATAACCTCAAGCGGGTATTTTTCTCGGGAAAAAAAATAAATCGCCAGCCCGGTAACGGCCAGCACAAACCACATATGAAAATCTGTGTCCTGAATATAAAACACTTCGATCCTGTTTGCAGTTTAACCAGGATATAACAGAAACCCGAAGTGTTTCTGTTACCTGGCAGCACCATCTATCGCTTCATTATCTTCAATCAAATTATCAAGACTAATTCCGGGAGTTCTTAATTCGCCAAGATTTTTTAAACTCACCCTGAACATTACTTTGGTGCCGCTATCACCCGTGGTATCGCTGGTAAGTTCTCTGGTGTATGTCCCTGAAACGCCTATACACTGCCCAATATAGTCGAGACCCATTTCCGCCTTTCTAAGGCCGTGATCCATTCCCAGATCCTGCATTATCAGCCCCCTGACTCGCCATTCATTCGTTAGAAAATACCCGCCCCAACCTTTGATTTGCTCTCTGCTATCATTTATTTCCGTTCCTTCCAGGGCGCTGGCATGCAGATATTGGGCGTTCAGATCTAATCTCCGCCAACGAGCATAGGCATCAACTTCATGTCTTTGTGAGGTAAACTGCTCGCTGCTAATCTGAAAACGGTAGTCAGTCCCAAATCTGTTCTTATATCTTGCCGACACTTGCCCGACTATATCGGATTCACGCTCACTCAAGCCGGATCCCTTTGGAAACGGATTGTTATCATCGTCAAACCTGAAACTCTGGCCGACGAAAACATCTGCATGACTTCCCTCATGACCATATACACCGGTTTTTATCCCGTAAGTAGCCCTTGAACCGTCCTCGATCCTGTCCAGCCCGGGAAATCTATTAGACTGAAATATATTGCTGGCGTCGATTTGCACATCCTTGCTGTCTTCGTTGGGGATATCAGGGTCGATATCGATCTTTGGCGCAGCCGTCACCGCAACCTTTGGCTCGATCAGAATTTGTGCATTCCTGATTGGTTTGGCCATCGGATATGCGCTCACCACATGAGCCTGCGCGAAAGCCCTTGTCTCCGTTTCCGAATTACCCGCCTGAGAAGAAGATGAAGCTGCTTCTTCCCGGTCGCGGATATTATAGGCATCCCCCCGTCCGGACAGTGTAACAGTGGTGACCAGACCTGTATCACTAACCAATCGCCTTTGCCAGTCGGCTGCCAGGACAGCCCGGCTGACGTCTTGCCCGCTCCCTTCTCTATGAAGACCAAGTGCCGAAGCTTCTACATGCCAGCGGCCACCAAGTGTCCTGGACGGCTCTCCATAGAAACTTGCGACAACCTCAGGCAAAACATTTGGCTGATCTTCCACCTTTTCTTCTCGTACCCTCAAATCCTGAAATGCCAGCATCCGCCCTGCTGCATAATCCCTGCCGGAAAATCTCTCTATATACAGTTCATTGGTCAAAACATCTTCATTACTGAAATCATACTGTCGCAAGTACTGATCGTCCGAAGCGATGTCCAGATTAAAACCCGAACGCCAACGCTCATCGATATTCCATAACCCCTCGCCGGAAACATGGCCTCTTGTTTCGTCCTTTTTTGATACGCCTATGCCGGCGACAGAATCTTCGCGCCCCGACTCGGTGATACTGCCGCTTAATCCTGCAGCGGCATCTGCCCAGCGATAACGGTATTCTCCGATGATTACCGGTTTTTCCTTGGTAAGAATCATCGTACCAAGGGTGACATCCTTATGCGGTGCCAGCGCCCAATAATATCTGTTGTCAACAACCAGGCCCAGTTCGCTGTCATAGCCAAAATGCGGCGTCAGCAAGCCGGTTTTTTGTTTGATTGTACCATCGGGATGCGAAAAATAGGGCGTCCAGGCAATCGGCGTACCGAATAGCTCGAACCTTGCGTTATTGTAAGAAATTCTGTTTTCATCTTCGTGATATGTCACCTTGTTTGCGGTAAGTTGCCATACAGGCGGCTTGTCGGGGTTTTTGTCGCACACTTCACACGGTGTATAGCTTGCATCATACATAATGATTTTCGTGCCCCCAATACGCTCACCAGATTCAGCGGTAAACCGGGAACCATCGGCCAGCAGGGAACGAAGCCCTCTGACGAAACCGTCCTTCATCTCATTGCCCAGAGCAAGCTCGTCGGCAAAATGAACATCGCCATTGGTTTCGTTTAAAATAATATTTCCGGAAGCGACGACTTCGTCTTTCGCAAGATCATAGACAATCCTGTCAGCGCGCAAGATTCTGCCTTCCTGCACAAGCTCGACTTCACCTTCCGCAACAATGATTTGCTTTTCCTGATCATGAACAAGACTCTCGGCGCTTAAATCTACTGCAGCCTCTCTATCTATCAAGGCAGCACTAACCGCCCTCGGGCAAGATGTCCCAAGTAAGACAATAAGGATGTAAACTACTGCCTTTGAACGCAAGTCGATTGGCCTTGATTTGGATTATATTTCGAATTTGGCCGCTAGCCAGCTTCATGTCAAGATGAGCGCCTGATCTGTCCCTGGAAAAAAGCCGGCAAATGATCTCCAAACCCGGTTACATCCTCACCAATCGCATCCGAAGCATTGCGCTTCTGAGGCAAATGCTTCTTGGAGCCTGAAGTTTTATGCTTATTATCTTTTATATTCCGAACGTTGCAAGTATCTTTTAAGCTTTCAGTTCTATTGCCTGATGTAACATTCTGTTTTACAAGATCTTTACCGATCAGATTATTGATAGCGGCAAGGTATTTAATTTCCTCGTTCATCGCGATAGTCCATGCCCTGCCCTTCATTCCCGCTCGACCAGTTCTGCCAATTCTATGGACGTAGTCTTCTGCGTTTACGGGAATGTCATAATTTATGACATGCGATACAGCCTCTACATCCAGGCCCCTGGCGGCAACATCACTGCATACAAGATACTTAATATTGCCCTGTTTAAATTCGGCAAGCTTCTTGTTTCTCTCGCTCTGCGGCATGTCCCCATGCATAGGCGCGGCAGAATAGCCTTTCCCCGCAAGCCACTTGCACAACTCCGCCACATCTCTCTTGCGATTTGAAAAGATAAACGCGTTCCGTATTTCCTCTCTTTCAAGTATCGAGACAAGAACCTGTTTTTTTCGCCCCTTTTCGGCCTGAACCCAAAACTGCTCGACAGTTTCAGCCGCAGAAGATCTCGGTGCGACTGAAACCTGGACAGGATCAATCATGTACTTGCCTGCAAGATTTTGAATTTCCGGCGGCATCGTCGCAGAGAACAGCAAAGTCTGCCTGCGCTGCGGCAAAAACGATACTATCTTGTCGATATCCGGAATAAACCCCATATCGAGCATCCGATCGGCTTCGTCAATGACCAGTATCTTGATATCGCTCATCAGGATATGCCCACGATCGAAGAGATCCAGCAGCCGCCCAGGCGTCGCGATAAGAACATCCACACCTCTGCCAAGGATCTTCATTTGATCGCCCATGGCGCTGCCGCCGGTAAGGACAGCCTTCGATAGACGAAGATTTTTGCCATATTGATCAAAGTTATCTGCAACCTGCGCCGCAAGTTCCCTGGTAGGAACCAAAACAAGAGATCTGGGCATCCGCGCCCTCGCCCTACCGCCAGCCAGTGATTCCAGCATCGGCAGAATAAAACCAGCTGTCTTTCCTGTGCCAGTCTGCGCCAGACCGATCACGTCTCTTGCCTGAAGAATATACGGTATTGCCTGTGCCTGAATCGGTGTCGGCTCCGTATAACCACATGACTCTACGGCCCTGATTATTTCATCACGTAATCCGAAATCAGAAAAAGACATAATTATCCTTGTGTTGCCGATATTAAATAAGAAAAAAAGCTTAATAATTCAAGTGTTATTAAAATTCGAATCAAAAAAGGCCGGTTTAACCGGCCTTTTCGTAAGTTATTAGCCTTAAATTAGCCTACGTTGAATCCAACTGCGTTCAGAGTAGCGGCAGCTGCATTAGCGCCGTTTTCCCCGACGGTCAGGAACATTGCTTCGTAAACGATCGGCAATGCAAACAGACCACCGCCGGCGGCAAGACGGATAGCGCCGTCTTTCAGCGGGGTTTGGGAGGGGTTTTCAACGTGGTCTTTAATCTTCAGAATACCAAGGACACCGAGCAGAATGCCGAACATGTAGGACACGCCGGTCAGCATACCAGGAAGGTTCTGGATAGAGGTAATGATGTTTTCAGCAATCGTGCTGAAGTCGTTAGCTTGTGCCGGTGCCGAGGCCAGTAAGATGCCAGCTGTAGCCATTGCACTGATTTTAATACCAATCTTTCTCATGATCATTCTCCTTTAAGGGTCTCCAAAAAAACTTTACCATTTAGATAATTGACACGCCATATTTTCGCCAACTTCTATTTTCATTTTGTCTAAAATTTTATAAAAAAACAACTGGTAATGTATTTACTCTTTATTATCAATAAATTAAGCAAAATATCGCCAACCATGATTTGGTCACATTCTAGCGCCCGCCGCCTTATTTTTGCCTTATTCCCGCCTCATTTCCCATTTTAAAAGCTTTTCGGGCTACAAGACTCGAATCATACAGAAATTTCATAGATAAGAATATTTTTCCCGATATCACTTTAACATTAAACTAGGAAAAACTGTGAGGGTTTGGAAGATGGCGTCCCCTACGGGATTCGAACCCGTGTCGCATCCGTGAAAGGGATGTGTCCTAGGCCTCTAGACGAAGGGGACTTATATGTTTATTCGGCGATCACCGAATGCGGATGTTTATAATGTTTCCCGAATTTAAAAACAAGCTTTTCTTTTCCTTTCGGCTCCAAAAACAAAAGCCGCTCAGACTTCTGCCGCGACCCGCGATTCCCCGGCAATCGCCCTGGCAGCGTCGTTAATATGAATTTCTACTTTCTCGTTTCCTTGCCAGCTGTTCGATTTTAAAATTCCGGCAAGGTGGAACAACTGGTGGCGTCCTTTTAAAAGCGACTTGCCCATATCCGTGTCGGCAGCCCGGAAAGCCACAGCCGATATTCTTGCTCCTCCCTCCCAGTCGGTAACTAACAACCTCACATGACCGTCACCGACAACTTCTGCCGACAATATCCGCACCTGCGGAAAAGCAAAGACAGGCTCCGGATTGCCCTCGCCGAACGGCCCTAAATTCGTTTCCAAAAGTTTGTACAGTGCAAGATTTACACCTCTAATACTTAAAACCCCGTCGATATGCGTATCTGAAACTGCATCTACACTGTCCATCTGCTGCATTACATGTTTAGTAAAATAGCTTGAAAAGTCAGAAATATTCTCCGGAAGGATAGTAAATCCGCCAGCCATCGCATGGCCTCCGCCCTTAATAAGCAGTCCGGCCCCCTTGGCATCTATCAGTGTCTGCGCGACATTTACTCCCGGAACGGAACGGCAAGATCCCCTGCCCTCCTTCTCGCCACGGGAATTTTCTGAAAATGCTATAACGGCAACAGGGCATTTATAATGCTCTTTCAATCGTCCGGCGACAAGACCGGCAAGACCGGCATGCCATCCTTCATCAGTAACCACAATGGCTCTCCTTTCGGCCGGATCCACTTTTTCCGCCTTGCCCAAAGCCTCTATGTACATTTTGCTTTGCAGGTTCTTTCGCTGGTTATTTGCCTCCTCCAACCTCCAGGCAAGATCCACCGCCTCCGCATCATCATCCGTGGACAACAATCTTGCCCCCAGAGTTGAATCCTTGACCCTTGACCCGGAATTGATGCGTGGGCCGAGAATGAACCCCAGATGATACGGCGAAAGCGGCCCGCTCGCTCCGGAAACCTGGATCAAAGCCCTGATTCCCGGATTTGACGAGGCAGAAATCATCTGAAGCCCCGACCTTACGAGCAACCTGTTAAATCCCTTTAGTGGCACCATGTCGCAAACAGTACCAAGAGCCACGATATCCAGCATCTGCTTTAAGGGAAACTCGCCGCAACCAGAGGATTCAAGGAATCCATGCTTTCTAAGAATATTATTTACCGCCACACACGTAAGAAAAGTTACCCCTACTGCCGCCAGATCCTGCAAACCCGCATTGCAATCCTGCCTTTTAGGATTAACGACATGAGCTGCGCAAGGCAGAATTTCCTCTGTCTCGTGATGATCGAGAACAATCACCTCAAGCCCCATGGCGGCAGCGCTTTCGATCGGTTCAAAAGCGGTCGATCCGCAGTCGCACAAAACGACAATCTCGGCCCCCTCATTTTTCAGATCCGCGAACGCGGCGGCATTAGGGCCGTAACCTTCGGTAAGGCGATCCGGAATATACACCGGCGCATCTATCCCGAAATGCCTGAAAAACCTGCAAAGAAGCGCCGATGAAGTGGCGCCGTCAACATCAAAATCACCGAAAATGGCTGGCTTTTTGCGCCTAATAATTGCCTGCGCCAGATATTCCGCAGCATCCTTCATCCCGGCCAGAGTGAAAGGATCCGGAAAATCGCGCTTCAAAGAAGGATTAAGAAACCTTCCGATATCGTCAATCGGAACCTGACGAGAGGCAAGCAGCCTGGCCACAATCTCAGGAAGCCCGTATCTTGTAACAATTTCTGAAACGTCCGAAATATCGGGAACGGCAAATTTCCATCTTGCCCGCATCAGGGACTGCTGCACGTCAAGCATAACAATATCCTGAAGAAAGAAGCGGCTCTTTACAAGTCCTCGATTCGAATTGCGCATGGCGATTCGATTACCGAGGAAAGAGCAGCAATATTCTCGCATGCATGGGCAATTTCCGACTGCCTGGCTTCATGCGTGGTCAAAACGACAGAAACCGGCTGCCCGGGATCTCTCCCATATTGCAGAAGTGAATTAATTGATATGTTATGATCTCTGAGAATCGCAGAAATATCGGCAAGAACCCCAGGCTTGTCCAGCACATTAAGCCGCAGATAGAAACGATTGAGCAACATACCGGTATCAGCCCATTTGGCTGGCGACAAGCCGATAGCCGGCACGCCGAAACATGGTAGCCTCTGCCCTCGCGCCAGATCTATAAGATCGGAAATCACCGATGAAGCGGTAGGCCCGGATCCCGCCCCGCGCCCGATCGAAAAACTATCCCCGACGAAATCTCCTTGAACCTGGACGGCGTTGAACACACCCCCAACCGATCCGATTATTCCGCCACTGGGAATTAGGCATGGCTCAACCATCTGGACGATACAGTTCTCGTCAGCTTCGCAGCCTTCGGCTCGCTTTGCAATCCCGAGCAATTTGATTACAAAACCAAGCTCACCTGCGAACCTGATATCTTCAGCGGTGACCTTTCTGATCCCTGTTACCCTCAATCTCTCCAGATCCGGCTGCACCCCGAAGGCAAGAGCCGAAAGCAGCGCCAGCTTGTGAGCCGCGTCAAATCCATCCACATCCAGAGAAGGATCGGCCTCGGCGTATCCATGCTCCTGAGCCTCCTGAAGAACATCCCGAAAAGAGCGACCGCTCGAAGACATTTCTGACAGAATATAATTGCAGGTTCCATTCAGAATCCCGTACACCGCCCCGATCCTGTTAGCGGCAAATCCCTCGCGCAACTTCTTGATAATTGGTATCCCGCCCGCCACTGCCGCCTCATAGGCCAGAACGGCGTTGTTGCTTTCGGCTATTCTGGCGAGTTCCATCCCATGATGAGCAAGCAATGCCTTATTTGCAGTAATGACATCCTTACCGCTTTCAAGCGCCTTTTGTACCAGATCTCTGGCAATGCCTTTTTCTCCACCAATCAGCTCGATAACCACATTGCAATCCTTGATGCAGCAAAGATCAAGCGGATTGTCGAACCAGCGATATTCTGAAATTTCGATGTCTCTGACTTTATCGCGATTTTTCGAGCTTATTCCGGCAATTTCCACCGAAACCCCGGCCCGCCTGGAAATAATGGATGCGTTTTTCTGCAAGAGACTGATAACACCAGTCCCCACCGTCCCTAATCCGGCAATGGCCACCTTGAACGTATCGGGCATTATTTTAATATCCAGTATGTATTTCCACTCGGCGGCTGGCAGCTTCCTTGTCCTTACCCCCGGTAAGTTCGGGCGGCTGGGTATCGCCGAATGCGCAGGTGCTGATTCTCTCGGCCGGAACTCCCTCGCGAATCAGTGTGCTGGAAACCGCAAAAGCTCTGTCGAGAGACTTCCTTAAGTTTACGATCTCCTTTTCTTTCTCGTCCGCAGGCACAGCGACCCGACTGGCATGCCCTTCAACAAAAACGGACTTACCGCTGCCGCGCACGTCTTCAGCAACGGCGGTAAGTATCCTCTTGCTCCTATCCTCGACCTTGGCCGAATCATGTGCGAAGAATATGGATTCTCTTTGTTGTGAAGGTTTTTTCAACTCCTTGTATTGTTTTTCTGCAACTTGAAGAGGCTCCGGCATTCTCGGGCCGTCTTCAGAAGCTATGAACGGTGAAGGAAATCCGCTGCGTTCGGAAACCGGAGGCTGCAATACCGGAAAACCGGATGCTGCCTCTCTGTCCTGCGAGCCTTCAAACGGATAAACCATAACGTCCGGATCGCTTAGCGCTGGAACACCCTTGCTCTCCAGCTCCGGCAAAGCCCTGCTGGCTGTTACCTGCTCATCAAGCCTGAAAACCTCGACATCACCGCTCGAAACTATATCCAGAACATTCAAAGGCTCTTCCGCTGTGGTAGCGGACAACGGAAACAGATCTTCCGGGTAATCCTCAAACCCGCCATTTTTTGTAAGTACCCTGGCAGCAGGAGGATTGGGTGCGCCCATATATCCGTCGAGCAAAGCGCCGTTACAATAAACCAGCTCATTCTTTCCGGAAGAAGCTGATTCCGTTTGCGCGCAACCAGTAAGGGCAAACGCTTGCAATGCCATTAACGGCAATATGAATTTTCTCACAATCAACTTACGTCTCCCGTTTTTGCTGCTGCTGACACATCGTAGCGGCGAAGAATCTCTCTTTCAAGAGAAGGGAAAAATAACCCCCATATTTTCAAGAGGTAATTTCATTTTTTATATTTGGCCGCTAATTCTGTGTAATCTCTTGCCGATTTAAGGAAATACACATATTCTTCATCCTGAAGATTTCGCATAAATCTGGCTGGCCGTCCTCCCCACAACTCACCTGACGGAACGACCTTCCCCGGAGTGACCAGAGCCCCGGCCGCAACCATTGCTCTTTCTTCCACTATCACCCCGTCCATAACGCATGCCTGCATGCCTATAAAAGAACAATCGCGAATTTCACATGCGTGAAGAATGACGCCATGACCGACCGTCACGTCATTTCCGACGGTAGTGCCGTAAACTTCGCTTGCCACGTGAATTATGCAACAATCCTGAATGTTTGTTCGATCCCCTATCCTGACGCGGTTTACATCGCCCCGGAGAACGCTTCCGAACCAAATACTGCTTTCTGACCCTATTTCGACATCTCCGATAATAGTCGTTCCCGGCGCGATAAAGGCGCTTTCTGCGATCTTTGGTAAAATACCATTAAACGGAATTATTAGCATCAGACGGTAAGCTCCTCATAAAAAACGCCCTGTAAACTAACAGGGCGTTTCGAAGCAGAATGAATTCAAAATTAACGTTTCGCCCACTGCTTGGAACGACGAGCCTTGTGCTTGCCGATCTTCTTGCGTTCTACCTGGCGGGCATCGCGAGTAAGCATTCCAGCTTTCTTCAGCGCCGGACGCAAGTCAGGGTCAAAATTTTCCAGCGCTCGCGAAATGCCGTGGCGAACCGCGCCTGCCTGACCGGAAAGACCGCCACCAGATACCGTACAGATTACGTCAAACCGTCCAACCCGATCAACGATCAGGAAAGGCTGGTTCAGCACCAGCCGTTGCGTCTGACGGGCGAAATACACGATCTGGTCACGTCCGTTAACTGTAACCTTGCCGCTACCGGGCTTGAGCCATACCCGCGCGACTGCATCCTTGCGGCGGCCCGTTGCATATGCACGTCCGAGACTGTCTAGTTTCGGCTTGCGTTCTTCTTTAGAGTCCTCGTTAATCTCCTGAGCCAAATCCTTGAGATCAACCAACGATTCTGTTTTGCTTTGTTGTCTGGCCATGTGAGTTATGCCCTTTTATTCTTTGGGTTGAGAGAAGCGATATCCAGCACTTCTGGCTGCTGGGCTTCATGCGGATGTTCGGTTCCCGCATATACTCGCAGATTACGTAGCTGGCTGCGCCCGAGCGGGCCGCCAGGCAACATGCGCTCCACTGCCTTTTCAATAACTCTTTGCGGATGCGCACCGGAAAGTATTTCTCCCTTTGACCTGCCCTTGATGCCACCAGGATAGCCGGTATGCCAGTAAAAGATATCGTGATCGCGCTTGCGACCGGTCAGCCTGACTTTTTCCGCATTAATGACGATAATGTTATCGCCACAATCGACATGCGGGGTATACTGAGGCTTGTGCTTGCCGCGCAGACGCAGAGCGACAAGACTTGCCAGCCTGCCCAGTATCACGCCTTCCGCATCTATCAGCACCCATTTCTTGTCTACTTCGCTTGGTTTGACCGAGATTGTCTTCATGTTTTTAACCTTTACCTGCAGGCCGCTATGGACATTTACTCCAAAGTGGCCATATCTAATGAAACAGGCGAGTTTATGGCGCATTAACCTGCAGCTGTCAACTTTATTTTTTAACACTAAACACAATGACTTAAATGAGCGGTATTATAATACCACAGAGGGGATAAGGAATGACTGAAGAAATCGATAAACAAGGTTTTGAAACAATATCCGTACATGCCGGATGCCATCCCGACCCCGCCACAGGCGCCAGGATTGCTCCCATCTATCAGAACACGTCGTACGTGTTTAAGGATTCCGCGCATGCCGCAAGGCTATTTGCACTACAGGAAACCGGATATATCTATTCGCGTCTGACAAATCCGACCGTCATGGCTCTTGAACAAAAGCTTGCGGCGCTTGAAGGAGGTGTCGGCGCTACCTGCACTTCCTCCGGTCATGCCGCGCAAATGCTGGTATTTTTTGCGCTGCTCAATCATGGCGACGAATTCATCGCTGCAAGACAGCTATACGGAGGCTCGCTCAACCAGTTTAAAAACAGCTTCAGCCGGGCCTTCGGCTGGAAATGCCGCTTCGTCGACGCCAGCGAACCGGAAAACTTCCGCACCGCCCTCACCCCGTCCACCAGGGCAATCTTCATCGAAAGCCTCGCCAACCCCGGAGGCTTCGTCACCGATATCGAAAAAATCGCACGCATAGCCGAAGAAGCTGGAGTTCCGCTGATAGTGGACAATACAATGGCTACACCATGGCTATGCAGGCCGTTCGATTACGGCGCTCACATAATAACCCACTCGACCACAAAATTCCTCAGTGGACAGGGAAATTCCGTAGGCGGTGCTTTCATCGACAGCGGAAAGTTTGACTGGCTCAAATACCCCGGCAAATACCCGGCCCTCTCCCAGCCGGAACCGGGATATCACGGCCTGAACTTTGCAGAAACCTTCAGGGAAATGGCCCTTACCATCCACGGTCATGCCGTGGGCCTACGCGACCTCGGCTGTTGCCAGCAACCACTAAATGCTTTTCTGACACTAAACGGCATAGAGACGCTTGCTCTGAGAATGAAGCGTCATTGCGAAAACGCACAGGGCGTGGCTGAATTCCTTATAACTCATCCTAAGGTCTCATGGGTCAATTATGCGGGCCTGTCTACAAGCCCTTCTAACTCGCTTGCACAAAAATACACAAAAGGAAAAGGCGGCGCTGTCTTTACATTCGGCCTTAAGAACGGCTTTGAAGCCGGTGTAAAACTTGTGGAAAACGTTAAGCTGTTTAGCCACCTGGCCAATATTGGCGACACCCGCTCCCTGATTATCCACCCGGCCTCTACGACACATTCGCAGCTAAACGATTCCGAAAAAACCGCCGCCGGGGCAGGCCCGGAAGTGATCCGTATTTCGGTCGGAATTGAAACTTTGCAAGACATAATCGCCGATCTTGATCAGGCTCTGGCAGCCTCAGGATAAAACTTTCCCGTGACCAAATCCCAAAGCCTGAAGCCCCCTATAATTAGAGATTGTTAACCATTTGATGGTAAATTTATGTCTACCAACAGAAGGGTTACTACAATGGGAATTATGGATATCTTTAAAAAAGAAGCAGCACCAGCGCCGGAACCTAAACATGTGCCTGGAGACAAACTGGAACTTACAGTGCCCATCGACGAATGGGGCATAAAACTCGGCAAGGGCTCATACACAGTTGTCAGTGCAAAGGACAAAAGATATTCACTGCAGGATACTTCAGGCAAGAAGCATGACCTCCCCGTTCCTTATGTTGAAAGATATTTCAAGCCCGCAGGCAGTAGCTGGGATGTGGTTAAGGATTTCAGAGACAAAAAGCCTGAACAGACTTATGGTTAATTACTTAATTGGTCGGGGCGACAAGATTTGAACTTGCGACCCCTTGCACCCCATGCAAGTGCGCTACCAGGCTGCGCCACGCCCCGACACTTAGAAAACAGGCTGTCCTTATAACATCAAAATAGAAACGATTTCAAACGATAATCCAGCCCTGACCTAGGATACCTTATCGATAAGCTCTCTCATCTCTTTCAATTCGCCAAGCATCTCAAGAAGCATCTCACGCTGCTTCATGGTCAACCCGGCAGCAGCTGAGTTCTGCTGCTGTATGGCAAGCTGTTGCATCTGAGGAACATTAGCCGCCACCTGAACATGCTGCTCACTGGCACTGCTTTCGGTGAATTTTGCCTTCACCTGCTGCTGCTGGGCTATCTGTTGCTTTCCCTGCCCTTTTAACAGCTTCTGGACACCCTTGATGGTATAGCCCTCGCTGTATAGAAGATTGTGTATCCGCTTAAGCAGCAAAACATCTTCCGGACGATAGTATCTCCGACCGCCGCCGCGTTTAAGCGGCTTGATCTGGGTAAACTTTGTCTCCCAGAAACGAAGAACATGCTGCTGAACGCCAAGCTCTTCGGCAACTTCGCTAATAGTACGGAAAGCGGACGGAGATTTGCGCGCAGCAGACACCTCAACAATTTCCTCTTCAGGCTCTACAGTCTTTGCGTTAGTCGCTGTCATGACGTTTCCTCTTCTCTCCGTGACTGAAATTAGAAAAAAAGAATAATATCTTATTACTCTTCGTTAATTCTTGACTTCAAAACATGAGAAGCCCTGAAAACAAGAACTTTCCTTGGGGATATCGGTACCTCGACACCGGTCTTGGGGTTTCTGCCGATACGTTCGCCCTTCTTGCGCACCGTGAAACTTCCAAAGGAAGAAATTTTGACATTCTCTCCCTTGACGAGTGTTTTTGAAATTTCCTCAAGCACCGCTTCTACAAGTTCAGCTGACTCATTGCGGGACAAACCAACTTCCTTGTAAACAGCATCAGCCAGATCGGCTCTTGTTATTGTACGAGTGCTCATCTGATCTCCATTACTTTTTGAGTAAAACTAGACTATCGGCTCAAAAGCCCAACGTCAATCATCTATAGTCTTCTATCTAGTGAAAAAGTGATTCACTTCAATAGGTAATAGAATTTTGTTAATCCTTGTGGCGTAAATTAGAACCTTACCAGCGCCGCGCCCCATGTAAGACCGCCGCCGAGTCCTTCAAGCAAAAGCAAATCGCCTCTCTTGATTTTTCCTCCATTTACAGCGTCAGTCAACGCCAGAGGTATTGATGCCGCCGACGTATTTCCCTGCCGGTCCAGGGTAACCACCACCCTTTCCATTGGGAGCTTTAATTTTTTTGCTGTTCCCTCGATTATTCTGATATTGGCTTGATGAGGTATAAGCCAGTCGATCTGATCCGCAGAAATGGAATTCTTCTCAAGTACTTCATCAACAATCTCTGTCATGTATTTGACAGCATGACGAAATACCTCCTTGCCATCCATTTGAATATGCCCGGAACTCCCGGTAGTGGCGGTACCTCCGTCAGTGTAGAGAATATCCCTGTGCTTGCCATCGGCATAGAGATGCGCCGAAAGAATTCCGCTATCTTCAATCGTTCCTTTGCCCTCGGATGCCTCCAGAAGCACCGCCCCGGCCCCGTCGCCAAAAAGGACGCATGTCCTCCTGTCCGTCCAGTCGATAATGGATGAGAATTTTTCTGCGCCGATAAGAAGAATCCTTCTTGCATGTCCGCATCTGACCAGACTGTCCGCCACCGTCAGGCCATAAAGGAAGCCGGCGCAAACCGCCTGCAGATCGAAAGCTGGCCCCGGCTTTATGCCAAGCGCCGCCTGAACGCTAACCGCAACCGAAGGAAATGTGTTATCAGGTGTGGATGTGCATACTATAACCGCGTCGACATCGCTTCCGGCCAACCCCGCATTCTCGATAGCCTCGCGCCCCGCAGCGATCGCCATATCGGAAGTTTTTTCGTCCTTCCCGGCAATGCGCCTTTCACAAATGCCTGTGCGTTGAAAAATCCATTCGTGAGAAGTATCAACCAGCTTTTCCAGATCCGCATTGGTCAGAACTTGTTCCGGCAACCACGCACCGCACGACACTATTCTGGTTCTAGGCACCATTCAGTCAACCACTTCTATGTTAGTCCGATCAAATTGAGTATTAACCTTTGGCAGACGGCCTAACTCATCAGCCACGCGCCTGACATAACCCTTTCCGGCCAGCTCCGCCGCCACCAGAATCGCCCGCGAGTATCCGTAAGCATCGCTGCCGCCATGGCTTTTAACGCAAATCCCGCCAAGGCCCAAAAACATTCCGCCGTTGTAATAGCGCGGATCCACCTTTTTTTTCAAGCGCCTCATCGCCCTGAAAGCAAGAAGGCCTCCGATTTTAGCCCAGATGGAAGACATAAACGCTTCCCTGATAAAATGCCCGCTGAGCCGCCCCATGCCTTCGGCGACCTTGAGCGCCACATTACCCGTAAATCCATCGGTTACCACAACATCCACGGTACCCATAGGAATATCGTTGCCCTCGATATATCCGTAAAACTTTCCGGGAAAGTCTATCTCGCGCAAAAGGGCGGCGGCAGATCTGACATTGTCGTTACCTTTCATATCTTCCGTGCCAACATTCAGCAACCCTACCGTAGGTTTGCCCTCAAGACCGAGCATCAGCCTGGCAAAAACCGCCCCCAGAATCGCGAACTGAACCAGATTTTCGGCATCACATTCAATATTCGCGCCAAGATCGAGCATAATGATATCGCTTTTCATTGTGGGAACAACGCTGGCGATCGCCGGCCTGTGAATTCCCGGCAGTGATTTCAAAACGAATTTTGCCATCGCCATCAGAGCCCCGGTATTCCCGCCCGAAACTGCCGCGCAGGCGCGTCCGTCCTTCACAGCGTTCAGCGCCAGACGCATGCTTGAATCACGACCGCTTCGCAGCGCATTGGAAGGCTTGTCGCCATTTTTTATCGTGATATTCGTATGAATGATTTCGCTCACTTGCCGTAATGTCTCGTACCCGCCGAGAATCGGCTCGATTATCTTTTCATCGCCTGCGAACAGAAAGCGTAGATCCTTGCGAACCTCCAGCGCCATTGCCGCCGCAGGCACGACCACGCCAGGGCCGAAATCTCCACCCATGGCATCAAGAGCAATTGTTTGTTTATCAGACATATCGGAAAGCAGCCGCCTGCTTAAAAGCGCAGATGTTAGAAGTTACAGCGCTCAAAAACTTGCAGCTAAATAGAAAAAAGTCAATTGGTCTCGTTGAGAACCTGACGACCTTTATACATCCCGGTCTTCAAATCGACGTGGTGACGGCGTTTCGGCTCCCCCGTATGAGAATCCTCAACCCAGTTGACTGCCTTCAGCGCGTGGTGCGAGCGCCGCATGTCACGCTTGGACTTTGATGTTTTCTTTTTCGGAACGGCCATTTCTTTAATCCTTGCCCAAATTTGAACCCGGTTTTTAACTAATATTCTCACGATAAGCAAGCAAAAACTGCGCTTCTCTATTACTGCGACTTCCAATCCTTCAGAGCGGAGAATGGATTTTTTCGAAGTTCAGATTTCTTCTGGTTTTCTTTATCCTCGTCGCTCTGTTCGAAAACCACGCCTTCGCTATGAGGATACACCGGCAGCAATAACGACAGGTTTTGGACAACCAGTTCCCCGATATCGATAATCCCGTCGACGATCGGCTCCGGATCCTCGTTCTCTTCGAGTATCGGGACGTCAATTCCGGCCTTGAGTTTCAGCCGATCCCGCCTTGCCTTTTCAAACGATACCGTCTTTTCATTATCGGCGAACCAGCCCTCAAACTTTTCCTCAATCCTGGCACTTACCGGTTCAAGAGTGACGACGCATTCCTGAATAACCTCTGCCGTTAGTGTCCCGCAGATATGAATGATATGGTCGTTTTGATCTCTGGACATAGAAATATCCGCATGTAAAAGCTCTATGCGAACAATCGCAAGCCTTCTTGCAATCGATTCCTTCTCCTCCTCGCCTGCTTCTATGGCAAACCGGGTCACAGACCGTCCGATCTCTTCTGCCGGTACAGGATAATGCCATTCCGGTATAATTCTCGGAGTTCGTTTATTCATTCTTTCGCTACCTTTTGCGAACTGACGTTTCATATAATTGCATTTCACCGCTTTAAATAATAAAGTTGCGAAAAATTAACAAGTGCCAAGGCAGCAATTTGTTTGCTGGAAAGAATGAAGAGGTCAAATGAATAAAGACGGAATTATCCTTGCAGGAGTCCTGATGGCCGTCATTTCGGCAAGCGCCTGCACCCCCACCACTGCCATTCGCGGCAATTACCTTGAACAGCATCAGTTAGAACAGGTAAAGCCCGGAGTGCATACGCGCAGCGAGGTAATGCGCATACTCGGGTCACCGACGACCACATCGCCATTCGATCAGAATACCTGGTACTACCTTGGGCAACACACCGAAAAGCATGGGGTACTTGACCCGAAAGTTACAGATGAGAGAGTCATAATTGTTACCTTCGACAGCAAGGGAATTGTTGAATCGGTAACAGAACGCAAGGATGGAAGGATGGAAGTGCCCATCAGCGGCCGCAGCACACCGACTCACGGCAATGATGTGAGCCTTATGCAGCAACTCCTGGGGAATATCGGAAAATTCAACCCGCAGGACACCCCCATACGATAACTGGAGTCCGCCACCATCCATAAAACAGCATAATACAATATTAAAAGCCCCGGTTTCCCGGGGCTTTCTTTATCTGATAAACTCTCGGACAAGCATTATACACCGGCAAGGAACTTGCCTACGGCAGCCACCAGAAGAATGGCAACTATGCTTGCACTTTTAACCAGCAGGTTAATTGAGGGGCCGGCAGTATCCTTGTAGGGATCGCCGACAGTGTCTCCGGTAACAGCGGCCTTGTGGGCCTCTGAACCTTTGCCGCCGTAATTTCCCTCTTCGATATATTTCTTGGCGTTGTCCCATGCCCCTCCACCCGAGGCCATGGATATCGCCACGAACAAGCCCGTCACGATAGTACCGAGCAGCATGGCCCCAAGAGCCTGAAAGGCGGACTCAAGCTCGCCGCTAAGTATTGCCACCACAGTAAACAGCAGAATCGGCGCGGCAACCGGCAACAGCGAGGGAAGCACCATCTGCCTGATCGCACTACGGGTTAGCATATCGACCGCGGTAGAGTAATCAGGCTTGGCCTTGCCTTCCATGATGCCTTTGATCTCGGCGAATTGCCTGCGAACCTCGATAACTATACTTGCCGCTGCCCTTCCGACCGACTTCATCGCCAGCGCCCCGAAAAGGTAAGGCAGAAGTCCGCCCACGAAGAGGCCTATCACCACATATGGATCCTGCAGATTGAACTGGATATCCATATCCGGAAGATAGTGTTTTATTTCTTCGGTATACCCGGCAAACAGTATAAGGGCGGCCAGTCCGGCCGAACCGATAGCATAACCCTTGGTCACTGCCTTGGTTGTATTGCCGACTGCGTCCAGAGCATCAGTAGTTTTGCGAACGCTGGCCGGCAAATCAGCCATTTCGGCAATGCCTCCTGCATTATCGGTAACGGGCCCGTAAGCATCAAGTGCAACCACCATCCCCGCGACGGAAAGCATTGCTGTCGCTGCGATAGCTATCCCGTATAGTCCCGCGAGGCTGGAAGCGATAAACATTGCCGCGCAGATCACCAGTACCGGTAAAGCGGTTGATTCCAGGGACACTGCCAGACCTTGTATCACATTCGTTCCATGACCCGTCTGCGACGCTTTTGCCACCGATTGAACCGGTCTGTGGCTAGTTCCCGTATAATATTCGGTGCTTATCGCAATAAGGGCTGTTACGGCCAGACCCGTCATCGAACACCAGAACAGGTTAACCACTTCTATAGATCCTCCAGCTGCAAGAGGTATCCGTGTATCAAGACCGATATTCCAGATTACCACGGCTATTAGAAGCAATGAAAACACGGCGCTGGCAATCAGGCCGCGGTAAAGAGCGCCTGTAATATTCTCGCTGCCTGCCGAGAATCTTACAAAGAAAGCACCGGCAACAGACGCAATAATACATAGACCGCTGATTATCAGCGGCAACAGCATCATCAACGGCGCGATATCAGCCGCAAAGACGCTGAAGGCAATCAGCATCGTCGCAACGATATTTACCGAGTAAGTCTCGAACAAATCGGCAGCCATCCCGGCGCAGTCGCCAACATTGTCACCTACATTGTCCGCAATCACGGCGGGATTACGAGGATCATCTTCTGGAATACCGGCCTCAACCTTTCCAACCAGATCGGCTCCGACATCCGCTCCTTTTGTAAAGATGCCTCCGCCAAGACGGGCAAAAATTGAAATCAGCGAAGCGCCGAAACCAAGTCCGACTAGGCCTTCTATCATATGGCGCAGCACTTCGTGCTTTGCCTTAATGTCGACAGCGTCACCCAGTCCAAAGTAGTAATCCAGCGCGGCCATGTATATCACCAGACCGATCAACCCGAATCCTACCACCAGCATGCCTGTAATGGCTCCGGCCTTAAATGAAATATCAAGCGCCTTGGCCAGTCCTTCGGTAGCTGCCTGCGCAGTACGGACGTTGGCCCTTACCGATACGTTCATACCTATGAAACCGGCAAGAGCAGAAAGACATGCGCCAAAAATAAACCCTATTGCCACATGCAGCCCCAGCAAAAAGAATAGCAGTGCGGCAACAATCAGGCCAACAACAGAGATTGTCCGGTACTGGCGGTTAAGATAAGCACTGGCGCCTTCCTGTATGGCATGAGCTATTGCCTGCATGGCCTGATTGCCAGGATTGGCGCTTAGTACCGTTCTTGCTGCATACTGCCCGTAGATCAAAGCTACGAACGCGCAGCAAATTACAACCAGATAAATTGCAATGTAATCCATTTGTTTACTACCCCGTTATTATTCATAAAAACCGGCAAAGATACTTACCGGTAGAAGACAAGGTAATAACATGCCGAAAATATTTGATTAAAACAAGAGTAGTAATTAAAGGCCGGTTATTTTGTTAGATAGGTCTTTGTTGGACAACTTGTAAAAGTACGTCGTTTATATAATTGTCTCCTATTACACGTGAAGTCACGTGATGCAGTCTTTTCTTGACTTCCTGCACCTCGATTATTCCGCCATGCATTCTGGCGTTACGGCTAAGGTAACCATACAGATCCTGAATATAGGCATCGTTAAGTCTGGGAGTAAGACGGTTTACCATCTCTGCACCCTCATGATCCTTTACCTCAATAGATATCACTAGACTCACGATCTGGTGAGCTCCATTAATATCTATTAGCGGAAAAACCAGTGGAGATATTTCAACGAATTCAAATTGATCCTTGGCATTCGGTTTTGTCTTGCCGGAAGAACCGTGCGTATTGTCAGCAGCGACAGCCGAATTGCCGCCTCCAAAAAAGTAAAAGGCTCCCGCCCCGCATAACCCAAGCGTAACTGCAAGAATTAAAATCATAAGTATTAAGCGCATGCCATACTCGCAGACCGTAGCTCGCTATTCATGGACAGTGCCTGAACCGCCATAATACATCTGTAGTATACGTATAAATAGGTTAATTATTGATTATTAAACCTGAACGAGAACTCTGGCCAGTCTGTCAAGTAAGGCGTTAACCAGACCTAATTCGCTCTTTTCATAAAAAGCATGGGTAACATTCAGGTAATCGGAAATAATGATCGGTGTGTCTATTTCCTTATGAGCCATCAGCTCAAAGATACCGCATAACAGGATCGCTTCGAGTAACGGCTCAATCGGCCTTTTTTTGTACGAATCAATATCTTCATCAGAGTTTTTCATACTTTGGATAAGAAGCGTCTGAAGGTCATCCAGTCTGTTTTCTACTCCCTGTACTATCTTGCTGTATAACTCTGTATCGGGCTCAAGGAGCCTTTCTCCTTCAATGCTCATCCCGGCATAATGATCCAGAAACACGCGTGCAGCCTCTAGAGCGGACTGGTTGCTTGTTCTCATCTGGTATACAGTCTGCACAGCGGCCAGTCTGGCCGCGCTGCTGCGCGCTTTTTTCGATCCTTTGGATTTTTGCTTCTTCATGATTATTTACGCGGATATATGCCAAAACGGGATTTAAGATTAAGAATATCAAGAGCGGCCCTCGCAGCTTTGCCGCCCCAGTCCTTGCCGTCAGGGCGAGCCCGAACCATGGCCTGTTCCCAGTTTTCGCAGGTAAGAATGCCGTTGCCGATTGCGAGGGTATGCCGAAGCGAAAGATCCATAAGCCCCCTCGCGCTTTCACCCGAAACAATTTCATAATGGGTAGTCTCACCACGAATGACACAGCCTAGAGCGACATAGGCATCGAAGCGCCGCCGGGCAGTGTAAAAGTCCAGCCCGCGAACCGCGCATTGTATTGCCGCAGGAATTTCAAGAGAACCCGGAACCGAAAAACGTTCATATGTCGCGCCATGGCTCTCCAGCTCCCTTATTGCCCCTTCGGCTAGAAAATCTGATATTTCCTCATAAAATCTGGCCTCGACAATCATTACATGAGGTTTTTCCTCAAAATCGTGTCTGATATCCGCCATCATTTCGCTCTCCTGTTACTTGTCTGAATTTTATAAGATCGGCAACCGTTCCGATTTTTATCCTGTGTTTCCTGGCGAAAATCAACAGATCCGCGAGCCTCGCCATTGAACCGTCATCGTTCATAATTTCACAAATCACTCCGGCAGGCGTCAGACCGGCCATGCGGGCTATATCTACTGCGGCTTCCGTGTGCCCTGCTCGTGACAGCACTCCGCCCTCCCTGGCGCGTAACGGAAACACATGACCCGGCATTGCAATATCATCAGGGCCCGATTCAGGATCGATAGCAGTTCTGATCGTCCTCGCGCGATCCGCAGCCGAGATACCCGTACTAACCCCGTAACGGGCTTCAATGGACACTGTAAAAGCTGTCCCGAACTTGCTCTCATGCCTTTGCGGCATCATCGGCAGTTTAAGGCGGTCTACAATTTTGCCATCAAGCGCAAGGCAAACAAGCCCCCTGCCTTCCCTCACCATAAAATTAATAATGTCGGCATTTATTTTGTCGGCAGGGATAATAAGATCGCCCTCGTTCTCGCGTTGCTCGTCGTCAACCAGAATAAAAACCCTTCCCGCCCTGGCCTCCAAAATAATTTCTTCGCTGGAAGCAAGATCCCCGGGGATTTCCTTGTGATTAATTGCCGGACAGCTCATGCGCCTACCCCTTCCCCAGGATTCTGGCAACGTAACGCGCCAGCATATCAACCTCCAGATTGACTGCGTCGCCGGGGCGCAAACTGCCCAGAGTTGTATGATCCAGTGTATAGGGAATAATGTTAACCCCAAATATATTGCTTTCCTCGACCTCGTTGACAGTCAATGATACACCGTCCACTGCGACAGATCCCTTTGGCGCAAGAAAATGAAAAAGGCTTTCCGGCACCTTGAATTTCAACCGCCTCGATCCGCCTTCATCCCGCCTGAATACAAGCTCGGCAAGGCCGTCGATATGGCCGGAGACAAGATGCCCGCCAAGCTCGTCGCCAAAGCGCAGACTTCGTTCGAGATTAATCCCGGTTCCAGGAGCCCATGAACCAATCACGGTTTTTGAGAGGCTTTCGGCTGATACATCGACAGCAAATTCACTGTCGCCCTTTTCCGTCACCGTAAGACAACACCCGCTGCATGCAATCGATGCGCCGATATCGATACTGTCCATATCATAGGAAGTCCTTATACGGATGCGACGGTCTTCTGGCCCGGCATTGACAGAGGTAACTTCTCCGATATCTGTGATTATTCCTGTAAACATTGCCAGACTTTAAGCGTTGAAATCGAAAATTTCCAGACAATCATCACCTGACAGATGAATTTCTTTTCTTGTAAAAACCGGCAGACTGGCCAGATCCGTTCCCCCTATACCGCCTATCAACGAAAGGCCGTCACCTCCGATAACTGCTGGCGAACGGAAAAGCAGCAATCGATCGCAAAGTTTATTAGTGATGAATGATGCTGCCAGCCCTCCCCCGGCCTCAACAAAAACACGCGTAAGCCCCTTTTGTCCGAGAATCCCGGCGACTGAATTTAAATCACAATGTCCATTATTATCATGAGGCACACAAAAGATTTCCACACCTTTATCAACAAGCTCTTGATATTTCTTATTGTTCTGTGAGGAGCATGTGAATACCCACACCGGCCCGAGATCCAAAGTCTCCAACAGCCGGTTTCGTACCGGAAACCGCAATCTGGTATCAATTACGATCCGCGGTGAACTGCAATGAACTCCTTTGAGCCTGGTAGTTAGCTCGGGATCGTCGGCAATTACCGTTCCGATTCCCGTAAGCACCGCGTCATGCTGATAACGCTCAAGATGAACTCTTCTGCGGGACAGAGCGCTGGTTATCCATTTGCTCTCACCACCGGCCATAGCAGTTTTTGCATCAAGGGAGGCTGCTATCTTCAAGGTAAACATTGGCCTTCCCAGAGCCCTGTTAAGGAAGTAACCCCTGTTGACATCCCTTGCCATGTCCGCGAACAGTCCGGTACGAACCTCGATACCGGCGCGCTGAATTGCCCGTATACCAAGCCCCGCCGTACGTTGATCCGTATCTGCGACAGCAATGATAACCCTCCTGAACCGCGATGAGACAATAGCTTCGCAGCACGGCGGCGTCTTCCCGGTATGAGCGCAAGGCTCAAGCGTAACATACATGTCCGAACCGGACACATCCACGTAGGATTTTGATATAGCGATAGTTTCTGCGTGAGGCCTTCCTGTATCGGCTGTCCGCGCTTGAGAAATAACAATGCCGTTTTTAACGATTACACAGCCAACAGCAGGATTCGGCCAGACTCGCCCAAGGCCCTGCCTTGCAATTGCAAGCGCCGACTGCATATATTCACCATCTTTTTCAGTATAATTATCCACCGAATGCTAACAACTATTATTAAACCTTTTTTATCAAGACAATACAGGAAAACTCTTATAATTAAATCAGTGATTATCATGCAACTGATTGAGTTCCTGTAGAAAAGATTTGAAGTCTTCCGGCTGTCGAAAATCTTTATACACCGATGCAAAACGGATATAGCCCACCGCATCAAGATGCGCCAGAGCCTTCATTACCATCTCCCCAAGCTTTATCGATGGCAATTCATGCTCACCCATTGATTCAAGATTCCTTACTATCTCATTAGCAGACTTTTCAATATCTTCGATATCCACAGGTCGCTTTCTCAAAGCCACCTGCATAGATCTGATCAATTTATCCCGGTCGAACGGCTGTCGCCTGCCATCTTTTTTTACAACGGTCAGCTCCCTCAACTGAACCCGCTCAAAAGTCGTAAACCGCTCCAGGCATTCAGTGCAATAACGTCGGCGGCGTATGGAGGAATTATCTTCTGTAGGCCTTGAGTCCTTGACCTGTGTTTCTTCATGTCCGCAAAAAGGGCATCTCATCGATTTGCTCCGTTGCCCTGACCGCAGATACTGCCAAGCATCCGCACTCTCTTCTCATGCCTTCCGGCATCGAATTCAGTTGAAATAAACGCCTCAAGGCAATCCACAGCCACTTCCGCGCCAGTAATTCTTGATCCCAGGGCCAGAACATTGGCGTCATTATGCGCTCGCGTCAGACGCGCCTCGGTCGAACTCCGGCAAAGAGCCGCACGAATATGAGCATATCTGTTGGCAGCAATCGAAATTCCTATCCCTGTGCCACAAATAAGCACTCCCTGATCCGCTTGTCCCTGAAGCAGGGCTTCGGCCAGTTTTGTCGCAAAGTCAGGATAATCAACAGAATCTTCAGAATATGCACCTAAATCAATCCATTCGATCCGATCTTTAAATCTGGATTTCAATATTTCCTTCAGCTCATATCCGGCATGATCAGAGGCGATGAGGAGTTTGTAAGACAAGGGAAAATCGCTCCTGCAAAAAATACATTTGATACTATATATAGTGCCTAATGGCACATTAGATCAATCCCTTCTTTTTCAGGACATATTCTAGACGCTTGAGCGCGTTGAGCCTTAAAGTCGTCTCCGGCGCTTTGCGAGGCCCTTGAATAGTAATTTCGGTAAGGGTTCGCGTATCCATCGCCGACACGCGCATATAATCTCCTACCGGATGGAATTCCAGAATAACTTCTCTGCCGGCGAGAGGTGCTTTTTCCATACTCATTTACCTTAAAGGCTTCAGGTAAACGCCACTGTTCTCCTAGAAATCGTCTTCCAGACTGGCAAGCCCGGAGAAATTTGTCTGGCTTGCCCAGAAACGCTCGAGCATTTTCAGAATAGTAATCAGCTGCTCGATACGCTCGTCCGTCAGCTCGGATCCCTTGATCTTTTCGGCATGTTTAATAAACATCTCCGAAACAAGATCCCTCAGCTTCAATCCCTTGTCCGAAAGCCTGACCCTGATTGACCTTTTATCGTGAACTGACCTTTCTTGAATAAGATAGTCATTTTCAACCATCTTTTTGACGTTATAGGAAACGTTGGATCCAAGATAATACCCACGAATCGTGAGTTCTCCCACAGTCATTTCCTCGTCGCCGATATTATAGAGGATCATGCTCTGAACGTTATTGATATCCTGGATATTCCTGCGATCCAGCTCTACTTTCAGAACGTCGAGAAAACGCCTGTGCAGACGTTCGATCAATTGAATTGTTTCATAATATCTTTGTGGTGTAGCCACGTTATGACTCCGGGATCAGTTAAGGGGCAGCAATTACCCTGTAATTCAACCCAATGATAAATGAGTTCCGTAATCGCGCAAGAGCAAATTAATAAAATTGTCGTGAAAAGGCCAGGAATCCATTACATCTTCCAGGCTAAAGCCGGTTTCCGCAAAATAGTGGCCAACCTGGTCATCGCTGACAGCCCGCAAATTAGAGGGCACCCATAACGGCGAATTATCCTTGTCGATCAGCACAGCCCTAACCCCTTCGTAAAAATCATGTCCATTAATAAAATGTTGTCCAATAATGAAATCCTTTGCCAGAATCTCTTCAAAACCCGCATTAACGCACTCGCGCATGTGCCTTAAAATAACTTTAATACTGGTAGGCGATCTGGAGATGATATGTCCTGACACCTCACCTCCCCAGTCAGCGCCGTAAAGCTTGTCGATAATTTCCTCAATCCCGGAAGCCGAAAATATCAAATTTATCTTTTCCGCTCTCCGCCTGAGATTACCGCTCATCGGCGGATTTTCAGCAAGATTTTTAATTATCTCACCGCATATATGATGGGCCTCTTTATAATCACAAGCATCCTTAAGCCTCTCGCCAAGCAAAGCAATCAGATCTGCTCTCTTCTCAAGAGGCAGGAAGAAATCTGCAAGACGTGAATAGAGCATATCGTCTGCATTTATCCGGTACCCTGTAAGGGCTAGATAATCACCGATTTTACCCGGACATTTGTTCAGATAATAAGCGCTGCCGACATCGGGGAAAAAACCCATAGCCGCCTCTGGCATGGCGAAAACGGTATTCTCACAGACGATACGAAAAGCGCTGGGCCCTCCTATTCCGTAGGCCCCGCCCATCGTGATGCCGTTCATGAAAGCAATAACCGGTTTCGGATAATTATAAATAAGGCGGTCAAGCTCGTATTCCTCGGCAAAGAAAACCGAAGCTATCCGCTCATGTGCCTGCTCCCTGCGGTAGGCCATGCCGATATTGTAAACCGATTTCATATCGCCGCCCGCGGAAAAGGCTTCGTCAGGCAATCCGGAAATCAGTACCGCCTTTATGCTGCTGTCATCCCGCCAGGAAACCAGAGCCGCACGCATAACCCTGACCATTTCCATTGTCATGGCATTCAGGGAATGAGGACGGTTCATAAAAATAGATGCAAGCGGCCCGCTGCAATCTATTTGAAGTTCATCGCATAAAGAGTTTAAATCCATATACTGCAAGTAATAAAGTTGAAATTGGTTTAACCAGTAAATCCTAATAGAAATGCGTTATTAGAAAAGCTTTTTTTATCAACTGTAAACAGGGCCTTTATCGATGAAAGACAATACCGCTTGCACAAACCCGCTTCCTCATGGCTCATTTACGCGGCTCAGGAGATTGCGCAGATCTGATGCCATGCGCAGCATGGTCAGGGAAACAAGCCTGGATAAGCATGATTTCATTTATCCTATTTTTATTGAGGAAAACATTACCGAGCCATGCCCGGTAGCTTCGATGCCGGGAATTATGCGTCACACAGAAAAGTCCCTGGAAAAGGCGATACGTGAAGCGGCAGATACAGGTATACAAGCTGTTCTGCTGTTCGGGGTGTCTCACAACAAGGACGCGACGGGAAGTGACTCCCTCAAGGAAAACGGACTGCTTTCAAGAATGATCAAACGCGCCAAAGACACCTGCCCGGACATGCTGGTGATCGCTGATCTCTGCTTTTGCGAATATACCGATCACGGCCATTGCGGCCCAATCGATAAAAATGGTGACGTGAACAATGATGCGACGCTTTCAAATCTGCAAAAACAGGCCGTAACCGCCGTCCGCGCCGGAGCCGACATCGTCGCGCCCTCAGGCATGATGGATGGAATGGTTTCAGCCATTCGCAAAGGGCTGGACGATAATGGCTTCACGGACACGCCCATTATGTCTTATTCCTCCAAGTTTGCCTCCAGCTTCTACGGGCCTTTCCGTGACGCCGCCGGATGTTCTCTCGGAAAAGGCAACCGCAAGACCTACCAGCTGGATCCCGCCAATATCAGACAAGCCCTGCGCGAGGCAAAAACCGACGAAGCCGAAGGAGCGGACATCCTGATGGTTAAACCCGGGATGCCTTATCTCGACGTTCTCGCCAGACTGAGAGCCCTCACCGACTTGCCGCTGGCTGCGTATCAGGTGAGCGGCGAATACGCCATGATCAAATTTGCCTCGCAGTCCGGCGCGCTTGACGAAACCAGTGTAATGATGGAAAGCCTTCTCGCCTTTAAAAGAGCCGGCGCAGATATGATAATCAGCTATTTCGCCCTTAAGGCCGCAAAAGAACTTGGATAATGGGAGGCGGTGGGCATTGATTTATAAATTAATCTGTAACGTTTACCTTTTATGATACTATCTTTCGAAGTACCGCTTCCTGCAATACTGCCTTGCCTCGCTGATGATCGACGATAAAAACAACATAAAAACCCAGAGAGACAGATTCCTGGCATTCTCTTTCGCCTCTTCGGATCTTTTTGTCGAAGTTGCCGAGGATGGCCTGATAACCTATGCGCTGGGTGCAGCAAAAGGGCTTACGGGCGTCAACGATGAATCCCTTGTAGGCGTGAACTGGCTTGATCTCTTTGCCAGAATCGACCGCCCTACCCTTGTTGCCTTGCATGCCAAATCACGCCCGGGCCAGCGCTGCGGCCCTATTCTTGTGACCCTTGACCACGAATACGGCAGGAACACCAAAGCGGTTCTTACGGCTATCCGGATGCCGGAAAGCAATATGTTTTATATCGCTCTTGGTTTTACCAGCGTCCTTATGGCCCGCACCGGAGAAATGGTAAAAATTACCGAGCAAAAAGACCTCCTTGATAAGGAAACTTTTCTGCATGCGGCTCAGGAAGCTATGAATCTTGCAAGGAGTCTGAACCAGAACATCGACCTCACGCTAATCGACCTTTGCGATATAGCAAATTTCCGCCAGAGGGTCGGCAAAGATTCATGGAAAGATTTCTATGAGACTATCGGGGGTTTCCTTAGATCAAGATCGATTGACGGTCAATCCGCCGCAGAGGTGGCGGAAGGACGTTTCAGCATCCTCCACGACAAGGAGATAGATGCAGAACTGCTCGCAGGTCAACTAGCCGAAATCTCAAGACAGATAGACCCTCAGGGAATAAAAGTGGAGGTAAAAAGCAAGACGGTAACCTCCGAACTTGAAACCTTGTCAGAGCGTGACACTGCCAAGGCTTTGATTTATACGATTAACGAATTCCAGCGAAAAGGCACCGAACTGACCATAGAAACCCTGAATACGGGCTTCAAGGCCTATGTCAGCGCCAACGCTCAGAAAGTTAGTCAGTTCAAAAGCATAATAAAACAACTTAACTTTAATATTTATTTCCAGCCGATTGTAGATATCAACAACGGATATCAGGCCACTCACTTCGAAATGCTCTCTAGATTTCTCGATGGCGGCTCCACTATGGAATGGGTGATGTTCGGCGAGGACATCGGACTCGCTCCCGATTTCGACATGGCTGTTCTGGAGCGTGCGATTAATTATCTAAAATACAAATCAAGCGGCCGCCGAAGCAGGTTTGCAATTAATATCTCTGGCCAATCAATTCAAAATGAACACTTTTTCGGCAAACTGGTCGACAAACTAATCAGTTACCGTAACGATCTTGCCGATCGCCTGATTATCGAAATCACCGAATCCAGCCGGATAGACAATCTTCAGAAAGCCGGGCACCAGATCGATATGCTCCGTAGCGAGGGTTTCAAGGTTTGCCTGGATGATTTTGGCGCAGGATCGGCCTCATTCCAGTATCTTCAGGCGCTGCATGTCGATTACCTGAAAATCGACGGACAATATACAAGACGCATACTGGTGTCCGAGCGGGATTCGGTGATGGTAAAGAATTTAATTTCAATGTGCCGCGACCTGAATATTCAGGTAATTGCAGAAATGGTCGAGGAAGAAGAACAACTATACCGCTTGCGGCAACTCGGCGCTGAGTACGCGCAAGGTTACCTTTTCGCCCGCCCCGCCCCGAAACCGGAATACGCGCCCCCTAAAAAATTATAAAAACATACTTGGAGTTGATGCCAAGTAATGAAAGAATACTAAAGTAGAATCTTGAAAGGAATTCCGTCACGCCATGAAGTTTTTGGGTCTTATTATGGTCATCGCCTGCACATTCGGCGGGTATATACTGCTTGGCGGACACATGTCGATTCTCCTCAAGGCTATGCCGTTTGAGAGCTTGATTATCGTAGGCTCTGCCATCGGCGCTTTTATTACAGCAAATTCATCGCACACCATCAAGGGTGCTATCAAGGGGCTGGGCTCCTACATCAAGCCGGAAACCTACAACAAGGCCTCATATATCGAGCTTCTGAGCATGCTCTACCTTTCTTTCAAGCTGGCCCGCACCAAGGGCTGGCTGGCAATGGAACAGCATATCGAAAACCCCGAGGACAGCGAGCTTTTCAAGCAGTTTCCGGGTTTTTTCAATAACCATCATGCCATAACTTTCTATTGCGATTACCTGCGCATTATCTCGCTCGGCAACGAAGACCCGCATGAGATCGAAGCCCTGATGGACGCGGAAATTGAAACGCTCACCGAAGAAAAAATGCATCCCGCGCATGCCGTTCAGACAATGGCTGATGGCATACCCGCTCTTGGCATTGTTGCGGCCGTTCTCGGCGTTATCAAAACCATGGGCGCAATTACCGAACCCCCGGAAGTGCTCGGTAAAATGATCGGCAGCGCGCTGGTCGGAACGTTTTTGGGCGTCTGGGTATCGTACGGAATGGTTGCTCCCGCCGCCGGAGCTATTGGCGTCAAGGCGGAATCTGAAATCCTCTATTACAAATGTATTAAGGTCGCGGTTTTGGCTTTTTTGAATGGTGCCGCGCCCCAGGTAGCAGTCGAATTTTCCAGGAAGTTTCTTCCTCACCATGTCCAGCCAGGCTTTACGGAACTGGAAGAGCACCTGAACGAACTCCCGAGCCCGTCATAAGGAGCTGTTTTATTGGCCAAAAAGAAAGGTTCCGGGGACGAAGTCGCCCCGATTATAATAAAAAAAGTAATCAAGAAAGCAGGCGGCCACCATGGCGGCGCTTGGAAAGTCGCCTATGCGGATTTCGTCACCGCGATGATGGCTTTCTTCCTGCTGATGTGGCTGCTTAATGTCGCCAGCGCCGAACAACTCGCTTCTGTTGCGAGCTATTTCGACCCATCCCATCCCAAGATCTCTTCCTCTACCAGCGGTGCCGGCGGCGTGCTTGGCGGGCTTTCCGTTTCCTCGCAAGGTGCCATGGCCTCGCAAACATCCCCTTTCGTACGCCCGGTACCCAACGGCCAGCGCTTCGACAAACAAAATGATAACAAACCCGAGACCGGGGAAACTCAGGAAGCCGAATTCACCGGCGAAGAAGGCGAAGACCTTCACGGCAAGGAAAAAGAGGAACAGGAACGTTTCGAAGAAGCCGTAAAGGACATCAAACAAGCCATTGAAGAAGTTCCTGAACTAAAGCCCCTGCTCGCAAATCTTATCGTCGATATCACGCCCGAAGGCTTGCGTATACAGATAGTCGACCAGAAGGGTGAATCGATGTTTCCCAGCGGCAGCGCCAAAATGTACGAGAAAACGGAAAAACTTGTCCGCAAGATCGGCGAAGTCATCAAAGCGCTGCCAAACGACATTTCGATCAGAGGGCATACCGACAGCAACCCGTTCGGCCCCGGAGCTGAATACACAAACTGGGAACTTTCCACCGACCGCGCCAATACCAGCCGACGCGTCCTGATGAAGTCCGGTTTGCCGGAAAAAAGGATCAATAACGTTGTCGGCAAATCGGACACCGAGCATCTGATAGCTGAAAAACCGGAAGATCCGCGAAACCGCCGGATTTCAATAGTGCTGTTGCGGGATAAATTCACCAAGCCTCCGGAAAAGGAAGCTGGGGGTATTCAGAAGAAAAAAGTCAAGCAAAAGCCGCAAACGCCTGAACCGGCTTACCGCAAAACCGAAGGCGAAGTCTACTTCCCTTAAACCCGCATCTGATACGCATATTGCTCTTTACAGCTATCAGAAAAATACTTCTTTTTTATATCATGCTGATAGCGCTTGCTTGTCAGGATGCCCATTTCTCCATAGGTAAGCTCTTCGAATCCAAAACCGGCTTTTGCCGTGAACCATTCTTTAAGCGATTGATCATACAGCCTGCTTACCCTTGACGCTTCATTTCTGCTTATGTTCAGTCTTTCAGGAGATCCGCTTGGAGTTGCAAGACATAATACTCCCGCGAAGTGTCCTTCGTATCTTTCAATATGATCTCTCAGCTGCGCCATTGTCGTTCCAGAAGATACGACGTCGTCTACGCCGACATATATGCCTCCGCGTTCGACTTCTCCCACGAAACCGGGAACGACAAATAATCTGTCGATTCCACTCAACCCTGCTCGCCCGCCAACATCATTTTCGACTATCTTGTCATCTACGGTAATCCCGAAAATACTGCCAAGACGTTTGGCTGCTTCGCTGGCAAGCCTGTTCTGGCTGTTTTCCTTAACCGGCGCCACCAGAATTATATGCCCGCTCAGCTTCTGGAGCATTCCCTTAGCCATATTAAGAAAAGGATCGCTCATGAGGGATTTTATTACCTTACCTGCAGCATAGGCATTGCCACGTGATTTAGCATCATGATATGATTGATGGTTCTTTAAGCCTCGTGCAGCACTTTTATTGAACTTCGCGCTAAGACTGCTTATTGAATTGGAGTACGCCGCAGCCGGAATTACCGGTATTTCATGGCCATTCCATGGCATTCTGCCGCTATTCGAATTATCTCCCGGCATTGTAAAACTTCCCTTGATCAGTTTTTTATATAGTTTTACATAATAAGCGCCTACCGTCAACCTCCTATTCAAAAAAAAAGTAAAAAATAATCAGTAATCAAAAAACGCCTTCGCGAGCCGTTAAAGCAGCGAAGCGATTAATGAAATAACTATTTAAAACTTATTATTCTTTGGGAAACCGTTAGGAGGCATTCGTCCGGCCTGAGCCCGCTTTCCAAGCCATGGCGAAAGATCTATAATAATGGTTTCTCCGGAACCGTATTTAAACGAGAGACCTCGCTCCATCCGAAAGGTTTTTATATCCGACAGCCCGCCATCTTTATACTTCTGAAGCATTACACCCTTGCCACGAGCCATTTCCGGAAGCTCTGCCAGCGGAAATATCAGCAGTTTTCGGTTATCTCCGATAACTGCCACATGATCGTCCCCCTCGCCTACTAAATAAGACGCCAGAGCCTCGGTGCCGCCGCCGACGTTAAGCACCTGCTTGCCCTGCCTGGTTTGGGCAAGGACATCGTCGGAACTGACAACGAACCCCCTCCCGTCATCCGATGCCACAAGCAGCCTGGTCTGCGGCCTGTAAATATCCATAACCGCGATATCTGCATCGTTAGGAAGATCAACCATAATCCTCAGTGGCTCCCCAAACCCCCTGCCTGCCGGCAACCTGTCACACCCGAGTGTATAGAAACGCCCGTTAGTGCCCAGCACCAGCAGCTTGTCAGTAGTCTGTGCCTCGATTACGAAACGCCCTGTATCGCCCTCCTTGTAGCGAATGTCCCCTGATGATATTCCATGCCCTTTCATGGCCTTGATCCAGCCCTTGGACGAACAGATAACGGTGACCGGCTCTTTCTCGATCAGGGCTTCTTCCAGCGTCTCGACACTGATAAGCGCCGGAGCGTTGCCAATCTCGGTACGTCTTGCCCCAAGCTTCGTATCCTGACCGAATTTCTTTTTCAATTCCTCGATCTGCTTGCGTATAACCTTCCACTGGCGGGATTCGGAACCGATCAGCTTTTCAAGCTCGTCCTTCTCGCGGCTTAATTTGTCATGCTCTGTGCGGATCTCGATCTCTTCGAGCTTCCGGAGTGAACGCAGCCGCATATTCAAAACGGCTTCAACCTGCGCTTCGGTGAGCCCGAAACGCACCATCATCTCCATTTTCGGGTCGTCTTCCTCCCTGATGATACGGATAACCTCGTCAATATTCAGGTATACAACCAGATAGCCCTCGAGCACCTCGAGACGGTGTTTAACCTTGTCCAGCCTGTAATTCGATCGCCGGACAAGCACTTCCTGCCTGTGTTCCAGCCAGCAGCGCAGAACCTCCTTGATGTCCATGACCTTCGGCACCAGACCGCTTTCCAGAACATTCATGTTCATATTAAAGCGGGATTCCAGTTCTGTATTGCGGAACAGCGCTTCCATAAGCAGTTCAGGCTCGACATTGCGGCTTTTGGGCACCAGAACAAGCCTTATATCCTCGGCGCTCTCGTCGCGCACATCGTCCAGCATCGGCAATTTACGGTTCTGTATCAGTTCTGCGATCTTTTCGATCAGCTTGGCTTTCTGCACCTGATAGGGGATCTCGGTCACCACAATCTGATACAGCCCCTGTTTCAGGTCTTCGCGAACCCAGCGGGCGCGCACGCGAAAACTGCCCTTGCCTGTTTTATATGCCTCGCGAACCGCTGCCTTGCTTTCGATCAGAATGCCGCCGGTCGGGAAATCCGGCCCCTTGATGATATCGACGATCTCGCCGATATCAGGGTCGCGCTCAAGCATAAGCTCCATAGCCTCGCAAAGCTCGGCCACGTTATGCGGCGGAATGTTGGTTGCCATGCCAACCGCGATCCCTGAAGATCCGTTGGCCAGCAGATTGGGGAACCCTCCGGGCAGAACCACCGGCTCGATCTCGCTGCCGTCGTAAGTAGGCCGGAAATCGACCGCATCCTCGTCTATCCCGTCAAGCAGCATCAGCGCCACATCGGTAAGGCGCGCCTCCGTATAACGCATCGCCGCCGCGTTGTCGCCGTCGATATTGCCGAAATTCCCCTGCCCGTCCACCAGCGGATAACGCACTGCGAAATCCTGCGCCAGCCGCACCATGGCATCATAAACCGCCGTATCGCCGTGAGGGTGGAACTTGCCGATGACATCTCCCACTACCCTCGCCGATTTTTTGGGCGCGGTATTCGGATTTAGACGCAACTGATACATCGCGTATAAAAGCCGCCTGTGCACCGGCTTCAGCCCGTCGCGCACATCCGGCAGCGAACGGCTCATGATAGTGGACAGTGCATAGGACAGGTATCGGTCGGAGAGAATTTCCCCGAGCGGCTGATCAACGGTTTCCGCAGGAAGCTGATTATTGTTATTCTTTTTACTCATGAATTTCCTTTTAAACCGGGCTTTAAGAAAAGTCCAGTTACGAAGAAAGTTATCTACTGTCTCAGGAATGAAACGTAAAACACTGGCAGCGCAAGACGATTATCCGGTGGCAGCAATCCCGCAGACACAATCCAGCTTCCTTGCCAGACGATCCTGAAACCTCCGCCGCGCTTCCGGCATTCCCTGAACTGCATGGACAAAAACCCAGTTCTCAAGGAAATACCCGGTCATTCGCAGCCCCTTCAGCAACTCCTCGTCATCCTCCCCCGCTTCGTCCTGTTTCATACGCCCCGTTCCGGGAGCAAGGAAAACCGGCAAAGGCAACAGTTTGTCTTTATATGGCTCCCCCGCCTCCCTGCTTACCGCCCTGCCGGTTCTGGGCGAGACATAGGCAAGGCTCGCCGCATTCCCTCCCCCGGCGCATGCGTTCAGGTCAAGTCGAAACCCCAACTCCCGCAACAAAGCGATCTCCCAGAAAATATAGGCGGCCCCCCATACATCCTGGGCAAAAATATCCAGCAAAGCCTTGAGCCCGTGAAACATCCCCGGATGAGCCTCCCGCTCCGGCAAAGCGGCATCGCAAAGACTGCATGCCGACATCAGCGCCGAAAGCTTCAACGCATCCATGGCGGCCTCGGCGCCGTAATCGCGCACCTGCTCCAGCCTGAAATTCCCGAGACTATCCGAAACCCGCGACTGCCATTCGGCATTGACCAGCGAACCCGGCTGAAGCAAAGCCCTCAATCTTGCCGAATGCGCCCCGCGCACATAACCGCAGTGCCTCCCCCTGCTCTCGGTAAGCATGGAAACCACTGCCCCGTTCTCGCCATGCAGACGCGCCGACAGCACTATCCCTTGATCTTTCCACAATTCCATGCAAGTTAGTATAGCCTTAAACACCGGGGAAAATCACAATGAAAAAAACAGCTCCGCTGGCTGGGGAATTACTGCCCTCATGCGGCTTTTACATGATCCGCCATGGCCAGACCGAGGCCAACGCCGCCGAAATCATGGCGGGCCAGATGAATTCGCCGCTCTCCGAACTGGGCAGGCGGCAGGCGGAGCTTGCTAGAACCGTTGTCGAGGGCCTTGAAATAGCTCCGAAAATAATTGTTCACAGTCACCTTGACCGCGCCAGAGACACCGCTCTGACCATCAATCGTTCGCTGAACCTGCCGATGATCGAGGATAAGGATATATCGGAAATCTTTGTCGGCGAATGGGAAGGAACCAATTACCGGATCTCCCTAGAACTTTATCTTGAAGGCGTCGATCCGCCTGGCGGCGAAAGCCACGCCTCGTTCCGCAAGCGGGTCTCTAACTGCGTCCGCCGCCATTGCTCAGGTCACGAAGGCCCGGTTCTTTTCGTCTGCCACGGCGGGGTCATGCGGGCCGTAGCAGGCATCTTCGGCTTCAATTTCGATCGTTTCCTTAACTGCCACCTCTATGAATTCCAGCCTGTATTAACCGGCGATCTTTCGCGCTGGAAGGTCTGGCAGCACGACCTTATGGAATGCGGCACGGTTAACCGCGTTCTCTCGCCGCTTGATCATGAGGCAGGCGACGAACCGGACGCCGCGTTGCTAGCTTCGGCATCTGGAAATCGTTAGATACACGTCCAGCGCCTGACGCGCTTGCCAGACGTCATGGACGCGGAAAATCTGCACGCCCTGCTCCGCAGCCCACAGCATGGCAGCGACAGATCCCGGCAAACGCTTATCCACCGTGGCTTTCGGGCTGATTTTCTCTATAAACGACTTGCGTGAAACGCCCAGCAACAAAGGCACCCGCAAATCATGAAATTTGCTGATATTTCCTATTAATGCAAGGTTATGCTCAAGCGTCTTTCCAAATCCGATTCCCGGATCCACTATGATGTGTGATTTGCTTATACCCCCTGCCACACAGTCAGAAATCCTTTCATCAAGGAAATCAAATATTTCATTCACCACATTGTTATATTGTGGATTCTTCTGCATGGTTCCCGGCTCGCCAAGCATATGCATCAGGCAGACATAAACGCCTTTTCTGGCCGCAAGTGCAATAGCCCCATTATCACGCAATGAATTCACATCATTGATAATGTTCGCCCCGCATCGAACAGCCTCCGCCATGGTTTCGGTGTTGCGAGAGTCGATAGAAACCCATTTAGCGTGGTCTTTTACCCCTTCGATAACCGGGCACACCCGATCGATCTCTTCTTGCACGCTGACAGACTTGGCTCCCGGTCGCGTCGACTCCCCTCCGATGTCGATTATATCAGCGCCTTGTTCACATAAATCAATGGCATGTGCAATTGCTCTCTTTTGATCTGCATATTCACCACCATCAGAGAAGCTATCCGGCGTTACGTTAACTATCCCCATCAGATAAGGGCCTGCCTCAAATGGATTATTCATTATTTTTCACCCGGGATTGAATTTCAGCAAAGGCTCCACCTTCTGTTCGACTGAAAGCTCTGCGATAAGTTCTCGCAGCGCCCTTCCGGACTTAGGATGACGCCACTCCGGAGCAATCTCGCTGAGCGGCAGCAACACGAAAGCCCTCTCATGCATTCTGGGATGCGGAAGGTCGAGAAACTCTGAATGTATGATATCCTCGTTATACGCCAGAAGATCGAGGTCGATAACTCTCGGGGCATTGCAAACGCTTCTGACGCGCCCGAAATCACTTTCTATGGCCTGCAAGGCATCTAGCAGCTCTTCCGGCCCCAGATCGGTATCAACCTGCGCTACCGCGTTCCGGTACCACGGCTGGTCAGAAGCAGGCACAGGAGAACTTATCCATATGCTGGAACGACGAACGATCCTGATATCGCCATTGGCCTCAACGGCTTCCATGGCCTTGAGCAGCATCTGTTCCGGAGAACCGAACTTCCCGGAAAGATTTGCCCCGAGGCCAATCAGTATCATTGATTTACTCTACCACTGCCGGACTTTGCCGGTATCGACGTGCAGAAAATTGCTTTTGGGATAATAACCGACGCCGCCGGTTTTCATGCTGATGGCAATTCCGCGCAACTTTGAAAGTTTGGTATCACCCAGCCTCAAGTCTACCGCCCGCCCTTCCATATGCAAGGAGCTTTTGGCAACTCCACCACTGGCGCTTCGCAGCATCGCGTTGGTCTTTGGACTGCGGTATCCGGAAATCACCTCGAAAGGCCGCGCTGATCCGCTTTGAAAATGTATCCAGTACATCATGTCAAGCAAATGCGGATCTATCATTTTGACATCGCCGGTTCGGAAATCGCGCAGAACGTAATTTATCTGCCTGAAAGCCTCGGGCAGATACTTGTCGCCTACACGGTACACGCCGGTAAAACTCTCCCCGGTATGCGCATTTCTAAAAGAAAGGTTATAGGCGCCGTAACTTGCAAAAGCCGGATTGATAATTGCCGGACTTGTGACAAGCCCGACTGTTACAAACAGACTTTTCTTTAAAAAATCACGGCGCGCGCTGTCTGTGCTTTGCTCAGATCGCAACGGTTCCATGTGAAATAATCCATTCCGTTTTGTTAATGCCTAAATTCCAGCACGGTTGGAATACTTAGCAGAAATAACGAAGATGTCAAATGCCCATATGGCTATTTTTGTATTTACCTTACGGAATCAAGCTCTTAGAAGCAACCGTTTTTGGCTTTGCGATAGCGGCTGCAAATTCCGGTATCGGCAAGACGTAGCCATTGATGTTCTTGAGAACATCGATAAGGTCTTTATCGCGCTTGTAAATATCCGCTCCGAACACAATTCCCCCCCGGGAATCGAGCCATGCCGTCTGATGAATGATATAAACCGGCATCTTTGCCTCGGCCTTGACTTCTGTCGTCTTGCCGGTGGCGATGATCTCCCCGATCATCTTCTTCTCCCAGTCCTTGTTATGTTTAAGGACAAACTGGGCTATGTCATGTGGACGCTCGATCCGGATGCAACCCGAACTTTGCGTCCTGTCCTGCTTTTCGAATAGTTCCGGATGGTTGGTGTCATGCAGATACATATCGAATTTGTTGGGCATAAGCACACGGACATAACCGAGAGGGTTGGTCTTTCCGGGATATCCGATCAAACGCAACTCCTGCAACTCTTTGGGTGAAATCCTGTTCCAGTCTATCGAGTGAGGATCGAGCCTGATCGCTTCCTTGCCCCTTCCCTTGATAACCTCGATTCCTTTCTCATGCAGATATCCGGGATTTTCCTTCACCTTCGGCCAGATATCATAGCGCTTGATCCCCGGAGGCACCGTCCAGTCCGGATTGAACCGGATTCCGGTAATTTCAGTCTTGAATTCCTTGGTTCTCCGCGCAGGCTTGCCGTTAATGACTTTCATCTCCAGTTCTACCTTGCCATTTTCCACGGCCCAGAGCATTTGCGATGCAGTGTTGACCAGTATGTACCTTTTTGGAAGTTCACGATCCAGCCAGCGCAAACGCTCAAGATTGGCGATAATCTGAAGCATTTTTTTCTGATTGGACTGGTTCAGAAGATCCAGCGTTTTCGGCCCGATGATCCCGTCTGGCTCAAGGTTGTTTGATCTCTGAAACGCCACCACGGCCTGCGCCAGATCATCGTCATATAAATGGTTGTCCGATGGCGGCAATCCAAGACGAACCCTGAGTTTTGGCACGTTCCTGCTTCTTTCTCCGGGAAATAAGAAAGCTTTGCCAAACTCCAATGGCAAAATATGAGAAAAATCCATCTCCGGCGAACTGCCGAGCCTGATCAGCTCTGCGCGAAGCGATTGATACAATTTATCCTGAGGCGCAAAAGCTTCTAGCGTACCAGCTATGTCACCCGATCCAGCCAGAGATGCAAGAATAACTCCGGCTTCTTCCGGCTGCTTCCAAAACTCGCGTTCCTGCTTGATAGTTGCCGGATCTATCCTCATGCCGCTCAGATCGCGGGCATAACGCACAGCGGCATCTGTAAGCATTATTTCAAGCGTGGCGTTATTCTTGACCATACCTCTGCCCAGATGCTTTTCGATAGCAGCAAGATGATACTTTTCAGGATTCAATCCATGCGTCCAGGACTCCTGCAGCACACTGATCAACGCATGCGCCTTCTTGTTAAGACCGCCATCACCAAGCCAGAATAACTGATACCCCCTTTCGGAATAGAAAACCTGCATCGCCCTGCCATCAGCAAAACGAATGCCGTCATAATGTCCTGCTGACATTGCCTTGCCCAGCGAAGCTTCGAGCATTCTTCCCGGCCCTTCCGGGACGACGATCCCTGCCGCTCCTTGCTGAGCGAGCGACGCTCCCGCCGGAAGCAGGCACATTAAACCGGCCAAAATACCTATTATTATGTGTTTTTTATTGACGACTGTGAACATGTTGGCACCTAATGGCGAAACGTTACAGCCCGATTGTTGCAACAATTACTTAAAGAAAAATTAGCGCAAATAGAGTTCTGAAAAATAACTATAAAAAAATATATATCTGTGATGATAAAAGGCTAGTCGCCTGAAAAAACGGCAAGAACCTACCTTCATTTTCTCTTCCTATCAGTAAAAAAATAGTTTATTGTTGTCATAATTCTAAAACGGCATGGTGATAATATGAGCGATGTGATCCAGAACACAGGTTCCACCGAACCTGAATATCAGCTACCTTCCAGCCTCTACAGATTTCAGTTCAGAGACAGCTTCCCGCTCGCCGGAGCAATAACTCTGTTAAGTTATCTGGAAAGTCTTGGCGCTGATGGAATTTACGCCTCGCCGCTTTCCAAATCGGTAAAGGAATCATCGCATGGCTATGATGGGACTGATCCCAATAAAATCGACCCTGGCCGGGGCAGCATGGACAACTTGCTTATGTTATCGGGGATCCTGAAGGATCGGAACATGAAACTGGTTTGGGATATCGTGCCCAACCATATGGCAACCAGCTATGAAAACACCCGCTGGCGTGATGTTTTAAAAAACGGTATGGACAGCCATTACGCAAGCTACTTTGATATTAATTGGACAAAACACAAAGGTCGCGTTCTTCTCCCGGTCCTCGGAGATCACCGGGGCAATATACTTAAAAATAACGAGATTAAACTTGTGCTCGGAGATAATGGTGATTTTACCCTGAATTATTACGACCAAAGATTCCCCGTCTCGGAAAAATCCATAAGCTGGATAAAAAAAGAATTCCTAGGCAAAACGTCTCTGGAGATTGTCGACCACTTTAATAAACCGTCCAATTCAAAGGAACTCGATAATCTCTTGTCAAAACAAAATTACATTTTGGCATACTGGCGAAGTGGGTTTGGCAAGGGTAACTATCGCCGCTTTTTCGACATTAACGGTCTTGTCGGCGTTCGCCAGGAAGATCCGGATGTTTTTAATGAATCTCATGAAATGATCCTCTCGCTTATCGCAAGCGGGATAATTGATGGTCTACGCATAGATCACCCCGACGGCCTCCGCGATCCAGGCGGCTATCTCGACAACCTTCAGAAAGCCATCCGTGAAGCGACAGGAAAACCTGAAGCTTACCCGGTATGGATAGAAAAGATACTGGAAGGCAAAGAAAAAATTCGTGAAAGTTGGCCAACTCTTGGCGATACCGGCTACCCGTTCCTGAACCAGGTATCGGGCCTCTTCGTGGATAAATCCTCCGAAGAAGCTCTGACCGGATTTTATGACCATATCTCGGGCGACCCGAGAAGCTTCGGCAAAATTCTTGAAGAATCAAAGAGACTTGTAATCAACCATCAATTCGCACAAGAACTGGAGCTGATCACGGAAAGCCTTTTCGACATCGCGCAGCAGGTTCCGGATACATGTGACTATACCCGGCACGACTTGCGCCACGCCGTCGAACGCATGCTTATAGGCATGCCCGTATACCGCACTTATATCCAGGAAGACGCCCCGGTAAGCGACGAGGACAAAAGCATTCTAAATCAGGCCGCTGCCAATGCGAAGGCAATCATCAACCCTCCTCTCCCGGCAGAAGCCATCGACTTTCTGGTAAGCGTGATGGATCGGTCGTTTATGGACAGGATTCAGGAACCATCCGCGGAACTCGAAAAATCGATCAGGGAATTCGGACAGATTTTCCAGCAATATTCGGGGCCGATCATGGCCAAAGGTTTGGAAGATACATCTTTTTACCTTCACTTCCGTTTGACTTCCCTGAATGAAGTCGGCGGCGACCCGATGCATTTCGGCGTAACTCCGGAAGAATTCCATGCAGCCAACCGGTACCGACAGCAGCATTCTCCTTACACCATGCTGGATACGACCACCCATGACACCAAGCGAAGCGAAGACTCGCGCATGAGGATCAACGTTCTCAGCCAGGTCGCCGACGAATGGAAGTTTCTGGTTCAGACCTGGATGGAAAATAACCGGAAACACAAAAGCGATATAACTCTGCCCGACGGCAGCGGCATCACCGTTCCCAGAGGCAAGTTCGAATATCTGATCTATCAGACCCTCGTCGCCTCATGGCCGCAAGACCTGCTTTCAAGGAAAAGTGAAAGCATCGAAGAATACAAAGCCAGAATCAAACAATATCTTCATAAAGCCGTCTCCGAGGCCAAGGAATATGATTCCTGGGTGGTTTGGGAAGATCATCAAAATGCCTATGAAAAAGGATTTAATGACTTTATAGACCGGATTTTTGACGATAACCGCTTTTTCAATTCCATGGTCGACTTCCAGGAGAAAATCTCGCATATCGCGGCGGTCTACAGCCTCTCTCAACAGGTATTGAAGATATCATCTCCTGGTATCCCGGTAATCTATCAGGGCACCGAGTTCTGGGACACGAGCCTTGTGGATCCCGATAACAGGCGTGCAGTCGATTTTCAGAAGCGGGAAACCCTGCTGCATGAATGGGCTGTCGAACCGCCACAGACATGCGATCTGCAAAACGACTGGCAAACCGGAGCGATCAAGCTATATATAACGCAAAAGGCCCTGCGTGCCCGCAAGGAGAACCCGGAACTTTTCACTACAGGTATCTATATTCCCCTCGTCGAGGCCACTGATTGCGACCCCGGCAAGATCCTCGGCCTGATGCGTGAAAACGAAAATGCTGTCTCAATCAGCATCGTGCCGCGTATGATAGCTTACGATCTGAACCGCCGCGAACCTCTTGATTGTTCCCCGGCTTTTAGTCAAAGCGCCGCAATCTCCACCCCTTTGCCTGCAAGAACGACACTAAGGAATATATTCACAGGCAAACAAGTTCAGACAGGTAAAGACGGAGAAATTAATCTCCACGAAGCATTCGGCGACTTCCCGGTAGTTCAACTGATAGCGGAGAAGAAAAAGTCGCAAGACTCACCGCCTCCGCCCGAACTCTAGAGCGATTTTCGCTTAAGATGAATCAATCGAATTCCTCTCCCGTGGGGAGAGGGAAGCGCAAGCTTATCCCTTGAAGAGGGATTAGCTGAAGCCGGGTGAGGGGCAAGGTGGTGGATTTCCTGACTCCGAAAATCCCTC